>CAZGUH010000111.1:0-1549 GCA_964529005.1 uncultured Ilumatobacteraceae bacterium | reverse complement strand
GTTTCACAGACAATCACCACACCCATGGTGAGCACACAGGACGCCTCGCAGCCCGCCGGAGTGGACCCCACAGCGCGGGTCACTCGACGATCGGCCGTGGCGCCCAGACCGGGGTGGCCGCCGGTGTTCCGGCCGAACTTCGAGTCGCCGATCGGTCAAGCTGTCGGCGCCTGGGCGGGCACGCCGCTGGCTGGCGCCGAGCCCCAGTCGGCGAAGTACGCGGCCGGCCTGCCGGCGGATCTGCCGGCGCTGGTCCGGCCGTTGCCGTTCCTGTACCGGCGGACGCGGCGGTGTTCCGACGCCGGCTGGGGTCTCGAGGGTCCCGTTCGGCTACCGCGCGGCTTCGGCAACTCCGAATTCTCGGGCGATGTCACCGCGCGATGACACGCCGAGCTTGTTGAAGATGTTGCGGATGTGGGTCTCGACGGTCTTGAGGCTCAGGAACAGCTCGTTCGCGATCTCACGGTTGGTGGCGTGTGCCCGGATCAGCTCGGCAACCTCGAGCTCGCGGCCGGTCAACGCGTCGAGCCCACTGGCGCCGGCAACGCCTCGGCGGGTCCTGCGGTGCACGGTTTGGCCGAGTCGACGCAGATCGGCATCGATCCGGTCGCGGCACCGGATCGTTCCGAGCTCGTCGGACATCTCCGATGCGATCGTCAGCTCGCGGACTGCGCCGTCCACGTCGGAGGCTGCTTCCAGGGCGTGGCCGAGTAGCTCTCGGCTCCAGGCCACGTACACAGGCGACTCCATCGACTCGGAGTGCCCGACGGCCGAGCGCAGCAGCTCGACGGCGCGAGGCGCATCGCCGATCGCCAACGCGTATGCGGCCTCCGACCGATCAGCAGTGGTGGCCGCCAGGTCGACCGGGATCGAAGCTGCGAGTGCGCGGGCACGCTGCGCGGCTTCGCGTGAGGCGGCGATGTCGCCGACCGCGAGATGGCATGCGGTCGCGAGCTCGAACCAGACGCCCCGCCAGGCCCCGCCGATGAGACTCAGCTCGGGACCTCCTGCGCAGCCATAGAGCAGCTCGATCGCTTCAGCAGGCTGTCCGCTGGCCTCCAGCGCACTCGCTCGGGCGGCGGCGTATCCACGGATCATGCCCTCGGCGAGGGGCTGCGCGAGCCTCCAGCTCTCCTCGCTGATCAGCAGCGCCTGCTCCACGTTGCCGATGATCAGCTCAGGGAGGGAGCGGTTGAACAGGAGCCACGAAAGGACTGCATCGTTGCCGTTGGGGCGTGCGGCCTCGAGCGCGTCATCGAAGATCTCGATCGCCGACTCGATCTTCCCGATCATCCATGCAGCGGTTCCGGCGACCGGAGTCAGCATCGGCATCAGGTGCGCTTGGCCCGTCCGTCGGGCGATTGCCAACCCCCGCGTCGCGTGTGCGTACGCATCGGGGTAGAGGTCGAGATAGACCTCCGCGCTCGAGAGCGCGCGCAGGGTGTCGAGGAGCGGCTCGAGCTGGGCGTCGTCGAGACGATCGAAGCGAGGTGAGAGCTCGGCGTGGAACTCGCGGGCACCCTCGATGTGGCCGGCGAACGCGGTGCCC
>CAZGUH010000110.1:0-1563 GCA_964529005.1 uncultured Ilumatobacteraceae bacterium | reverse complement strand
GTTCGTGCCGTTCCTCGAGTTCCCCGTCGAGCTCCGTCAGATCGTGTACACGACGGATGACATTGTCAACCCGTGGCAGGTCGTCGGGGTTGCCAGTGCGCGACGGTCACCTCATAGGCGCGCTCGGCGTGTTCGACGAGCTGCTTCTCTGCATCGCGTAGCCGCTTGATGTGGTAGTCGCGCGACATGCCAGCGACGGGGCCGCGACGGGACTCGGCGCCGGCGGCGAGTTCGAGCTTGCGGCGCTTGTGGGCGTTCAGGCTCGGTCGCCCGAAGGCGTAGTCCTCGCCGTTGGTGACGAGGTGCCAGCACAGCACGGCCAGCTTGCGAGCAACGGCGACGGTCGCGACCTGGAACCCTCGGCGGTCCTTGACGCGGCGATAGAACGCGCGCAACGGCCCCGGTGTGCGCGACGCCGCGAACGCGGCCTCCACCAGCATCCCGCGCGCCTGCGCGGGGCCGGCTTTGGTGATGCGGCCGTGAACAGCGGGAGCGTTGCCGGACTGGCGCACCCGCGGATTCAACCCGAGATAGGCGACCAGCCGATCCGGGGACTCGAATCGGGAGAAGTCGCCGACCGCGGCCACAACCGCGATCGCGACGATGACATCGATCCCGGGGACGCTCATCAGGCGAGCCACGATCGGGTCGTCGATCGCTTCGATAGCGATGTCACGTTCGACATCGGCGAGTTCGTCGCCATGGAAGTCCAACTGTCGCAGCAGCGCTTCAACGGAGCGCCACTCGTCGCACGGCAGGTTCTGGTGGGCGAGCCAGCGACGACCAACACCGGAGAACAGGTCGGCGTGCGGGCACGTCGGCGCCAGGTTTCGAGCGAGGATGCCGTGCACCTGGTTCTTCACACGGGTGCGCTGCTTCACCAGGTGGGTGCGGCGCATCACCAGCCGGCGCAACATCCGCGTGCGGTCATCGGCCACCCACGTCGCGGGAAGAAAGTCCGCCGCCAACAGCTGGGCCAGGATCCGGGCGTCGACCTTGTCGGTTTTCACCTTGGCCTCAGCGATCGCTCTCGTCTTGCGTGGGTTCGACACGATCACCTTGGCGACGAGTGGGTGCAGCATCGTCGCGATCGCGTCCGAGTTCGTGGTCGCCTCCAGAGCGATCTCGTCGTCGGGCTCGAGCGCCGCGGCCCATGCCCGCAGGTCTTCGGGGCGGACGCCGATGCGGCCCTCGTCGCGGCACAGGCCGTCCTCGACGACGGCGATCTGAGCGAAGGTGCGGTGCACGTCCATGCCGATCGATCTCACAGCTGCTCTCCTCGCGGTTGGTGTGAGGAACTCGCCGGGCCGAAGACGACAGAAACGGATTCGCGCTCGCAGCGCAGTCGGGCCAGTCGCTGGGGCGGCCAAGTACTAACGCGACCTCGCAGGTCAATGTGTAGAGCGGCCTGCCCTGGCTCCTTCCTCCGGGATGCCCCCAACCCGACCAACCGACCCTACGACCAGGCCGACCGCCGAGCTGACAGCGTCAGAGATGTCATACCTGATACGAACGCGATCGAATCGATGAACGCCCGGTTCCGCAAGGCGGTCCGACACCGCA
>CAZGUH010000109.1:0-1601 GCA_964529005.1 uncultured Ilumatobacteraceae bacterium | reverse complement strand
GGTCGGACGGTCTCGTCGTGGGCGGCTTCGTCGCCGGTGCGGTCGGCTTGATCGCGTTCTTGCTCTGGGAGCTTTGGCAGGCGGAGGCCCTCCTCGATCCGCGCCTGTTCCGCCGCGCCGGCTTCGCGAGCGGCAGCCTGTCCATCGCGCTCCAGTTCGTCGCCTTCTTCGGGTTCGTCTTCATCGGCTTGCAGTACCTTCAGCTCGTCCTCGACTACTCGCCTTTGCAGGCGGCCGTGGCGTTCGTACCGATGGGCATGACCATCGGAGCGCTGTCTCGTCAGCTCGCCCCCCGGCTCTCCCGGCGGATCGGCGGAGCACGCACGAACTCGATCGGGCTCGCGGTCGCCGCCGGCGGTTTCTGCGTGCTCGCCGGGCTGGGATCGGCCGGCTCGTACTGGCATGTCCTCGCCGGGATACTCATGCTGGGGGCGGGAATGGGGCTCGCCACGGCACCCGCGACGTCAGCAATCGTGGCGTCGCTCCCCGAGTCCAAGCAGGGCGCGGCATCGGCGGTCAACGACGCTGCGAGAGAAGTCGGCGGTGCCGTCGGCATCGCAGTCCTCGGGAGCCTGCTGGCGAGCGGCTACCGCTCTGGCATCGAGCCCGCCACCGGAGGACTTCCACCTGAGGCTGCCGCGCATGCTCACGAGTCGCTCGCCTTCGTCGTCCACGCCGCCGATCAGCTGGGCCCGGCGGGTGACAACCTCATCGCCTCCGCACGCGAGGCATTCGTCGACGGGTTGCAGTCAGCGATGTGGGTTGCGGCGGTGATCATGGCATGCGGCGCCGTCGTCACAGCCTTGATCCACCGGCGCGATGTGGAGTTCGCCGTTGAGGCGGACTGATGCCACCGGGACTTGACGCGGTCGTGACGGACGCGGAGGCGGCCGGGCGACGGCTCGCCTAACGTGCCGTCGTGGGTCGAGTGCGAGTCCGTCGAGGGCACACGTGACCGCGCAAAGTCAGCCGTCCGCGGTCGGTGACTTGTTCGAGCGGACGCCGGTGCAGTTCGGGATGCGCGGTGATTCCTATCTCTGGAGCGAGCTGCGATCGACGTTCGCGGACACCGCGCTGCCGGACACATGGTTCGACCTTCGCCAGCTCGTGCAGGGCGCGATCGAGCGCCGCATCGGTCAGCGGTTGAGTGAGTTCGCGGATCCGCCGACGGTGTACATCCCCGAGTTCGATCCTGGTCGCGGGATGTCGGCTGGGCAGGTCTTCATTCCGTGGTGGGTGCGCACCGGCATTCCGATCATCCTCGACCGATTCGAGGGCCTGCGCGGCGCACCCGCCCCGGCGGAGCATCAACTGTGACAACTAGCGGGCGACGTCCTGCGCCGTCACTCCATCTCGCGCCGTCGCTCGGGCCTTCATCAGCTCCTGAAAAGAGTCGGGATCGTGACCGGTGAAGAGGTCACGCATCGGCAACCACGTCATCGCTTCGGCGTGCCCGCCGAAACCGGGCCACGCGTACCCCCACCACCGGCCACATGTCGGGCACGCCCAGAGCGGCGCGCCGTCGGCGTCTCTGCGGCCTGTCCAACCGGGCCCCTGCCCGTCGTCCGGTGGAACGCACCGGTGAAGATCGCCGGCCGGTT
>CAZGUH010000108.1:0-1836 GCA_964529005.1 uncultured Ilumatobacteraceae bacterium | reverse complement strand
GCGATGTTGGAGCCCCAGAAGGAGATCGAGCCGATGATCGCCGCGAACAGCTCGAACAGCACGACGTAGGTCGGCTCGTGGGCGAAGCCGCCGGTGTTGCGGAACTCGGCCCACGCGATCAGCGCGACCGCGCCGCCGCCGACGCCGTTGAACAGCGCCACCATCTGCGGCATCGCGGTCATCTTCACGTTGCGGGCCGCCGGGACCCCGACGACCGTGCCGACCACGACGCCGACCACGATCAGCGCCCACTCGCCCATCCCCTCGATGAGCAGCGTCGCGATCACCGCGATGCCCATGCCGACGGCAGCGATGCGGTTGCCGCGCACCGCGGTACGCGGCCCGGTCAGCCCGCCGAGGCCGACGATGAACAGCGCGAACGCGACGATGTAGAGGACGTAGACGAAGTCCGTGTCCTGCAGGAAGGAGCTGGCGAACATCAGCGCTCGGCCTCCGTCAGCTCAGCCTTGGCCGCGGCCTTCTTGGGGTCCTTGCCCTTGAACATCTCCAGCATCCGGTCGGTGACCAAGAACCCGCCGACGACGTTGATCGTCCCGAAGGCGATCGCGATGACCAGCAGCAGCTTGGAGAACCAGCCGTCGACGCCGAGCCCGAGGACGACCAGGCCGCCGAGCAGCACGATCCCGTGGATCGCGTTCGTGCCCGACATCAGCGGCGTGTGCAGCGTGTTGGGGACCTTCGAGATGACGTAGTAGCCGACGAAGCCGGCCAGCACGAGGATCGCGAGGTTGGTGACGAGCATCAGGCGGCCGCCTCCAGGGCCTTCTTCACACCGGGATGGACGACGTCGCCGTCGCGCGCCACGCACGCCCCGGCGACGATCTCGTCCTCGAAGTCCAACGCCAGCTGCCCCTCCTCGCCCACGACGAGCTCCAGGAACGACAGCAGGTTGCGCGCGTAGAGCATCGACGCGTGCTGCGGCATCGACGCCGCCAGGTTCAGCGGCGAGGCGATCGTCACCTCGTGGCGCACGACGGTCTCACCCGGCTCGGTCAGCTCGCAGTTGCCGCCCGTCTCGCCGGCGAGATCGACGATCACGCTGCCCGCCGCCATCCCCTCGACCGCCTCCGCGGTCACCAGCTTCGGCGCCGGACGCCCCGGCACCAGCGCGGTGGTGATCACCACGTCGAAGCCCTTGATCGCGTCGGTCAGCGCCTGCTGCTGCTGGGCACGCTCCTCCTCGGTCAGCTCCCGGGCGTAACCACCCTCGCCGGCCGCGGAGATCCCCAGATCCAAGAACTGCGCGCCGAGCGACTGGACCTGCTCGGCCACCTCCGGGCGCACGTCGTAGCCGGTCGTCTTGGCGCCCAGCCGCTTCGCCGTCGCCAGCGCCTGCAGCCCCGCGACCCCCGCGCCGAGCACGAGCACCTTGGCCGGCGGGATCGTTCCCGCCGCCGTCATCAGCATCGGAAAGAACCGCGGCAGCAGCTCGGAGGCCAGGATCACCGCCTTGAAGCCCGCGACGTTGGACTGCGACGACAGCGCATCCATCGACTGCGCGCGGCTGATCCGCGGGATCGCCTCCACCGCGAACGCCGTCACGCCGGCATCGGCCAGCACCTTGGCGTTCTGCGGCGCACCGAGCGGGTTCAGGAAGCCGACCAGGACCGACCCGCCGCCCAGGCGCGCTACCTCCGCGTCCGTCGGCGCCGCCACCTTCAGCACGACGTCGGCCGACCATACGTCGTCGGTCAGCGTCGCGCCGGCGTCGGCGAACGCCGCGTCGGGAATGAGCGCGCTCGCGCCCGCGCCGGGCTGGACGCGCACGTCCAGGCCCTTGCCGATCAATCGCTTGACGACCTCGGGGACCAGCGC
>CAZGUH010000107.1:0-1857 GCA_964529005.1 uncultured Ilumatobacteraceae bacterium | reverse complement strand
CAAGTCCCCCCTCCGACACGCACTTGTACCCCACGGGGTCGTGATTCGACGGTGACGGTGCCGTCTGGGTCGTAGGCGAGTGAGATGCCGAGTTGGTCGTAGAGGTCTGTCTTTTCAGCCGGTTCGGCGTCGGCGAGGACGGCGACGATGTCCTTGAGCGCTTTCACGAGGGCCTTGACCTGTTCCGGGGTGAGCTTGTCGCCCGGCACTTGCTGGCCGAGCTGGCGTTCGAGGTTCTTGCGTTCGCGTTGGGTGTCGGCGATCCACGAGGCGGCGACGGTGACGGCGTCTTCGTGATCGAGCAGGGCGCGGTAGTTGGCGAGCTTGCGGTCGCAGTCGGCGATCGCGGCGCGCAGCGCTGCATCGCGTTCCTGGGCGGCGGGATCGGGCTCGGAGACACCGGCGAGGCGGTCGCAGGTGTCGTCGAGGTGGTCGTCGTCGAAGAGTTCGCCGAGCCACCGGTCGAGGCCGGGGACGACGGCGTCTTCCTTGACGTAGATGTTGCGCGGGTGCTGAGAGTCGCTGTCCGGATATTCCTCGGTGAACTTGCAGCGGTAGTAGGCGCGGCCGTGGCTCCAGTGGCCTTGCATCCGCCGCCCGCACACCGCGCAGTTCATCCGCCCGGCGAGCACGTAGTGACGGCCGGCGCGCGGTGTTCGAGTGGCGGCACGTTTGTTGCGGTCGAACATCGCGTGGGCGGTGTCGAACAGTTCTTGACTGATGAGCGGTTCGTGGGTCGGGTCGGCCGAGGTGATCCACTGATCGCTGGCGTTCCAGCGCATCTTGGTCACGTGACCGAGTGCGACGTCGTCGACGTCGACGAGCACTTCGTCCTTGCGCTGCTTGTTCCAGACCTCGTAGCCGAGGTAGCGCGGGTTGGCGAGGATCGCCCGGATCGCGGACTTGGCCCACTTGCCTTGTCCGGCGGCGCGGTGTCGGTTGCGCTCGGGGTTGTGCGCTGACGGCGAGGGGACGCCGTCGCGGTTGAGGCCGGTCGCGATGAGGTGGAGGCCGAGTCCGTCGGCGTACTCGGTGAAGATGCGCTGCACGACCGGCGCAGCGAGCGGATCCGGCGCGAGCTGTCGGAGATGCTGTCCGATCGCGGCCTTCGCGGGGTTGGGGTGCGGGCCGGCGTCAACGAGGAGGTAACCGTAGGGCGGGCGGCCGCCGAGGAACCGTCCCTCGATCGCAGCCTGGGCGGCCATCGCGGTGCGAACGCGGGTCTTGATCCGCATGCGCTCGCCCTTGCTCATGCCGCCGTAGAGCGACATCACCATGTCGTGGGCTTCGGAGCCGGGGTCGACGGGGCCGCCGACTTCGGGCACCCACAGCTCGACACCGAAGTGCGTGAACACCGGGAACGTGAGCCCGAACTGGTTGCCGTAGAACGCCCGCTGCGGTTCACCTACGACGACGGCGTCGAACCCACGGTCATGGTCGCGGAAGGCGTCGAGAAGCCGGGCGGCTTCGGGCCGGCGCTTCCAGGGCAGCGAGCGGGACTGGCCGATGTCGAAGAACTCGGCGACGATCTCACCGTTGCTCTCGATGATCTGGCGGGACCGGGCGAGCTGCCAGTTCCGCGAGGACATGGGGTCTTGCTGGTCCTCGGTGGAGACCCGGCCGTAGAACGCGAACCGCTTCATCTCCCTACGCTACGTCCCGCTCGTCTCTCACATCGGAAGCACTGCCGTCGTCGGCGAGTTGCTTGTCGTGGGCCTTACGCAAGATGCGCAGCAACACCCGCGCCGCTCCGGGCGTCAGCTCGGGCAACTCGCACCCAGGCGTGAACCTGAGCTTCGAGGCGTCCCGATCGGCCGGCATGAGCCCACCATCGCGATCGGTACTCCCGGGATAACT
>CAZGUH010000106.1:0-2155 GCA_964529005.1 uncultured Ilumatobacteraceae bacterium | reverse complement strand
CCCGTCGTCCAGGCGGTGTCGGGCGTGATGGCCGTGACCGGCGAACCCGACGGCGGGCCGTTGCTGGTGGGCTTCCCGGTCGCCGACTTCACCGGCGCGATGATGGTCGTCCAGGCGGCACTGCTCGGCGTCCTGGCTCGGGAGAAGACCGGTGAAGGCCAGCACATCGAGCTGTCGATGCTCTTCGGACTGATCGCCGGGCTCACGACCCGTCTCGCGACGTACTGGGCGACGGGGGTCGATCCGCCCCGGTTCGGCGGAGCGCACTCGGTCGTGGTTCCCTACCAGGCGTTCCAAACCGCGGACGGCTACGCGGTCGCCGGTGTGTGGAATGGCGGCAACGTGCGGTGGCCTCTGTTCTGCGAGGCACTCGGGATCCCCGAGGTCGGCCAGGACCCGCGCTTCGCCACCAACCCCGATCGCGTGCAACGGCGGGACGAGCTGCTGCCGATCCTGGAGGCGCGCTTCCGCACACGGACGACTGCTGAGTGGGCGCCCGAGTTCAACTCGCGCGGCGTGTTGTTCGGCGCGGTCAACTCGATCGCCGACATCATCAGCCATCCGCACGTCGTCGATGCGGGGGTCGTGCAGACCGTGGAGCATCCGGTGTGCGGACCCGTGCAGCAGCTGGCTCCGTTCATCGGGTTGTCGAAGACCCCGGGCTCGATCAATCCACCGTCGCCGGTCCTCGGCGCGGACACGGTCGACGTCCTTCGGCTTGCGGGCTACGACGAGCGGGAGATCGAGGCCCTCGCGGAAGCTGGGGTCGTCGGCGTGCTCTCACCGGTCGCTGACGGAGGTGTTCCGTCCACGACGGACGCGGGCGCGTGAGCTCACTCGGGAGCAGATGCTTCTTCTCGTTCTCGAGCCTCCTCGACCAGACGAAGCACCGGGAGTACGCCGAGTGGCACGGACTGGATCATCTTCCGGAGAACGTGGCGCTGCCGGGCGTGGCGTTGGGTCGGCGGTGGGTTCGCTCGCCGCGCTGCGCAGCAGCGGGTGACCCGATCGATTCCGAGCTGGCAGCAGTGCAGTATCTGACGACGTACTGGTATCGCGAGCCGGTCGAGCAGAGCATCGCGCAGTGGGAGACACTCGCATCGCTGTCCCGGCATTGGGGCCGCCGGCCCGAGCTGGCGTGGACGAAGCGGTGCCTGCGCGGCTTCTTCGTGCCGACGCAGGGATATGTCGACCGTTCGCGCCTCGTCACCGCCGACGTCCTGCCGTTCCGCCCGACGCGCGGCGTGTTCGTCACCGTCTCACGTTTCGCCGGGCCGGTGGCCGATGTCGTGGCAAAGCTGAAGTGGGACACGGAGGTGTGTATCCCGCGGCTCGTCGAGTGCGACGGCGCCGCCGGCGCATGGACGTTCACCGCGGCGGACACGTTCGTGCAGGACCGGACGGCCACGGAGATGCGAAGCGACCGGGTCGTGATCGTCTACCTGGACGACGACCCACTGGAGTTCACCGCGCAGCGCTCGGCTGTGCTGCGCGAGCTGCGGGCGACGGCGAACTCGCGTCTCGACAGTCCCGTCGAGACGCCGCTTCTGAGCTCCCCGTTCGAGACCGTGATCCCGTGGCAATGGGACTGGTTCGACACCCCGGATTTCACCGCGTGAACGCCGCCTCGACGAAGGAGCTCGCCAGGCTGCGCCGCCGGCTCGCGGACCGGGATCGCACGATGCGCGGTCTGACGCAGCGGATCCGCGTGCTCGAGGACGAAGCAGAGATCAACCGGCTGATCGTTCGGTACTGCTTCGCAGTCGACAGTGGCCGCGCCGACGACCTCGCAGCGTTGTTCACCGAGGATGCGGTGTACGAACTCGACGGGGCGTACGTCGCCGACGGCGAGCCGTACCGCATGGTCGGACGCGATCAGGTGCGCGCCATGGTCGAGAGCGAGCGGCACCGAGCGCTTCGACCCCGGTGCGCACACACCGTCGGCCCGACGGTGATCGTCGTCGACGGCGACTCCGCGGACGTGACCGGCTACTCCCGTGTCTATTGGGGCGCCGGGCACGACGCCGAACTCCACCGCATCTCGACCAACTACTGGCGCTGCCGCAGGGAGGGAGGGCGCTGGCTGATCAGCTTCCGCACGTCGGTCGCCGTCGGGTCCGTCGCGGCGCAACGCCTGCTCGAATCCGGACTCTGA
>CAZGUH010000105.1:0-2173 GCA_964529005.1 uncultured Ilumatobacteraceae bacterium | reverse complement strand
CGCGATGTCGGCAAGGAGGCGTTCCGTGGCGTTGTCGATCGCGGTTGCGTCGTCGGGAAGGAGTTGGCCGGCGAGGTTGACGAGCCAGGGTTCCCGCTCGGCTACGGCGGCCGCGAGGAGGGGATCGCTGGCGTTGGTGAGGGTGTCGAGAAGCGGGTCGATGTCGGCGCCGGCGAGGCCGTGGTCGATGGCGTGGGCAATCTGGTGGGCCTCCACGACGTGGGGCCAGTGCTCGAGGATCCAGCGCCGACGTTCGCCCTGGGCGGCGAGAGCATCGTTGAGCACGTCGGTCGTGTCGGCGAGGGGGAGCATGCCGCCGGCTTGGATGGCGGCGATGTGGCTGCGCAGGTCGGGGGGTGCGGTGTCCAAGATGGCGTCGAGGTCGGCTCTGCGTGCGTAGAGCTCGCGACGCGAGCGGATCCGTACGACGGACAGGTCGGGCCCGTTGGTGTGGGTGTCGAGCCAGACGCGGGCGGCTGCCACGACGGGTGAGACCGCCGCCCAGGCTGCATGCGCCGAGTCGTCGGCGAGGTCGGGGCCGGTGGGCTCGTGCGGGTCGGTGATGCCGTGACGGAGGCGGCTGGTGGCGATGTCGCGGACGGCGTCGTCCCAGACCTGGGTCGCGGCCGGACGGTCGAGTGGCCGGTCGGCGAGCAGGCGGCTGAGCCAGCGGGGGTGCTCGGCGGCGAGCATCGCTGCGGCGCGGTCGGCGGCGAGGGTCGCGGCGTGCTCGTAGACGTGGCTGTCGCCGGGTTGGACCCCGTGGCGGGCGAGGTGGGCGTCCCAGCGGGCGAGGCTCGACCGCAGGCCGGTCGCCTGTCGTTCGAGGGTCGCCGCGGCGTGTGGGTCGAGGATGCGCGGGTGGGGTTGGCGGGGGTCGACGATGGTGACGTCGCCCCAGTCGAGCGTGCGGGTGGCGGTGCGGCCGTCGGCGGCGACGAAGGTGACCTGCACGGCGCCGGCGGTGTCGTCGAGTCCGGTGACGGTGCCGATGTTGCGCCGGTCCCATGCCTTGACCCGCTGCCCGAGGGCGACGTGGTGGGCGGTGTGCTCGATGCGGGCGAGGCGGTCACGGCGGCGGTCGGGGTCGCCGCCGACGATGCGGCTGGCTTGCTGCTCTACCGCTCGCGCGTAGCCGGCCCAGCGTTCCAGGGTCGGGTGGTCGAGCGTGGCGGCGGCGTGTTGAATCGCCGTGGCGTAGGGGTCGCGGGTGTGGGCGAGGAGCTTGCGGCGCGACGTGCCGAACCGGGCGAGGAGTTGCTCGTAGAGGGTGTCGGGTTCCTCGCCGGGCAGCGGGATGGTGCTGTCGTGGCGGGCGTGCTCGTCCTTGCCGGGCGCGTGCCCGCAGTAGCGGCGCTGTACCTCGTGAGAGACGCCGCTCGACGTGAGGTCCGTCATCAGGCTGCCGCGCAGGTCGTTGCTCGAGATCGTCGCGGGCAGGCCGACGGCGCGGGCGCTGGCCTTCAACGCGCTCTGGTAGCCGCCGAGCCCGCGGTCGTCGGTCAGGATGCCGGGAATCAACGGGACGCCGGCGTCGAGCGAGCCGTCGGGGAGCGTGTGGAAGGCGTCTTCGATCGTCCACACCAGCTCGGCCAGTGCAGCCGGCAGCGGGATGGTCCGCTCGGATACCGACGTCTTGAGTCGCGGCATCCGTGACGAGCGGACCAGTTCGCCGTCGACGTCCCAGAACTCGTGCTCGCGGCCGCCCTGCTTGCCGACGCGATACTCGGCGCAGCCGCGCACGACATCGCCGGTGTCGAACCCGTACGCCTCGCCGACGCGCAACGAACCGAGGCGCTGTGTCCACATGATCGTCTGGTGGAACACGTGCAGGTTCGCCGCGAGGCGAGCGCAGTCCGCCAGGCTGAGGTACTCGCTCTTGGTCTGGCCGCGCTTCAACGCCTGCCGCAGTGGCGCGACTGGGGTGACGTTGGTGGCCACGTTCCTGGTGATGAGGCCGCGTTCGACGAGGTTGTCCAACACGTCTCGCAAGACGCCGAGCACGTTGGACGCGGTGCTCCTGCGCAGCGCGGCGACGTCGAAGTCGGCGGCCTTGCCGACGTTGGGTGTGCCGTCGAGGTGGCACCGGCCTGCGAGCCATCGAGCGAACTCGACGCAGTCGTCGTAGCTGACTTCGCCGCGCGTCGGCCAGCGCGGCACGAAGAACACTAAG
>CAZGUH010000104.1:0-2181 GCA_964529005.1 uncultured Ilumatobacteraceae bacterium | reverse complement strand
CAACGCTAACCACCCCACACGAACACACGCGCGATTCACAGGACACGCCCTAGGCGCCGAGTTGGCGCTCGAGGTGCTCGGCGAGCGCTCGATCCCGCGCCGGACGCGAGGCCGCGTAGCGCTCGAGGGTCGTGGCGACGCGTCGCTGCCCGAGCCGGTCGCCGATCGCGCGGGCGTCGAAGCCCGCTTCATTCGCCTCGCTGGCGACGTAGTGCCGCAGATCGTGGAGGCGGGCACGGGTGATGCCCTCGGCATTCACCTCGTCGGCGGACAGCTTGACGTGACGCGCGACGCGCGCGGCGAGCGAACGGACATCGGCCCACCAGTGCGTCGGGCGAGACTTATTCCATGGACGATCCCATCCGGCGGTGAAGAGCCACGCCTCGGCGTCGAGCCGGATGCCTGCGGCGAACGCTCGACGGTCCTGAGCGCGCCGGTGCGCGTCGATGCGGGCGACGAGCGCCGGCGTGAGCGCGATGCGGCGACGGCCTTTCGGGCCCGTCTTGACGTCCTCGATGCTGAAGCCGGCCGAGACGGAGAACGTGGCGGCGCGTCGAATGAGCAGCTCGCACGTGTCGGTGATGACGTCGCGGCGCTGGAGGCCAAGGATCTCGGCCCGGCGTGCGCCGGTGATGGCGGCGATGCGAGCGAAGAGCCCGAAGTCGGGATCGAAGGCGTCGGCGCAGGCGAGCAGGATCTTGGCCTCGGCCGCGGTGACGGGATGCAGGTCGGGCTCGGGTTCCGGGGGGACGTCGGCATCGCGGCACGGGTTGGCCGCGATCCATCCCCACCGCTTCGCGCGCTTGAACGCCGAGGAGAGCAGGCTGTTGAGCTTTCGGATACGGTGCGGGCTCCAGCCGTCGCGCTCGAGCTGACGGTAGAGCCCGTCGATGCTGACGGGAGTGACGTCGCGGACGCGGCGGGCGACCCACGGCTCGACAGACGTGGTGAGCTTGGCGACGATGTACCGGTAGTCGTCGAGAGAGGTTGGGCGGTAGCCGTGCTCGGCGAGGTGGAGCTCGAGGAGTTCGCCGACGGTCACATCGGATGCGGACGGCTCGGCGCCGAGCTCGATGACGAGCTCAGCGCCGCGGCGTTGGGCGGCGGCACGCGTGTCGGCGGTCGCGGAGCGGCGTTGGCCGTCCTGTTGGACGATGACGCGCCAGCGTCCGCTGGGCAGTTGAGAAATGTGCATCGGGGCCTCCTCGTTCCACACGTTCCACGAGGGGTGTGCCACGGTTGCCCCGGCGGCCGAGAAGGCGCTGGTCGGAGCGCCTGTCGCGGTGGGCGTAGCCGGACTCGAACCGGAGACCTCCACCGTGTCAAGGTGGCGCTCTAACCAACTGAGCTATACGCCCTCGAAATGTGCCCTGACCTGCGCGCTGCGCCGTGACCAGGGGCTATGTGCGGAGACACGCTACCAAGAATGCTCGGCGCTGACGAAACGGTCTATGCGCGTGTTGGCGTGGTGGCGGCCGACGAGCGCACCGCTCTCGTCGGTTGAATCCCATCGGCGCTCGCGACGGACGACCTCCACGACGTCGCAGACGCCTTCCGACGGACTGCCGACCTGAGGACCGTCGTGATCTCGGCGAGGGAGGCGAGTGGCGACGCGGGCGCTCGCGGAGATCGAAGCCCAGATCGACCGCTTCGCCGCAGCGGTGGCCCCCACCCGCGCCGCTGGCGCGGCGGAGATCGAAGAGATCCTGCGCGACACCGCGCTCACGGTCGAGACCATCGGCCCCAACCCGCATTCACGTGCTCACCACGATCGGCGCCAACGCCTCGGCGATCGTGCCGTCTCGCGCGTCCCCCATCCTGTCGCGCGTCGGTGTGTTGAGCAACAGGCCGCGCACGCGACGGCCGGCGCTCAACGCGAGGAACGCAGGCGGCTGCGCGAGTTCCTCGGTCAATCCACCCGGCTCCTCGCAACGACCCTTCGCGTCCGATCAAAGACGCCGACCCGCGTTGCACGGCGCGACCTACCGCGAGGTTGTGAAGCTCGCGAGCGATGGCAGTGTCGTGGCTACAGACGCACTGCGCCCCGTCATCGGCGGCCTGGAAACTGACCTCGCTCGACTGGGTCTCGACCTTGGATCGATGGTGAAGGCATTGCCCTTACTAGGGCTTCCTGTCCGCGGGTTGAGGTGTCAGGTCCACCAGTTGGTGGGGACGGTGGTG
>CAZGUH010000103.1:0-2260 GCA_964529005.1 uncultured Ilumatobacteraceae bacterium | reverse complement strand
TGTCAAGCGCCATCCAAAAATGTCGGTGGATCGCCATCGAAAAATGTCGGTCGATGGTCGCTCAGTCGGTGTCGCCGCCGGTGCTGATGGCCTCGAGTCGGCCTTTGAGCCTGTAGCTGGGTCCGTTGATCGTGAGGACCTCGGCGTCGTGGAGGAGGCGATCGAGGATCGCGGCGGCGAGCGCTTCGTCGCCGAAGGTCTGGGCCCATTCGGTTACGGTCTTGTTGGAGGTGACGATCGTCGAGCCGCGCGTGTAGCGGCGGTTGACGACCTGGAAGACGCGGTTGGCGTCGGCGGCGTCGAGCTTGAGATAGCCGGCTTCGTCGAGGATCAGCAGCTGTGGGCGCTGCAGCTGGGCGAGCTTGCTTGACAGCCGTCCCAGGGCGTCGGCGTGCCTGAGGCCGCGGACGAGGTCGTCGAGGGTGGTGTAGCGGACCATGTAGCCGGCTCGCAGCGCGTCCATCGCGACGCCGACGGCGATGT
The DNA here is from genome assembly GCA_964529005.1 of uncultured Ilumatobacteraceae bacterium. GTDB lineage: Bacteria > Actinomycetota > Acidimicrobiia > Acidimicrobiales > Ilumatobacteraceae > CAZGUH01. The sequence continues at coordinate 1,777 of CAZGUH010000103.1, read as the reverse complement.
GGGTCTTGCCGACCCCCGGTGGGCCGAGGATCAGCGCCGAGACGCGGCGCTGGATGAAGCGCAGCGAACGCAGCTCCGCCAGCCGTTTGGGATCGAGGTCGGGCTGGAAGGCGACGTCGAACTCATCGAGCGTCTTGTGGTGCGGCAGCCCGGCCATCTTCAGTCGGCTTTGGTAGCGGCGGCCCTCGAGCACGCCGAGCTCGGACTCGAGCACGAGGTCGAGGAACTCGCGGTAGCCGAGCTGCTCAGTCTCGGCGCGCTCGATCAGCTCGTCGGGCTCGGTCGCGATGCCGTGCAGGCGCAGCTCAGTGGCGTTGCGGCGGATGCGCTCGGTGATCAGCTCAGCCATCGATCGCCTCCTGATAGACCGACAGCGGCCGGCGATGCACCTCCGGGTCCGGCAGCGCGGAGAGCACCTGCGCCAGCGAGACGGAGTCCTCGACGGGGTCGGGCAGCACCCGCGCGGGGCGGCCGCGCTCGTGGCGCGCCAGCCGGCGCCCGTCGACCGTCGAGTAGATCTCAAGCTCGCGCTCGCCGAGGACGAGCTCGACGCGCTCGCCGGGCCGCGCGCCGGGGACCGCGTAGCGGCGCCCCTCGAAGCTGAAGAACCCATCGCGCGCGACCGTCCGCGTCGTGCGCTCAACGACGAGATAGGGCGCCGGCGGCAGCGGCAGCAGCGCCGCGCGGTCGCGCTCGGCCCTGGCGGCGACGACCTCGCCGTGGGTGCCGTGCACGCGCGCCCGCGCGACGTCCTCATTCCACGAGCGCCAGGCGGCGTTGGCCTGCTCATAGCTTCCGAAGCTGTGGCCGCGAAACAGCCGCTCGCGCACGTAGGGCACGTCGGACTCGACCTTGCCCTTGGTCTGCGGCCGATAGGCCTTGCACAGCCGCAGCGAGAAGCCGTAGTGGTGCGCCGACGCGAGCGCCTCGGGGTGAAAGCGCCGCTCGCCGATGGTGACCTCGCGCCCGACGTGGGAGCGCACAACCGTCTTGGTGCGGTCATAGAGCAACTCGCGCGGCACGCCGCCGAAGTGCCGAAACGCCGCCCGGTGACACGCCCAGAACGTCACCAAATCCTGCGAGCCGGTCAGCGCGCAAAACGAGTCGCGCGAGTGGCCGAGCACCATGTGAAAGCAGTAGAGCGGCAGCTCGAGCCCCGAGCTGGTGCGGATCGGCTGCTCGTGCGACCAGTCCACCTGCGCCTGATGCCCCGGCCGGGTCTCAAAGCGCTCCTCGGCCCGCCGCGCCGGCCGCGGCCGCGCCCGCTCGACGTAGCGGCGCACCGTGTTGTAGCTGCCGTCAAAGCCGTAGTCGCGCACCAAGTCCTGATGCACCCGGGTCGCCAAAAGCCGCGGCTCGGCGGCCAGCCACTGATCGATCAACGGCTTGAGCGGATCCAGCTTTGACGGCATCCGCTTGCGCCGATAGACCGGCTGCGCGCCGGTCTCCAGATACCGCTTGACCGTCCGCCAGTCGCGGCCCACGAGCCGCCCGATCTCGGCGTAGGTGTAGCCCTGGCGCGCCAGCGCCCTGATGTCCATCAACTCCTCCTCGTTGATCAATGCGGCCTCCGCGCTCGACGACAAGACGTCGCGAGCGTCGGGGCCGGCGCCGACAGAACCGCCCGGGCCGGGACCCACTCAGACAGCGCGCACGCGCGTGAGCGGCTCGTCGCCCCTCCGGGGCTCCTCACCGCCCACGCGCGTCGAGCTCCAGCGTCAGACGGACCTACACGATTCGGTGATCACCGAACTGCATTTTTCGATGGACACGGGCA
>CAZGUH010000102.1:0-2451 GCA_964529005.1 uncultured Ilumatobacteraceae bacterium | reverse complement strand
GGATCCGCTGTCTGTTCAGGCCGGGACGGCGGAGGCGAGCACCCTGGAGACGAGCGCGTGCGCCTGCTCTTCGGTCATCGGCGGCCCGACGGGCCGCAGGTCGTGCCGGTTCGCGGCTCGGAACAACTCGTCCATCGGCGGGAACGACGGCTCCCGCGGGGGCACGCGCTCCGCGGTGGGAACACCGAGCTCGGCGACGAAGTCACGAAACGTCGCATTGTCGTGCACCGCCAGGATCCGTGCCGGCTGATCACCGACGACCCGGAACGAGTGCGGCACGCCGCGCGGCATCGACAACCAATGCCCTGCCGTGGCGACGTACTCGTCGTCACCGCAGCGCACCGCCATCTGTCCCTCGAGCACGTACCACGTGTCGTCGAGCGTGTCGTGCACGTGCAACGCCGGCGCGTGGCCCACCGGCAACGTCATCTCCAACACGGTGCTCGTCATGCCGGCGGCACGCCGGTGCTCGACGACGAGCGCGTCCAGGAACCACCACGCCTCGGCGACCGCGTTGCTCGGATCGTCGATCACTGCTGTGCTCATGTCGTTCGTCCTCCCGTTCACAACACCGCCAAACACCGGCCTGCTGACCGTGCTGGCGCCCCCAACCGTCAGTTTTCCTGACGAAGCGTACAGTAAGGTATCCTGACCAATGTGTCAAGCGAGGCCGACCCCCAACCGCCCTACATCGGGCACTCGATGCGCGTCGTGTGGCAATGGACGTGGGGGCTGATCAACGAGGCGGCGGCTCGCGCCGGGTACGACGACGTCAACCCCGCGCACCTCAGCCTGTTCCGCTACCCCGGCCTCGACGGGCAACGCCTCACCGACATCGCGCAGCGCCTCCAGATCACAAAGCAGTCGGTCCACGAGCTGATCGGCCATCTCGAGCGATTCGGCTACCTCGCGCGCGAGCCCGACCCCACCAACCGGCGCGCGCGGCTGGTGCGCCTGACCACCAAGGGTCACCGGCTCCAAGAAGTGATCAGGCTCCAGGCGCTCGACGCCGAGCGCCAGATCGCGTCGATCGTCGGAGATCGCCGCCTCACCCAGATGAAGGCGACGCTCGCCATCCTGCTCGACGCGATCGCTCCCGCGGAGTCGGCCCCCACGGGCGGCATCCGGGCGCCGCTCGCGACACGATGACTCGGCCCGGCGTCGCGCCGGCGTCAGGTCCGTCCGGCCGCTGAGCTGCCGGCGAGCTCGACCGGCAGCGCGAGTTCGATCCCGTGGCGGCTTCCGACATCGAGCACTGCTGCGAGGTCGTCGAGCGTCGGAGCGTGCGGCACGTGCGTCGCGAAGTCGCGGAACATGGCGGTCGCGCCGTGCCCGGCCGAGACGTGCAGGAATCGGGCCGACTCGCTGAGGACGGTGAATGCGTGCAGGGCACGCGGCGGGATCGTGACCATCCCGCCGGGCTCGAGGCGATGCGACCGTGCGCCGATGCGCACGTCGACGGCGCCCTCCAGCAGGAAGTAGAACTCCTGCCACGGATGCCGATGCGGAACGGCGTCGCCGCCGGGGCCGGTGACGACGACGACCACCTCGTATGCCCCGCCGGTGTCGTCCGCGGTGACCTTGACCGTCACCTCCGTGCCGAGAACCGTGAGCCGATCGCCGTCGTCGGCGCCGTGGAAGAGCGCGAGCGTGGACATGATTGAACCTCCAGTGCCATATGTCATTAGGAACCTAGCGATATTTATAAGGTACCTAATGGCATCGTGTCAAGGAGATCCCGTTTGCTCCGCGCGCATGGTCCGAAGGTGCTCGATGAGGCCGCCGAGCGTCGACACGACCCGCTCCCGCCCGCTCCGCGACGTCGACCCGACCCACACCGGCTCCGCACCGAGGACGCGACGCTCCGCCTCGGCGCGCACGGTCTCGCCCTCCTCGGTCAGGTGGATGAGGGTTCGTCGGCGATCGGTCGGATGCGGCTCCCGGCGGACCCAGCCACGCCGGCCACACGTGTCGAGCAATCCCGTCATCGTCGCCGTGGTCAGCGGAAGCGGGTATCGATCGGTGAGCTCGGTCGGCGTCAGCGGATCCGGATCTCCTCCCAGGATCTGCAAGACGTTGAAGGTGCTCGTGGTCAAGCCCAGCGGCCGAAGCAGGGTCTCCATCCGATCGAGCAACAGCCCGGCGGCGATCAGGACGTTGACGACCAGCTCCGTACAGGAGGGGTCCACCTCCGGATGCCCGGAGACGAAGTCGCCACTCACTCTGAATCCTCGCGCCACGGTCCCCCCAGGCTCCTTCGCTACCACGCTGTCAGCTACCGAACCACCGTACTGGGGGCCGACTGCTCACCCCGGAGAGAAGGCCATGCCACCGTCGACCTTGATCACCGCTCCGGTCGTGTACGACGAGGCGTCCGAGGCGAGGTAGAGCGCAGCGCCGACGATCTCGTCGGGGCGCCCGCCGCGCCGCAGCGGGATCGACCGCGCCGCC
>CAZGUH010000101.1:0-3211 GCA_964529005.1 uncultured Ilumatobacteraceae bacterium | reverse complement strand
TCTCCGCTTGAGGTCGTCGAGACCTCGTGCCCGGCCGGAGCGGTGTCGTCATCGCCCGTCCGTGAACGCCTTGTACGGTTGACCGCTGTCATGACACCGGTCCCGGGCCTCGTAGTCGTCGACGAGTGCCACCACATCCCTGCGGTGTCGTTCCAAGCGTGTGTGCAGCGTGCCCGCTCCCGACGCTGGCTCGGCCTTACGGCAACCCCCTACCGACGCGACCGGCTCGAGGCGCTGATCGGGTTTCAATGCGGCCCGACCCGCCACGAGATCAAACCCGCCGCCGTCGAAGGCGCCGAGTTCGTACGCCGCGAACTCGTCGTCCAGCACACCACCACCGAGATCCCCGACAGCACGGCGGTACCGATCCAAGAGATCTTCGCCGAGCTCGTCGCCGACCCGCAGCGCACCATCCAGGTCTGCACCGACGTCGCCGCGGCCGTCACCGCCGGGCGGACCTGTCTGGTGCTGACCCAACGGACCGACCACATCGACGCGATCGTCGCTGGCCTGGCCGAGCTCGGCCACACCGCGCTGGTGCTGCGCGGCGGGCTCGGCAAGCGCGCCCGCGGCGCCGTCGCGGCCGCGCTCGACTGCCGCGATCCCGATACCGGGATCGTGCTCGTCGCCACCGGCTCCTACCTCGGTGAGGGCTTCGACTGGCCCGAACTCGACACGCTCTTCTTGGCGTTCCCGCTCGCCTTCAAAGGCCGCGTCGTCCAATACGTCGGACGGCTACTGCGCACCAGCCCCGGCAAGCACCATGTCGAGTTGCACGACTACGTCGACAGTCGCATCCCTGTCATCGACCGGATGCACACCAAACGCCACCCGGCCTACACCACACTTGGCTTCGACATCCCCAAACGGGTTCGCCGACAACACGAAATTGGGCGGCCACATGGAACATGATGACATCGATCTCGACGCGCTCGTCGAGCAGGTCACCGTCGACACGTACGGCGACGAAGGGTATTGGAGCTTTCTCCAAGCGTTCAGCGACGAAGTGCGCTTCCCGTTCGATGCCTCGGTGATCGGCGCGCCGGTTCGTGTCACCGGCATCGACTTCGACGGCGACGAACGACGCGGCCTCGTCGCCGTCGTCCGCCGAGACACCACGGCGGCGGTGTCGCTGCTCGACATCACGATTCCCGACAGCGAACCCGACGCACAGCTGCTCGCGACCGCGTACCGCCGCTGGCTCGGAGTCACGTAGACGCGCCGCCAAACGCGGCAACACCGCATGCACGCCAATGCAGGTCGAACCCGGGAACCCTGCGACACCTCGTCGTATGGTGCACGCCATGTCGGCCAGCCGCCAGACGAGCAACCATCGAGGACCGGCAAAGCGCACGCGAGCCACGCAGCACTCGACGAGCGCCCTCGACCGGTTGAGTGCTGACGAGCGCACGACGGTGCTCGCAGCGTTGCTGTCGTCCCATCCCGGGTTACTCGCCGAAGCCGACGCCGAAGCTCGTCGTCTTCTCGACTCGGCCACGGTCGAGCAGACCACGTCAGCGGTGGCAGCAGCGCTGACCGACATCCCGCTCGAAGCGCTCGCATCCCGAGTAGGCCGCATCCCAGGCCGCGGGTACGTGCATGAGACCGAAGCCGCATGGGAGTTGGTCGATGAGACATTCGGCCCGTTCCGTGCCGACATCCGTCGACGGGTCGAACTCGGCCTGACAGAGTCCGCCACGACCGTCACCGCCGGCGTTCTCGCTGGGCTCCACCGAGCACGCGAACCCGAGGATGGCAGCGTGCTGGCCTATGCAGGACCGGACTGCGTCGCGGACCTGGTCGACGAGATCGTCGACCTGGCCGGCGGGTTCGGCGTTCTCCCGTCCGACGAGCAGCTCGGCGGCGCCGTCCAGCGTTGGCTCCATGGCAGTTGATCCACCGCGAGCGGCGCTCGATCCGCGCGGCGTCCATCGAGCCGCCGGGGTCGGGGCAGCGGCGTCCTGGCCGACCATACGTTCGGCCCGGGATCGAGAACGGCTCGCCATCCTTTGTGACAGTCAGGGCCGAGGGAGTCAGGCGCTTGTGGCCATCCACACGCGCACGCTCTCGGCGGTGAGCCGGCACGGGCCGCGTCCGGCAGAGGCTTCTTCGAGAATGCCGGCTCGGACGAGGTCGAGGAGTTCGGTGCGGCTGCGGCCGGTGAATCGGATGACGTCAGCGAGCGGTACGGCGGCCTGCTCGGACGCTGGCGAGTGGCCGAGCTGGGCGATCCGGTGCTTGTCGACCGACGCGCGGGTGACGAACCGGGCGTTACTGCTGTCGGTCTCGGGGTCGATGTCGAGTTCGCCTCGTTTGGTCATCAGCGTGACGGTGCTCACCGCGAGGCCAAGCTGCTGGGCCGCTGCGGCGATCTTCATCGAGCGTTCGTGCAGCGCCCGGACTCGTTCGTGCTCGGCGCGCAAGCGTTCTGCATCCTCGTGCGGTACTTCGAACTGTCGGCTGGTCGGATGTTGCGCGAGGTCCATGCCCATCCGGCGGGACATGCGGTACAGCTCGTGGTAGCGGACGCCGAGCTCTGCTGCCAGGTCCGGCAGGAGGATCCGGTCGGCGAGTCGGTCGCGTAGTGCCCAGACGTCGCTGAGGCGCGCCAGGCGTGGCGGCGGCTGATCGGTGTCGTTGACGATCACGCAGTTCAGCGTGCCGTCACGCATCCACCGCCGCGCGGTGGTCGGTGCGATGCCGAGCTCGGACGCGATCCGCTGGGTGTCGCAGAGCGGGTCGTCGACGTCGCCAGCGTCGATGATCCAACCTGCTGCGGCGAGTGTCGCTTCCACCGCGGCGGCATGACCGAAGATCCGGCTCGAACGCGCCCAGTAGATGCGGTAAGTCGTGGGGACGAGTAGGGAACCAATCGAGCTTCGAATGAGCTCATCGAGCACGCGTGCGACCTCTTTGAGCGGTGCGAGCTCTGGATGGTCGAGCGTGTAGATCCGTCCGCAGACATCGTCGGAGACGCGGTGTCCGATGAAACGGCGGCGGACCGTGCCTTCGATCTCCCGCTGCCAGGCGAGATCGGTGGCGACGCTCTTGCGGAGGAGGTGCGGAGCGACCCAGAAGCCGAGATCGCGGCCACTGAGTCCCTCGGCGGTGGTTGCCAGCCTGAACGCCTGCCGGAAGCCTCCTTGACCGAACTCGTCGTCGACTCGGAGGCCGGGGACGAGGCGTGCCGGGGTGTTGACCTCGCCCGTGT
>CAZGUH010000100.1:0-3461 GCA_964529005.1 uncultured Ilumatobacteraceae bacterium | reverse complement strand
CTGGGCCGAGAGCGACCAGATGGACTTCCTCTCGCAGGTCGGCGCCGTGCGCCGGTCGCCGAGCGCGATGGCGCCGCTCGACGGCTGAAACGTCCAACCGCCTCGCCGGGGCAGTTGGACATCGCTGCTCCGCGAGATTGGTCTCCTAACAAGACGCTACGTATAGTCACAAGTCGTGACGTCGAGCATGTGTCTGTGAGGTGCGGGTGTCCAAGCGAATTCTTGATGGCCGGGTCGTGATCGTCACCGGCGGAGGGCGTGGAATCGGCCGCGAGCACTGCCTCGAGCTTGCTGCGCACGGCGCCACCGTCGTGGTCAACGACCTCGACGTCAACGTCCACGGCGAGCGAGTGGGCGAATCGCCCGCCGAAGCGGTCGTCGCCGAGATCGAGTCCGCCGGTGGGATCGCCGTGGCCGACGGGACCGACGTGACGGACTTCGCCGGAGCGCAGTCGATGATCTCCTCGACGGTCGAGCGCTTCGGCCGGCTCGATGCCGTCGTCAACAACGCCGGCATTGTCCGTGACCGAATGATCGTCTCGATGAGCGAAGCCGACTGGGACGCGGTGATCGCCGTGCACGTCAAGGGCACGTTCGCGGTGACGAAGCACGCGTGCGACCACTGGCGCGCGGTGTCCAAGGCGGGAGGGAGCGTCACCGGGCGCATCGTCAACACGACCTCGGGTGTCGGCCTCTTCGGCAATGCCGGGCAGAGCGCGTACGGCGCCGCGAAGGCCGCGATCGCCAACCTGACGGTGATCACGGCGATGGAGGTCGAGCGGTACGGCGTCACCGCCAACGCGATCTCGCCGCTGGCGTTCACCCGTATGCTCGCCACCCGGCCCGATCTCGCGGCTCCGGACGGGGACGCGTGGGATCGCATGGATCCGGGCAACTCGTCACCGGTCGTCGCGTGGTTGGCGTCGGAGGAATCCGGCTGGCTGACGGGTCAGGTGCTGCGCGTCGAAGGGGCGACCATCCGGCGCGTGCGCCCGTGGCAGCTCGACGAGCTGTCCTACGTCTCGAAGAGCGGCGAACGGCTGGCGACCGACGAGGTCGGGCGAGCCCTGCGCAAGCTCTACTCGGTGACACCGATCGGGTTCCCGCGCCAGCCGCTGACGGCGGATTGAACGACTGAGGAGCGCGCTGATGCGAGGAGTCATCGGATACGGGGCGTACGTTCCCTACCACCGTCTGCGCCGCGCCACCATCGCCGCCGCGCTCGGAGCGGGGCCGGCCAAGGGAGCGCGAGCAGTGGCGTCCTTCGACGAGGACACGACGTCGATGGGCGTCGAAGCAGGGCGCGTGGCGCTCGTCGCGGCGTCTGCCGGCGTCATCGAGCGGCTGTTCTTCGCCACCTCGGCGCCCGCGTACCTCGACAAGACGAACGCGACGGCGATCCACGCCGCGCTCGGCTTGCCGCCGGGCTGCTGCGCGGTCGACGCCGTCGGCTCCGTCCGGTCCGCGATGGGCGCGCTGCTGGCGAGCTGCGACGCGTCGGTCACAGCGCTGGCGGTCTGCTCCGATCAACGGACGGGCCTGCCGGGCGGCGTCGACGAGCGGTCGGGTGGCGACGCTGCCGCGGCGTTCGCGTTCGGCGACGACTCGGTCGCTCCGGTGCTGGCCGAGCTGCTCGGGCATGGCTCCGCGACGGTCGAGATCCTCGATCGGTGGCGCCTTCCGGGCGCGCCGGCGTCGCGTACATGGGAAGAGCGCTTCGCCGAGCCGGTATACGCGCAGGCGGGCTCCGACGCGTTCGCTCGTGCGCTGAAGTCAGCCGATCTGGCGCCGGGCGACGTCGATCACCTCGTCGTCGCCGGCGTGTCGGCGCGCGCTGCCGGCGCGTTCGCCCGATCGAGCGGCGTCCGACCCGACGTCGTCGTCGACGACCTGTCGGCCGAGGTCGGCAACCCCGGCGCCGCGCAGGCCGGCGTGTTGCTGGCAGACGTGCTCGACCGCGCCGCGCCCGGCGCCGTCGTCGCGGTGGTGTCGCTCGCCGATGGCGCCGACGTGCTGGTGCTGCGCACGACGGCGGCGCTGACCAGTCATCGGGCCCCTCTGAGCGTGCGTGCCCAGATCGCCAGCGCGAACGCCGAGCTTTCCTACGCCACGTTCCTGTCGTGGAAGGGGATGCTCGACCGCGAGCCGCCGCGGCGTCCCGACCCCGCTGCCCCTGCCGCACCGCCCGCGTACCGGCGCGAAGGGTGGAAGTTCGGCCTGGTCGCCACGCGGTGCCTGGTCTGCCGCACGCGCAACGTTCCGCCCGCCCGGGTCTGCCTCGAGTGCGGCACGGCGGACCGGATGGAGCCCGACCCCCTCGCTCCGGTGCGAGGCACGGTCGCCGCGGTCACCGTCGACCGTCTCGCGTACACCCCCAGCCCGCCGCTCGTCTCCGCCGTCGTCGACTTCGACGGCGGAGGCCGACTGCGCTGCGAGCTCACCGACGTCGACGCAGCAGCGGTGACGGCAGGGCAGCGCGTGGAGATGACGTTCCGCCGCATGCTCACGGCCAACGGCGTGCACAACTACTTCTGGAAGGCGCGCCCCGTGCGAGCGGCGGCGCCGTTCCCGACCGCCTGACAAGGAGGGCGCATCGTGGCGTCGAATGGAATCTGCGACCAGGTCGCGATCGTCGGAATGGGGTGCACCCGCTTCGGCGAGCGGTGGGACGCGTCGGTGGACGACCTGCTCGTCGAGTCGAGCTCGGCGGCGCTCCGATCGGCGGGGATGACGCGCGACGACATCGACGCGTACTGGTTGGGCACATCCGGCTCCGGTGTCTCGGGACTTGCTCTGAGCCGCCCGCTGCGCATCCAGAACAAGCCTGTCTCGCGCCTCGAGAACCTCTGCGCGACCGGGTCGGAGTCGCTGCGCAACGCGGCGTACGCCGTCGCATCCGGGGCCTACGACGTGGTGATGGCGATCGGTGTCGAGAAGCTGAAGGACTCCGGCTTCTCAGGTCTGACCGGCAACCCGCCGCCGAGCGACGGCACCTTGCCGGAGATGACGGCGCCCGCGAACTTCAGCATGATCGTGCCGGCCTACGCCGCGAAGTACGGCGTGCCGGCCGACGAGCTGCGCGCGGTGATGACCCACATCGCGTGGAAGAACCACCACAACGGCGCGCGCAACGAGCGGGCGCAGTTCCGCAAGGAGGTGGCGCCGGCCACGATCGAGAGCGCCCCCACCGTCGCCGGCTCGCTGGGGGTCTTCGACTGCTCGGGCATGAGCGACGGGTCCGCCGCCGCGATCCTCGTCAGGGCGAGCGAGGCGCACCGTTACACCGACAGGCCGCTGTACGTGAAGGCGCTCTCGATGGTCGCCGGCCCGGCGACCGGGTTGGCTGACCCGCGCTACGACTTCACCACGTTCCCGGAGGTCGTGGCGTCGGCGCGCGATGCCTACGCGCAAGCCGGCGTTACCGACCCTCGATCGCAGATCGCGCTCGCCGAGGTGCACGA
>CAZGUH010000099.1:0-3812 GCA_964529005.1 uncultured Ilumatobacteraceae bacterium | reverse complement strand
GGTCGTCGTCCTCCAGCCGCCAGCCGGTTTGGTGGCGCTCGTTCCTGTGAACGCATCGTGCGGCCTGCGTGGCGAGCTGGATAGGGCACTTGGTCCCACGCTGGCGGACACACCGCCGTCGCGTCAGCGACGTGGGGCCGGCCGATCATGGCGGCTGGCCCCACGTCATCTCGTCGTCGCCCACCGCGCTAGCCGCGGGAGATGGCGACCTTCTCGGCAGCCCCCTTGTCCTTGGGCATCGGGACCTTGACCTCCAAGATGCCGTCGCGATATGTCGCGGAGACGTCCTTGGCGGAGCTGCCCCTCGGCAAGGCGAGGGTGCGGTGGAACGAGCCGTACCGGAACTCGGTGCGGAACCCACCGTCGGTCTTGGTCTTCTCCTCCTTGCGGCGTTCGGCGTGCAGGGTGAGGACGTCCTCGTCGACGGAGATCTCGATGTCCTTGTCAGGGTCGACACCGGGAAGCTCGGCACGGATGACGAGCTCGTCACCGACCATCTCTTCCTCGACGCGGATTCGGTCCTCGAACGGGCGCATCCCGCCGAGGAAGCGGGTGATCTCGGGCGGCTCGAACCAGTCCCAGAGACGGGCAAGGGGCCGGTCGGCCTTCTTGACGTCGATATCGGTTGCCAAAGGATCCTCCCTTCGGAGCATGAGTGGGATGTCTCCTTATTCCCGCGCTGGCGCACGCGCGTGCACAGGGCCAAAGGTCCTTCGGCCCTGTCGGCCGGTCGGGCATCGCGGGCACCATGGCGCCTCCAGTCCCCGAACGAGGAGGATGGTGATGCGAGCAGGACGAGTCGTTGCGCTGATCGCGGGATGCATCGCTGCGCTCGTCGGGGTCGCGCTGCTGGTCGCCAGCGCGGCGCTCGGCTGGGCGTACGCGACGCAGCGCGACGACGACGGATTCTTCTCCAGTGACTCCGTGCGGTTCGAGAGCCCGACCGCGGCGATCCACTCCGACAACATCGATCTGGGCAGCGACGAGGATCCGGATCGCTGGCCGCTCCGTGATGGCGACCTCGCCACCGTCCGGGTGGAGGCCAGATCGACGACCGGTGACGACGTGTTCGTCGGCATCGCGCACACGGCGGACGTCGACACGTTCCTGGAGGGGACAGCGCACGACGAGGTGCGCGACGTCGACTGGTCCGACGACGACGTCGACTACCGGCGCGTCGACGGCGCCGATCACGCCCTGCCGGCTCCCGGCGATCAGGCGTTCCGGGTCGCGTCGGCCGAAGGCACGGGCGAGCAGGTGCTCACCTGGGACGTCGAGGGCGGCGATTGGTCGATCGTCGCGATGCGTGCCGACGGGCAGCCCGGTGTCGCCGCGGCCGTCGCCGTCGGCGTGAAGGTGGATGCTCTCGGGTGGATCATCGTGGGCATCAGCGTGGCGACCGTGATCGTTCTGGCCCTCGCGGTGCTGCTGATCGTGTGGTCGACGCGCCGGGAGGCGACGCCGCCGCCGCCGTCCGAACACGCCCACGTTCCTGCCGGGTTCACGGGCCACGGGTTCACCTCCGCCGGCTCACCGGTGCACGTGGAGGCGCGGTTGGACGAACCACTGAGCCGCGGGCTGTGGCTCGTGAAGTGGTTCCTCGCCATCCCGCACTTCCTGATCCTCGCGGTCTTGTGGGTGGCCTTCGTCGTGACGACGGCCATCGCTGGCGTCGCCGTGCTCTTCACGGGTCGCTATCCGCGGGCGCTGTTCGGCTTCAACGTCGGCGTGCTGCGCTGGACGTGGCGCGTGACGTACTACGCGACCGCCGGCGTCGGAACGGACCGCTACCCGCCCTTCACGTTGTCGGCCGTCGACTATCCGGCAACGCTCGACGTCGAGCATCCCGAGACCCTGTCGCGTGGACTCGTCCTGATCAAGTGGTGGTTGCTCGCCGTCCCGCACTACCTGATCGTCGGCTTCTTCGTCGGCGGAGGCTGGGCGGTGGCCGATCGCGGCAGAGCGTGGGGCGCGGGAGCGGGCTTCGGGCTGATCGGCTGGGTGACGATCTTCGCCGGCGTCGCGCTGCTGTTCACCGGTCGATACCCACGTGGCCTCTTCGACTTCGTGATGGGGATGAACCGCTGGCTCTACCGCGTGGTGGCGTACGCCGCGTTGATGACCGATCGCTATCCACCGTTCCGGTTCGATGCCGGCGGCGCGGAGCCGTCGACGCCCCACCAGCTGGTCTCCGGCGAGCCCGATGCGTGGGCGCCGCCGTCATCACCGGAGCTCGGCGACATGTCCGACGTCGACTGCTGACGACGATCGGCGCCGCCGGTCGGGCGACGCTGGTTCGCTTCTCAGGATCCGGCGCCGCGTACGACCGCCGCGACCGCAGCGGTGCGGGTCGAGACGCCGAGCTTGGCGAAGATCCGCTGGAGGTGCTTGTCGACCGTGCGCGCGCTGATCTCAAGCTCGCCGGCGATCTGTGCGTTGGTGCGACCCTCGGCGACCCGCCGCAGCACATCCCGCTCGCGCGTCGTCAGAGAGTCCGCCGGTGACCAGCTCTGGTGCTCGTCGATCGTGATGACGTCGAGTTCCTCGTCGGAGAGGCGAGGGAGGAACCGGATCACCGCGGTGCTCGGCGGCCGATCGATGACGAGCGCCTCGCCCGGCGCGGCTCGACGCGTCCCGACGTGCGCGCCGGTCTGCCGCTCGAGCCAGTCCCGCACCGGACTCGGGAGCCGCGACTCTTCGAGCGGACCTGCGTAGCGCGCGAGCAGCTGGATCGCGCGATCGCTGACGAGCGCCACCCGCCGGTCGTCGGTGAGGGCCACGATCGCGCGGTCGTCGCGAGCGACGGCGCGCTCGAGGGCGGCGAGCGTGCGCCCCAGGCGCGTCTGCGCGTGCAGGCTGTGATGCAGCTCGGCGAGGTGGGGGCGCAGGAGGTTCAGGAGCCGGCGGTCGTGCTCGTCGAAGTCGTGCGTCTCGCGGTTGAGCGCGACGCCGACGAAGACCGGTTGGGGTGTGGGCAGCACGACCGACATCTGGAACTCCGTGTGCAGCGGACGGTAGACCGCGCGGTACAACGCCGTCGCGTGGAACTCGTCCTGCGAGAAGAAGTCGGAGATCATGACGGCGCTGCCATCACCACTCGACATGTAGTGCGCGATCGAGGGGTGTTCGTGCATGTGCTGCTGCCACAGCTCGACGTCCCCGGCGAAGCGGTGCGTGTCGGGCTCCATGAGAGAGACGAGCCGGCAGAGGCGGGGATCGACCTCGTTGTAGCTGACGGAATCACACCGAACGACGGACGGAAGGCCGGTCACGACGAAGCGCGCGAACTCGTCCATCGTCTTGACCGAAGCGCCGCTTTCGAGAAAGTGCAGCACCTCGGTGAGACCGCTCGCGTGCACCACCCGGAACCTCTCTACGTGAGATTGCGTATTGATCCGATACGAAAACTTGCGTCAAATGTAGTGACCGACCGTGCCGGCGGAGATGGCTGTCCCGGTCGCGTGGGTCGATCGAGCGCAGACGGGTGGAGGAGCCATGGGAGCGGTGCGCCGGCGCGGCGGATGTGCGTTGGCCTGCGCGCTCGCCGCCGCCTCGCTCGCCGTCGTCGAACCGGCGACCACCGACCCTGTCCGTGCGGCCTTCCCCGGTCAGGATGGCCGCATCGCGATGAGCGTCAGTCGCGAGGGCGGCTGCTGGATCGCGACGATGGAGGCGGACGGGTCCGACGTGCAGTTCCTCGACGTCGGCCGCGAGCCGGCGTTCTCGCCGGACGGCGCGCGCATCGCCTATGTCTCGAACGATTTCGCCGGGCACAGCGGGGTGTGGACGATGACCGCTGCGGGGGACGATTT
>CAZGUH010000098.1:0-3838 GCA_964529005.1 uncultured Ilumatobacteraceae bacterium | reverse complement strand
GCTACACCAATCGCTATCCGATCGAGCGCATGATGCGCACCGTCCGGTTGTTCCGTCTCACCGAGGGAGCGAACGAAGTGCATCGCGCCTTCATCGCCCGCGAGCTTCTGAAGCACGACGGGACGAACGTGCCGAGACCGTCCACTGCATGGTCGACCCCTGCTTGATCGCTGGAGCCGGTCGCACGTCGTGGGAGCGTTGTCGGTGACCCCCTCGCCCGCCGTGAGGTCGGCGCTGGTCACGGGCGGCGGCACAGGTTTGGGTCGTTCCATCGCTGAACGGCTCGTCGAGAACGGCTACCTCGTCACGGTCATGGGCCGCCGAGAGCGACCGTTGCGCGAGACGGAGGCGGCCTTGGGCGGTGCGGTGTCGGTCGTCGTGGGCGACGTCACCAATGAGGAGCAGGTCGCGCTCGCGGTTCGCCAGGCCGATGCGCTCGCGCCGCTGAAGGCGGCGGTGCTCGCGGCCGGGGTCGGTGGTGGGGGCGCGCCGCTCCTCGCGACGTCGCTGCGTTCGTGGCGGCGTGTGCTCGCGACCAATCTGGACGGCGCGTTCCTGACCCTGCGCGCGAGCGCCGAAGCGCTCATCCGCAACGGGGGTGGATCGATCGTCGCGATCTCGTCTCCGGTGGCGTTGAAGCCCCATCGTGCGCTCGGGTCGTACGCGGTGAGCAAGGCTGCGCTCGAAGCGCTGATCGTCAACGCCGCCAACGAGCTCGGTGGTGACGGTGTGCGGGTCAACGCGATCCGAGCCGGAGTCATCGACACCGACCTGACCGCTCCGCTCTATCGGGACAGCGCGTTCGTCGGGCGGCAACTGGGCGAGACCCCACTGCGACGGCTCGGCTCGATGGTCGACGTCGCCGATGCCGCCTCGTTTCTCGTCAGCCCGCAGGCGTCATGGATCACGGGTGTCTGCTTGGCGGTTGACGGAGGCAACCACCTCCGCGGCGCGATCGAGATCGAGCCGCGGCCGTGAACCGCCGTGCTGCTGGGCGATCGCCTCTTGGAGCAACGTGAGGTGCCGGTGGATGTTCCGCTTCAGGCGGTACAGCGGCGCCGAGAAGCCGAGCGCGGCGACCACCGTTCCGGTAGGCGAAAGGATCGGCACCGCGACTCCTCCGACATCTCGGCGCCACTCACCGAGGTTTGTCGCGAATCCTCGTTGGCGAACTCCTTCGAGGTGCTTGCGCAACATGGCCCGATCGACGATCGTCGCCGGAGTGGCGGAGATGAGGGGCCCGTCCAAGAGGTCGTCGAGGTCGACCGGTTGGAGGCTGGCCAGCAAGACCTTGCCCGTGGCGACGCAGTGAGCAGGCGCCCGGCCGCCAAGCTGGCTGTAGGCGCGCACCGGATTCTTGCCCTCCGCTTTGTCGATGTAGACGACCTCACCCGCTTCGTACACCGCCAGGTGCACCGTGTCACCGGTGGCTGCCAGGCGGCGGACCGTCGGCGCCCACATCTCGCGCAGATCACCGGCATCGAGCGAACGGTGGGCGATCGACCATGCTCGACGCGTCAACGAGTAGGCGCCGCTCTGCGGGTGAGTCGTGACCCAGCCGGCTTCCACGAGCGTCACGGCGATTCGGTAGACGTTCTGGCGCGGGAGCCCGATTCGTTCCGAGATCTGGCGAACCGTCAGCGGCCCATCCGCGAGAGCTTCGATGACGTGCAAACCGCGTTGAAGTGTGGTGAGCACCGCTGTCAGCCTACTGAGCTGTCGGAGAGGGGTCGCTCGCTTCGATCCATCGGACGTTCGACGCGGGCCCTTGCCGCTGTCACCGCAACGAACCGGTCAACGCCTGCGTGGCGAGGCTCGTCAGTGCGACCGCGCTCCACACGGCGGCGCCCAGGAGCAGTGGTCGGGCGCCCGCAGAGCGGACCTCGGCCACGCGGGTCGTCAGCCCGATGGCCGCGAGGGCGACGGTGATCGTGAAGGTTGCCAGCGCCCTGACCGCGTCTCGGCTGCCGGTAGGCACCACGCCCGCGCTGTTGGCAGCCACGCTCAGCACGAAGAGGAGAACGAACGTCGGCAGGGGGGCGAACATCATCCGACCGATGCCGCGACCGTCTCGGCGAGCGCGCCGCGCTTGCCGGGCGCCCAAGGCGATGCAGATCGGGATGATCGTCAGTGTCCGTGTCAGCTTCACGACCACTGCCGTCGAGAAGGCGGTGTCGCCGTACACCGCGGCGACCCCGACCACGGACGAGGTGTCGTTGACCGACGTTCCCGCCCAGACACCGAACGCGTGCTCGGACATGTCGATGAGGTGGCCGGCAGCAGGAAACGTGAGCACCGCGATCGCGTTGAAGACGAAGATCGTCGTCATCGCATACGTCACGTCGCGGCCTCGGGCGCCGATCGCACTCGACGCCGCAGCGATCGCTGACGCACCACATATGGCCGTCCCGACACCGATGAGCAACGGAAGGTCGCCCCGTAGCCTGAGCAGCCGGCTGACGCCGCACGCCGCCGCCCACGCGGCGCCGAGGGTTGCGAGAAGCACGAGGGCCGAGCCGCGGCCGGAGTCGATCACTTGTGAGAGCGACAGGTTGAGACCGAGCAGGACGATCGAGGCTTGGAGCACGCGTTTCGCAGCGAAGCTGACGCCGGCTTCGAGGCTCTCCATCGGTCGGCGCGTCGTCGCGACGATCATGCCGCCGACGAGGGCCAACACCGGAGCCCCGACCGTGGGCGCGAGTTCGCCGACCAACAGCGCGGCCACACCCACCGCGGTCGCGACGGCCAATCCAGGCACGAACCGGGCTGCGCCGGAGAACGGCGTGACGGCGCGGCCGACGCGCGTCGGCGGCCGGACGGAGCTTGCCGGGGGACGCTCGGCGCGAGATCGCACTCCTGCATTGTCAGCGTCCTTGGCATCCTTGGGAACCGCCGTCGTGCTGATCGTTGCATAAGGGTGCCTGATGTCGTTGCCGCTCCCGCTTCCTGATCTCGCGAGCCTCGACCTTCTGACCACAGTGGCAGAGCGAGGATCGATCAGCGAGGCCGCCGCGCAGCACTTCATCACGCAACCCGCGGCCAGCATGCGCTTGCGGACGTTGGAACAGGTGCTCGGCGTCCAGCTTTTGGAACGCACGCCCGCCGGGTCGCGCCTCACGCCCGCGGGCGCTGCCACCGTCGAATGGGCCCGACCGATCCTGGATGGCATGCGGTCGTTGATCGCGGGCGCGGCCGCCCTGCGTCACGAAACCCGAGCACGGTTGAACGTCGCGGCGAGCTTCACGATCGCCGAGTACCTCATGCCGCAGTGGCTCAAGAGCCTGGTCGCCGCGACGCCGACGACGGCGGTCAACCTCAAGATGGGCAACTCTGCGACGGTCCTCGAGATGGTGGTGAACGGGGGCGTCGAGCTGGGTTTCGTCGAAGGCCCGCGGCCGCCGGCCCGGCTGCGCTGGCGGACGATCCGGGATGACACCCTCGTCGTCGTCGTGGCGGCATCGCACCGCTGGGCACGCCGAAAGGTGATCACCCCCGACGATCTCGCGGGGACGCCTCTGATCCTGCGCGAGGTGGGTTCAGGGACGCGCGATGTGTTGGACGTCGCGTTGGGCGCTCTCGGTCTGGAAGCTCAGCCGTTGGTCGAGCTCGCGTCCACGACTGCGATCAAGGCTGCGGTGTTGACGGGCGATGGCGTGGCTGTGCTCTCGCTGCTCGCCCTCGGCGAGGAGATCCGCAGCGGTCGCCTCACCGTGGTGCCGTGCCCGTCGCTCGATCTGTCCCGCAAGCTGCGCGCCGTGTGGTCCGCGAGGCGCCTCAGCCAAAACGTGACCGATCTCTTGCGGACCGCGGGCACGTGCGTGTAGGCGTCGGCCGAGAC
>CAZGUH010000097.1:0-4085 GCA_964529005.1 uncultured Ilumatobacteraceae bacterium | reverse complement strand
ACGGCCGGGCAGTTCCACTGTCCGCCACCGGGCAGATCCTGCTGGCCCTTGACATTCGGCTACACGAAGGTGCTCGGCTACCACCCGATCCTGGCCAGCCGCGCCGACACCGGTGAGATCATCCATGCTCGGATGCGCAAAGGCTCGGCGAACACCCAGCGTGGCGCCCGCCGGTTCATCGACGAACTCGTGTCCCGCAGCCGTCGCGCCGGAGCCTCGGGTCAGCTCATCATGCGGATGGACTCGGGGTTCTGGGCCAAGGACACGATCGACGTTGAAGCGGCTCGACGTGCGCTTCACGATGGCCATCCGCTGCGGATTCTCAGCAGTCGCCGCCGCGATCGAGCAGATTGATGAGAACGCCTGGATCGACATTGCCTATTCCGACGGCGGAGTCGCTCAAGTCGCCGAGACGACCGACACGACCGGTCGGCACACCCTGCGGCTGATCGTGCGCCGCACCCGTCTGGTCGGCCGCGCGCAACAGCGGCTGTGGCCGGACTGGCGTCACCACGCGTTCCTCACCGACCTCACCGGCGACGTCGTGGAGGTGGACCGGTTCCACCGCCAACACGCCACCATCGAGCTCGCGATCCGCGACATCAAAGAAGGCGCCGGTCTCGAACACGTGCCGTCAGGAAAGTTCCACGCCAGCTCGGCGTGGCTGCAATGCGCAGTGCTCGCCCACAACCTCACCCGCTGGACCGCGATGCTCGGCGAGGCCGCGTCGATGACCAACTCGTCGTCGCACGCAGCATCCGCACCGACTCCTCGCGTTACCCGCCCGGCTCGTCAACCGCTCCGGCCGACCAACGCTGCGCATGCCCAGCCGCTGGCCGTGGGCCGACCAGTTCGTCACCGCGCTCAACGCGATCCGCGAGCTCACACCCGCCACCGGTTGACAGCGGACTCGCGGACCGGCGCGCCGCCGCACCGACCTTGCGCTGACAACCAACGCCCACGACCGCTGCTTCAACGCGAGCCCAACCCGACCACCTCGCCCGTCAACAACACAACACCGCCGTCACGACGCGACCAGCCACCACCACCCCGCTTGCGGCGAGGGAGGTCTCGGTTCTCGGGCGACGGGCCGCAATTCCGAGATTCCGTCGGTAGGGCATCCTCGCCGGGGGACCTCTCTCCTGCGGATGGCGTTCGCTACGGGACCGGCGCCCGATTTGCAAGAGGATGGGTGTTGGTGCAGCAGTCCTCTTCGCCCGAACTCGTTGTGGCTCCTCATTGTCGAGTGCTCCTTGCATGAGGTGATCTCGTGATCGTGTGCCGGACTGTCTCGGACCGCACGAGGCAAGGCCGGCTTGCGCTGAGAGGATGACAGTGCTACCCTGCTTGGGGGCGGGTCGGCGGCGATGCCGATGCAACGAGCGGAAGGCGGAACGTATGAGTCGTAGATATATGGCTCTCTTGATCTCTGTTCCATTTGGAATCTCGCTAGTGGCATGCGGTGCCAAGTCGGACTCCATCTCGGAAGTATCCGCCGCGAGATCTGTTGCACTAAAGTCAAAGGACAACGGCGGTGCTGGTAATCAGGTTTCGACAACCAGCATCTACATGGCTTCGACGCCCGACTGGACCGAGAGGCGCGACGACATCTTGGCGTACAAGGCCACCATGTCCTCGTCGCCTTTTAAGCCCGAGAATGTGGTGAACTCCGGGCCCTACGCGTACTTGTCTGAACCGATTGACATAACCGGTCCCGGTGAGTACACCCTGATCTTCAACGCCGATGGCATCCAGAATTTGGAGATGGGCTACACATTCCAAGTTCCTGACGACACCTTTGCTCACTTTGAAGTCATGCCCGCGGCGAATTCAAAGGTTGAGGAAGTTGATGGCCACATTGAGCTCCGCGTCATGGTGACCCCACCGGGTCCTGGTGCTCCCGTAACCGAGTATCCAGGTTTTTCGGTCTGGATTTACTGAAAGGCGGACGACAGATGAGGTCAATTGTTCGGTTTACCACGGCCTTCACCGCCCTCGGCATCGGCACCGTGGCCGGCGGTGCCCTGCCCAACGCGCCAAGCGCTCACGCCTGTACGCCCTATGCCTTTCTAGTGGTTAACGCTTCTGCCGTACCGCATGGGGACTTGACCGCGACTGGGTCGCTGGTCGGTGTCGGAGGCCTGTATTCCTTTGACTGGAACAATGACATTGCCGGAGGTTCTGATGCGTGGGCGGCCAGGTTGGACGTCTCCGGAGCATGGTTCGGTGGTTTCCTGTACTCGATTGGCCACAACGATACGAACACCATCATGGGTCAGTTGCCCTCGCAAAGGGTGCGTGGTTGGTTTACCTATCTTTCATGCTGACGGCGACGTACTCGCGACGGCAACCACGATTTTTGCAGCGGCGACGATCCGGGTCAGTGCAAGCGACAACGGCACGCGCCGCTGCGCCCAGTGACGTTTGGTCTGGCCTGAGAATGGGGCCGTCTGCGGTCCGACAGGACGCGATGTGCCCAAGTCCTCTCTTCGTGAGAGCTGAGTGAAGCGCATGGCGGCGGGTCACCGCCGTCTTGCACGTCTGTAGCACGGCGTTCAGCGACCGATGCTTCGGGCGATGCGTGCCCGTTCCGGTGGCTACGCCGCTGACATCCATCGCTCGAATGGTGCTGGGCAGTCACGAGCGGCTACTTCGTGCCTGGCCGCGCGTGTAGTCGTCCTCGGTGTCGGTCCTCCGACACCATCATCGACTACACGCGGACGGGCTTCGACAAGGAACCGGTCTGTGGGACTGTCCGATTTCGTGTGTAAGCGGACGTGACGTGGTTGGTTAGCTGGCGGCCTGGATGCGCTCGCCGTAGTGGATGGTCAGGGTGTTCAGGATCTTCTTCCAGGCGTTGATCCTGCCGGTCGGGTTGGCCCGATTCGGTCTCTTCTCTGTCGCCACCAGGTAGAGCACCTTCATGGCGGCCTGCTCAGCTCTCGACAGACCTGGCCCCAATGCTTCTTCGACGTGTAGCGCAGCGACGACCAGATGCACCACGCACAGCTGCACGTCGGCAAGCGGCCAGGTCGCCCGGATCGACTCCTCCGGCCGGCCCTGAGGCCGTCACAGCAGACGATGAACGCGTCGTGGATCCCGCGGTTGCGCAACTGGGTGAGCACGGTCATCCAGTTGTTCTGGCGCGGTTGTCAACAGAGCGGGGTCGCGCGCGGTGAAGGTGGTGGCGCACGAGGCTGCGAGGCTCGGTGCCGGTGGTGGGTGCGGGCGGAGTCCGTCGGCGATGACTCGTGTAACGCGCTCGTGGCCCTGGCTGTTCGTGCTCGCTGGTGGTGGCGGGAGGGGTCCGGCGTCTTGCTGGAATTACGCAGTTGTCGGTGCTGCTGAAACTTGGCGACGTTGGTCGGACCCTTGCCTGCCCGCACCCGGCTGGGAGCCGGGATCTTCCGGCCGCTGGCGGTGGCGGGCATCGTGACGATGGCGTTGGGTCGGTTACGTCGTTCCGGTCACCTCGTTGGCCGTGACGGATCGGCCCTTCGCCGCTGAGTCGGCCCATCGCTCAGCATCGAACGGCTGCTGCGAGCGGAGCATCGCGAACGCGAGACGGTGCGCTCGACGTCCGACGGCGATGAGCGCAACCAGTGGCGGCTTTCCTGCTGCCTGGAGCCGCTTGCGGTAGGCGATGAAGTCCGGGTAGTGCATCGAGAGGCCCTGGCCGAGGGTGATGATCGCGTGGCGCAATGCGACGTTGCCTTCTCGGCTGATCGATGCTCGACCGGTGCGGCCGGCCCACTCGTAGCTCGACGGCGACAGCCCGGAGTAGCGGTAGGCGGCGTCGGCGTTGGCGAACCGGGACGATTCGCCGAGCGCCGCGCCGTAGTAGGACGCGGTGAGCACGCCGACACCGGGGATGGAGCACAGCACTGCAGCCGGGCTGTCGTGGATTAAGACGCCCAGCGCGTGGTCGCAGATCGCGAGCTCGTCATAGAATCGTTCCAGCGCGGCGACTTCTCGCGTCAGGATCTGCTCGGCGGTAATTCGTTGAGCAGAAGCGCTGCGCGTCCTGCGCTGTGAGCGCTCGGGAGAAGCCGCGTTCGGTGCTCACCGAAAACCGCGTTTGGTGC
>CAZGUH010000096.1:0-4496 GCA_964529005.1 uncultured Ilumatobacteraceae bacterium | reverse complement strand
GCCTAGAGTCATCGCTTCGTCGCGCGCCCATCGGCCTGGCGTGCCGGGCATTCCGCCGAGGCAGCTGGCGTGTCGTACCGTCGGCGCCGTGCGTCTGACGGTCGAGCCCTCGCTGCATGCAGGCGACTACCCCTTCTCCCATCGCATCCGCGTGCGCTTCGCCGAAACCGACGCGATGGGCATCGCACACCACAGCAGCTACGTGCTGTACCTCGAGGAAGCACGGGTGGCGTACCTGCGGCACATCGGCCACCCGTACTCCGAGGTGCGGGCGACCGACGGGGACACCGCCGTCCTGGAGGTCTTCGTCCGCTATCGCAAGCCGCTGCTGTTCGACGACGAGGTCGATGTCCATCTCGCGCTGGCATCCGCGCGCACGGCCACGTTCCAGATGGCCTACCTGCTGACGGTCGACGGTGAGGTGCGCGCGACGGCGGCCACGGCCCACGGCGGCGTCGACGCCGCAGGCCGCCCGACTCGGCTGCCGGCGTGGCTGCTGGCGCAACCGACCACCCCCATGCCACGCCGCGCGGCGCGGGGTTAAGCCTCCGGCGGGTCGCGCCGCACGTGGAGGATCGCCGCGCCGGGGGCGATGATCGCCGTCGTCTCGTCGTCGTCCAGGCGCGCCGTGCCGTCCACGATGAGGGTGTGTTCGCTGTCGGCGGCCGCGGGCGGCCACAGCACCGTCACCTCCGGTCGAGCGCTCACGTTGACCCTCGTCGAGCGGCCGAGACCGGCGACGACCACGGCCCCGTCGACCCAGCGCGGTGTCACCGCGAGGATGCGCGGCCGGCCCTCGTCGTCCACCGTCACCAGGTACGCGGGGCCGAATCGACCCATCACCTCGTCGAGGTCGGCCAATGCCACGGGGATGCTCATCGTCCGAACGTACCCGCCGCGGCAATCCCGAGTTAGGAGGTCGGCTTTTGAGGTACACTCGACGCGCTTTGATGACACAAGCACCTTCTCCGGCACACGGAGCGTACGAAGGGAACACGACCATGGCAGTTCGTCTCGGTGACACGGCACCCGACTTCACGGCGCCCACGACGCAGGGCGAGATCAGCTTCCACGAGTGGCTCGGCGACAGCTGGGGTGTGCTCTTCAGCCACCCGAAGGACTTCACGCCGGTGTGCACGACGGAGCTCGGCTACGTGGCCAAGATCAAGCCCGAGTTCGACAAGCGCAACGTCAAGGTCATCGGCCTGTCGGTGGATCCCGTCGACAGCCACGTCGAATGGGAGAAGGACATCGCGGAGACGCAGGGGTCCGCGGTGAACTTCCCGATGATCGGCGATCCGGACCGCAAGGTCGCCGACCTCTACGACATGATCCACCCGAACGCCAGCGACACGAACACCGTCCGCTCGGTGTTCATCATCGGGCCCGACAAGAAGGTCAAGCTGACGATCACGTACCCGGCCTCCACAGGCCGCAACTTCGACGAGATCCTGCGCGTGATCGACTCGCTCCAGCTCACGGCGAACCACAAGGTCGCCACGCCCGCCAACTGGACCGACGGCGGTGAGGTCATCATCGTGCCGGCCGTCAGCGACGACGAGGCGAAGCAGTTGTTCCCCAACGGCTGGAAGCCGGTGAAACCCTACCTCCGCGTGGTGGCCCAGCCCAGCAAGTGAGCGCCTGCCCCGTTCTCGGCACTGATCGAGTCGCCGATCATGGCCGGGAACGGGGCGTTTGCTCGTCAGAGCCAGTGCGCCTCGACCCAGGCGCGCACCGGTGGGGCGAGGTGGTCGAGGTGCTCGGCGGGAGCGTCCCGCACCATCGTGGCGCTGACCGGCACGGTGGCGCGATCGGGATCGACGAGCACCGGGCGCGCCCCGAAGCGGCGCGCGAGGTCCTCGACGTAGGGATCGCTCGAGAACACCACCTCGGGCCCGCTGTCCAGCGGCCAGTGCGCCCAGAACAGCTCCATCCACCGTGCCCAGAGCGCTTCGTCGGTGAAGTCGGTGTCGAGGTCGTGACGCACCTCCACCACACGGACCTCGGGGTGCATTTCGGCCAACCAGCCGGCGCGCAGGCTGCCGGGCACCGCTTCGGCGGCGCGGGTGTTGACGAACACGACGAGCTCACCGCACCGCTCGCGAGCCCAGCGGATCATGTGCGAATGGCCGAGATGCGGGGGATTGAAGCGGCCGACGATCAGCCCCGTCGCGGGCAGCGCGGTCATGTCGCAGCGGCGGTCAGCCGCGGCAGCTGCTCGACGTAGGACTTCCACCCCTCCCCCAGTGCCCCCGGATCGGCGCCCTCGACGGTGACGCCGAGGACGTGCTCGGCGGCACGAGCGGCGAGCGCGTACGCCACGACATCACCGGTCTGGAGCGCGACGTCGAGCGCGTCCGCGAACCGGGAGCGGCTGCCCGCCTGATCGCCGAGCGCTGCCGTGGCTGCGGCCCCGGCGATGGCGGCCAGGACGCGATCCAGATAGGTGGCTCCCGTCGCTGCGAGCACGCCGTCGGCGTGCGCGACGGCAGCCGCGGCGTCGCCGCGGGCGGCGGCCACCAGCGCCAGCGCGGTGCGGGCGAAGGGGTGCTCGGCGGCGTCGCTGAGCGGCGCGAGCGTCTCGTGCGCCTCGTCGACGCGGCCCACCTGCGCGAATGCGATCGCCTTGACGATCGCCGGCTCGTCGGTCGCCGCTCCGGCCTCCTGGGCGCGCTCCATCGCTGCGTCGGCCAGGATCAGCGCCCGCGCTCCGTCGCCGCGGTGCATCGCGGCCCCGGCGAGCGCGAGCGGAGCGAACGAGTTGCGGCTGAACGAGTCGCCGAGCGTCGCCAGCTCCTCCGCGGTGCGGGCGGCGAGGTTCGAGCGGCCGAGCGCGACCTGGGCGCGCATCAGCGAGGCCAGCGCCTGGCTCGTGCCGAACCAGTCGCC
This sequence comes from uncultured Ilumatobacteraceae bacterium, assembly GCA_964529005.1. Lineage (GTDB taxonomy): Bacteria > Actinomycetota > Acidimicrobiia > Acidimicrobiales > Ilumatobacteraceae > CAZGUH01. The sequence continues at coordinate 1,607 of CAZGUH010000096.1, read as the reverse complement.
GATGCGCTTCAGCCGCACGCGGGCCTGTTCGGCGAGTTCGGCGGCCTCCTCCAGGCGCCCGGCCCACAGGCGGAGGTTGGCGAGCAGCGTCCCCATCAGCCCGGCGGCCCATTCGTCGCCGCGCTCGACCGCTTCGTCGGCGACGGCGCGGGCGAGCGCCTCGGCTTCGTCGAAGCGACGATCGAAGAACCGAACGAACGCCAGCAGGCCCCGCGCCCAGCCGACGCCGTTGCGATCACCGACGCCGTCGAGAGCGTCGGCGGCGTGGGTGAGCTTGACCTCCGCCGAGCGAATGTCGCCGGACAGGAACGCCAGCCAGGCCCGATGCTGCTCGATCCATGCGAGGCCACGGTTGTCGCCGAGCATCTGATACAGACCGTGCGCCTCGCCGAAGAACCATTCGGCGTCGACCAGCGATCCACCGAAGAGCTCGATGAAGCCCCGCGCCTGGAGCGCCCGGGCGAGACCTCGGGGGTCGTCGATGGTGCGCAGCAGCTGGACTGCCTGGCCGAGCTCTATGCGGGCCGCGACGATGTCACCGCTCAGCTGATGCAACGAGCCGAGGATGCGGCGGGCGTCGGCCTCGCAGGCGGCGTCTCGGCTGCGGGCCACGTGCGACAGCACCTCGTCGAGATCGGCGCGGGCCTCGTTGAAGCGGCGCATGTCGACCAGACCCGAGGCGCGCAGCAACAGCAGCTTGACGCGGCGCGGGTCGTCGGCGGCGGCCTCCGACAGCAGGCCGAGCGCCCGTGCCGCATAGCGCACGCCAAGCCGCAGCAGGCCGAAGTCGTAGGCCCGCTCGCTCGCCGCGGTGAGCCACGTGATGGCGGCGTCGGCGATGTCGGCCGGCACGTCGGCGACCGGCCCGATCTCGTTGATCAGCTCTGCGGCGGTGGCGAGGTGATGGGCCAGGTCCTCCGTCGCAGGCCTCGGCGACTGGAGCATCGACGCGGCGATCGCTGCGTGTCGCTGCGCACGCGCGGCCTTCGTGATGGTCTGGTACGCGACCTCGCGGACGGAGTCGGATCGAAAACGCCAGCGCCGCCCGTCGGTGTCGAGCAGCCCGGCGTCGGCCAGCTCGTCGAGGGCGGCGCGATCGAAGCGCTGGCCGAGGCTGTGCGCGAAGCGGTCGAGCAACGACACCGGTCCGGAGGTGCCCAGCACCGCGGCGTTGTCGAGCACGATGCGCTGGGCGGCCGGCAGCTGGTCGAGACGGGCGGCGATGATGCCGCGCAACGAATCGGGCAGCTCGCCGATGACGCTCGGGCCGACGCCCACCAGCATCGCCAGCTCCTCGTGGAACAGCGGGTTCCCACCGCTGCGCGCATACAGCCGATCGAACACGGAGTCGTCGTGACCGAGGCCGATGATCGCCTCCGCCAGGATGTCGGCGTCGGCGCGCGGCAGCGGACCGATCGGCAGGTGCAACAGCGTCGCCCGCTCGGTGCGCGGCGGCCACTCGAGGTCGTTGTCGGGACGAGCGGTGGTGATGATCACCAGTGGGCTGCGCGCGCACACGTGCAACAGGTGAGCGAGCAGCGCGAGCACCACGGGCTCGCACCAGTGGACATCGTCGATCGACAGCACCAGCGGGCCCTTCGCCAACC
>CAZGUH010000095.1:0-4651 GCA_964529005.1 uncultured Ilumatobacteraceae bacterium | reverse complement strand
CCCGCCACCCACGCGACCGCCAGCCACAGCGCCACGCGGCCGCGCCGCTTGTTCTTGCGCGCCATCGCGACGAGCAGCGCGGCGGCGCGATCGTCGGCCTGAGCGTCGCGCTCGTCGAGGAGCGCGCCGAGCGCGGAGGGTTTGACCGGGCTCGCCGGCGCAGGCCGCTGGCCGAGATCGCTCGACACGTCAGCCTCCCCTCACGCGCACACGCGGGTCGAGCACGTGGTATGCCATGTCGACGATCGTGTTGATCAACACGTACATGATCGCGATGAACATCACGATGCCCTGCACGACGGGGAGGTCCTTGCTGACGATCGAGTTCACCAGGATCTGGCCCAGTCCTGGCAGAGCGAAGAGCGTCTCCACCACGACGGAACCGCCGATCAGGGCGGCCAGGCTGATGCCGACGACCGTGACCAGCGAAAGCGACGACGGCCGCAGCGCATGGCGGAACAGAATCCGCCGCGTCGGAACGCCGCGGGCCTTCGCCGCCAGGATGTAGTCGTCCTGGAGGGTGTCGATCATGTCAGCGCGCAACAGGCGGCTGAAGTTGGGGATCATGTAGAGAGCCAGCGTGGTGGCCGGGAGCGTCGCGTGCCACAGGTTTCGCAGTGGGTCGTCGCCAACGCGGATCCATCCGGTCGCCGGAAAGTTCACGGGGAAGTCCTTTAGTTTGACCGCGAAAAGCCACACGAGCACGAGCGCGCTGACGAAGTGCGGGACCGACTGCACTGCCGACGAGACGACGAGCCAGGCCCTATCGAGTGCCGTGTCGGCCTTGTACGCCGACAGGATGCCGATCGGGATCGCGATCAGCAGAGCGAGCAGCAACGAGAGGAATACCAGCTCCGCCGTCGCGGGGAGCCGTGCCGTGATGATGCTCGTCACCTTCTGGTTGGTGAAGTACGACGCCCCGAAGTCGAGCGTCGCGATGCCGGACACCCAGTCCCAGTAGCGCTCGTGGATCGGCGCATCGAGATTCAATCGATCGTGGACCATTTGAATCTGTTCGGGGCTCGCATTCTCGCCCAGGATCGCGTACGCCGGATCGCCCGGGGTCAGGTCGATGACGAAAGCCAGTGCGAACGACACGATCAGCAAGACCCCGAAGACTTGGATCAGCTTGCGTGCTGCGAAGCGTGCCATCAGCTCCCCATCTCTCCGGCCGGCCCCTGCGGCGAGCACATCTTGATCGACGCTATGAATACTGTCAAGTCACATAGGATAGTGACTATGTGTTTGACACGCCGTCCTCACCGATGGGCGCGCCCGCGTAAGACCGGCACGACTTCGCTTCCCTCGACGGGCCAGAAGTCGACCACGACGGACAGCCCGACCGCGAGCGCGTCGTCGGCGATGTCGAGCAACTCGGCGCTGATCCACGGGCCTTCGTCGAGCTCGGCGAGAGCGACGATCCGGCGACCAGCCCCGTCGTCCCGCCCGTGGAGGACGGTCCAGGTCACCAGCGTCGCCGTCCCCGACGCCGGCGCCCAGTCGAGCGGAGCATGACCGCAGCCCGCGCACTGGACGAGATGCGGGCTCCAGAAGCGCTCGCACGCGCCGCAGCGCCGCACGAGCAGCTCACCCTCCCTCGCCGCATCGAAGAACGGCGCCGACCGCTCGTCGCGCCGAATCGGTCCTCGCAGCATCGCTGTCGTCCCTCCCTCTAACGGCTCAGAACGAGCGTCGAGTGGTAGTCCCACGGGCGGCCTCCGCTGCCGCTCACCAGCACCGTGTCATGTCGCCGCGCCTGGCGCTCGCCGGCCTGCCCCCGGCACTGGATGACCGCCTCGGACAACGGCGTCATCCCCCACATGTAGTACCCGGAGAGCTGCCCGCCGCCGGTGTTGACCGGCAGGCCGCCGCCGGGTTCGAGGACCCCACTGGAGACGAAGGCTCCGCCCTCGCCCTTGTCGCAGAATCCGTAGTCCTCGAGCTGCACGAGGACCGTGTACGTGTAGCAGTCGTAGAGCTGCACGACGTCGACGTCACGGATGCTCAGACCCGCCATCGCCAGCGCCGTCGGCCCGGAGATCGCGGCGCCGCTGACGAGCCCCAGATCGCTGCCGCGCTCTTGGGGGTGCCCCGGATGTCCCTGACCCCAGCCGATCACCCGTACCGGCGGTTGGGCCATGCTCGCCGCGCGCTCGGCGGTCGTCACCACCACCGCGATCGCGCCGTTGCTCACCAAGCAGCAGTCGAGCAGGTGCAGCGGTTCGGCGATCCAGCGCGAGGCCTGGTGGTCGTCGAGCGAGATCGGCGTGCGCATCTGCGCGAGTGGGTTCATCGCCGCCCAGGCGCGCTGCGCGACCGCGATGGCGCCGAGCTGCTCGGATCTGGTGCCGTACTTCTCCATGTGGCGCCGCGCGGCGAGCGCGTGCAGCGGCACGGCGCCGAGGACGCCGTTGAAGGCGGCATTGAGCGCGTCGGTCCCGGAGGGAGCCGAGCTTCCGCCGTACGCGGCGCCCGCTCGTTCGCCCGGCGCGCGCAGCGGAGTGTCCGCGAACACGCACGCGACTGCGGTGGCCATGCCGGACATCACCGCCATCGACGCGTACTGGACCATCGCTCCCGCCGACGCGCCGAAGACCTGCACCTCCGACAGCATCCGGAGATCACGCATGCCGAGCGCTCGGGCCAACCCGAGCCCGATGCGGTCGCTCAGCCCGGGATTGACGAGGAGCCCGTCGATCTCGGCGAGCGCGATGCCGGCGTCGGCGGCAGCAGCGCGGACAGCGGAGCCGGCGAGTTGCTCGGCCGTACGGCCGTAAACCTTGCCCATCTCCGTCATGCCGAGCCCGGCGATCACCGGGCTGCGTGCGTCGTTCACTCTCATGCGTCCCTCCACGCAGTTCGACGAAGGAACGTAGCGGCCTGCCCACGACGGCGGAAGACGGACGCGCGTCAAGAGCCGCCTCGCAGCGCGCCGGTACCATGCACACGCTTCTGCACCGCCCGTCCACCGAGGGAGGAACGTTGGCGTCGACGGCCGAAGACCTGTCGGTCGATCTCCGTGGCGACATCGCCGTCGTCGAGATCTGCCGGCCACCGAACAACTTCTTCGATGCGACGCTGGTCGGCGCGATCGCTGGCGCGTTCGAGGAGCTCGCGCGCGAGCGATGCCGGGCAATCGTGCTGTGCTCACAGGGCAAGCACTTCTGCGCCGGCGCGCAGTTCTCGCCGGTGCCAGCGAGCAGCGCGCAGACCGGCGGACTTCCCCCGAGCACGCTCTACGACGAGGCGCTGCGCCTGTTCGCCGTGGAGATCCCGGTCGTCGCCGCGGTGCAGGGCGGCGCGATCGGCGGCGGGCTCGGCCTGGCATGCGCGGCCGACTTCCGCGTGGCCCAGCGCGGCGCCTCCTTCAGCGCGAACTTCTCCCGCCTCGGCTTCCACCACGGCTTCGGGCTCACCGTCACGCTGCCGCGCATCGTCGGCCAGCAGCGCGCCCTCGAGATGCTCTACACGGGCCGCCGCGTGGGCGGCGAGGAAGCGTTCACGATCGGTCTCTGCGACCGGCTCGTCCCCGACACCGAGGTGCGCGATGCCGCGTGCGCGCTCGCCGAGGAGATCGCCGCGTCGGCCCCGCTCGCCGTGCGCGCGATCCGCTCGACGATGCGGGGCGGCCTCCACGACGAGGTGCGGGCCGCGCTGGTCCACGAGCGCGCCGAGCAGGACCGGTTGGCACGGACAGAGGACTGGCGTGAAGGCGTCCGGGCGACCGCCGAGCGTCGGCCCGCCCGTTTCGCCGGCCGTTAGTCAGCCGGCGTTCGTCAACCGGCGGCGCTCGCCCTCTCGATCGCGTCGCGCAACGACGCGGCGAGGTCCTCCGCTGCCGGAGCGAGCAAGGGTTGGATCATCGCGTTGATCACGGGCCCCATCATCCCGCCGGCCTCCATCTCGAGGTCGAAGACGAGGATCGTCGAGCCGGCCGGCGAGGCCACTCCCGCATCGGTCGGAGCCCCGCCGTCATCGGGCACGGCGGTCTGCGGAACTGGCGCCGACGCCCGCTTCGCACGCGCTGTCATGCGGCGGTATGCCCAGCGGCCGAACCGCGCGCGCAGACGCGACCACCACGACCCGGCCGGCGGCGGCGAAGGCGCCTCGGCCGCCGACGGTTCGACCGCCGACGGTTCGACCGGCCGTGGGCGTTCTCCTGTCGTGGAGAACACGCCACGCCCGTTCATCTGCTCGTTGATCCCGGTCAGCACGAACGCGACGTGCTCGCCCTCGACCCACTCGGTGATCTCGACGTCGAAGCGGACGGTGCGGGCCAGCGGCCCGACGTCCCCGCGCACGGTCCACGTCGACCGCGTGTCGCTGTGACGCTCGTGCGCCTGGTATCCCGTGATGAACGGCGCCCATCGATCCATGTCGCGCACGTAGTCCCAGACGACTCCGGTCGGCGCGGCGATGGCCGTCTCGTGGCGAACCTGCGCCACTGCGGTCAGCCCTCGAGCCCTGCGGCGTGGCGCCCGGCGACGTACCCCCACGCCATGCCGCGGGCGTTGGCGATGCCGCTCTGATAGCCGGCGCCGACGTCGAGGTAGGCCGCCGAGTTGCCGGCGACGTAGAGGCCTTCGATCGGTCCGCCGCGCAGGTGCGCCACGCGTGCGTGGCGGTCGAAGCGCAGGCCGGCGGCGTCCGC
>CAZGUH010000094.1:0-4672 GCA_964529005.1 uncultured Ilumatobacteraceae bacterium | reverse complement strand
CCGGTTCACTCAACGCGAACGACCGTCCAACCGTTGGCTTCCGCGGCGGAGTGGATCTCGGCAGGATCGAAGTCATCGACCGAGATCCCGGTGCGCGCCGGCGCGCCCGGAGACACCAGGCTCCAGAAGGTCCGGCCCCGCCAGATCTCCCGCCGGATCTCGAGATGTCCACCCGTGTCACTGCGCGACAGCGAGCCGATCGTCCGCTTCGGACGGGCGAGTTCGATCGCATCCCGTGTGATGCGCAGTTCATTGGCGGGCAGCCGCTGGACGATCAGCGCCAGCGCGGCCAAGCCCACTCCGATTCCCACGAAGACCAAGCCGAGCACGGTGGACCCGCGAACCAACGTCGAGACCGCGATCCCTGCCGCAACCACGACGAAGAATCCGATGCCGACCGTGAGGTTCGTCTTCGAACCGTGCAGCGTGGTCATAGGAGCGCAACCGTACTGCCGCGACTGTCCTCGCCCGGTCCGCCGCTTCGTCGACGTCGAGCTCGCTCACGTGACGTCGTGCGTCGCGTCCGAGTCGGCGGAGGTCGCGGGTGACCGCGGAGGCCGCAGCGACGTTCATCGGTGACCTGTTGAAGCGCTCGCCAACGCAGTTCGGCATGCGCGGCGACCCCCGGCTGTGGCAGGAGCTGCAATCCGAGGTCGCCGAATCCCCGTTGCCGGACGACTGGTTCGATCTTCGCCGGCTCATCGAGACGGCGATCGAGCGCCGAATCGGTCAGGCGCCGAGCGAGTTCGCGGACCTGCCGTCCGTGCACGTCGCCGAGTTCGACCCGGGCCACGGAATGTCAGCGGGACACGTGCGCCTTCGGTGGTGGGCACACACAGGCATCCCAATCATCCTCGACCGATTCGAGGGAGTGCGACGGACGCCCGATGCGGCGGAGCTCTAGCGACCGGGCTGCGGGCTCACCGCGCTACATCGAGCTGCGGCTGCGGTACGTCGCACGCAGGCCTGCCGCGTCCTTGTTCAGGCGCTTCGACAGGTGCAGCCCTTCGAGCACGAACTCCACGGCCGCGGCCACCGCGGCGGGGGACTCGTCACCCCCGGTGAGAGCGAGCACCGGGGCGCGCAACGCTGGCAGCTGTTCGACCAGGCGGGCCTGCTCGGCGGAGCTGACGTCCTCGCCGGTGTGGGCGACCACCCCCTCGTCGAAGGCCGCGACCACGTCGCGCACCTGCTCGGGGGCGACGGTGGCCTTGTAGACCGTCAGCAGCGCCGAGCGCATGAGGTTCTCGAGGATCGCGCCCTCGCGGCCGTCCTCCAGCGACTCGATCTCGATCTTGCCGATCGAGGAGGCGGCCATCGCCTCCATGTCGCAGACGCGCGGCACGACCTCGGTCTCTCCGGCGCGCAGGGCACGGCGCATCGCGTTCGCGGACAGGACCTCGAAGTTGCTCACGCTGAGGCGCACGCTCACGCCACTGCGCTGGTTCACCTGAGAGCTGGCCCGGGCGAGGTGGCTGAACGTGGCGACGACCTCCTCCATGTACGGAGGCACGTGCACCTTGACGTCGCCGACCGTGCCGGGCCGGGCCTCGGCGCGCACGATCTCGACCTCGGTGGCGGGATCGAGCGGGTAGTGCGTGCGGATCTGGCTGCCGAAGCGATCCTTCAGGGGGGTGATGATGCGTCCCCGGTTGGTGTAGTCCTCCGGGTTCGCGGAGGCGACCAGCAGAAGATCGAGCGGCAGCCGGATCTTGTAGCCCCGCACTTGCACGTCGCGCTCTTCCAGCACGTTCAGCAGCCCGACTTGGATCCGCTCGGCGAGGTCGGGCAGCTCGTTGATGGCGAAGATGCCGCGGTTGGTGCGCGGCACCAAGCCGTAGTGCAGCGTCAGCTCGTCGCTGAGATAGCGGCCCTCGGCGACCTTGATCGGGTCGACCTCGCCGATCAGATCGGCGATCGAGGTGTCGGGGGTGGCCAGCTTCTCGCCAAAGCGCTCGTCGCGGTGGACCCACGTGATCGGGGTGGCGTCGCCGTGCTCGGCGACCAGCTCGCGCGCGTGGCGGCTGACGGGGTTGTACGGATCGTCGTTGATCTCGCTGCCGGCGACGATCGGCATCCATTCGTCGAGGAGGCCGACGAGAGACCGGATCATCCGGGTCTTCGCCTGGCCGCGCTCGCCGAGGAAGATCACGTCGTGGCCGGCGAGCAACGCGTTCTCGAGCTGCGGCATCACCGTGTCCTCGTAGCCGAGGACGCCAGCGAACAACGGTCGCCCGGCGCGGATCGACGCGACGGCGTTGGACCGGATCTCCTCCTTCACCGGCACCGAGCGCCAGCCGGACGCCCGCAACTCCCCGATGGTGGTGGCACGCTGCTCCATGGGGGGAAACTACCGCTCGATCGCAGCCCCTCCTCGGCGTCCCCCCGCTCCCACGCCGCCCCTTCCCCTCCCCTTGGGCGCGAAACGTCGCTGCGGCGGCAGCGGATCGCGCCCGTCCAGCCCGCTCGGGCGCGGAATGTCGCCGCGGTGGCAGCGGATCGCGCCCATCGGGGTGGGCCCGTTACCCTCGGGGCCGATGGATCTGTCGGGGACGTGGCGTGCAGCGATCGCCGACGATGACCTCCGCCGCAACGGCATCGGGCTCGACGTCGACGACAGCGGCTGGCTGGCGGTCGACGTGCCCGGCCATTGGCGGTCGACGCCCGCGCTGGCCGACTCGGACGGGCCGCTGATCTATCGCACCCGCTTCCACCTGGACCCTCCCCCGGCGGGGCGGCGCTGCTTCGTGACGCTCGACGGCGTCTTCTACCAAGCCGACGTCTGGCTCGACGGCGCGTACCTCGGCGATCCGGAGGGATACTTCGTCCCCCACACGTTCGACATCACCGCGCTCAGCCGGCTCGCCACCGAACACGTGCTGGCGGTGGAAGTGGCGTGCCATCCCCCATCTGACCTGCGCGCCAAGAGGTCGATCACCGGCATCTTCCAGCACTGGGACAGCGTCGACCCGGCGTGGAATCCGGGCGGCCTGTGGCGCCCGGTGAGGATCGAGACGACGGGCGTGGTGCGCATCGACCGGGTGCGGGTGCTGTGCCGGGACGCCAACGACGCACGGGCCCACCTGCGCGTCCACGGCCGGCTGGACAGCGACGCCTCACGCTCGGTCCGGGTGCGCACCACCGTCGACGGCGTCGTGCTCGCCGAGCAGGAGCATCCGCTCGCGCGCGGCATGAACGAGGTGGACTGGAACCTCGACGTCGAGAACCCGCGGTTGTGGTGGCCGTGGGCGCTCGGTGAGCAACCGCTGGTCGACGTCCGCATCGACGTGCTGGTCGACGGCGAGATCAGCGACGAGCGGACCGTGCGCACCGGGCTGCGCGAGGTGGGGATGCAGGACTGGACGTTCACCGTCAACGGTGAGCGGCTGTTCGTCAAAGGCGCCAACCTCGGGCCGACGCGCATCGCGCTCGGCGAGGTCGCGCCTGCCGAACTGCGCCGCGACGTCGAGCTCGCGAAGGAGGCCGGGCTCGACCTCATCCGCCTGCACGGCCACATCTCGCGGCCGGAGATCTACGCCGCGGCCGACGAGCTCGGGATGCTCGTGTGGCAGGACTTCCCGCTGCAATGGGGTTATGCCCGCAGCGTGCGCAAGCAGGCCGTGCGCCAGGCCGCGGAGGCGGTCAACCTGCTCGGGCACCATCCGTCGATCGTCGCCTGGTGCGGACACAACGAGCCGTTGCGGCGGGTCGCCACGCTCGCCGGAAACGGCGCCTCGGCGTCGTCCGCGCTCAGCAGGGCGGCTGCGCAGCAGCTGCCGACGTGGAACAAGACGGTGCTCGATCGCTGGGTCAAGCGGGCGTTCGAGCACGCCGACGACACCCGGCCGGTCATCGCGCACAGCGGCATCCTCCCGCACCTCCCCCAGCTCGACGGCACCGACGCCCACCTGTCGCTCGGCTGGCACCACGGCGATGAACGCGATCTGCCTGGGCTCGCGGCGACCATGCCGCGACTGGTGCGCTTCGTCGGCTCGTTCGGCGCCCAGGCGGCGCCCACGACCGCCGACTTCATGCAGCCCGAGAAGTGGCCGGCGCTCGACTGGGAGCTCCTCGGAGAACGCCACGCCATGCAGACGGCGATCTTCGAGCAGCGGGTGCCGCCCGCCGAGCATCATTCGTTCGAGAGCTGGCGCGACGCCAGCCAGCATTACCAGGCGGACGTGATCCGGCATCACATCGAGACGCTGCGCCGCCTCAAGTACCGCCCCACCGGAGGCTTCTGCCTGTACCTGTTCGCCGACGCGGCGCCGGCCGTCAGCTGGAGCGTGCTCGATCACCATCGCATGCCCAAGCTCGGCTACCACGCCCTCGCCGAGGCATGCCGGCCCGTCGTCGCGGTCAGCGATCGGATGCCTGAGACCGTCTCGCCGGGGCAGGCGATCGCGCTCGACATCCACGTGGTCAGCGACCTGCGCCACCCTCTGGCCGGCGCGGAGCTGACGGCGCTGCTGCGTTGGCCCGACGGCGGGACGCACGAGTGGCGGTTCGGCGGAGACATCCCCGCCGACGACTGCGTCCGGATCGGCACGGTGCAGTTCGTGGCGCCGGACGCGCCCGGCGACCTGTGGCTCGACCTCACGCTGCACACCAACGAGATCGTCAGCACCAACCGGTCGACGACCACCATCGTCCCCCGCTCGAGCTGAACGGG
>CAZGUH010000093.1:0-4892 GCA_964529005.1 uncultured Ilumatobacteraceae bacterium | reverse complement strand
TCGGTGGATCGAGGCTTAGGTGTGTCGTCGGGGCAGAGCACGTCGATCTGGGCCGAGTAGAACTCGAACGAGCAGCGCGCGGGCCGGTTGCCCTTGCCGATGCTGTCTTGGAGGCGGTAGCCGCTCCTCTCGAGGAAGTTCGTGACATCGTCGAGCAGGCTCGGATTGGTCACGATGTCGATCAGGATGTCGGCGTCCTTTGTCGCCTCGGCTCGGGCCGCGCGGGCATGGTGCTCGCGGCCGAGGATCATCACCATCATCCCGCCGACGAGAGCCCAGCGACCGGGACCGTATCGCGCTCCGAGTTGGCGGATCGTGTCTAACGCGACCACGTGGCGAGGAAGCAGTTCGGTGGTGATGTCGACTTCGGGGACCATCACGCAGTGTTATCCGGCGAGTTCGTCGTTGAGCGCGGCGAGCGAACCCAGGCCGACCCGGGCCACGATCTCGTTGCCGACCGGGAACGGCTCAACGCCGGCTCGGCGAAGCTCGTCGAGCAGCGAACCCAGGGTCAGGTCGGCGGCGCGGTCGCCGTCGTCGGCGAGATCGAGCCAGGCGACTAGCAGACGCCCGGCGCGGGAGTCGCGCCACGCCATGTCGGGGTGTTCGACGACGCGCAGGCGCGTGTTCGGATCACCCTTCACGCCCGGGACGATCTTGTTGCGACGCATCGCTTCGAAGTCATCGGCGTGGACGTAGGCATCGAGTTGCCAACGCGGGTCCCGGCCGGCCGGTACCTTCGCAGTTTCTGCGAGGGCGCGCCCGCCTGGAGCGATGACCCGATCGAGACCCTTTCGGATGCGTTGCGGGAGCACGTAGATGTCGGTGATCTTGGCCCGGTTGGAGAACTGCACCCGGATGTTGTGCCGAGCGGCCTGGTCCGAGTCCACCAGGAGTCGAGCGACGAATCCACTGTTGACGAGCCGCCACAGCAGGCTCGGGTTCAACGGCCGACCACCGCGGCCCCGGTTGTTCTTGCGGGCGTGAACGGATTCGGGCGAGATCAACCAGCGACCGGCGACCTTGTCGGCAGCGAGCACCCCCGATTCGATCAAGCCGCGCACACGCCCCTCGGACAAGCCGAGCTCGTCGGCAGCGTCGGCCACCGTGAAGGACGCGGACCAGTCGGCCACCTCACCATCCTACGCATGATTAAGGAGAAACCCATGCGATTTCACCTGATTTTCGACGAACCCATGCGTTGGCGCACGTATTGCACGAAACCCGAGCGCGCAGCGCCTTTGGTGCAGGCGTAACCGACTCAGCGGAAAGCCGCGTCGCGTCCGCGCTCCCGGATCTGGCTGCCGGCACTCCCCCGACGAACCGTACGGCCCATCAACCCGACTGCCGGCACTACCGTCGGCGGGGTGGAGCGCGATCGTGAGCGGTTGTCCTACTTGTTCGGGGAGGAGGCGCTCGCCGACCTCGATGTGTACGACTTCGATGACGAGTCGGATGTCATGGAGCTCGTCGACCGGTTTCTCTCCGTGCCCGCTGGTGGATCGGTGGCGGGCGCTCGTGCGGCGGTGCGCACGATCGCCGTCACCCAGATCCTGAACGACGATCCGCCCGAGACGTGGCGGGCCGTGGAGCGGATGCGGGAGTCCGGTCTCGAACGTGACGAGGTGCTCGGTCAGCTGGCGATGGTCATCTCCGAGAACGTGATCGACGCGCTGTCGACTCAGGAGCCAGACGACCCGGCTCGCTTGGTCGCGGCTCTCGACGCGCTCCCGATGCCGACGGTCGAGCAGATGGCCGAGAGGTTGGTTGCTGTTGCCCGGGCCAACCCGGGTGTCAGCGCCGGCGAACACGTCGAACAAGCGCTCGCCAAGCTCGGGTCCGGCGCCGGCGGGCGTGTCGTCGAATCGCTCGTCGATCGTGTGCTCGACCGCCTCACCGTTGGCCCGTTGCACTGGCTGGCGGGCGACCTGACCGTCGTGTTCCACGACACGATCGCTGGGCGCACGTTCACGCACCGCCTCACTGATGCCGAGCACGAACTCGGGGTTCTCGCGGTCTCGGTCGACCTCGCCGGCTTCGGGCGGTTCGACACGGTGCGTCTCGTCGACGGGACCGACGTCGACCAGTTCTCCGTCGAGTCCGGTCATCTGGGATGGCGCGGACCGGACGGGTGGCTCGACGTGTTCCGACCCGGCGAGCTGCTCGCGGTGACCGCTGCGTTCGATCCGCCACGAGGCGACGAGCCGGTGGAAGCGACCATCACCATCAGCGTCGTCGCCGACGAACCGGCAACGACCGACACGCTCACCGCCGTCGTGCGCGCCGCCTACGACGCCGAGCAGCAAGAGCACGGCCTGCCGGTCGCGACCGAGGATCTTGTTGTGTGGCTGTGTCACCACCATCCGGACCTGTTCACGAGCCCCCTCCCACCACTTCGGGACTGCTGCGCCTCGGCGGGCCTCGACGTGAACGGGCACCTCGTCGCTCACGACGCTTTGGTGTGGCGCCAGGAACTGCTGCGCCGACGCATCGGCCGGGTGTTCGACATCGTGCCCGAAACGCACTGGCGTCGCGTGCTCGCCCGCGCAGTGGAGGTGCTCGCTGACCCCGACGCGTCGATCGACGACGTCCGCTCATGCCTTGCGGAGTGCGCAGAGCCCGAAGCGCTCGACGTGCTCGCCGACGTGCTGATCCCTGAGTTGTTGGAGCTGGAAGACGAGTTCGCCCGCGACCGGGTGGACGCGCCCGGCCACGTGTTCGAGCTCGTCCAACGCGCCACCGCTGTCGCCCGGCGTCCCCGCGAGATCGCAACAGCCGAGTACCTGGCATGCGTACTTCATGAGCGCTGCGGTCAACCGTTGATCGCAGCCGACCACATCGCGCGCGCCGTGGATGCCCAACCCCGGCTTGGCCCAGTCGTCGAACGGATGGGCTGGTATTGCTTCGACCGCGGTGACGCCCGCGGGGCAATGCGTTGGTGGCGCGAGCTGGACGAATCTCACCCAGCAGCCAGCACGATCCTTCCGTTCCTCACGCCCAGCACTGGCGGCAGCAAGCTCGGGCGCAACGACGCCTGCTGGTGCCGATCGGGCCGCAAGTTCAAACAGTGCCATCAGAACGTGAACGACCTGCCGGCGCTGCCCGACCGGGTGACGTGGCTGTGCCGCAAGGCGGCGTTGTGGCTCGAGCACACCAGCGGCGAGACACGCCATCTGGTGACCGACCTCGCGATCGTCTACGTCGCTGGTCACCCAGCCGCCGACGAGTCGGATGTGATCGCCGACGACGACCTGATGCGGGAAGAGTTCGGCCGGGCGTTCGCAGACCCGATCCTCTACGACGCGGCGCTCCACGAAGGCGACCTGTTCAGGCGGTTCCTGCGTGAGCGCGGCGCGCTGCTGCCCGACGACGAGCGACTCCTCGCAGCGGCGTGGTTGACGGTCGATCGCAGCGTGCACGAGGTCGTCTCGGTCGAACCCGGCGTTGGCATGACGCTGCGCGGCCTCGCGACGGGCGACGTTGTCGACGTGCGCGAGCGGACCGCGTCGCGCGATGCCCGGGTCGGCGAGCGCTACTGCGCTCGCGTCGTTCCCGACGGAGCGTCCCATCAGATCGTCGGTGGCGTGTTCCCCGTGCACACCGGCCACGAACAGACCGTGCTCGACCTGTGCGCCGACGCCGACCCACTCGAAATGTGCGCCTGGGCCGGCGCGCTCACCCGACCGCCTCGCGTCGTGCACCAACCCGGCCTCATCGACTCGATGCTCGATCGCGACGCCATCGACGCCGCCCTCGATGACCTCGCAGAAGCCGACGAGTCAACTGCGATGGCACGCCTCAACGAGGAGATCTCCCGTCAAATCCAGGCCCGGTGGCTCGACGAGAACGTGCCGGCACTCGGCGGCCTCACCCCGCGCCAGGCGGCTGCCGACCCGACCCGCCGCGGGCAACTCGAACGCCTCGTCGCCGAATTCGACGACCAGACCGAGCGCTTCCGCGACCTCGCCAGCAAGGCCATGGCCGGTGGCCCGATCACCTTCGACACCGCCGCCCTCCGCCGCGAACTCGGCCTCACCTGACCGCGACACCCCAAATGACCGAATGCGTTCGCGGTCTCGACGATCTGCCAGCGAGCGACAATCCTCGACCGACAACGGCCGCGCGCGGCGGTACACGACGCTCACTCGACCGCAACAGCGACTCCAACGTCTCGGCCGCTAAAGCATCACCGCCGGGAACGGCCTGGGCGTTGAAGTTGGGAGTTGTCGAAGGACGCTGGTGGTCGAGGCGGCGGGCGACCACGGGCAGCGGGACACCGGCGTTGAGCATCTCGGTCGCCATGAAGTGCCGAAGGTCGTGGAACCGGAACTCACGGCACCCCGCGGCGCGGCGGTAGCGGACGAACGTCTTCGTAGCCCGGTTGGGCTTCCACGCCGTCGCTCCCCCGTCGTCGCTGAACACGAACCCGTTGGAGTCACTGTCCCGGAATGCCACGAGGGTGTCGTAGGTCAAAGTCGAGATGTCCACGCTGTGGCGCCCCTTGGTCTTGGTCGGCGCCTCGGTCGAGCCCACCGTCCCTTGGACCCAGCCGCGGCAGAACGCGACGCGCATCACCTCGCGATGGACCTGCTCCCACTTCAACCCGAGCAGTTGCGCTCGGCGTGCCCCGGTGGTCGCCGCGAGCAGCACGAGCGCGTGGTACATCCGGTCGCGGGGCTCGATGTAATCGAGCAGGCGCTTCAACTCGGCTGGCGTCGGAGGATGAAGCTCGGGCGGAGGGACAACGATCCGGTGTGCTCGCCGGCGGCGTTCTTCCACACCCAGCCCCATCGCAGTGCCTGAGAGAACGCCGAACGAAGCACGACGTGGATGCGGTTTAGCCTCGATCCACCGAGCGGGGTGGCGTGAGGTAGCTCGCGTATCCGCGTGAA
>CAZGUH010000092.1:0-4938 GCA_964529005.1 uncultured Ilumatobacteraceae bacterium | reverse complement strand
ACCAACGCGGTTTTCAGTGAGCGCGAATCGCGGTTCTCAGCGAGCGCTCACATGCGCTGCGGCGATGATCTCGCGGGCCTTTGGGCGCAGCATGCGCCGGCCATGACCGGCGGCGTGCGCGACCAATTCATCTTCGTGCATCGCCGCCAACACGATCGGGTCGACGATCGTCGACAGCATCATGCGTAACGTCGGCGCGTCCAGCCCAGAACGGAAGCAATCGATCAAAACCGGGGCTCGCCAGATCGGCGAGGTCGTGGACTTGGTTGCGTTGCCGCCGCGACGCTTCCAGCACGCGTCGACGTCGGGCGACCCACAGCTGCTGAGACACGATCGTGTCGGCGTGGCGATGGAACGGCCATCCCTGTTCGCGCTCGACGTGCTCAGCGCCGCCAGCGCGACAGCGGACGCGCGACGGTCGGACGTGTCCTCGACTTCCTGCGCCTGCGCGCCGGCAGTCCGGCGTTCGCCGAGTCGGCCTCAAGACTTGGGGTCACGTTGGCTGACGCGGTGGAGCTGAGGAGTTCGGCGAAGGTGTGGCTGCGGCGATCCAACCGGAGGAAGGCTGGGGCATCGCCGCGTCGGACGTCCAGCAGCACCTTCGTCGACATCTCGCGGGCTTCAAGGCCCCGCGTCTCGTGACATTTTACAAAGACCTTCCGCGCGAAGACTCCGGTAAGTTGTTCGAGCGGAAGCTGCACGATCCCTACTGGGCAGATGCTGTCCGCGCGATCTGACGGATACGAACAATGAGTGAGACATGCTGATACGCCGAGAGACCCCCAACGACCACGACGGCATCGACGCGGTGCACCGAGCCGCATTCGCGGCGCAGAACCCTGGCGCAGAGCCGATCGAAGTTGAACTGGTGCACCGTCTCCGCAGTGACCGCGGATGGGTGCCGGCGCTCTCGCTCGTGGCAACTGACGGCGCCGACGCTGTCGTTGGCCACGTGATCGGCACGGTCGGGTCCGTGGACGGCGTTGCAGCGATCGGCATCGGTCCCCTCGGGGTTCTGCCCGACCATCAGGCACGAGGCATCGGCGCTGCGTTGATGCACGCCGTGCTGGGAGCGATGGACGCGCTGGACTATCCCGTCGCCGTCCTGCTCGGACACCAGGGCTACTACCCGAGGTTCGGTTTCCGAGCGGCCTCGACCATGGGCATCGCTCCGACCGACCCGTCGTGGGGTGATTATTTCCAAGCGCGACCTCTGAGTTCTTGGAGCCCGGACATCCGCGGCACGTTTCGATATTCGTCGCCGTTCGAAGAGCTCTAATTGCGGGACATCGGGCCGGCGATGATCGGGGAAAGTGACGGAATGTCGTCGAAACGGCTCGCGAGACCCCGGTCGCCCCGAGCTATCGTCCCGCGTGTTTGATTCGGTCGAAGCCAAGAGCGCATGCCGTTCATCAGCGAATCGACAGGTAGAGATAGCAGGATTCTGCTTGACGACGGCGTCAACAACGTCTCGTCACTCGCCGGCGAAGCGATGGGTGTGATCGCCCCCGTTCTCCAGCGGCTGCGCGCGACGACACCCACGCAGCACGTTGGCTGCGGGAAACGAGAATCGGTGTGGCCCGCGCCGGCGGCCTGCTCCGCGCGTTCGAGTACCTGAAGCGCACTCGTCCGGACGTCGAGGACTGGGATGGCGCCGAGCGGAGACTCGTCACGCTGCTGCCGGCCGCGCTCCCCGCCGAGAGCGAACGCGATCCCGACGTCATGGCGGGTCACGTCGGGCTGCTGGCGCCCCTCGCGCTGGCGCGACGAGCTCCATGCCGCCGCCGACATCGCCTGTGGTCACCCGATGCTGCCCGGCGACCACCTGTGTTGCGGCGACCTCGGCGTCGCCGCCGGGCTCATGTGGCTCGGCCAGGAACAGAAGCGGCCCGGGGGGTGATGGCGCCGTCTCGGTCACGTGCGAGCGAGATGCCGAGCCGCTGCTCACCACCGCTGCTACCGAGCTCTCCGCCGACACGGGGCTCCGACCACGTACTGATCGGCATCCGACCGCGTCGGACGTGTGTCGCTCGGCGTCTGCGCGAACAGCGCCGAGAGCGCCTCGAGGTGTCCACCGGATCTGCCCATCGTGCTCTCGATCGGCGCCTGAGCCGTTCGGCTGCGAGATCCGCCATGCGCGTTCGCGTGAGCGATGTGTCGGAGCCGATGTGTGGCAGCACGATGCAGTTGTCGAGGCGAGCCGATGGGTGGTCGCGCGGCTGCGGCTCGGGTTGACGTCGAGCGCGGCGACGATGCGGCGTGCCCGGAGCGCCTCGACGAGCGCATCCTGGTCGAGGAGGCCGCCGCGCGCCGTGTTGTCCAGGATCGCGTGGCCGCCGCGACGCCGCGTACAGCGCCTCCACTGCGGCGTCGCCGTCGAACGCCAGGTCGGCTGCCTGTCGAGCGAGGGATCGTCGAATGGCGTCCTTGTCGGTCCAGCTGAACTCTCGGCTCTGATGTGGCAACCACCGCGTCGGGGGTTCAAGGGCGGCGGGGCGATCTCGTCTCGATGCGTTGGAGGGTCGCTTGCGGAACTGCGACGAGCGCGCAAGCGATCTCGGCGAACTGACTGGCGAGCCGGGAAGCATCGAGCGGACCGCTGTCGGAATACCACTGGTAGACCCAGTTGACGATCCCCAACACCGCCCGCGTGATCGTTGGAGCCAGCGCCTGGTTTCCATCGGGAACGCGATCGGCGACAAGCGCCGAAATAGCCCTCTCATACTGGTTGCGTTTGTCGATGATGATTTGACGCCTGTGCGGGCTTAAGAAGCGAACGCTCTCATAGGCAACCACTACCTGCATCTGGCGCTCACACGCCATCCTCACGTGGCCCGACAGCACAGCGCGCAGTTCATCGGCCGAGGCGTCTTCGCGGGGCCACGACTGGAGACCGTCGAGGAAGCGTTGGTGGAGGTCGTCGACGACGACGAAGAGGAGGTCTTCCTTGGCAGGGAAGTAGTAATACAGGTGGCCCTGCTTGAGATGGGCCGCCTGCGCGATGTCCCGTGTCGTGGCCCCTTCATAGCCCTTCTCTGCGAACGTCGCGACCGCGGCCTCGACGATCTCTCGTCGGCGTTCCGTGGTGGCGGCGCCGCTGCGATCAGTTCGGGCATCGCGCACGGCCGATCGCCGTCTCGGTGGATTCACGACCGACGAACCTCGTTCCACGGTGCGTCCTTGTCGTTGCGTGGCTCTCCGGGAAGCCCGAGCACTCGCTCGGCCGCCACGCTGAGCAGCACCTCGGACGTCCCGCCCTCGATCGAGTTCGCGCGAGTCCGCAGGAAGGCTTTGCGAGGGTCAGCTGCCCCGTGCAGCGCGGTGACGTTCGGGCGGGTCTCCTCGTAGTCGTCGATGAGCGTTCCAGACGGGCCAAGCAGACCGACCGCCAATTCGAAGATTCCTTGGTTGGCACGTGCCATCGCCAGCTTGGCGAGCGAACCCTCGGGACCGGGATTGCCGCTCTCGGCCAACCTCGTGTTCGCGAGACGAGCGACCTCGCTCTCGATGAGTCGTCGCATCAACTGATCACGGTCGGCGGGGCCGGCTGTGCCGCGGCGAACGGCGTCCTGATATGCGGCGACAGCCCTGTCGATCGGCCGCGCTCCGTGCGGTGGCGAACCTCCGAGCGAGCTGCGCTCACTCATCAGGGTGGTCATCGCTATCCGCCAGCCGTCACCCGGACGACCGAGCATCCGCGACCCCGGTATGGGCACATCGGTCAGATATACCTCGTTGAACTCAGCCTCGCCCGTCATCTGCCGCAATGGCCGCACCTCGACGCCTGGTGCCTGCATGTCGAGGATGAAGTACGCCAATCCCTGGTGCTTCGGAAGGGACGCATCGAAACGCGCCAGCAGCAGCCCCCAGCGGGCGACGTGCGCCAGCGTGCTCCACACCTTCTGGCCGTTGATGATCCAGTTCTCACCATCGCGCTCGGCTCTCGTCGCCAGCCCTGCCAGATCGGACCCGGCTCCCGGTTCGGAGAACAGCTGGCACCAGATGTCCGTGCCGATGAACAGCGGACGGAGCAACTCGCGCTGAGCATCAGTGCCGTGGATGTGCAGCGTCGGCGCCGCCATGCCGAGCCCGATGCCGTTGCGATCCGACCAGTCGACCGTTCCCGCTTGGAGGAATCGCTGCTCGACCTCGCGATGCAGCGACGCATCAGCCCCAAGACCGCCCATTCCCACGGGGAAGTGCACGAAGGCGAGTCCGGCGTCGAACCGAGCGCCGCGGAGCACGTCGTCAGGGGTGGACCCGGCGGGGTGCTCCTCGAGGAGGGCCGCGATGCGGCCGAGGACGTCGCGACGACTGGGACCGCGCTGCTCGCTCACCATTGAGCGCATGTCTATCATAGTTTGTTGGTCGACCGACAAAGTCGCGGACCTGGTGCTGCCGCCTTGAACCAGAGGGACTGCCACATGCGTCCGCGCGAGGCTGACGCTGTGATCACCCTCGTTCCCGCGAACGCAACGATCCTGGCTGCGGCGATCGCCGGAGACGCTGCCCTCGCCGCAGTTCTCGGGTGTCGTGTGGTCGGCGGCTGGGCGACCTTCACCGAGGCGCTCGAGCCGGCACGCGCCGCGGCGGAGCTTGCTGGCGACGCGACGTGGGGCGCGCAGATGTTTCTCGCGGGAAGCGATCCGGAGCTCGTCGGTTGGGGAGGCTTCAAGGGTCCACCAGCCCACGGCGCAGTCGAGATCGGCTACGAGATCGCGCCCGCTCGTCGTGGTCGCGGGCTCGCCACCGCCGCTGCCCGAGCCATGATCACGCAGGCGTTCGCCGACCCACGCGTGCGGTGTGTCGTCGCCCACACGCTGGCCGAGCACAACGCCTCAAACCACATCCTGACCAAACTCGGATTTCGTTTCGACGCGGCGATGGCGGAGGACGGCGTGGACGTATGGCGCTACGTGATGGGCTGATCGCCGAGGA
>CAZGUH010000091.1:0-5337 GCA_964529005.1 uncultured Ilumatobacteraceae bacterium | reverse complement strand
CTCTTGGCCGGTGGACTCGTCGTCGCTGGACCGGCCGTCGGACACCGCGCGGGCGTAGTAGGCGTCGTCGATCTGGTCGACGAGGGCGCGGGCTCGTGCCGGGAACCGCCGTGGCGAGTGCAAGGGCCATGCAGGGGTGAGTAGGCCGAGAGCGACGCCGGCGAGCGTGGCGTGCACACCGGACTCGAGCAGGGCCAGCCAGATGAAGGCGCCGACCGCCAGGTAGGGCGCCAGGCTCTGCACGTCGCCACGGCGCATCGCGACGATCACCGCCAAGCCGGCGAGCGCGCTGATCAGCCATCCCCACGACAGCGAATCGGTGTAGAAGACGGCGATCACCACGATCGCGCCGACGTCGTCGGCGACCGCGAGCGTGAGCAGGAACAGCTTGGCGGCGAGCGGCACCCGCGTTCCCGCCAGCGTCACGACTCCCACCGCGAACGCGATGTCGGTGGCCATCGGGATCGCCCACCCGTCCGCGCCGACCCCGCCGGTGTTGAACACGACGTAGATCGCGGCGGGCGCGAGCATGCCGCCGAGGGCGGCGACCACCGGGAGAGCGACGGTTCGGAGATCGCGCAGCTCGCCGTGCACGGTCTCGCGCTTGATCTCCAGGCCGACCAGCAGGAAGAACGCCGTCATCAGCGCGTCGTTGACCCACGCTTGGAGCGAGAGGTGGTCGATGTGCAGCACGTCACCGAGCTCGACGACGAGGTGTGTTCCCCACAGATCCGTGTACGTCTCGGACCATGGGGAGTTGGCCCAGGCGATCGCGACCACCGCCGCGATCAGCATCACGATCCCGCCGGCCGCCTCGTGCCGGAGCAGCCGCTGGAGCGGCTGCACGACGACGCGCGGCACGAAGCGGTCGGATTCGCTCCACGTGTGTCGCAGCGGCATGCCGGATGACATGCCGCACTTCCTATCGCGCGGGAGGGAGGCGAGCGGGGTCGATGTGGACTGCCGTTCATTCAGCGTTCACACGCGCCGGGAGAGCAGGCGCCGACCACCGTGCCGGGGCCGGGGCGTCGAGCATGCGGGTCAGCTCGTCGATCTGCTCGCGGCTCTGGGCGATCAGCGCGCGGTACGCCGTGACGTGCTCCGCTGCCATGCGGGTCATCGTGAAGCGTTGCTCGGCCGCGGCGCGGCATGCGTGGCGGTCGAGCGATCCCACCTCGGCCAGCGCGGCAGCCAACGCGCGGGCATCGCGGTGCAGGAACCCGGTGATCCCGTGGTCGACGATCTCCGGGGCCGAGCCGCACGGGGTCGAGAGCACGGGCGTCCCGGCGGCGAGCGCCTCGATCATCACCATGCCGAACGGCTCCGGCCAGTCGATCGGGTTGAGCAGGCACAGCGCTCCGGCGAGCAACTGCTGCTTCAGCGCCGGTCCGACCTCGCCGACGTACTCGACGTCGCCCCCGAGCAGCGGCTCGACGCACGCCCGGAAGTACTCGACCTCGTGACGCTCGCGCATCTTCGCCGCGATCTTCAGCGGCACCCCTGTGCACCGGGCGATCTCGATCGCCCGGTGCACACCCTTGGCGGGATTCATGCGCCCGAGGAACAAGGCGTACCCGCCGTCGCCGTCTCCCGGTTGGATCCGTGAGACGTCGAGTCCGTGATGGATCACCCGATGGACGTGGACGTCGCCCGCGGTGGAGGCGTGATGCTCGGAGATGGCGATCACCGGCACCAGCGGGGCGACGCGTCGGTAGATCGACCGCAACGGCTCGTCGAACGGACCGTGGTTCGTCGTGATCGTCGGGATCGTGGCGTGCGCCTGGGCCCACACCGGCCCCGTGACGGTGTGGTCGTGGATGACGTCGGCGCCCCAGCGCGCTGCGGCGTCGTAGCCCTCCATCGCATGGCGCAGCTCGTCGGCGGGGTTCATGGCCTCCGTGCCGAGGTGAGTGGGGTAGACGGAGGTCGTCGTGACGGGGGCGGCGCTGTCGCCCGAGGCGCACAACAGAACGTCGTGACCCAGGGCGCTCAGCCCGCGACACAGCGTGTCGAGCACCAGCTCCGTGCCGCCATAACCATGGGGCGGCACCGGCAGCCACGGCGGAGCGATGATCGCGATTCGCACGTCCTTCCTTTCAACGTGTTTCACGAGACTGAGGCCGCATCAGCGCCGCACGGCTCGGCCGGACGGCGATCGGGCCCGATGACTGCACATAAATACCCGCAGTTATGTTGACCGTCAAGCGGATCGTGAGCACAATGCGGAACGTGGATCGACGGACGGCGGCGTTCGTGCCGGGGTGGTTGGCGCAGCATGCCTCCGGCAATACCCGCGCGGCGTACGAAAGTGACCTCCGAAGCTTCGCCCGGTGGTGCGACGAGACGGGGCGTGATGTCCTCGGCGCGCTCGCCGGCGATGTCGAGGGATACCGCGACGCGTGCCTGGCGACCGGCATGAGCTCGGCGACGGTGGCGCGCCGGATGTCCGGGATCGGCTCGTTTTTCCGCTACGTCAACGACGCGGGGGTGGCCGTCGAGAACCCGGCGCAGGCCGCGAGCCGACCGGCTCCGGCCAACGCGCCGCCCGCAGCGGCGCTCGACGACACCGAGATCGAGGCCTTGGTCGAGGCGGCCGAGCGTCTCAACACCAAGGCCGCCGCTCTCGTGCTGCTGCTGGCGGTCGAGGGCATGAAGCTCAACACCGCGCTGGCGATCGACGTCCCGAGGGTGCACGTCGGGCGTCGGGGCGTCGCCATCGAGGTCGACCGCCGAGGGACGCGCGAACGGGTGGAGGTCGGCGACCGTACGGGGGCCGCCGTCGAGGCACAGGTCGGAGCCCGCACCCGCGGTCCGCTCTTCCTCGGCGAGAGCGCGGTCGCGCAGCGGTCGGCTCGCCTCACCCGTTTCGGCGCCGACTTCCTCATCAAGCGCACCGCCGCCGCATCGGGCATCGACAAACCCGTGTCCGCCAACGTGCTGCGGAGGGGGTACGTCAACGCGGCGCGCCGTTCCGGCACGCCGCTGGAGGACATCGCCGATCGAGCCGGCCATCGCGGCGCCCGCGCGACGGCTCGCCTGTTGGAGGGCGGGACGTGATCGGAGGAACGGATGCGGCGCTGCCCCGGTCAGGGCGCGGTTGCGTGCTCGCGTGGCGACAAGACCACGCGGCGTAGCAGCTGCGCATTGAGGGCGACGACGATCGTCGAGAGGCTCATCAGGACTGCGCCGGCAGCGGGTGACAAGCTGATCCCGGCGAAGGCGAGCGCTCCGCCGGCGAGGGGGAGGGCGGCGAGGTTGTACCCAGCGGCCCAGGCGAGGTTCTGGCGCATCTTGCGGTAGCTGGCCCGCGACAACCGAACCACTCCGGTGACGCTGCGCGGGTCGCTGGAGGCGAGGATGACGCCCGCGGACTCGATGGCGACGTCGGTTCCGGCCCCGATGGCGAGGCCCACGTCGGCGCGTGCGAGCGCGGGCGCATCGTTGACCCCGTCGCCGACCATCGCCACGCGGTGGCCGCGTCGCTGGAGCTCGGCGACCGCATGGTCCTTGTCCTCCGGGAGGACCTCGGCGAAGACCTGCTCGATGCCCAGTGCGGCGCCGACCGCCCCGGCGACCTGGCGGGCGTCGCCGGTGATCATCGCGACGTCGATGCCCATCCGGCGCAGCTCGTCCACGGCTTCGCGCGCCTCGGCGCGGATCTCGTCCTCGAGCGCGAACGCGGCGAGGACCTCGCCTTCGCGCGCCAGGTAGAGCACCGATGCGCCGCGCTCGACCCATCGATCAACCGCCGCGCCGATGTCTGCGGGCGCCTCCAGCCCACGCTCGCGCAGGAGCGCTGGACCCGCGACCGCATGGCCCACACCGTCGATGGCCGCTACGACGCCTCGGCCGGTGAGCGCCCGGAAACCGGTCGCCGCCGGCCGATCGTCGGTGCCCGCGGCGGCGACGATCGCACGGGCGACCGGATGCTCGCTGTCGGCTTCGATCGCCGCTGCGAGGCGGATCGCGTCCCGCGTGGAGATCGCGCCGGTGGCGGCCACATCGGTGACGACGTGCGTGCCCGTGGTGAGCGTGCCGGTCTTGTCGAACAGCACGGTGTCGATCGATCGCATGCGCTCGAGGGCGAGCCGGTCCTTGACGAGGATGCCCGCCCGGGCGGAGATCGCCGTCGACAGCGCGACGACGAGGGGGATGGCCAGCCCGAGCGCATGGGGGCAGGCGATGACCAGGACGGTCACCGTGCTGGTCATCGCATCCTCGATGTCGCCCGCAAGCCACCACGCGAGGAACGTGACGGCGGCCGCGGCGACCGCGACGTAGAACAGGGCGGCCGCGGAGCGGTCGGCCAGCGCTTGGGCGCGGCCCTGGCTCTGCTGCGCGTCGGTGACGAGCCGCTGGATCCCTGCCAGGGCGGTGTCGTCACCGACGGCGTCGATCCGCACCCGGAGCGATGAGTCGGTCGAGACCGTCCCGGCGACGACGCGATCGCCGGCCCGCTTGGCGACCGGCGTCGACTCGCCGGTGAGCATCGACTCGTCCAGCTCGGCTGCGCCGTCGAGGATCGTGCCGTCGGCCGGGACGCGGCCGCCCGCGCGCACCAGCACGACGTCGCCGACCGACAGCTCGTCGAGCGGCACCACCGTGACGCCCTCGCGACCGACCACCTCGGCGTCGTCGGGGAGCAGCTCGGCGAGCGTCGCCAGGGCGCTGCGGGCTTGGCCGACGGCCTTCATCTCCTGCCAGTGGCCGAGCAGCATGATCGTCACCAGCGCGGCGAGCTCCCACCAGAACTCGAGGTCGAGCCAGCCGGCGCTCGTCGCCATCGACGACCCGTAGGCGACGGTGATCGCCATCGAGATCAGCAGCATCATTCCCGGCCGGCGGTCGCGGATCTCTCCGGCGCCGCCGGCGAGGAACGGCCAGCCGCCCCACCAGTAGACGAACGACCCGAGCAGCGGACCGACCCACGACATGCCGGCGAAGTCGAGCGAGTAGCCGAACCACTCCATCACCATCTCGCTGGTGACGACGATCGGCAGGGTGGCGGCGAGGCTGAGCCAGAACCGCCGCCGGAACGTCGCCGGGTCGTGCCCGGCGTGCCCAGAATGGCCGGAGTGGCCGGGGTGGGCAGCGTGTCCGGCGCGCCCGGCGTGTCTGGAGCGGTCAGCGTGGCCGCCGTCGTCGTGGGTTCGGACCGGAGTCCCCTGGTGAGCTGTCATCTCTCGTTCTCCTCCGGCCGGGCGAGCAGGGTCGACCTGTACCCATGCCACAACCAATATACCCCGAGGGGGTATGCGGTCAACCATGCTCGCGCGCGGCCCATGCGGTGGTACTCTCTGGCTGATTGACAAGGGCCTGATATTGATCAGGTCCTGA
>CAZGUH010000090.1:0-5385 GCA_964529005.1 uncultured Ilumatobacteraceae bacterium | reverse complement strand
CTGAACACCGCGGCCACGAGCGCGATGCCGGGATCGTCGGCGAATGCACGCAGCGGTTCGGCGAAGTGCTCGTCGAGGCGCCCGGCCGCGGCGCCAGTGATGTCGAGCGGGTTGTGAACGTCGGACCAGCCGAGCTCCGAGCGGTTCGGTTCGAGCCGCCGGCGTGTCCGGTCGTCGAGCGCCGGAAGCGGCACCCCGACGACGGCGGCCCGATCGGCGATGACGTCGTTGCTGCCGCCGCTCATCGACACGACCCCGAGGCCGCCGGGGCCCAGCGGGCCCGTGTGGGCGAGCAGCGCCGCGGTGACCGTCAGCTCCTCCATCGAGGACACGCGCACCACGCCTGCGCTGCGCAGCGCGGCGTCGACGATGCGGTCGTCGCCGGCGATGGCGCCGGTGTGCGTCGCCGCGAGCGCTGCTGCCAGCGGGCTCGTCCCAACCTTCAGCATCACGAGCGGTTTGCTCCGCTGCGCCGCCGCGGCGGCGACGTCGAGGAAGCGCCGAGGATCGCGCAGCGACTCGGCGAACACCGCGAACGCACGCACACGATCGTCGTCGAGCAGGTGGTCGACGACGTCCATCACACCGAGGCAGACCTCGTTGCCGGTGCTCACCATGTGGCTGACACCGATGCGCTGGTGGACGCAGTGCTCGGCGAGCGCCAGCGCGACGTTCCCGCTCTGCGAGACGAGCGCGACCGGTCCGGCGGTCAGGCCGCTCGGCAGCACACCGGTCCACGCCACGGTGCGATCGGCGAGGTTCGCGAACCCCAGGCAATTCGGCCCGAGGACTGCGAGCCCGAGGTCGGCGGCGAGCTCGCGCAGCTGCGCCTGCGCGGCGCGCCCCGCCTCACCGGCCTCGCCGAACCCGGCCCCGAGCATCACGACCGCACCGGCGCCGGCCGCGGCCGCGTCTCGCATCGCGTCGGGGACGGCCGCGTTCGGCACGAGCAGCACGGCAAGGTCGATCGCCTCGCCGATCGCTGCGCACGACGTGACGGTGCGGTGGCCGAGGACCACCGACCCGCGGGGGTTCACGCAGTGGAGCGCGCCTGCGAACCCTGCGGCGGCGAGGTTGCCCGCGGCCAACCGTGACCACGGCGACCTCTCGCTGAAGCCGACGAGGGCGATGCTCTCCGGCCTGAACAGTCGACGCAGGCCCTCGTCGCCGGTCATCCGCTCAACGCCCCTTCCAGACGGGCTTGCGCTTCTCGGCGAACGCGCGCGGCCCCTCGACGAAATCCTCCGACGTGAACAGGCGCGGCAGGATTCGCAGGTCCTGGTCGCGCACGATCGCCTCGTCGACCGTGCGCATCGCGCCGTCGTAAGCCGCCTCCTTGGTGAGCTGCACGCTGAGCGGTGAGCACTCCAGGATCTCGGCGGCCCAGCGCTGCGCCGCGGCCAACGCCTGCCCCGGCGGGACGAGCTCGTTGATCAACCCCATCGCCTGCGCATCGGCTGCCGAGATCGTCCGCCCGGTGAGCAGCAATCCCATCGCCTGCTTGAACGGCACCTGGCGGGCGAGGCGATGGATGCCGCCCGACCCGGCGACGACGCCGACACGCGGTTCGGGCAGGCCGAATCGGGCGTTCTCGGCGGCGATCACGAGGTCGCAGGCGAGCGCGATCTCGAAACCGCCGCCGAGCGCGACGCCGTTGACCGCAGCGATGATCGGCTTGGGGCAGTCGAAGCCGCTCGTGATGCCGCCGAAGCGCGTCCGGGCGTCCGGCCGGCCGCCGCCGGCGGTCGTCCGCGCGGTGGCCTTCAAGTCGTTGCCGGCGCAGAAGGCGCGATCCCCGGCGCCCGTCAGCACGGCGATCCACGACTCGGGATCGTCCTTGAAGTCGTCGAAGGCATCGATCATCTCGACCGACGACTGGTGGTCGAGCGCGTTCATCACCTCGGGGCGATTGATGGTGATGTACGCGACGTGATCCTTCTTCTCGTAGATGATGCGCTCGTACGTCATCGTCCTCGTGTCCACATCGCAGCAAGATCGGGAAAATCGTAGGCCGCTCATCGATCGGCGGCCGGCTCGGGTCATGCGCTGGCCTCGCCTCCGAACACCGGCGGGCGGCGTTCGACGAACGCGCGCGACGCCTCGAGCGCGTCCGGCGACCCGCGATTGACGGCCTGCGCCACGCACTCCGCCTCCACCGCCTCGGTCAGCGACACGCCGAACGACTGGTTGAGGAGGCGCTTGGTCAGCGAGAGCGCGAGCGGCGGCAGCGCGGCGAGCCGCGCCGCCATCTCGCCGACGACGCGGCGGAGCTCGCCCTCCGGGGCCACCTCGTTGACGAGTCCGAGCTCTGCGGCCCGTGCGGCGTCGATCGTGTCGCCCAGCAACGCCAGCTGCTTCGCCTTGTGCAGCCCGACGAGGCGCGGCAGCAGCCACGAGCCGCCGAGGTCGATGCTCAGGGCGCGCTGCACGAAGATCTCCGAGAAGCGCGCCCGCTGGTCGGCGACGATCAGGTCGCACCCGAGCGCGAGGTTGCAGCCGGCGCCGACCGCAGCGCCGTTGACGGCCGCGACGGACGGCTTCGGCAGCTCGTGCAACGCGACCGCGCAGCTCCCGGCGGCCCGCATGCGGGGCAGGTAGTCGCGCACATCGGGCGTTCCGCCCGTCGAGCGGCCGACGTCGGCGCCGGCGCAGAACGCATCGCCGGCGCCGGTCAACACGAGGACGCGGTCGTCGGCCCGACGGCCGACGTCCTCGATCACCATCCGCAGGTCCGACCACATCTGCGCGGTCAACGCGTTCTTCTTCGCCGGTCGGTTGAACGTCACCCACACGACTCCGCTGTCGCGCTCGACGAGCAGGTCGTCCCCCGCGGCCGGCGCCGGCTCGGCCCTCATCTCGCGCCCGTGGACTGCGTCAGCCGCGGAAGCAACTCGTCGGCGCCGTCGTGCAGCACGCGCTCGCCGATCCAGCGGTTCCAGGCGCGCCCCGATCCGAACTCCTGGCGCCAGCTCCACAGCCGCCGCGTCATCCGCCCCAGCTCGTACTCCTCGGTAATCCCGATCGCTCCGTGGACCTGGTGGGCGAGTTGCGCGACCGTGCCCGCGGCGGCGCTGGCGCACGATTTCGCCACCGCGATCTCGAAGCTGCCCGCTCCACAGTCGCAGTCGCAGGCGCCGACGGCGACGCGCGCCGCCAGCGCAGCGCTCTCCGCCGCCTCCACCATGCGCACCAGCAGGGCGGCCACGGCCTGGAAGCTGGCGATCGGCTTGCCGAACTGGACGCGCTCGTTGGCAAAGGCGACGGTGAGCGCGGCCGTGCGCTCGAGCGCACCGGCGATCGCCACGCTGCGGGCGAGCGCGCCGCGCAGCCGGATCTGTTCGAGGTCGACGGAGCCCGGCGTCGCCGCGACCGCGTCGTCGGACACGACTGCATCGTCGACGACCACGAGATCACGGGGCTCACCGGCCATGTTGTAGCCCTCGACGACGTTCGTCAGGCGGCGCTCGAGCGACACGGCGTACCGCTCTCCCCCACACTCGGCGACGCACACGACGCGAACCGCTCGGCGTGCCCACGGGACGCGCTGGAGGCGAGCCGACACCCGCCACGACCCGCCGCGACGGGTGAGCGCCACCTGGTCGCCGTCGACGCATGCCTGCGAGGTCACCGGCCCGTCCGGAAGCGGAAGCCCCGCGGCGGCGAGCGCCCATCCACCGATCATGGCGGTCTCGGCCAGCGGCGCCGGCGCGGCACGTCGCGCCAGGGCCCATACGAGCGTGGCCGCGTCCGCGACCGAGCCACCCGCGCCGCCTCTGTCGGTCGGAACGCCCACACCGGCGAAACCCGCGGCGACGATCGCGTCCCAGAGCTCGCCGGCGGCAGGATCGTGCGCTGCGGCATGCTCGCGCCAGTGCCGGTCGAGGAGGCCGTCGATCGACGACTGGAGGAGCGGATCGACGATCATCGCGTCCTCAGGGCTCGGGACGTGACGATGCGGAGGATCTCCGTCGTGCCCCCACGGATCGTGAACGACGGGGCTGCGAGCACCGCCTCGGCCAGCATCTGCTGGAACACCGACGGCGAACCCGGGTCGGGGTCGATGCCGACCAGATCCTGGATGAGCTCGACGATCTCCTGCTCCAGCGTCGTGCCGAGGTCCTTCGTGATCGCAGCCTCCACGTTGGGCTGCTCGCCGCGCTCGAGGAGCCGCACGGTGGCGAGCGACATCTGCCGCACCGTGAACAAGCGAGCGACGATCCGGCCGACCGTCTCCGCGACGTGGGGATCGCACGTGCGGCGCCCGTGCTCGCGCAGGTACATCTCGACCACGCCGAACGTGCTGAGGAAGCGGTCGGGACCCGAGCGCTCGAACGCCAGCTCGGAGGTCACCTGCTTCCAGCCCTGGCCGATCTCGCCGAGCACCATCTCGTCGGGCACGAAGACCTCGTCGAGGATCACCTCGCTGAAGCTGTCGTGGCCGTCGATCGAGCGGATCGGGCGCGCCGTGACCCCGGGCGACGACAGATCGACGATCAGCTGGCTGAGCCCGACGTGGCGGTCGTCGGCCCGCGGCGACGTCCGGCAGAGCGCGACGAAGAAGTGGTTGAGGTGGGCGTAGGTCGTCCAGATCTTCGTGCCGCTGAGTCGCCAGCCACCCGGCGCCGGTGTCGCCCGCGTGCGGACACCTGCGAGGTCCGATCCTGCGTCGGGCTCACTCATGCCGATCGAGAAGAAGCACTCGCCTCTGGCGATCGCCGGGAGGAACCGCTCCCGCTGGAGCTCGGTTCCCATGCGCACCAGCATCGGCGCGGTCTGTCGCTCGCTGACCCAGTGGGCGACGAGAGGGGCCCCGGCGGCGAGGAGTTCCTCGGTGACCACGAAGCGCTCGATCACGCTGCGCTCCGGCCGACCGGAGTACTTCTCCGGGATCGTCATGCCGACCCAGCCGCGTTCTGCGAGCTCACGGCTGAACTCCGGCGCGTGCTCGCCGTGCATCCCCAGGCCGCGCCGGAACCTGTCCGGGCCGACCTCGGCGAGGAACGCGCGCACCTCCTTGCGCAGGGTGAGCTCGCGCTCGCCGAGGATCACCGGCTGGAAGCGCACGCGTCACCCCTTCCGGGACGTCGCCACGAGATCATCGACCGGTGCCTCCTGGGCACGGCGCGGCTCTGCCCACGCCGTGCGGGGCGGGCTCCGCACGTCGACCCGATAGGTGTCCTCGATGGTCTCGGTCGCGTGCGGCACGAAGCCCGGCACCACGAGGACGTCGCCCGGCCCCATCTCGAACGTCTGCTCGGCGCCCGGCTCACCGACGATGCAGCGCAAGCGTCCGCTGATCACCCACGTGATCTGCTCGCTGGCGTGCTTGTGCGCCGCGGCGATCGATCCAGCGGTCGAATGGATCTGCGCCATCATGACCTGCTC
>CAZGUH010000089.1:0-5645 GCA_964529005.1 uncultured Ilumatobacteraceae bacterium | reverse complement strand
TTGATCGACAGCCCGCTCTCGTAGAAGACGTAGGCCCATCGAATGTTCTCAACCTGGAACATGGTGGCTTCCAGGGCCGGTGACGAGATGACGATGCCGCGTTCCTCCTCGAGGACGCGGTTCACCCACTCGATCGTGGCCTGAGCCTTGTCCGCAGGCTCGACCGTGAAAGTGTGGTCGTACTTGTTCTTGAAGTAGCGGGCCTCGTTCGCCCGCAGGCCGGCGAGCGCGGCAGCCACCGGCGACGACTCCAGGCCCACGGTCGAGACATCGCGGAAATCCACCGTGTACGTCATCTGGGCACTCCTTTCGTGAGTTCGCAAGATTGCTACGAACTGAGAGTATCACTCTCAATTCGAGAGCACTACCATCAACTCCGTGTCGACACAGGGAACGTCGGTCGCCAGGCGGGATCAGGCCAGAACGCGACTGGCGCGCGCCGCCGTCATCGACGCCGCGCGCCGTCTGTTTCTCGAGCGGGGATACGGAGCGACGACGATCGAGGCGATCAGCGCACTCGCCGACGTCCCGCCGGCGA
The DNA here is from genome assembly GCA_964529005.1 of uncultured Ilumatobacteraceae bacterium. GTDB lineage: Bacteria > Actinomycetota > Acidimicrobiia > Acidimicrobiales > Ilumatobacteraceae > CAZGUH01. The sequence goes on along the minus strand of CAZGUH010000089.1, from coordinate 5,107 downwards.
CCGTGTACCGGCTGTTCTCCTCGAAGCACGGGATCCTCAAGGCGCTGCTCGACCAGTCCATCGTGGGCGACGACGCGAACGTCCCGATGGCGGATCGAGCGCCGGTCCGGGACCTGCTCGCAGAGCGTGACCCGCCCACGCAGATCGCCGGCTTCGTCGCCCTCACCGTGAGCGTCAACGCAGCCATCGCGCCGCTCTACCGCGTCCTCGTCAGCGCAGCCGGCAACGACCCCGATGCGGCCGCGCTCCTCGACACGCTGACCGCCCAACGACAGAAGGGCCAACGGCTGATCGCACGCGCGCTGGCGCGCAGCGGCGCATTGCAGCCCGGCGTCCGCGAACGCGACGCCGCCGACATCGTGCACGCACTCCTGTCGCCTGAGCTCTACCGCCTTCTCGTCATCGACCGAGGCTGGACGCCGGAGCGCTACCAGGCCTGGCTCACGACGACGCTCACCGACCAACTTCTGCCTCCTGCCCGCTGACGCAGCGCAGCGGTCGAGCACGTGTCGCCGACCGACGCCGTGCGAATACGCATCCGGCATGAGAAGTCGCGGAGATGGGCGCTCGGCGGCACTACCGTCTGCGCATGCGCTGGAGTGTGATCGCGGCCGCGTCGGGGCCGCGAGCGATCGAGGTCAGTCCGGCGGCGGGGGTCGCCACGCTCGCTCTGGCCCTCATCGCAGCAGCGGGGATCGCGCTCCTGCTGCGTTCGGGCCGCCTGACGAAGATCGACCCATCCCCGGCGACGATGGAGCTGCGGCCGGAGGCGCCGGCGATCGTCGACCTGCTCGCCGGTGGGTTCACCGTCGAGGATGACGCCGTCCCCGCGACGGTCGTGCACCTTGCGTCGCGCGGATGGTTCTCGATCGAGGAATATGGCAACGAGACGTTCATCCGCACCAAGCGTGTCCGCCCGTCGAACGATGTGCTCGAGGCCTACGAGAAACAGGTTCTCGACTACATCGAGGCGCACGCGATCGACGGCGTCGTGCCGACCCGGGTGCTCACCACCGGTCGCAAGCAGATCTCCAAGCGATGGTTCCGGCACTTCGAGACCGAGGTCATCCGTCATGCCCAGAGGCTGGGCCTGTGCGTGCGTCGCTGGGGCGCCGCGCAGCTCGCCCTGGCGTGGGTGCTGGCGGCCGTGGCCGCGCTGCCGCTGTTCTTCGTGTTCGACGCCGCCGGCTCGGCGGCCGACGCAGCGGACTGGGCCTCGACCGGCAACGTGGTCGCCGGTGTCGCGGCCGTCATCGCCCTGGCGGTCGTCGTGGCGGCGATCCGAATCAGCCGCCTCGGCGCACAGCGCGACACGCCCGCAGGTGTCACGGCCGCGGCCCACTGGTTCGGTGTGCGCGACTTCTACCGCGCGACCGGACAGTTCGCCGACAAGTCGGCGGCCTCGGTGGCGATCTGGGACGACCACCTGGCGTACGCGACAGCACTCGGGCTGGCGCACGAAGTGCAGCGGCAGATCCCCTTCGAGACCGAGCACGATCGCCACGCGTGGAGCCGCGCCACCGGGCAATGGCGCCGCGTCAAGGTTCGCTATCGCACGCTGCGGCCCGGCTGGGGCATGCATCCGGCGCTCGTCGTCCTCCAATCGGTGTTCACGATCGCAGTGCTCGGCGCCGTGGTTTGGGTGGCATGGAACATCGCCGAGGGCAGCTGGACGCGTCACTACGAGGACGTCGTCACCATCACGAGCGAGCAGGAGCGCTGGCTGAACCTCGGCGCGATGGTGATGGTCGTCGTGCCGGCGCTCGTCATCGTTCACGCGTTGGCGCGGTTCCTCTGTGGCTGCGCCGACCTGTTCCGCCGACGCACCGTCGAGGGGGAGGTGGTGCGGGCGCGGGCGTTCGGCGGCAGCGACGACAGCCCGCCCCGATACCACCTTGCGATCGATACGGCGACACCGTCGTCGGCGGCCTCGCCGTTGCCCGCGTTGGCGACCGGTCGGGCAGCCGACTCGATCCTCGCCTTCAAGGTTCGTTCGTCGATCTACCACCAAACCGAGCAGGGGGCTCGTGTTCGGATACGCGTCAGCCCGTTGCTGGGCTACGTCGCGTCGATCGAGACCGTGGCTGCCGCGCCCGAGCACGTGCGGGCGCTGAGCGCGACGGCCAGTAAGCCGGGGGAGTCGCTCGGCGCGATCACGGGCTCGATGGGAGGTGTCGCCGCCGCGTCGTTGAGCGCGGGTGTCGGTGGGCTGCTGTCGAAGCTGATGGCGCGGCAGGTCGCACGGCTGACGCCTGATCAGCTCGACGCGGTCGGCCCCGACGGCAAGACGGTGCGCGAGCACCTCGAGGAGAGCCAGGCGCAGATCGACGCCGTGTTCGGCGGCTCCGGATCGGCGCCACTGCCACCCCCGGTTCCACCGCCGGACGGCTCCGTCAACATCGGCTGAGCGTCCACCTCAGCGCGGTGCGCGAGATCGATCCCGCAGGGTCGAAAGCGACGAGGCGTCGTGTCGTTGCGAAGCGAGACTCGGCCTCTCAGCCCGGGAAAGCCTCGTCGAACGCGGCGCGCAATTCGTCGGTCGCGGGGGCGCTGTACCCGCAGTAGTTGACGTTGCCGTCGGTGTCGGCGGTGATGAGGTAGCTGTTGCCGGTCTCGAAGGCGACGCCGCCGATGAGTGCCTCCATCCCCTGCGGAGCGTTGACGACGACCTCCAGCGCGGAGGAGTTCGTGCTGTCGTGGTACCAGCGGTCGATGGTCAGCGTCACGGTCGGCCCATCGACTGCCGTGACGGTCCCTTCCAATGCGGTCGGCATTTCGGCGAGGATCTCGGTCGAGAACGGCATGCACGACGCCAGGGCATCGCCGCCTCCGCTCAGCACCAGCGGCGCCGTGGTCGTCGAACCGTCGTCGCGCAGTGCCGCAACTCCGGCGACGACGGCCGTCGCTGCGGCGACGCCGCCGAGGACGGCCGGCAGCTTCCAGCGGTTCCGCCGGCGGGCGGGCGCGGGCTCATCGTTCGAGGCGGGCTGGGACAAGGTGGTGGTCATCACGTGCTCCATCAGGTGAAGTGGGATCGGTTCGATGGACGCACGGCGAGCGGGGTCGGCCGCCGCGAGACGGTCGCGAAGGCCGTCGTCGGTGTCGTTGCGCTCGTTCATCACAATGCCTCCGTGGTGCATCCGTCGCCTGTGTGTCCGGCAACGGACGCAATGTGACAGCCCGCGTCCACGTGACCCGATCGCCGCGCGTCGTCGAGATGGTCGCCGAGTCGCATTCGTGCACGCCGCAACCGCACGGAGGCGGCGTTCGGTGAGAGATCGAGGACCACCGCGATCTCGCCGACGGACAGCTGTTCCCACGCCCACAGGGTGAGGATCTCGCGGTCGTCAGCCGAGAGCCGAGCGAGCGCGACGTGGAGATCGGGGTCGGCCTCCTCGATCGCCTGCGCCGGATCTCCGCCGGTCGCCAGCTGAGCCCGCCGAGAGGTGATGCGCCCGATGAGGCTGCGCCGGCGATCTTGGCTCCTGCGGTGGTTCGCGAGGCATCGGCGCGCGATCGCGTAGCACCATGGGAGCTCGGCCCCCGTCGGGATGTCGTCGACGTGTCGCCACATGGCGGTGAGCGTCTCCGCTGCGACGTCGTCGACGTCGCTGGGGTCGGCTCGGCGACGCAGATATCGCTGCAACGGCTCCCACACGTCGGTCGCGACCTGTGTGAACCTCAGCTCGCGGCCCTCGGCGCTGGAGGGGGAGGTGGTCGGTGGCGGGCTCATCGCGACTTCGACGTCCCGGCATCGGCACGCGGTTCCTTCGCCGCTCATGGCGCCTCTGTCGAGGATGCGCGCGCCGAGGGGGCCCGACTTCCGGGCGTGCAACACCCCGCGGTTATCGTCCGCGCCCGCAATCACAACAGGATCGACAGGAGGCGGATCCACATGAGTTTCCCACCCCCTTCCCCGAACGCGCCCGGCCACCAGCCGCCGCCCGTCAGCGCGGGAGCTGACTCGCCAGCCCTGCCCGTGAAGAAGCCACTGTGGAAACGGTGGTGGTTCATCGGCTTGGGCATCTTGGTCCTGCTGATCGTCATCGGGGCGGTCGCCGGCGGCTCCTCCGACGATGGCGATGCCGAGGACACCGCCTCGACTGCTCCCGGCACGTCGCCGGCCGACGACACGACCCCAGAGCCGGCGGACGATTCTGCGCCGGCGACGGAGGCGCCCGAGACGACCGACGCTCCGACGACCTCAGACGCCACGACCGCTCCGGCCGCCGCTGCGGCTCCCGGCGTCGGCGATCAGCTGGACATCGGCGATGGGACGATCGCGCGGGTCAACTCGCTGACACCGAACGCCGAACCGCTGAACGAGTTCTCGACGCCGGACCCCGGCTTCACGTTCAGCCGCGCCGACGTCGAGGTCTGCGCCGGGCCCGGCGGCTACAACGCGAACCCGCTCTACTGGTCGGCGTTCCTCGACGACAACACCACCGCCGACGTCGCCCTCGGCGGGCAGGATTTCGAGACGTACGACGTGGCGCCAGGTGGGTGCACGCGCGGCACGGTCGACTTCAGCGTTCCGGACGGCCGCACCGTGGCATCGGTCGTCGTCACGGGCGCTCTGCTGGACGAGATCGGCCGGTGGAGCGCGGCGACCGCGACGCCTGTCATCGCCCCGCTGGCAGCAACGGTGCCCGTCGATGCTGCGGCCCTCGGTGAGACGGTCACGCTCGACGACGGGCATTCGGCGACAGTGCGTTCGGTGACGCCGCACGCGCCGGCTCCCAACCCGTTCTCCGAACCGGATGCGGGCCGCCAGCTCGTCAACATCGACGTGGAGTTGTGCGCCGGCTCGGAGCCTCTGTCGGTCAACCCTCTCTACTGGCTGGCCACCTCTACGGACCACTACACGGGCTCGGCGATGCTGGGAGCTCAGACGCTCGACACGATCGAACTGGCCGCCGGGCAGTGCATCGCAGGGCTCGTCGCGATCGACCTCCCGGAGGCGGCCACGCCGGAGCACGTCATCCTGATCGGACCCGGGCTCGACGAGATCGCGCGCTGGGTCGCTGCGTAGGCGTCTGACCAGGCTGGGCTCCGCGCTCGACCCCGCGAGACCATCGCTTGTCGGGGTCATGGATGGCGCCTAGCC
>CAZGUH010000088.1:0-5832 GCA_964529005.1 uncultured Ilumatobacteraceae bacterium | reverse complement strand
TCAACCACACCAGGAGGACGTCTTGCTGTTCAACCCCTTCGAGGACTTCCTACGGGTTCGACCTGTCAGGTAGTTGCCGGGGCCGAACTGTCGCCCGGGTACCCGGGCTTGACAAGCGGACAGCAAGGGCCATCAACGGCTAGTGTCGTGAGTCGTTGACTCGTTGGAGATAGCCGGCGAGGTTGTCGAGGATCTCGTCGGCGGTCTTGCGCCAGATGAATGGGCGGGGATTTTGGTTCCAGTGTTCGACCCACTTGTTGACGTCGCGGCGGAGCTCGGTGACGGATCGGTGCGTCGCTCGTCGGAGCTTCTTGGTGGTGACCTCGGAGAGAGAACGGGACTGTCCGGTCCTCCTCGTCGGCCAGCTGCAAGGTGTGAGAACCCGCAACTTGCTGCGAGGAGGACCACCACAACGCGGATGCTGTGGGGACATCTCATGACCGTCCCTGGGGCAACACCTGGCCGCCCCCGGGGAACTACCCGTGACCGCCTACGGGGAGGATCTCATGGCCGTCGGCACGCTGGAAGCGCGACGAGAAACAGCTGCCAGGGCATCGGGTGCAGGTCGACGTGAAGATCATCGAGCCGATCGGCGGCGGCCGTCGAAAGCACTACCAGTACACGGCGATCGAGGACTGCACCCGCCTGCGGGTGCTGCGGATCTACCCGTGCAACAACCAGAAGACTGCGATCCAGTTCATCGACGACGTGCTGGCCAAGCTTCCGTGCAAGACCGAGTGCGTCCAAACGGACAACGGCGCCGAGTTCCAAGGCGCGTTCCACTGGCACCTGCTCGGCCGCGGTATCCAGCACGTCTACATCCAGCCCCGCGCGCCGCGGCTCAACGGCAAGTTCGAAAGATCGCACCGCATCGACGCCGAGGAGTTCTACCGACTCCTCGACGGCGTGGTCATCGACGACACCGGCCTCTTCGCCGAGAAGCTCCAGCAATGGGAGGACTTCTACAACTTCCACCGGCCATACGGAGGACTCGGTGGACAGACACCCTACGAACGACTACGACAGAAGACCACGACCCCGGCCGCGTAACCGGCCTCCGTCAGTTGTACAGCTAGTCCAGGCTCGGCGGACGACGCCGCCGACGGCACGCGAGGCCGGGGGTGCGGATCAGCCACGCTACAGGCATCAGTACTTCCCGGGGACGAACGGCCCCGCCGGACACCAGCCTCGATCGGACGACCAGCGCACGAACCGAAAGCAGTCGGAACCATCGAGCTTTCCCGGTCCGAACGATCCGCCCCCGGTGAACGGGTCCGACACTCTGCCGAGGCTTTCGATGCCACCTTGCAGGGACGCTCTCGTCAGGTCGTCGCCGGCGACGCTGGCCGCAGCTGCGAATCGGTGCACAACGCTCGCGATCATCATGACCGAGTACCGCAGCTCGTCGTGCTCTGGCGCAATCCGCACTCCCGCCCGCCGCTCGAAGACCTCGCGGCAGGATCTGTCGACGTCCGGCTCGATCCACGGCTCGCTTCGCCACTCCCCGCTCCGCTTCGTGGTGAATCCGATCGCTCCGTCGAATCCCGGTGGCATCGAGCACGTGACGACGTCGGTCGTCAAACCGCCCGTATCGGCAACGGCGTAGAGGGCGCGCAGACCGACGTCATCCGCGGCTACGACGAATCGGCGAGCGACATCGGACGCCGTGGCGAGGACGACGAGATCGACGTCGAGTGAACGCATCGTCTGCGCGTGGTCACGGAGCGCTTCGGTGGCCACACCGCGTGCGACGGAGGCCACGACGTGCGGAGCGATCCCTTCCGCGTCGAGACCCTCGACCACGTCGTCGGCCCAGGTCGTGTCGGTCAGGCCGACGATCCCGATGCGCCGCCCCCCGACATGTCCGTCCTCCACCAGGCCCCAGGCGAGATTGAGCATCTGACGGCGGTAGCTGGCGAGCGTCGTCGACAGCAGGCCACCAGCTCGGCGGACGACGGCGGCGTCGCATTCCGGATCGCCCTTGAGCAACGGCGTCCCCAGCGATTCCGTGATGTGCACGATGGTGCTTCCGCCGAGGAACGCCCAGTTCAGCACGGCGAAGACACGCTCGGCGTGGATCAGCTCGTCGGCGGCGCCGATCGAGTCACCGTCATGGACTCCGAACGTCCTGAAGACCGGTTCGATCGCTCTGCCGCAGATCCCTCCCGCGTCGTTGATCTCGTCCGTGAACGCCTGCCAGGCGAGCCGCTCGAGCGTGCTGTCGTAGCTGCGCGGGTCGATCCCTCCCTTGCGGAGGTCCGCCACGTCAAAGATCAGGCAGCCCAGTCGAATCGCCGTCGGTGACACGCCCGTCCGGTCGTCGTGCCCGCTGTTCAGAGGATCCGCCACCACAGCTCCCCCTCGTCCGTCACCGCGACGACCCTGCCGTCGACGACGCCGATCGCGCGCGTCGATGGCGGGGCGCAGTCGAACTCCTGCCAGGGTGACGAGCAATCGCGCGCGGTCGGTCGCCAGACGATCATCCGCCCGTCGGTGAGCGCGAGCAGGATGTTCCACGAGGACTCGAGCGAGGTCAAACCTGCCGCGTCGTCGATGCACGTCCACTCGTGCTCCTGGAGTGCGCTCGGTCGTGTCCACAGCCGGCCGTCTCCGAGGGCGAAGATCGATTCGTTCGCTCCAGCGATGTCGACCGCTCCGGGCACTTTCCCACCGGGCAACGGTTCCCACGCCGCACCGGGGCCGACCACTCTGGAGGAAAACCCTGTCGCCCCCGCGCCGATCAACCGCCCGCTCGACTGCTCGGTGGCGCCCATGCCGACCAGATCGTCGGCTCGTCCCTCGTCGGTCCAGGAGACGTTCTGTGCCACGGGCGGGCGGCTCCACAGCGTGCCGTCGGCGCCCAGCCCGTAGAGACGTCGTTCGAACGTGGTGAGCGAGACGAGCTCCGGCGCGTCGCCGACGTACTCCCACTCTCGCCGTGACCGCCGTCGGCCGAGATGATCGAGGACGTTGCGCGTGATCGTCGGGACCGCGCTGCCTGGCGCCTCGAACCCGTTGGCCCAGTCCACCGTGGCCGCGGTGAACACGATGCCGTTCCGGCGGAAGACGCCCATCGTCGCGTAGCCACCCTGACCGCTCCCGCGCCATGCCCTCAGGTCGGCTGACGCGAGGATGACGAAGCTCTCCGGTGTGCCACCGGCGCCCGTGGCGCGAGGAACACCGTCTTCCATCACGAGGTCCACGGCGTCGGTCTCGTATCCCACGATGTTCTCGCCGCGCCCGAACGTCTGGTCAGGCGCCAGCTCGACTCCCCGGAACACCCAGTGCTTGGGCACGTGCACGCGATACGCCATCTCTTCCCGCGAGCTGCGGATGTCGGACCCCCAGCCGAAGCCGGCGCCGTACCGAAATGACACCCCGGTCAGGGAGTTCGTCGGGCGCTCGACGGGCGGGAGATACCATTCGATGGTGAGGCGTTCGTCGTCGATTCCACGAAGTGGGTCCTCCAGCGCGTTCTTGTAGCAGACGATCGTGGTGTCGTCGTCTTCGAGGCGAATTTGCCACTGAGCCGTGTTCCCGCTGAAGAAGGCGGCGTTTCCACCGCCGGTGACGAACCCTTCGACGGTGTCGCGCATCTCCTTCGACCAGTATTCGTCATGCCCGACGCTGACGAGCAGGGAATACTTGCTCAGGAATTCCGCGTCATTGTGGAGGTCGATGCTGGTGCAATAGTCGATCGATATGCCGGCACGGCGAACCCATTCGAGCCAGAGATGTTCACGGCGATAGAGGAACTGCCAGGTCTCGGGTCTCAGGAGCGACACTTGCCGTGACCGATCGGGGGCATCGGAGAGGTAGAGATTGCCGCCTGGAGAGAAGATCTCTTCCTTCGGCCAGAAGTTGTACGCGGCATAGGTCGCGACGGGGATCGAGAGGACGGCTGGCGCAGAGGGAACGCGGGCCTTGACGACGAAGTGGAGGTCGCGCGTGTCCGACGGATCGTCCACGCGAGTCAACTGCGCGACGTAGACGCCGCTGGGCCAGTCGTCCGGGATCGCCAGCGAGATGAACGCCGGCCAGCGGCAGCCCTTCGCGTCCGCGTCGTCCGGTGTCTGGTACGCCCCACATTCCGCTTCGGCTCTGAGCAGCTCGCCGTCGACACCGAATCGAGAGACGGCGACGGCCACCGTCGACGGAGGGGACGCACTGCCGTGAAGGGAGATCGAATCTCCGGCATAGACGGAGGTGAGGTTGCAGTACGCCGCCAATGACATCAGTTCACTCCGGTCGCTCGAAAACGTGTGGTCCGTCTCGTCGCTGTCGACGATTCGCTGGCCGCCTGGCGCCTAGTACTCCGATCGGGCGAAGTCCGACGTGATGTTCCAGCACTTGCAGTCGAATTCCCACTCGAGGGTGCGCACGTAGTCGGCGCCGTCGAGCTTGCCGGGCCCGAACGACCCACCACCCGTGAACGGCAGGTCGACCTCACCGATGCCGGCGATCGCCTCCTGCAGCGAGTCTCGTGTCAGGCCGTCCCCGGCCGCGTTCCCGGCGGTCTCGAAGCGTTGGATGATGCTGCAGATCATCTGGACCATCAGGCGACGATCGTCCTGGGCGAGGCCGATGGTCTCGCCCGTACGTTGCTCGAACGTCTCACGGCACGCTCGATCGACCTCGGGTTCCTCCCAATCCGGAAGGCGCCATTCATGAGCGCGACGCATGGTCACGCCGATGGTCCCGTCGAAGGCAGCGGGCATGTTCTGTGTCGTCAGGTTCTCGGTCGCTCCGCCCGTGTCGGTGACGGCATACCTCGGCGTGAAGCCTTGCGCCTCCGCTTGGGTCACGAAGGACGTGGTGATCTCGAATGGAGCCGCCAGGATCACGAGGTCGACGCCCCTGTCCTTCATCTGCAGGATCTCCGCGGGGATCTGAGCCTCGTAGGCACGGTCGGCGCGTCTCACCTCGGAGACCCGCGCCGGCGTGTACCCGAGCTCCTCCAGCGTCGCAGCGACCTCGTCGGCCCACGTGAACTCCTCGATCCCGAGGATGCCGATGGTCGCGTTGTCGAGCTCCCCGCTGGCGTGAAGGCCCCACGCCAGGTTCTGGAACTGCCGCTTGTAGCTGGCCAAGGTCGTCGACAGGTAGCCGTCCGAGGCGTCGAGAACGTTCTGGTCGGACTCGGGGTCACCCTTGAACAGCGGGATGCGATGCTGCTCGGTCACGCACAGGATCGCATCGGTCGGGAAGAAGCCCCACGCGAACATCGCGAAGACCTGCTCGTCCTCTGCCAGCTCCGCGCACGCGGCGAGATACTCGGCCTCGGTCTCGATGCCCCACACCCTGTACACGGGCTCGATCTGACGGCCCGCCACGCCGCCGCGCTCGTTGACCTCGTCGATGAACGCGTTCCACGCCGCGGTCTCGACGTCGGCGTCGTATCCGCCAGGTTGGATTCCCACCGTCGTCAGCTGCGCGGCGTCGAACACCGGCACGCCGACCTTGATCACGTCGTCGGTCAGGCCGGTCGTCCCCTCGGGATCGACGTCGCCATCGGTCGCAGGGGTCTCACCGCCGACACTGCTCTCCGAGACCGTCGACGAGATCGCGCCCGTGTCGCCCGTGGATGACTCCGACACCTCCGTCGGGCTCGCGCTCGGTGCAGGGGCACTGCTGGGATCATCGTCGTCGCCACAAGCAGCGACGACCAGCGCAAGCGCCACCGCAGCGCCCACAGCGGCACGCCGGCGAGCGACCGCCCTCGTTCCCCTGGTCACGCGGCGCCCAGCGACCGTGCCCACGTTCAGACGCGTCATGCGAAGCCCCCTTCTTACGTCGATGCCGTCATCCTACCACAACTATCGATTCTAGATA
>CAZGUH010000087.1:0-5976 GCA_964529005.1 uncultured Ilumatobacteraceae bacterium | reverse complement strand
GTCAGGCGGCGTCGTCTGCGATGGCGAGTGTGACGTCGGGGCGACGTCACCTGTCGAAGACTGGGTAGCCACCGAAGCGGATACTTGCGCCGGCGAGCACGAACGCGATGGCGGCGAGTGTGACGAGGCGGATGTGCCATGCGAGGGTGGGCAAGGTGGCGTCGGAGAGCTTGGGGATGACGCGCAGTCTGGCGTGCAGGGCGAGGCCGAGGGTGAGGGCGAGGAGCGCGAGCTTGATCTGCACGACGCGGGCGACTGGAGCGCCGTCGAACCAGTTGGTCGGTGAGCCGAGGTGTCGTTCGGCGAGCCAGAGGCCGGTGACGATCTGCGCCCCGAGGGCCGGCAGGCCGATCTTCTCGAATCGCTGCTCGAACTCTTGGACGGGCGCCGCCCGCCGTGCGCGAAGCGCCTGGGGGAGGACGGTGGCGGCGAGCACGAGGTGTCCACCGGCCCAGATCGTGGCGCCCAGGATGTGGAGGCTCAGCAGGGTGTAGTAGGTCGCCATGTCAATCCAAGTGCTCCATCTGATGTCGGACCGTTGCCATGGAATGGTCTCAGGCGAGCGCTGCCGCCGTGATGATCACAACCGCGAAGCCGAACGTCATCTGCTGCATGCCGATGACCTTCGCTGGTCGCGGGCTGGCACGCACGGCCGTCATGTTGATCACGGCGATGGCGACGATCGCGATCGCGGCGGCGAGGGGAACGGCGTCGCACACCCAGCCGACGCTCACCGCGGCCACGGAGGTGGCCTGCGCGAGGTCGCTGTGCCAGAGGTGGTGCGGTCTGCCGCGCAGGCGGAAGACCTGTGTGCGGGCATAGGGGATCGCTGCCGCGGCGCGGGCGGCGACCACGACCCAGAGCCCGAGCGCGAGCCGCCAGTCGACGCCATCGACGAGCGCGATCGCGGCCGCGGCCGAGCTGATGCCGATGGCGCCGGCCAATTCGGGCAGGAGGCGTCGGCTGCGGCTGCGCATGTCGAACCACAGCTCGGTCACGACCAGCGGCGCCGCGGCGAGCAGTGGCAGCCACCACCGCCCGTCGGCCCCGCGGGCGGCGATCGAACCGAGAGCCACGATCGCCGCCAGCTCGAGGGCGGCGATCCGAGCGGCGACCCGCGTGCGTTCGAGCCATCGCCCCCGCCATCGATCGACGAGCACCAGCTTCAGCGGGGTGCGGGCGAGGAACGCGAGCGTCGCCGCGGCGCCGAGCGCGAGGCCCGGCCACGACCATGCGACGATGAGGGCGAGCAGGATCGGTTCGAGCGTGAGGCTCCATCCTCCGTGCTCGGCCGGCATGGCGACGGCACGGACCGTGGAGCGTTCCGCGGCGCCGGGGGTCGTTCCAGCCGATTCGACCGTCACGTGATGAGTGCTCATCATGGTTCCTGGTGGTCTTGTGGGTCGCGCCAGACCGCCTCGACGGCGCGGTGGGCCAGTTCGATCTCGTCCCATTGCTCGGGGTCGAGGGCGTGGATGATGTGGGGGAACAGGTCGTGTTCTTCGTCGTCGATGTGGGTGACGAGCAGCCGGAGCGCTTGAAGGACGTGTGGTCCCGTGGGGCCGTCGGCCAACCAGCGGTGGAGGTCGTCGTGCTCGCGGCACAGATCGTCGATCAGTTCGGCGAGCGGGGTCGAGGCCTTGGCGTGGACGAACAAGCCGACTTCCTCCTTGGCGGCGTGCATCTGCAACAGGTGGATGAGCTCGGCGAAGACGTCGGGTTCGCCGGCGCCACAGCGCGTCGCGGCGTACAGGATGTCGCCGAGCGCCAGGAGCCGTTCGTGCTCGGCGGCCAGCTCGGCGGTGGGCCCGGACCGGCGGCACCCGCAGTAGTCACACATCACTGCTCCCATCGCTGTGTTCGGGGATGAGCAGCCGGCCGGCGCGGACGGCGGTGTCGGCGAGCCAGACGGTCACGGTCGCGGCCAGGATGCGCTGGTGGCCGGCGAGCGCGGCGAGCCCGGCGGCGTTCCCGACGACGAGGGACAGCCACGACCGGGTGAGGGCGAACCCCGCCGTGAGGCGGCGGTGCCCGCCGCCGCGCAGAACCGGACCGAGGTAGGCGAGCGAGGCGGTGAGGATCTGGGCGAAGCCGCCGATCACCAACGCCTGGAGCATCTGGCGGTCGTTGGTCTGGCGGACGTTGGCGACGGCGAGCGCGACCGCCATCGCTGCCCACCAGGCGACCCCGCTCAGCAGCTGGGCGATGCGCGGCCCAGCCCAGCGCAGCCGTGCCGGCACGTAGACTGGCAGCATCGCGGCGAGCGCGACCAAGCCCGCCGCGTAACCAACGAGGCCGCTGGCGACGACGGCCGTGCGGCCGATCGCCTCGCCGGTCGCTGCCACCGCGACCCCGGCGCTGAGGCCGACAAGGGTGAGACGCATCGCGGTCGGTGTGGCGAGCGGCGACATCTTGCTGCGGACTTGTGTCGCCGCGAAGTAGGGCAGCGTGCCGGCGATGACGAGGCCGATCAGCCCGAACAGGTTGAGGATCAGATGGACGTCACGCAGCTCGGCGAACCGTTCGCCGGCGCGTCCGGCGCCGAGCACGATGCCGAGCGCCATCCCGGCGGCGCCGGCCACGATGGCGGCCACGTACGCGTCGATCGCCGGCGCGAACCGGTCGGTCACCGAGTGCTGGCGAATCCAGATCAGGGTCGCAGCCAATGTGATCATCGCGGCGAGGACCAGCGTTCCGCCGGCTACGAGCAGCCACATGTGGCCGGTCTCGCGGCCGGTGGCGAGAGCGACGGCGCCACCGGCGAGGACCCATCGCTGTGCCGCGGCGATCGACCGTCGCGGCGGTGGCGAGGTCGACCAGGTGACGGCGAGCATCTGTGTGGTGGCGGAGATCGCGCTCAGCAACGCGCCGACGACGAAGAGGTGCAGCGCCAGCCACCAACCGTCACCGACGATGCCGGCCACGACTGCGGCGATCACGAACGCGGCCGCGACGGCAAGCCCGCGGCGGCTCCGCGCGTGCACGTCGGCGACCCGCCGAGGGGCACCGCGCGCGCCGGTCGAGCCGTCGTCGGCGTTTGTCGGGGCGCTTTGCGGCCGGCTCATCGCGCTGCTCGTCAGGTCGTCGCCCTCGCCACTGACCACACCATCGCCTGCCGTCACGGTCGGCGTCCGCTTCAACTCAGGTGTTGGAGGAGGCGCCGCGGCTCTCGCGGCCTGCGATGGCGGCGCGCACGGCGGGGAACAGGACGTTGTTCTCCTTGTGCACGTGGAGGTGGGTGTCCTCCTCCAATGCGGCCAGAGCCCGGTAGCAGGCTGCGTACGTGGCGCACCCGTCGGCAGGGGTGGCATACCCGCTGGTCACGCGCCGTAGTTCGTCCAGCAGGGAGCCGACCGCGTCGTGCTCCGCGGCGAGCTCTGCGATGCAGTCCGTGTCGCCAGCCGCAGCCTGCCATGGCGCGTCCAGAGCCTGCTGGCGGACGCGAGGAAACAGCACTTGCTCCTCCCGGCGAAGGTGCGGCTCGAGATCGGCTCGCAGCTCGCCGTAGAGCCGCGCCACCTCCGACAGCTCGGGGTGGCTGGCGCCGTGCACGGCGACGATCTTGTCCACCAACGCGCTGACACGCGGCAGTTCGAGCCACAGGTAGCGGTGATGGACGGTCTCGATGTGGTCGACGAGGCCGGCCGGGTCGAGCGACGCCCACGCCGCGGGTGGCTCATCGATGGAGACAGCGGACAGCTCGCGTGCGACGGCGTCGGGGTCCAAGCCGGCCTCGGCGGCGGCGACGGCGAGGGTGCGCAGGCCATGGCAGCAGTAGTCGAGGCCGCGTCGCTCGAGGTCCGCAGCGAGCGACGGATGGAGCGTGACGATCTCGGCGAGCGTCATCGATGGGACGATCTCGGCGCCGACCGCGTGCGACGACTCGAGGGGCGCTTTCTCGGCTCGGTGGCGCTGGCACGGGGTCGCGAGGGGAGCAGTCTCGACCGGGGCCATCCCGATCTCGTTGGAGAACAGCTCGACGCGGCGCAGGCGGTCCCTGATGGTCGCCGCGATCGCCTCGGACGCGATCTCGTCGTGGATGATCTCGATGCACGGCCCGGCGAGCGAGGCGTGCACGGTTCGGACCCCTTCGAGGCCGCGGAGCGAGTCGATGGTCTCGTTGAGGCAGACGGGGCAGTTCGCCCCGTCGATGGACAGGGACATCAGCATTGCGGTCTCCCTTCTGCCGACAGGCGAGCCGCGACAGGCGTTGACGTCACGGCGCATTCGTGCTGTCCATCGTACGGACCAGCCCTGATTTCTTCTAGCTGATGCTGGATATATATGGGGAGTCAGGAGAGGGGCAATGCCGTGGAGCAACGTCGAGGTGGAGCAAGCGGCGTCGACCTGATGGCCACCGACTGCGCCATCCCGATCCCGATCGAACGCGGGCGGCCGTCGAAGGTGGTTCTCTGCAACGCCAGGCACGCCCCTCGGGCACCCGACACGCCATCGAATCTTCCGTTACCTCGCCGACTCGAAGCGGGCCGTCGATGTGGTCGAGCTGGCCGAACACCACGGCTGCGCCACAACTCGGTCCGTCAGCACCTCCGCGCTGCTGGTCGAGACCGCCCTCGTCAGCGAGACAACCGCACCACCCGTCGGGCGGGACGCCCGCGGCTGCGCTACACCATCAACGCCGCTGCCGCCGAACGCTGGGGCATCACCGGCCCCTACGAACGGTTGACGCTCCTGCTGACCGAGATCATCCGCTCGGGAGACTCCCCGGTCGACCTCGGCCGACGAGCAGGGCGAGCCCAACGTGACGAGGCGGGGCAAAGAGATCGACATCGTGTTGGCCGCCTGCCCGTTCGAGGCCACAGCGTTGAGCGACCCCGACACGGTCTGCTCACTCCACCTCGGCCTCGCTCTGGGCACCGCCGACGCATACGACGGACTTGTCATCGACGAGCTCATCCCACACGACCCCCGTCGCGGCCGCTGCCGTCTGCGCTGCCACCTCGAGACCGAGACCCCTGCCCGGATGGCCACCCTGCGATCGCCCGGAGTCCGAAGCCCAGCTCCATCAGCGGGAGCCGGCGCCAATCACTCTCACCGAGGCTGTGGCACCACCGCGACGGGGCACGTGGCGTGCTCGACGCAACGTTGGCTGACCGAGCCGAGCAGCAGACCAGCGAACCCCCCGCGTCCTCTCGTGCCGACCACGAGCAGGTCAGCTGTCTTGGCTCGTTCGAGCAGGACCTGCGCCGCTGAGCCTTGGACGACGACGGGGTGCACGGTGACCTCAGCGGTGTCGGAGCGGACGCCGTCGAGGATCTGTTGGAGGTCAGCCTCGGCTTTCGCAGTCGCCTTCGCGACCCACTCATCTTCGTAGGCCGAACCGACATCGATCCACGCCAGCCCGGCGTCGAACGCGAGAACCGCCTCGACGCCGGCTTCCGTGCGTCGCGCCCACTCCATCGCCCACAGCAGCGCCGCCCGGGCGTCGTCGGATCCGTCCACGCCGACGACGATCTGCTGCGCGCCCCTGCTGTCCCACGCCGAGGGGACCACGACGGCTGGACATGGCGCGTGCTGCACCACTTGGTGGCTCACCGACCCCAGCAGCAACCCGGTGAAGCCGCCACGCCCTCGCGTCCCGACCACGACGAGATCTGCGTCCGTGGCCGCGTCGAGCAGCACGGACGCGGCGGGCCCCGGCACGAGCACGCGCTCGACGGGCGCGCTCAACTGCTCGGTGTCGACACGCTCGACGGTCTCGTCGAGCACGGCCCTGCCCGCCTCCTCGAGGACCTCTGGATTCAGCGCCCCGTAGCCGTAGACGTCACCGATCACGATCTGTTGCCACCCGTGAACCACCCGGACGGTGCCATCGCGCAGGCGTGCTGCCTCGACGGCCCATCTCAACGCCCGTTCCGACGCTGCGGAACCGTCGACACCGACCACGATTCGGTACATCCAGAAACGCTCCTGTCGCTTGAGGCGGGGCCGCGCCGAACGGCGGCGACACGATCA
>CAZGUH010000086.1:4039-6443 GCA_964529005.1 uncultured Ilumatobacteraceae bacterium | reverse complement strand
GCGACGTCGGGCGGCGTCGCGGGGCCGTACGACGCCGGGAGCGTGCCGCGGTGTCCGCAGGGCATGGAGATTGCGAACAGGATCGACTCGTCGGAGGGGTCGCTGACGCCTTCGAATCGGTGGACGACGTCGACCTCGACGTCGCCCGGGTCTGCCGTGCAGCGGCACGTGTCGCAACGCACGCTGCCGCCCTCCGCCCGCAACTGTCCGGCCCAGCCCGCGTCGTGCAGTTGTTGCATCCGTTCGGTCAGGGTGTCCATCGGCCCGGTCACAGGCGCCACCCTATGGCCTCGGCTTCGCCGGCTGGAACGGACGTCACGCGCATGCCGACGGTGGCCTTCGTTGCTCGCGCTCTCACCTCGTGAAGGCGGGGTACCCGCCGAACCGGATGCTGGCGCCGGCGAGCACGAGGAGGACCGCAGCGAGAGTCACGATGCGGATGTGCCATGCAAGCGTGTGGAGGGTGGCGTCGGAGAGCTTGGGGATCACGCGGAATCTGGCGTGCACGGCGAGGCCGAGCGTGACAGCGAGCAGGCCGAGCTTGACCTGGACCACGCGCGCCACCGCGTTGCTGGCGAACCAGTGGTCCGGCGAGCCAAGGAGGCGTTCGGCGAGCCAGAGACCGGTCGCGATCTGCACGCCGAGCGCTGGCAGACCGATGCGTTCGAAACGCTGCTCGAACTCGCTGACGATCACAGCCCGACGTGCGCGCAGCGCCTGAGGAAGGATCGTGACCGCGAGGATGAGGTGACCACCGGCCCAGATGGCGGCGCCGAGGAGGTGGAGGCTCAGAGCGGTGTAGTAGCTCGCCATCTCAGGTCGGTCGCTTCATCATGTGCTCAAAGAACGTCCTGTTCGCTCATCCGATCGCGGCGATGGCGGTGACGACGACCACGATCCTCAGAACATCTCCCGCGGGTGCGGAACACCTGCGTGCGCGATTCGCTCGATCGACGCCGTGAAACCTTGTCGCGCCGCCTCCCCCCACGAGAGGCGGCGCGACGACCTGGTCACGCGCACGCGACGCAATGACGCGTGTGTGGGATGGCCTCCAGTCGCTTACGGAATCGCCTTTCCGCACGCCTCGCAGGCGCCGTAGGAACCTGCGTCCACGCGGTCGAGCGCGTCCTCGATCTGGTCGAGGTCGGCGTGCGTGGCGTGGAGCGCCGCGGCGGCCAGATCGCGTTCACCACTGAGGTCCGCGGGCAGGGACGCGAGCATCGCATGATGCTGTTCGAGGCTGCAGCGTCGTTCGGCGAGTGCGTCAGCCAACAGCGAGCGCAGCTTGGCGAGTTGACGGCCCGAAAGTGTCGGTCGCGCAACGGTGCGCGTGGCTGGGAGTGCTTCGATTCTCATTGTCACATCAACTCCGTGCCTTGCTGACGCCGGCGGCGGCGAACTCGGTCGCCGGCGCACGGCAAGCAGTACTTGATCTGGGGCTCCTTGATGAGCCGGCGGGTAGGGATGCGCACGCCGCAGTCCACGCAGTAGCCGTAATCCACGGTGTCGAGGCGGGCCAGCGCGTGCTCCACATCCGCGAGGGCAGGTGCGGCTTCCTCGTGTTCGGTCGCGTGACCGGCGCTGCGGTGCGTCGCCATCGCCATGGTGTAGGTCGCCCGCAACATCGCGAGTCGCGACCTGATGTGGTCCCGGACCTCTGCGGAAATGAGGAGTGGCGCTGTCGCCGGACGGGAAGATGTGTGGGCAACTGGGCGCGTCTGATGACGGCGTTCAGCCGCTGAGCGCTCGGCGTTGGTCCTTGCGGAGTGGCTTTGCCGCTGCTGCTTTTTGCTTCTTGAGTCGGCGACGTTCAAGGATGTCCCTCCCAGACTTCTTCGCGCGTGTTGGTTTCGCCATGGTGGGAACTCCCTTCTATGTCGGAGGGCGGCGACATCGCTGTGCGGTCAAGAAATCCAGCATCCGCACCCGATCATGACCAAATATGGTGAACGAGAGACCATAGCCGGTATTTCCTGCAAAGCAACCCGCTCGAAGGCGGCGTCGACACGAGCCTGGCGCTCGGCACTTCGGTGGCGTCCAGAACGCGTCGCGGGCGACGCGGCACGACCGTGTCTCCGTCGCGCCGAATGCTCAGACGTCCCGCGGATCCGGTGCGTCGGCGTCGATGCCGTAGCGGTCGATGGCGGCTGCGACGGCGCTTGCCGTCACGTCGCCACGTTGCGCCAAAGCGTGCAAGGCGGCGACCACGATGTGCGGCGGGTCGACCTCGAAATGGCGGCGAAGCGCAGCGCGTTCGTCGGAGAGGCCGAAGCCATCGGTGCCGAGCGCCACGAACGGTTGCGGCATCCAGCGGGCGATCTGATCGGCGACGGCTTTGACGACGTCGGTGACGGCGACGACGGGGCCGTCGACGGTCTGGAACGCATCGGTGACGTGAGCTCGT
>CAZGUH010000086.1:0-3939 GCA_964529005.1 uncultured Ilumatobacteraceae bacterium | reverse complement strand
GTCGGGCATCGCCGGCATCGGATAGGTCTCGTTGTAGAGGGTGACGTAATAGATGACGTCTTCGGGATCGGCGCCGTACATGCGTCGTATGCCATCGGGGATGATGACCGCGACTTCGTACGCGAACGCGGGGTCGTATGCGCGGACATTGGGCACGACGGACGCCCACGCGAGGCTGTGTCCATCGCAGTGCTGGAGTCCCTCGCCTTGCAGGTCGTGCGACCAGCCGTCGCTGCGAGCAAACCTCGCCCGCGCATGTCGCCCAGCGCCCAGATGAGGTCGCCGAGGCGGTGGAAGCCGAACATCGAGGAGAAGACGAAGAAGGGGATCATCGGCTCGCTCCACGTGGCATACGCGGTCGCGGCTGCCGTCATCGACGCCATCGAGCCCGCTTCGGTGATGCCTTCTTCGAGGATCTGGCCGTCGGTTGCTTCCTGGTAGCTGAGGAGCAGCGCGGCGTCGACCGGTTCGTAGAGCTGTCCCGAGGCGGCGTAGATCTTCGACTGGCGGAACAGAGCGTCGATGCCGAACGTGCGTGCTTCGTCGGGCACGATCGGCACGATCCGATCGCCGACCTTTGGGTCGCGGAGCAGATTCCGCAGCGGTCGGGTGGACGCGACGCCCGGGTGTGCGTACGGAGGAAGCTCCTCGCTGAGCTGGGCGTCGGTGATCGGGAGCTCGAGGCGATCGCGGAACGTCTCGAGCTCCGCCAACGTCATCTTCTTCATCTGGTGGGTCGCGTTGCGGGCCTCGAAGTCGGGTCCGAGCGCCCACCCTTTCACCGTCTTCGCCAGCACGACGGTCGGCGCTCCCGGATGATCCAGAGCCGCTCGGTAGGCGGCGTGCACTTTGCGCGGGTCGTGGCCACCACGGCGGAGCCGGCGAAGGTCGTCGTCGGACAGGTGGTCGACCATGGCCGCCAGCTGAGGGGTAGGACCGAAGAAGTGTTTGCGGATGCACGCGCCGGACTCGACTCGATATTTCTGGAATTCGCCGTCGACGGTGATGTTCATCTTGTCGACGAGCAGTCCGTCGGTGTCGGCGGCAAGGAGGTCGTCCCACTGGCGTCCCCAGATGACCTTGATGACGTTCCAGCCAGCGCCTCGGAGAAGACCCTCCAGTTCCTGGATGACCTTGGAGTTGCCGCGGACGGGTCCGTCGAGGCGTTGCAGGTCGCAGTTGACGACGAGGATGAGGTTGTCGAGTCGCTCGCGTCCGGCCATCGCGATGCAGGCGAGGTGCTCGGGCTCGTCCATCTCGCCGTCGCCGGCGAAGCACCACACGGTCGCCGCGCCGGTGCATCGGATGTAGTGACGGATCCGCCGCTCGAGAGCCTCGTCTCCCGGATAGGCCGGTTCTTCCCCCACGGGAATCGTGTTGATGTCGTCGGTGACGCGGATCGCAGGGAGGTCGACGCCCAGCTGCGCCGCTCGCCCCAGCACGTGCAGCAGCACCCGGCGAGTTCGGGCCGAGCCTCGCGCTTCGGCGAGGGCGACAACCGAGTCGATCCACTCCTGCGTTTCGACGAGATCGGGGTCGGGGAGCTGCCGCAGGAAGCGGTAGGGGTCGCTGCCGGACATCGATACGGCGTCGTGTGCCGGAAGGCGACTGGTCGTCATCGGGTCCTCGCCGCAAGCGTCGTCAGGATGCGGTGGCATCTCGGGTGGCCGTTCACACCGGCGGGTCGTCCGGCGCGCCGAGCGCGTGCTGGCCGAGATGGGCGTCGGGCATGCCGCTGGCGCTCACACAGACCGTTGCGTCGTCCACGAGCGCAAGGAGGTCATGTGTGGAACGCTGCAACACCCGCTCGACGACCTCGCCGAGCGTCACGAACTCGCCGCCCACTTTTCCCGATCGCGTCCAGCCGTCATCAGAGAGCGCGTCGACATGCGCGACGAGGCGTCCAGCCGTGAGGTCGAGCTGGAAGATGAGCTGCGCGGGCGCCCGCGACCCCGAGATCGGTGCGGTGATTCGAATCGGATCCACGACCGGGTGCGCATCGTCGCGAAAACGGCAGACGCGGTTCGCGGTGACATGCAACTCGTCACGCAGACGGGCGACACGAGCCAACCGCACCGTGAAGGGCGTCGAGCACCGGGGTAGTCGCTGCGGATCTTCATGAACGAGTTGGTCCGCAAGGACGACCAGCCCTCGGACCGCGTCGCGCACGCCTGCCTTCCACGGTGAGATCGCCGGGCGCGTGGGCAAGAGGTCCCTGTCGCTCCACGCGCGAGGGGAAGCGGGCGAGAACGCGGCGGCCCCTCGGAGACCGTGGGCGTGCCAGTTGGCGAGATACGAGCCGGCCAACGCGTCTGGGGCGGATTCTCGGTCCTCGACTCGTGCTGTCATTCGAAGCCTCCCGAGTCCTCTGTCGGCTTCTCGGATTATCTAGAAAGAAGTAGAGAAATTCCTCGTGTATCTTCGTGGCCTTGGGGCCTGTGAGCGCACTGGCAGAAGTCGACACAACCGGGGGTCACCCTTGTCCATTGTCGACACCGTTGCGGACTCACCCGGGGAACGAGCGGCGCCCTCCGGGCGTCGAGAAGGAGCCAGCATGTTCTTGCTGCCAGCGGAGCCCATCACCTCGCTCGACGCCTACCTCGCCACGGAC
The DNA here is from genome assembly GCA_964529005.1 of uncultured Ilumatobacteraceae bacterium. Taxonomy (GTDB): domain Bacteria; phylum Actinomycetota; class Acidimicrobiia; order Acidimicrobiales; family Ilumatobacteraceae; genus CAZGUH01. Next base: position 1,328 of record CAZGUH010000086.1, on the reverse strand, counting down.
GCCGGCGGGCTCGGAGTCGATGCCGCACAGCGGCTCGGCCCGCAGGCGACGATCAACGTCATCACGGACGCAGGTTTGCGCGGGAGGGGAGGTGGCGGCTTCCCGACAGGCCGCAAGTGGGCCACCATCGCGAGCCAAACGGCGTCCCGGCGCTATCTCGTCTGCAATGGCGCCGAAGGGGAGCCAGGGACGTTCAAGGACCGAGCCTTGCTGCGGTCGAACCCGTACCAGGTCGTCGAAGGGTTGATCATCGCGGCCTTCGCCGTCGGCGCCGACGAGGCGTTCATCTGCCTCAAACGGAGCTTCGGCCGAGAAATCGACGCTGTGACGCGCGCCGTTCAGGAATTCCAGGCGGCCGGAATCTGCGCCGACTGCACCGTCAACGTGGTCGCCGGGCCTGACGAGTACCTGTTCGGGGAGGAAAAGGCGATGCTCGAAGTGATCGAGGGCAAGCCGCCGCTGCCTCGATGGTTCCCGCCGTACGAGCACGGCCTGTTCGCCGCCTCCCCGCAGGAGGGATGGGAGGCAGCACCGCACCGCGGCCAACGCCGAGCCGACCAACCGAACCCTACGCTGGTCAACAACGTGGAGACACTCGCCAACGTGTCGCACATCATGGCGCACGGCTCGGATTGGTTTCGGTCGTTCGGCACCGCGGAGTCGCCGGGAACTATCATCGCCACGGTGGTCGGCGACGTCGTCGCCCCTGACGTCGGAGAGGTGGAGCTGGGGACACCGCTGCGGGCCGTGATCGAGGCCGTCGGCAGCGGTCTGCCCGCCGGTCGGAGTGTGAAGGCCGTGTTCTCCGGGGTCGCCAACCCGGTCATCACGTCGGAGTTCCTCGAGACGCCTGTGAGCTACGAGGGCTTTGCCGCAGCCGGCAGCGGGATGGGAGCCGCGGGGTTCATCGTCTACGACGACACCGCGTGCATGGTCGACGCCGCTTATCGCCTATCGCGGTTCTTGTACGTCGAATCGTGTGGACAATGCCCGCCGTGCAAGCTGGGAACAGGCGAGATCACGACGCACCTCGAACGGATCGAAACGGGCACAGGTGATGAAAGCGACCTCGCGGGCATCCAGCGCTGGCTCGAACGGGTCACGGACGGCAATCGTTGTTACCTCCCCGTTCAGGAACGCCTTCTGGTGAGCAGCATGCTCCGCGCCTTCCCGGAGGAGTTCGCCGAACACATCGAGCAGCGCCGGTGCTCCCAGACGGAACGACGTCCGATCCCGAAGCTGGTCGACCTTGCCAATGGAACTGCGTCCTATGACGAGACGTTCTGGCGCAAGCGCCCCGATTGGACATACGACCCCAGCGGCTAGGC
>CAZGUH010000085.1:0-6524 GCA_964529005.1 uncultured Ilumatobacteraceae bacterium | reverse complement strand
ACGCCCGCACGCGTCGCCGTCTGGCCCCCGCGGCCCCGGAGGATCAACCCTCCGCGTTGGCCTCGATCGCCGAGCCACCACGACTACCGGTGCTGACCTGCACCCGTCGCGGTTTGGCCTGCTCGACAACAGGGATCTTCACGGTCAGAACTCCGTTGTCGCAACTGGCATCGAGCTTGTCGACGTCGAGGCTCTCGCCCAAGAAGAGCTGGCGGCTGAACGTGCCTTGCAGACGCTCAGACGCCACGATCTGTTGCTGCTCCGTCGGCTGCCACTGACGCTGCGCGGTCACCGTCAAGACGTTCTTGTCCACGGTGAGATCGATGGAGGACGGATCGACACCGGGCAAGTCGAAGTGGACGACGAACTGATCACCATCGCGATACGCGTCGAGCGGCATCGCGGCAGGACGCATCCGAGAGCCCAACATCTGCTGGGCCAGACGATCGAAGTCACGGAACGGATCGGATCGCATCAACATCGACGTACCTCCACGTGGATCGCGAGCACTCGGCAAATCGCATTACCCCGCCGAAGGCCCCGGCGATACGCGCGGTCCTCACGATCGGGAGCCGCGTTGGCGCCCATCGCTCCGACGGGCTTGACCGATCGCGATGTCCGGTTGGATGCCGACGGACAGCCGGTTCGCCGCGGGCCGCTATGCGTACCGGAGGATGGCGGCGGCTTCGCCTCCCCCGGGGACTTCGTCGGCGCGGACCGCGGCGACGCGACCATCGTTGAGCAGCACGCGGCGGGCGATCTCGTCGACGACCCCGTACGAACCCGGTTCGTCGCTGTAGGACACCTCCCCGTCGTTGCTGACACGCCCTGGAACCACGCGGTCGATGTCAACGAGGAGGACCTCCACCGCGCCATACGTCGCCGACTTGGCGATGTCGGCGAGATCTGTCGCGGTCCGGCCCTGGCCGACGCGAACCGAGAACATGTCGCCGAGCTCGCGGATCTCGGCGGCGTAGAGCGCGTCCAGCACGCGGCGGGCCGCGGCGGCCAACTCGTGATCCGGCGTCTGCGCCGGGCTTCCTGGGATCACCTCGTCGGCCAGGTTGGTCAACGTCGACACGGAGCGAAAGACGCTCGCCAGCGGCTCGACGGCGGCCAAGACGACAGGGATGTCGTGGCCGCGCACCGCGTCACGAACAGCGCGATCGACCTGGCGGGCGTACTTGCGCAACCGCGAGGTCCGCCCCTCCGGGCTGAGCACGCCAAACCCGGCAGCACCCTCCGCGCCGGGGACGGTCTCGAGGAAGCTGTCGAGATCAGCCGGGAGACCCGCCACGTCCACCTCGAACGGGCCGTCGTCGCCGCCGATCTCCAGCAGCCGCACCGAACCCTGCGACAGCGCGAGCACGAACGCGGCGTTGGGAAAGGTCACGGCGCGCAGCAGCGGCTTGAGCAGGAATCGGTCCGACACCGACACCCCAGCTTTCAGACGGTTGGCGAGCCGGTAGGAGCGCACCTCGTCGGCCGTCGCCAAGACGGCCACGCTGTTGGCCTGATGCCGCCAGAAGACTGCGTCGTCCTCCAGCTCGGCGAACGCGTCGGCGAATGCGGCGATGTCGCGCTTGTTGGCTCCCGCCGCCCTGAGCTGGGCGATCGCGTCCGACGCCAACGTCTTGAACGCGATCCTCTCCCCGGCCGCGTCATCCGATCGCGGGGTGGTGGGCATGTAGATCGACACGCAGGCCCTGTCGGCCACCTGGACCAGGGAGCGAACCTCGGCTCTCGATGGCAAGTCGACGTACACGACCGAACCCTCCTCGACGATCCACATCGCGCGTAGGCCTGAACGTGTGGCGACCCTACGGTATCGCCGCGTCCACCTCCACATGCCCAGCGAACCCCATCCGGGAGGCCCAGTCGGAATCGGTGCCGCGGCCCAGCGTCGGCCCGCACGCCGGGGGCGTCGAGCCCCGTTCGCGCCGCGTGGCGCCCGACAAGGGATTACGACCGCGGGCCAGGCGCAGCGCTGGGTCCGCCCATCGACGCGATGGCCCGCTCGGCTGCATCTGGTGGGCCACGATGGCGCCGGCCGCCATTGGTGTTGCGCCAAGCACTGACCTTTGCCGACAGGATGCACGCGATGTACGACAGGATCATTGTCGCGGTGAACGACCCTTTCGAGACGCGTGCCGTCACGGTCGGTGTCGAGTTCGCGCGCTCAATCGGCGCGCGATGCGAATTGGCCGCCGTTGTGAGCCCCGGTCTGGAGGAGCGGAACCGTGCCGCGCTGAACGAACTGGCCCGTGGCCTCGGGCCGATGGTCATCGCACGCGTGATCACCGATGACGGGCGGCCGGTCGCTCAGCAGGTCGCGCACCTGGGGGGCGTGGCTGGAGCGCTTCTCTGCCTGGGCACGACCGCCCGGCACGCGGTCGGTGAGGTGCTGTTGGGATCAGTCGGCGCGGACGTGATCCGGTACAGCCGACATCCCCTGCTCGCGATCGGACCTCAGTGCCGGACACGTCTTGACGGTTCCATCGTGAAGGTGGCGGTCGATGGGAAGTCGGCCGCGGAGTCCATCGTCGCGTCCGCCGCGGGGCTTGCCGTCTCACTCAGAGCACGCGTCCAGTTCCTCTTCGTGGCGAATCCCGCGCCGACAACCTACGAACGCAGATACCTCCACGACCTGACCCTCAGGGCCACGGGCTCGAAGGTGGAGTCCTCAATCGAGTTCATCGAGAGCAGTGACGTGCGACGCGCCCTCCTCGAAGCCTTCGACACACCGGACACGCTGATCGGGGCCATGGCCACACACGGTCTCGGCAGGGTGGAGCGGCTGTTCGCGGGGAGCGTTGCGCTGAATGTGCTCCGAAGCGCCCGCTGCCCAATCCTGGTCTCGAACGTCGCACCGCGCACCACGGACCTTTGACTTGTCGGGTCGAACCTGCGCGAACAATTGGTCTCATTCAGGAAGGGAGCGGTGGTGAAGCGCTTGGCGGTGTTGACCAGTGGGGGTGACGCGCCGGGGATGAACGCGTGCATCCGATCCGTTGTGCGGGCCGCTCTTGATCGCTGCTTCGATGTGGTCGGCGTGCAGCACGGGTTCGAGGGCCTCTTCAGCGGGGACTTCGTTGCCCTCGACCGCCCCGCGATCGTCAATATCGTGCATCGAGGCGGAACGATCCTCGGGACGTCACGCAGCGCCCGCATGCGAACGGCCGATGGCCTGGCAGACGCAGTCCGGGTGTTGGACGCGCATCATGTCAACGCTGTGGTGTTGATCGGCGGAGACGGGACGTTCCGTGGCGGCGCTGCGCTGGAGGCTGCCGGAGGGCCACCCACCGTCGGTATCCCTGGCACCATCGACAACGACGTCGCCGGCACGGACGTCACCGTGGGCTTTGACACGGCGGTCAACACCGCGCTGGAGGCGATCGATCGTGTACGCGACACCGCGACGTCGCACGGAATGCTGCACTTCGTCGAGGTGATGGGCCGCCGCTGCGGCGCGCTTGCCTTGGCCGCCGGGCTTGCTGGTGGAGCCGAGGCGATCCTCGTTCCCGAGTCGGCAGTGTCGGACGAATCGCTCACGTCCCGGATCGCGGACCATCTCGCGGCGGGCAAGAGGTCGGTGATCGTCGTGGTCGCCGAAGGCGCCCATGCGGATGGCACACCGCGGCTGGCAGGCCGTGTGAGCGAGGCGCTCGGTCTGGAGTGTCGTGTGAGTGTGCTCGGGCACCTCCAACGCGGTGGACCGCCAACGGCGGCGGACCGCATCCTCGCGGCACTGTGGGGCATCGACGCCGTGGCAGCCGTCGCCGATGGCGAGCATGGGATGTTCATCGGTCAACGGCGCGCCGACGTCGTGCGGGTCCCCTACAACCTCCTGGAAGTAACGGAGCGGACGCTCGATCATCGCATGATCGCCGCTGCCGAGTTGCTTGCCTGACCAGGTGCTCTACAGGTACCCGCGGCGGCTCTCTCGGGCGTCTGGGAACTCGGCGAGCTTGATTCGTCGGCCGGTGACATTCGTGGTCGGGAGGCTGATCCAGTGCGCCTTGGGGCCGCCGGCCCACGGTTGCAGGCTGCGGCCGGTGGGAGTCTCGGTCGTCTCGCGGGCCACGCCGCGCACCAGGACGCTCCAACCGGTGCGGTGATACGGGTCGATGGCGTCGACTTGGAAGCTGACGGCGTTCTCGCGCAGCAAGTCGAGCTTGGCGCCCGGATCGGTGCGAAAGACGATCATGTCGTCGTCGAGGATGTAGTTCACGGGCACGACCAGCGGGGGGTCGTCACCGCGCCCGACTGCGAGCCGGCCGATCGAGACCGTGCCGAGCAGTCGGATGCATTCGTCGACAGGCATCTCGAGCAGTTCGGTGTCGGCGGGCCCTGTTCCGGGGTCGCTCGGTTGCGCGGTGTCGCTCACGGCAGGTCGTTCACTCCTCGGCGATCGCGTCGGGGCGGGTGCTGGGCACGACCACCACGGGACACCAGCTGTAGGTGACCACCTGGTGAGCGACGGATCCCAACATCAACCGTTTGAAGCCGCCGTGCCCTCGGCTGCCCACGACGACGATGTCGGCCTCATGGGAGGCGTTGATGATCGCGTTGGCGGGCAGGTCGCAGATCACGCGGCGCCCGACCGTCGCGGCGTCTTCGGAGGCGACTGCGCCCACGACGTACTCGTGGAGCGCGGCGTCGGCCGAGTCTCGGTCGTAGTGAGGGTCGAACGCGGCGGCGCCCTCGCGGGGACGTTGATCGAGGTAGGTCCACGCCATCACCGCGGTGACCGTGCCACCGCGTGCTTTGGCGTCGCGCACAGCCCACTGCAGGGCGGCGGCTGAGCCCGGGGAGCCGTCGACTGCGACGAAGATCTGCGGCGAATCAGGTGATGTCATCGATTCCTCACTGGATCGGGCCTGCGAGCGCTGGCCATGGCGGACTCAGCCAAGGATGGCACCGTGGATCGCAGAACGGTGACCGTCGCCCGTGGCAACGTCGTTGCGGTCACGCGACGTGTGCAGAGGCTCATGGCCCGTCGAGCGGCGTGGCTGGCGGGTCCACGTGCCAGTGTGACGAGTCAACGGCGGTGAAGCGCCGTCCTGTGATCTCTTCCGGCTCGATCCGCACGAACACGTTCTTCGGCGCGGCATGCCAGGGAAAAAAGGGCAGCTGGAGCGCAGCGAAGAGCCCGTGCAGGCCTTCCACCTCGGATGCGCGGCCTTTCACCACCACACTCCACGCGACCCCGCCGTCGCGGTCGTATCCGTCGACCTCGAACGCCACCGCGGGGCCGAGGACCGCGGCGGCGAGCTTCGTGCCGTTGTTGGTGCGGAAGACGATCGTGTCCCCGTGGACGACGAAGTTGATCGGGAAGATGTCGGGCCGGTTGTCGGCGCTCACTGCCAGGCGCCCCACGTCGACGGCGCGCAGGTAGGCCCAGCACTCGGAGGCGGTGAGCTCGGTGACGCCCGGATCGGCTGCAGCCATCGCTCTAGTGTGCGGGGCGAGACGGCTCAGACCAACAGCGAGCAGACGAACTGGGCCAGCGGCCGCGTCGCGCTCCCCGTGGCGAGACTCGCTCGAGGGTCGCCGCCGGCAGATCGAAGGAGGTCGCGATGAGCGTGAGTGGGATGGCAAGCGATCCGCCCACCACCCGTGAGTGCATCATGTTGCTCACAAAGCACGCCGTGGGCCGTGTCGGGTTCGTGGCGTCCGGCCAGCCGATGATCTTCCCGGTGAACTACGCCGCCAACGACGACGGCCAGGTGGTGTTCCGAACCGGCGAACACGGGCTGCTGTCCTACATCGGCGGCACGCAGGTCGCGTTCGAGATCGACGGCTACGACGTGCCCGCCCGAGCGGGGTGGTGTGTGCAGGTGCTCGGCATCGCCCGTGAGATCACCGATGCGCAAGATCCTGTGGCGGTCCGCCTGCGATCGCTGCGCGTGGAACCCTGGGACCGCACCGCTGTGAAGGACCGGTGGTTCGAGATCACGCCGTCGTCCATCTCCGGCAGACGCATCGACTCCTCGCCGTTCCCCGACGGGCTGCAGGGCTGGTTCGCCGGCGTGCCCATGTCCTGACGCGCATGTCCACGCAGGCTGTCGCCTGGGCCCGCGCGTTGAGCCGCTTCGCTATCGGCGTGGGGGAATGCGGCGGCCGGTGACCCACGTGGGCTCCACCCGCACGAAGTGGTCGCGGTCACCAGGCGCCCACGCCCGCAGCGGCAATCGGGCCAATCGGGCGCGCTCGTCGTTGTCGGTGATTTCCTGCAGTGTTCCGTGCACCATGACGCTGGCGCCGGTTTCCAACATCTCGGTCGCCTCATCGACTTCGAACACGGCCGAGCTTCCGGCGGCTGCCATTGCGAGCTTCGTGCCGGGCGCGGTGCGGAACAGCACGGATTGCCCATCGAGCGCGTAGTTCACCGGGAAGATCATCGGCCGCGACATATGGATCAATCCGACCCGGCCGAGCGAGCGCTCGGCAAGAAAGGTCCAACACTCCTGTTCATCGAGCCGGATCATCCCGTGGTCGTCGAACCCGCCCGACATCGCTAG
>CAZGUH010000084.1:0-7538 GCA_964529005.1 uncultured Ilumatobacteraceae bacterium | reverse complement strand
GGGTCGACCCGGCCTTCCCACGGATCGCCGAAGCACATCGAGACGTATGCCCGGAGGATCAGCGTTCGCTGCTCACCTACCTCGACCAGCTCCTGATCGCGACGCCCGCGTCGTAGGCGGCACGACCGGCGCCGGCGACCAGCCGGCCGCCGGCGCTCGCTCGATTCAGAGCGTCGTTGCGATGCCGCCGTCGACCGGAAGCACCGCACCGGTGACGTAGGAGCCGGCGGGCGACGCGAGGAAGATCGCCGCGCCCGAGAGGTCGTCGGGGCAGCCGATTCGCTTGCGCGGGATCGCCGCGGCGAGCTTGTCGCCGACGGCGTCGAGCGTGGCGCGCATCATCTGCGACTCGAACGGTCCGGGAGCGATCGCGTTCACGGTGATGTTGTCCGCTGCGAGGCGCTTGGCGAGCATCCGGGTCAGATGGTGCACGGCGGCCTTGCTCGCGGCGTAGGCGTAGGTCTCCAGCGTCGGGACGTGCAGGCCGTCGATCGAGCCGATGTTGACGACGCGGGCAGGATCGTCGCTCGTCGCCGCGGCGCGCAGCTCGGGCATCAGCGCCCGCGTGAGGTTGAACACCGCTCGGACGTTCAAGTCGAGCGACCGGTCCCACGCGCGATCCGGGAACTGCTCCAACGGGGCGCCCCACGTCGCGCCGGAGTTGTTGACGAGGATGTGCAGAGCGGCCTCGCGCTCGCGGATCGCGGCAGCGAGCTCGACGCACCCCGCTTCCGTCGACAGGTCGGCCTGGAGCGCGACGCAACGCCCGAGACGCGAGAGGTCATCCGCGGTGGCCTGGCACACGTCGAGTTTGCGCGACGCGATGTAGACGTCAGCACCGGCGCTGAGGAGGCCGGCAGCGATCATCCGCCCGACGCCTTGGCCGCCGCCGGTCACCAGCGCGACCTTGCCCCGCAAGCCGAAGAGGCGTTCCAGCTCGGTGGTGACGTGTGCTCCCGCGTCGACGGAGGGACTGATCGGTTGCACAGGATCTCCTTTCGTTGACCACGACCCCGCGAGCTGTCGTGCGCGGCGATCGTAGGAACGCGTCGACCCGCAGGCGCAGTGGGAGCGCCCCTGCAACTTGGCCGGAGCACCATGGATCGTGACGGAGTGAATCGATGCCGTCACAGACAGTGGCGTCCGGGGATGCCGAGCGAGGCCGCCCCCTGCGCGGCTCAGCGCTGGCGACGCCGCCGCCGGCCCGTCGGCATGGTGGGAGCGCGGCGGGGCAGCGGCGGTGCGACCGCGCTGGCCGCGTCATCGATCGGCACCGTGATGCCGTCACCGTCGATGTCGACCGGGTCGCCGTTCGCGTCGACCACCACGGGGATCTCCTCCCGCGGCTTGCGGCCGAGGGCGATGTCGAGCCCGAGCATCGCCGCGCTGAGGATCGCGCCGCCGCGGCGGGTCGTGCGGGGGGCCGCCGGCTCGGACTGCTCGTCGCCCTGCGCGTCATCGCCTTCCATCAGGGCGAACCTATCGACGCAATGGCACGCTTGGCGCGCGGATGCGTCATAGGCTATGGCGGTGCCGGAGGGGGACACCATCCACAGGACTGCCACAGCGCTGCGCACCGCGCTGGTCGGCAAGCCGCTGGTGTACTTCGAAGCGCCGCGGCTCGTCGGCCCGCTGCCGGTGCTGGGGCGTGTGGTCGAACGCGTCGAGAGTCGGGGCAAGCACCTCGAGATCGTCTGGGACGACGGGCTCGTGCTGCACACCCACCTGCGCATGACGGGCTCGTGGCACCTCTACCGCGTCGGCGAGCGGTGGCGGCGCCCGACCAGCCAACTGCGGGCGGCGATCCAGGTCGCCGATTGGGTCGCGGTGTGCTTCAACGCTCCGACGGTCGAGACCTACCGCTCGTTCGATCCGCTGCGTCATCCGGTTCTCGGCCGCCTCGGGCCCGACCTGTGCCGGGCGGATGCCGACCTTGCCGAGTGCGTGCGGCGCATGGCGGCCTACCCCGAGCGCACGACGCCGATCGCCGAGGTGCTGCTCGACCAACGGGTGACGTGCGGCGTCGGCAACGTCTACCGCTGCGAGGTGCTCTGGGCGTGCGAGCTGAGCCCCTTCGCTCAGGTCGGTGCGCTCGCGGACGCCGACCGCTGGCAACTGGTGAACGCCGCCGCACGCATGCTGCGCGCCAACCTCAATCGAGTCGGCCGCGTCACCGCCCCGCACGTCGGCGGTGGCCTGGCGGTCTACGGCCGCAACGGCCAGCCGTGCCCGCGCTGCCACGACACCGTCGCGGTGCGCCGGTTCGGTGAGCACGCCCGGGTCCTCTACTGGTGCCCGACCTGCCAGCAGCGGCTCGACGCGCGCGACCTGACGCCCCGCTCGATGGGGCGGCTGATGGACCCTCACCCCGCGGCGGCGAAGTTCCTCGAAGACCTGCCGTGGAACCGCGAGGGCAACCCGGACGTCGCCGCCCACCTCGGCCCCCCAGGGCTGCCGCCGCGCTGACGTAGGGGCGGCCGTCAGGTTCGTCCGGTGGCGCGGTCGACAGCGATCTCGATCGCCACCCGATCCGGCCGCTCGCCCGGCTGCCGGTAGCGCCCGGCGTACCCCGCGACCGCGCGGGCCACGTCCGCCGGATCGGCGGCGAGGCGCACCGTCCCCTCGAGCGTCAGCCACCGTCGCCCGTCGACCTGGCACACCGCCGCCCGGCCGCCGCGTGCCGCGTTGCGCGCCTTGACGCTGCTGGCGAACGTGATGATCCGCGCCGTGCGGCTGGCCGGATCGAAGCTGAAGCCCACGGGGGACACGTGCGGCGAGCCGTCGGCGCGCATGGTGGTCAGGGTGGCCAGATGGCGCTCGGCGAGGAACGCCAGCGCTTCGGGCGGGAGGGCCGACGGATCGAACGCCACGGGAGCCATCGTGGCACGGCGGCTCGGCCGGCGACCCCCCGTGCGACGACGCGGGCTATGTGGTGCTGATCGCCTCCAGCACGTTGGTCCTGGTCGCGCGCCAAGCCGGATAGATCGCCGCGCAGACGCCGACGATGAAGGCCAGCACGACGATCACGATCGTGCTGCCGACCGGAACGGTGAAGACCGTGATGCCCTGGTCGCGCAGCGCCAGCACGAGCGAGTAGCCGACGAACAGACCGAGCACCACCCCGAGGAGCGCGCCGAGGAGGCTGGTGATGACGCTCTCCCATCGCACGGTCGAGCGCACCTGGCGGCGGGTCATGCCCACAGCACGCAGCAGCCCGATCTCGCGGCGGCGTTCGTACACCGACAGCAGCAGCGTGATCACGATGCCGAAGAAGGCGATGATGATCGACAGCGCCAGCAGGCCGTAGATCATGTTGATCAGCAGGTTGACCTGCGCAGCCTGGTCGTCGATGTACTGGTCTCGGGTCTTGAACTCGCCCGTGCCGTACTCGTCGACGACCGCCTGGATGGCCTGCTCGGCGTCGGCGTCGGACACGTCGGGCGACTTGTTGATGTACACCGAGAAGTCGAAGTAGTTCGACGAGCTGTCGTCGAACATCGCCCGGTTGACGACGTAGTTGCCGGCGAGCTCGTCGCGGCTGTAGACGCCCTCGACGGTGAGCCTGCGCTCGCCGAGGTCGGCGAACTGCGCCGTCACCGTGGACCCGACGCTCAGGTCGTCGCGCTCGGCGCGCGACTCACTGACGAAGACCCCGTCCGTGCTCAGCTGGGAGAGGTCGCCCTGCTGGACGTCGAGGTCGAACAGTTCCGTGACCACCGACGGCACCACGACCGTGAACACCTTTCCGTCGTCGTCGCCGTTGACGTTCGCCGCCCGCAAGCCGATGCCGGCGGCGGTCTCGACCTCCGGCATCTCGTTGAGCCGGTCGGCGAGGTCGGGGCTGAGGCCCCCGAAGCCGAACGAGTCGGTCTGCACCACGTAGTCGCCGGTGAACTGCTCGCCGAAGATCTCCCGGATCTGGGCCTTGAGCGTGGCGGCGAGCAGCGTGGCCGTGGTGACCAGCGCGACGCCGATCAGCACCGGGGCCGCGGTGCGCGCCGTGCGCTTCGGGTTGCGACCGGCGTTGCCGCGCGCCATCTGCCCGGACACGCCCCGGAAGCGGGCCACCGGGGCGCCGAGGGTGTCGGCGGCGGGCTTGGCGATGAGCGGTCCGAGCACGAGGACCCCGATGAACACCAGCACGACGGCGACCACGACGTACAACGCGGAGGCCCCGGCGGCGACGACGCCGATGAGCGCGAGGCCGAGGGCGATCGTCACCAGGCCGCCGATCAACCGCCCACGCGTGCGCCCGAGGGTTTCCAGCGCGGTGTCGCGCATCGCCGCGACGGGGGGAACCTTGCCGGCTCGGCGGGCAGGCATGAGCGCCGACAGCACGGTGACCACCAGGCCCGTGATCAGCGTGGTGGTGATCGTGCGCGGGAGCAGCTGAAGCGACTTGGACGGCAGATCGATGCCGAACCCGGTCAGCATGGCGCTGAGACCCTTGGAGACCAGCACGCCGGAGCCCAACCCGAGCAGCGAGCCGATCAGGCCGATCGCGACGGACTCGATCAACATCGCCCGGGTCACCTGCTTGCGGCTGGCGCCGATGGCGCGCAGCAACGCGTTCTCCCGCTCGCGCTGGGCGCCGGTGATCGAGAAGACGTTGTAGATCACGAAGCACGCGACGCCGAGCGCGATGCCCGAGAAGACGGTGAGGAAGATGGTGAAGAAGCTGAGGCCCTCCTCGATGTCGCTCTGCGTCTCCTCGGTGATCTCGGCCCCGGTGAGCACCTCGACTTCGCGATCGGCCGGCACAGCAGCCTGGATTGCGTCGGCCAGTTCGTCGTCGTCGACCGAACCGTCGCCGCGCACGAGCACGGCGTCGACGAAGCCGGCGACGCCGACGAACTCCTGCGCGGTCGGCAGGTCGAACAGCGCGAACGACGCCCCGCCCGGCGAATCCACGTCGCCGAACTTCACCACGCCGACGAGCGTGAACTCCCGGCTGCCGCCCTGCGACACGACGCGCACGGTGTCACCGACGGTGAAGCCGCCGTCGTCGGCGCTCTTCTTGTCGAGCACGACCTCGTCGCTCGCGTTCGGCGGCTCACCCTCGAACATGACCCACGGCGAGATCGGCCCCATCTCGAGCGAGCCGCCGAACGTCGGCGGGCCGTCGCCGTCGGCGCCGATCGGCTCGCCGTCGGCGCCGATGATGCGGGCGAAGCCCACGACGCTTCCCAACGCCTCCTCGACGCCGGGCGCCGCCGCCACTTCGGCGATGATGCTGTCGGGCATGCGCTGGCGCTCTTCACCGCCGAAGTCGATCTCGACGGCGTTCGTGGAGCGCACGTAGGCGTCGGTGTTCTCGTAGACGTCGGCGAAGAGGTCGTCGAACGACTTCTGCAACGTGTCGGAGAAGATGAAGGTGCCGCTGAGGAACGCCGTGCCGAGGATGACGGCCAGCGACGTGAGCAGGAGGCGAGCCTTGCGGGCGAGGATGCTCTTGAGCGCGACGCGCAGCACGGCGGCTCAGTCTCCGAAGCGCTTCATGCGGTCGAGGACCCGTTCGGCCGTCGGCTCGAGCATCTCGTCGACGACCGTGCCGTCGGCGAGGAACACGACCCGGTCGGCGTAGCTGGCCGCCACCGGATCGTGGGTCACCATGACGATGGTCTGCCCCAGATCGCGGACAGCGCGCCGCATGAAGTCGAGGATCTCGGCGCCGGTTCGGCTGTCGAGGTTGCCGGTCGGCTCGTCGGCGAAGATGATCGTCGGCCTGCTGGCCAGCGCCCGCGCGACGGCGACGCGCTGCTGCTGGCCGCCGCTGAGCTCGCTCGGCCGGTGCTTCAGCCGATCGCGCAGGCCGACCGTGTCGATGACCGTGTCGATCCATCGCTGGTCGCCCTTGGCGCCGTCGAGCAGCAACGGCAGCGTGATGTTCTCCAACGCGGTGAGCGTGGGGATCAGGTTGTAGGCCTGGAAGATGAACCCGACCTTCTTGCGCCGCAGCTCGGTGAGCTGCTTGTCGTTGAGCGAGGCGAGGTGGGTGTCGCCGATGAACACGGAGCCCGAGGTGAGCGCATCGAGCCCGGCGAGGCAGTGCATGAGCGTGGACTTGCCCGAGCCCGAGGGACCCATGATCGCCGTGAATCGGCCGGTGTCGAACGAGACCGACACACCGTTCAGCGCCCGCACGGCGCTCTCGCCCTCGCCGTAGATCTTGACTGCGTCGACCGCACCGGCGGCCGCTACCGACGTCAGCGTTTCCGTCATCCCCCCTGTCTAGTGCAGCGGTGTGGCGCCGTTCGTCCGGTTTGCCGTCGGCGCCCGACGTGACCTCTGCCGCTCGAAGTGCGCCGACCGCGGGTGACGGCGGCTGCCGTACGCTCGCGGCCCGTGAACGCCTGCCCATCATGCGCCGCGCCGCTGCCGAGCGGCGCGCGCTTCTGCCCGGCGTGCGGCGCCGCGGCGGAGGGGGCCCCAGCCGAGGAGCGCCGGATCGCCACCGTCGTGTTCGCCGACCTGGTCGGCTTCACCGCGCTCGCCGAGCACCTCGATCCCGAGCGCACCAAGCGGCTCGTCGATTCGTGCTTCGAGCGACTCGTCGCCGACATCGAGGAGTTCGGCGGCGAGGTCGACAAGATTCTCGGCGACGCGATCATCGCCCTCTTCGGCGCTCCCGTCGCGCACGAGGACGACGCCGAGCGAGCTGTCCGAGCCGCGCTGCGCATGCAGGAGTCGCTCGCCGCGCACGTGCGCGACAACGACTTGGGCATCGAAGCCCCGATCCGCATGCGCATCGGCATCAACACCGGCGAGGTCGTGGTCGGGACCGTCGCGGGGGCCGACTACACGGCGATGGGCGACGTCGTCAACACCGCCTCGCGGCTCCAGGCCGCGGCCCCTCCGGGCGGCGTGCTGGTCGGAGAAGCGACGTACGCTGCGACGCACGAGGTGATCCGCTACGAGTTCGCTGGCGATCTCGCCGCACGCGGTCGCGAGCAGGTCGTCACGACCTGGCTGGCGATCGAACCGCTCGCCCGGCCGGGGTTCCGCCGCCGTCACGACCACGCGCCGTTCGTCGGGCGTTCGGGCGAGCTGGCGCTGATCGGCTCCGCCGTCGAGCTGAGCTTGGTGGGCCAGCACCCGCTGCTGGTGTCGCTGTGCGGCGACGGCGGCGTCGGCAAGACGCGCTTGGTCGAGGAGATGCTCGATCGCATCGGGGCGCTCAGCGACACGGTCGTGGCGCGCGGCGCGGGCGTGCCCTACGGCGAGGCGAACGTCTGGTGGCCGGTCGCGAGCGCGCTCGTCGACCTGCTCGGGCTCGAGCTCGGCATGCCTGCCGACGTGGCCCGCACCCGCGTGGTCGATCAGGTCACGGCGATCTCCGGGCTGCCCGCCGATCACGCCGAGGTCGGGTTCCGCGCCCACGCGCTGATGCACGTGTTGGGCTATCCGTCCGATCTCGACGATCTCGACGCGACCCGGGCTCGTGACGCGGTGTTCCGCACTGTCACCGCGATGGTGCGACACCGGTTGGCGAAGGGCCCGCTGGTGCTGTCGATCGACGATGTCCACTGGTGCGAGCC
>CAZGUH010000083.1:0-7703 GCA_964529005.1 uncultured Ilumatobacteraceae bacterium | reverse complement strand
CCTAGGCGCGAGTGGCGCGGCTCCGATCTGGACAGAAGGTGAGGAAGCGGCCGGCGGGGGCGGACGGGTTGGCGGAGCTGGTGGAGCGAGGAAGGGGTCGGCTTGCGGCCCGGACACCCAAAGTTGCCAGCCCGGGGGTGCTGGCGGCCAAGACGGGTCCGGCTCCCAACCAGGCGGCGGGGACCAGCCGGTCGGTGGCTTCGGCCATCCTGGCGCGGGATTGAAGATCAGCCCGTCCGCGTTCACCGGCCGCGCACGCCCTTCGATGTGTCGATCGCAACGAGTTCGAACGGGTTCTTCGACACGAGCGCGTTCAAGTGCTGCAGTGTCGCGACTGGTACGACATTCGCCAGTTCGATGGCCATGAAGGCCTCCCGATCAGTCGCGACCGCGCACAGCGGCGTCTGCTTCAGCGTCCCGGTCGCGACATCGACGCCTTCGGTCGCTACGAGCAACGAGATCGATCCGATCCGGCCAGCCCGATCAGCTTCGAACACCTCGTGCAATGTCCGCAGCGCCACTTGGCAGACAGCGTTCGCGTAACGATCCTTCTGCTCCTTCACGGGTAGCGGCGCGGATGCGATCTCGTCGCGGGCCTTGACGTACTTGAACTCCTTCACATTCGGAATGCTCGACGGAGCGGGAACCACTGCGGTGACAGCCAGCTCCCGCAGCGACGAGTCGAACGAGAAGTCATGGTCGACAGGGAAGCACTCTGGGTACACCGAATTGGACAGCACGATCGACACGTACTGTTGAATCGCGTCCTCGACGCCGTACTGCAAGCCGCTGATCAGTTCGTCGAGTTGCTTGTTCGCCGTAGCGATTTCTGCCTCACGCTTCTCGCACTCGCGCTGATACTCCACTCGGGCAGCCTCCAGGCGCTCGACGCGCTGTTGCTCGGCCTCGGCCCAGTCACGATCCTGAGCGGCTTGCAGCTGCGGAACCATCGCAGTGACGGCCTGCCACTCCTGGTGTTCATGCTCGAACGCGGCTCGAGCGTGCGCCTCGGCCTCGGCGTACTTCTTCTTTCCGAACAAGCCGCTCAAACCTCTTGGCGCGCCTTCCGGCGCTGTATACACCGGCTCGGGCGGAGGCTCGACCGCCGGCAACTTCGGAGTCGGCCATTCAAGGTCCGGACGCGAGAACGGTGGATGCGCCACCTGTGAGCGCAGCGTGTTCAGGTCGAAGTAGTCATCCACTTGCAGGGTGGCGGCCAGCAGAGTGTCGATCTGCTCGTACGTGTCCGCCAGCACGGCGTTCTGCTCGGCAACCTCCGCTGCCCGAGCCTCAGCGTGGAGACGCGCCTTCTCCTTTTCCAGCGCCTTCGCCTCGGCTGCGCTGGCCCGCTCCTGCTGGACAGCCATGCGGGCCTCTGCGCGCTGGGCTTGCTCGGAGCGCTTCGCCGCAGCCACGGCCGCGCGATGTGCGGCCTGAGCTTGACGTTCCCGCTGCTTGGCCGCCTGCGCCCTTTGACGAAGGATCTCCTCAAGCAACCCGCGTCGCTTCGCCATCGCCCATCCACCTCTCGCTTCCGCCGCACCGTCAAGCACTGACGACGAGCTCCCGACGACGGCAACTTTAGATCGATCGTCGGAATAGCGCATTCGCCCGCTCGGGTCGGCTTGTTGCGCATCGGCAACGACGTCAGGACCACGTCGAGCGGCGTCTCGCTTGTGCGTAGATGGTCTGGACGTCGTCGTGGCCGAGCGTGGTCGGGAGCGAACGAAGCCATGCCTTCAACCGGCGACGTGTCGTGACGTGGACATCGGCCGGCATCTGCTTCACCGTGAACTTGTCGAGATCGACGAAGACGACCACCGCGCGGACGCTGATGTCGCGGCCGCATGCGGCGGAAAGCAGACGGGCGGCGCGCTGTGCTTCGAACCGCGAATTCCGGAGGTAGTCGGTCCTCTGGCCGTTGACCCTGACGCTGTGTTCGGCGACCCACGCCGATCCGTTGGGATGGCGCTTCGCGTTCAGCGTGAACACGCCAGCGGGCCCGATGACGAGATGGTCGATGTCGCTGCCGCGACGGCCGACCTCGATCGCGTGCAGCACCTGCCAAACCGCGCCCAGCTTGCCGAGCTCTGCGGCCACCTTCTCCTCGCCTTTCGCGCCCACCCGCCAGGCGCGTTCATCCGTCTTGACCCCGAGAATCCGGGCGACGAAGTTCCTGACGGGTGCCTGCGCGTTGACCTCGTCGCGTCGCGTGCGGGCTGCTGCGCCGGCGACGTTCCCGGCCAGATCTTGGAGCGGGTCGCAGCCTGCGACGAGCTCGCCGGGTAACGGCTCCTCGATGTGGGGCGCGGTCACCGGCGCCTCGTTTGCCTCGCGATCCGAAACGGCCGGCGTCTGCTGTGCGTCACGGGTCCACCTTGCGAGGCAGGCACGCAAGTCGGGTTCGTGCTCCGGCGAGGTTGCCACGATGGATCGGCTCGTAAGATCGATGTGGCCGACGTCTGCGCCGTCGACCGTCTTGAGATACACGCGGTCCTTGCCGTAGCGCTTCCAACGTGTCTCGATCAGCTCCGCCATGTCCGACTCATCGGCACACGCGGAGCCGAACTCCAATGAAACGTGTTCCGCATCCGCGGATCGGCAGCCGGGTCGGCGTACATATGCGGACACGCATCTGCGACGGCGTCCGGGCGAAGCTCGTAGTGCCCGGGCTCGTTGCGGTAGACGTGGCGAGCAGGTCGATGTGGTCGCGTCGGTTCGCGCTCGGATCGACTGCTCGTCGAATCACGTACAGGTTCACCGGCGACGGCAGCATCATCTTTCTGACGACGTCCCGCAGCAACGCGACAACGAACGCGCCGAGATCGCCCGAGCGCGCAAGGCTGCTGAGGTCTGCGCTCGGGCCAACCCTGAAGGAGGGCCCCATGGCGAACTACTCCCGTTGGGACGAGGTCAAGAAGAAGCGCCGCGCGCCGGCCGCCGTAACACGAGCGGATGTCGAGCATGAGCTCGCGCTGGGCCAACTGATCTACGACCTGCGCACCGCCGTAGGGCTCAGCCAGCGGGAGCTCGCCGGCCGGATCGGCGCGACCCAGTCGGTGATCTCCCGTCTCGAGGAAGGCGGCGGGGCGAAGAACCGCATCGACACACTCGCCCACGTGGCGGAAGCGCTCGGTCGACACCTCGTCGTGTCCTTCCCCGAGAAGGTCCCCGCGACACGCAAGGACGCCGTTCAGGACGGATGGCAGCTGGTGTTCGGCGTGAGGCCTCGCCCCGACGAGTGTTTGCCGTGCGGCGAGCTGTCCCTGCACACTTGCTGGCCGTGTCGGACCACCAGAGCGGCATGTTGATTCGGCGAGGAGGGATTGGCGCGTGGTCAGCCCCTGAGCTGGGGACGTACCCGGCCGAGCGCGACCTTCAGCGGCTCCTTGCTGAGTCGCCCGGCTGGCTGCCTGGGGTCTCGCACGAGGCCCGAACGGTGCGTGAGCTGTCCACGAGTGCAGGACCACTCGACATCTGCGCCGTCGACGTGGACGGCAGCGTCACCGTCGTGGAGTGCAAGCTCGCTGTGAACAGCGAGCCACGCCGCATGGTGATCGGCCAAGTACTCGACTACGCATCGGCGATCTGGCGGGATGGGCCCGACTCCTTCATCGCGGGATGGACACGAGCCCGCGGCGTCGAGTTCTCCGACTGGTTGGTGCCAGGCGCCGACGAAGCGTTGCGCTCCAACCTCGAAGCCGGTCGCTTCGGCTTGTGTCTGGCCGTCGATGCCATCGATGAGGACATTCGTCGCCTCGTCGAGTTCCTGAGCCGTATCACCACCGCGGATGTCGCCGTCACCGCCATCCAGCTTTCGTACGCGCGCGATGGCGATGTCGAGATCCTGATCCCGACGACGTTCGGCGGCGAGATCGCCGACGCGAAGACCCCCAAGCGGCGCGGCGATCGGTGGACCTACGAGACATTTCTGGCCGCGTTGACCGACCCGGCCGAGCGTGACACGGCCGAATGGCTGCTCGCGAAGGTCGCCGAGACGAGGCCCCTTGGCATCCACGCCGAGATGTTCTGGTGGGGCGCCCGTCCCGGCGGTGGCGTCTTCCTGCATGTGCACGGACACAGATACGCCTCGGCGCAGCTGTGGGTGAACAAGGCAGGGGCGCTCATGGTGTGCGGCACTTGGAACCAGTACGGCTCGCTGAAGGATCACCCCGGGTTCTCTCGGCTCGCCTCGTTTCTCGGACAACCCGACCGGACGAAGCAGATCAGCGTTCCCGTCGCCTCACTCGATCATCGCGAGCTGTGGGACGTGCTCGTCGAGACATCCGCGGCGGTGAACGCTGTCGGACCACCGGCTGTCGCCGGTTGAGCCAGGCGGCCACGGAGTCCGCGAACGCTGCCTCGTTCCGCGCGCATCTCTCGGGCACAGCGCCGGATTCCCATCGGCACAACACGCGGCGCGTCGATGCGTGGCCGACTATGTCGTGAGGACCGTCTCGGCGGCGCGGCCGGTGGCTCCGACGTAGCCCCCGCCGAACTTGATCGCGTGGACGAGCAGCGGTGCGAGCTGATGGAGCGGGATCCGTTGCCTCCAGCCGTCGGCGAGTGGGTATTCGCGGTCGTACGCGGCGAAGCACTCCGCACTGAAGCCGCCGAAGAGGTGCATCATCGCGAGATCGAACTCACGGTGGCCGCCATGGGCGGCAGGATCGATCAGCCACGAACGGCGCGATGAGTCGACGAGCCGGTTCCCCGCCCACAGGTCGCCGTGCAGCCGGGCCGGCGGCTCGCGCGGCGCCCCGAAAGAATCGAGTCGCGCTGCGATCGACTCGACCGCGGTCAAGATCTCGGCAGGAACCGAGTCTCGGTCTCGTGCGATACGGACCAGCGGCTCGAGTCGACACGACGTGAAGAACTCCGCCCAGCTCGCACACGGCGTGTTGGGAAGGGCGAGGCTGCCCGTGGTCCGCCCGTCGGATCGCCCGAACGCCGATGCGCCGGACCGGTGCAGATGGGCGAGTGCGCGTCCGAACGCGTCCTCGTTTGGTGTGCCACCCTCGTCGATCCACTCCAGCGCGAGGAAGGGCACGGGTCCGTCGCTCACCGCGAGGACTCGAGGCGCCGATACCGATGATGCGTCCGACAGCCAACTCAGATCGGCGGCCTCTCGCGTGAAGAATCCTGGCGGCGGGTTTCGGTGCGTCTTGGCGAAGATGAGTGTTCCGTCGCCGAGGTGCACGCGAAACGCGGCCGCGAAGTCGCCGCCACCGAGCCGCGCCATCGATCGCACGGGCGCATCGAGGTGCGCGGCCAACGCAGCTGCGAGCGAATCCACGGCTCAGGTCTACCTCGTGCGAATCGCTGCGATGGCTCCACCAGACGCAGCGGGCCCTGGGGATGTCGATATCGCTCGGAACGACGCGTTGCCGGTGTGGCCAAAACGGACAGCACGCGCGATTATGGAGGTTATCATCCGGATCGCACCGAACACTTGGCGTGGCGTCTCGCGCTCAGCTGCCAATATCGACGAAGTCTCACGGCCGGTGGTTCATGCGCCGTCGTGCCACCTGCGTATGCTGAGCACTAAACGGATGAATAAGTCCTATTCTAATGGTCCTGACTAGATGTCGGACGACAGCCGTCGCCCCCGCGGCGGAAGCGCTCACGGGAGAGGAGCGAGCAATGGCGCACGCCGAAACTACGGCCGCGGAACCGAGCGACCTGGATGACTTCCGCGGGCGATGCCGCGCGTTCCTGCGTGAGAACGCAACGGGAGGAGTTCCTGCAGCGTCTGACGATCGCGGTCGTCGGGCACTGGAGATCGCGAGGCGGTTCCAAGCGAAGCTGGCCTCTGCCGGGCTGGCGGGCCTCATATATCCCGTCGAGTACGGCGGGCAAGGGCTCAGTTCCGAGCATGAACGGATTTGGCGCGAGGAGGCAGCGGCCTTCGCGCTGACCACCCTGCCTCTCTCGATCAGCCTCGGCATGTGCGCACCGATCGTCGCCGAATACGGCACGGTTGATCAGAAGCGGCGCCATTTGGCCGACCTCATCTCGGGGCGCGAGGTCTGGTGCCAGCTGTTCTCCGAGCCCGGCGCCGGATCGGATCTTGCCTCGCTGCAAACGAGAGCCGTACGAAGGGGTCAGGACGAGTGGATCATCAATGGCCAGAAGATGTGGACGACCCACGCCCACCTGTCGGACCGGGGGATCCTGCTTGCTCGTACCGATCCTCGCCAGCCAAAGCACTGTGGCATCTCGATGTTCATCGTCGACATGCGTGCTCCAGGCGTCGAGACACGCCCGATCCATCAGATCGACGGCGAGCTGGGTTTCAACGAGGTGTTCCTCACCGACGTTCGGGTTCCTGATCGAGATCTGATCCCGCCTGAGAACGACGGCTGGAGGCTGGCGACCGCGATGTTGATGTACGAACGCGTCGCGATTGGAACCGGTCAACAAGGCGGGATCCGCCACGAACGCGCGGACGCGCTCATCGCGGAAGCAAGACGTCGCGGCGTGGCTGGCGACGAGGTCGTACGCCAGCAGTTGATGCGCCTCTACACCGCAGAGGTCTGCCAGAGTCTCGTCGCAGCAGCCACCAGAGCCCGTGTGAACGCCGGTCGGACCCCCGGCCCCGGAGGGTCGCTCGGCAAGCTCTCTGGAGCGTGCATCGCAGCCATGCTGCGCACGGTCGCATTGGCGATCACGCAGGCCGCGGGAGTGGCGTGGGAGCCTGACGATCCGCATGGTGACCGCTGGAGCCGCGCCGCCCTTGCGTCGTTCGCCACGAGCATCGCCGGCGGAACGAACGAGATTCAACGAAACATCATCGGGGATCGCGTGCTCGGTCTTCCTCGGGAGCCAGCGGTTGACCGAGACGTTGCCTTCGAGCAACTTCGCCTCTCGTCTCCACAGCAGAGCCGCTCGTGAGGATGTTCACTCTGACTGGACGCGTAGCGTTGATCACCGGCGCGGGCCAAGGGGTCGGGGCTGAGATCGCGCGGGCGCTCGCGGACTGTGGCGCCACCGTGGTGGTGAACGACCTCCTTGAGGAGCGAGCTTCTCGCGTAGCGAGCACGATCCAGCAGATGGGCGGGCGTGCGTTCGCGGTTACAGCGGACGTCACCTCGGAGGAGGCGGTGTCCGAGATGGTCGCGGCCGCGCGACGGGCGGTCGGCGTCGTCGACGTATTGGTCAACAACGCCGGCCTACCCATCGACGGGCTCGTCAGGCGCAACTTCGTCGAGACCGAGCCAGCCGACTGGGCCCCGCTCATCACCCTCAACCTGCAGGGGGTGCTTGTGTGCACGCGAGCCGTTCTGCCCGCAATGCTCGACCGGGGATGGGGCCGGATCATCACGATCGTCTCCGACGCCGGGAGAACGGGCGAGCCCGGCATGGCCGCCTATTCAGCGGCCAAGGCGGGGGCAATGGGGTTTTCCCGAGCACTCGCGCAGGAGGTTGGGCCGGCTGGCGTCACCTCGAATTGCCTCTCGCTCGGCGCGATCCAGCCCCCGGGCGCTCCCGACGACCAAGCCGACGCCGTCCGCGGACGTCGGTACCCGCGCCGGCGACTCGGTACGCCCGAGGATGTGGCCGGCGCCGTCGTGTGGCTGGCGTCGCCAGCGGGGGATTGGGTCACCGGTCAGACCGTCTCCGTCAACGGGGGCTTCGTGACCACGTGAGCAATCGAGCACCGTCGCGACTGCGCCCCTGCGATCAGATATCCCGCGCTAGGG
>CAZGUH010000082.1:0-8460 GCA_964529005.1 uncultured Ilumatobacteraceae bacterium | reverse complement strand
ATCTAGTCCCCCGAGCTTTGGCAGTCTGGCGGGCATGCACCGCCACGACGCCGAGATCGCACGGCTGACCGACGCGATCGTGCGGTACGCCGTCGACCGTGTGCGCCTCGACCCGCCGCCGCTCGACGGGCCGCGCTCGGCCGCCGAGCTGCGCGCCGCAGCCGGCGCAACGATCACCGCGTCGGGCCTCGGCGGGTTGGAAGCGCTGCGCATCTACGCCGAGACCCTCGCGCCCGCGTGCATCAGCGTCGATCACCCCCGCTACCTCTCCTTCGTGCCCGCGGCGCCGACCGAGGCTGCGGTCCTCTTCGATCTCGTCGTCGGCGCGTCGAGCATCTATGCCGGGTCGTGGCTCGAGGGAGCGGGCGCGGTGTTCGCCGAGAACGAAGCGCTGGCGTGGATCGCCGGGCTGGCGGGGCTGCCACCGTCGGCGGGCGGTGTGTTCGTCAGCGGCGGCACGGCCGGCAACCTCAGCGCGCTGATCGCCGCGCGGTGGCGGTGGCGGCAGCGATCGCCGGGCCACGACCTGACGCGCGGCATCGTCCTCACCAGCAGCGGCGCCCACAGCAGCGTGGCGCAAGCGGCGCGGGTGATGGACGCCGATGTCGTCGTGGCCCCAGCCGATGAACGCGGCCGGATGGATGCGCCGACGCTCGACGCCACGATCGCGGCGATGCGTCACGCCGACCAGCGCCGCGTGTTCGCCATCGTCGCCACGGGAGGCACGACCAATGCCGGTGTCGTGGACGACCTCGTCGCCGCGGGGGACGCAGCCGAGCGGCTCGGGGCATGGCTGCACGTCGACGCGGCATACGGCGGCGGCGCGCTGGCGGCGCCCAGCGTGCGGGATCGGTTCACGGGTATCGAGCGCGCCGACAGCCTCATCGTCGATCCGCACAAATGGCTGTTCGCGCCGTTCGACAGCTGCGCGCTGCTCTACAGCGATCCCGCCGTGGCCCGCCAGGCGCACACGCAGCACGCCGAGTACCTCGATGTGCTGCACGAGGCCGAGTCCGACGTGTGGAACCCGAGCGATCTGGCCCATCACCTCAGCCGCCGCGCCCGCGGCCTGCCGTTGTGGTTCAGCCTGGCTACCCACGGCACCGACGCCTACGTCGACGCCGTCGAGACGACGTTGCGGGTGGCCCGCGCGGCGGCGGACCTGATCGACGCCACACCGCACGTCGAGCTGCTCATGCGGCCCGAATTGAGCGTGGTGCTGTTCCGGCGCATCGGGTGGGACGGTCCGCGCTATCACCGCTGGAGCGACGATCTGCTGCGCCGCGGGATCGGCTTCGTCGTGCCCACGCATTGGCACGGTGAGACCGTCCTGCGGCTGTGCATCGTCAATCCCTTGACAACTGTCGACGACATCGCACTGATCGTGGAGACCCTCGCCGATGACTGACCTCCTGATCCGCAACGCTCTCCTCGTCGCCACCCTCGACGACCAGCGCCGCGAGCTGCCGGGTGGCTGGGTCGCGATCACGGGCGGCTTCGTCGAAGCTGTCGGAGCCTCGACCGACACCGTCCCCACCGCCGATGTGGTGCTCGACGCGCGCGACTGCCTCGTCACGCCGGGTCTCGTCAACACGCACCACCACATGTTCCAGAACCTCACCCGCGCCTACCCCCCGATGACCGACAAGCCGTTGTTCGGGTGGTTGCGATCGCTGTATCCCCTGTGGCGGGCGATCGACACTGAAGCGGTGCACGTCAGCGCATGGGTCGCGCTGGCCGAGCTGGCGCTGTCGGGGTGCACGACGAGCACCGACCACCTGTACCTGCACCCTCGCGCCGGCGGGGATCTGCTCTCCGCCGAGGTCGACGCCGCTCGCGACCTCGGGATGCGCTTCCACCCGACCCGTGGGTCGATGTCGCTCGGCGAGAAGGACGGCGGACTCCCGCCCGACGACGTCGTCCAGGACGACGACACGATCTTGGCGGCCAGCGAGGACGCCGTCGGGCGTCACCACGATCCACGGCCGGGCGCGATGGTGCGGATCGCGCTCGCGCCGTGCTCGCCGTTCACCGTGACCGAAAGACTGATGGTGCGCACCGCCGAGCTCGCCGAGCGGCTGGGAGTGCGCCTGCACACGCACTTTGCCGAGAACGCCGAAGACGACACGTTCACGCTCGAGCGCTTCGGATGCCGGCCCACCGAGTACCTCGAGCGCACCGGGTGGTGCGCCGAGCGCACATGGGTGGCGCACTGCGTGATGCCCGACCCCGCCGAGGTGCGACGCCTGGGAGCGGCCGGCGTCGGTGTGGCCCATTGCCCGTCGTCGAACCTGATCCTGGCGTCGGGCATCGCGCCGATCGTCGACCTGCGCGATGCGGGGTGTCCGGTCGGGCTCGGTGTCGACGGGTCGTCGTCGGCCGACAGCGGATCGCTGTGGTTGGAGGCCCGCCAGGCGATGCTGCTGGCCAAGCTGCGCAGCGGCCCCGCGGCCGCGACGGCCCGCCTTGCGCTCGAATGCGCCACACGTGGCGGCGCGGGATGCCTGGGGCGCACGGGAGAGCTCGGCGAACTCGCTCCCGGCGCGGTCGGTGACGTGGCGGTGTGGTCGTTGACCGGCGCGGCGTTCGCCGGAGCCGTGGCCGATCCGGTCGAGGCATGGCTGCGCTGTGGCCCCCTGACCGCCCGGCACACGATCGTCCACGGCCGGATCGTCGTGCGCGACGGCCAGCTGAGCCACGGACGGATGGAGGAAATGCTCGCTGCTCATGCGAGGATCTCTCGGGAGATTCAGCGTCTCGCCGGTTGAGACGCCCACCCCCCTTCCCGTTCTCGTCATGCTCGCTCACTTCGCTGCGGCGTTCGGCGCCGTGTTCCTCGCCGAACTGCCGGACAAGACGATGGTCGCGACCCTCGTGCTCACCACGCGCTACAAGCGCCCCGCAGCGGTCTGGCTCGGCGTGTCGAGCGCGTTCCTGGCGCATGTGATCCTCGCCGTGGCGCTCGGGTCGCTGCTCGCCCGGCTGCCGGACCGTCCGGTCGACGCGGCGGTCGGCCTGCTGTTCTTCGTCGGTGGCGCGCTGTTGCTGCGCGGCAGCGTGGAAGATCCCGACGATGCGGCCTCGATCGACGGCGCCGTCCCGTCGTCGGGCCTACGGGTGGCGGCCGGCGCGGCGTCGGTCGTTCTGCTCGCCGAGCTCGGCGATCTGACGCAGCTCGCCACAGCCGGCCTGGCGTCGCGGACCGGCGACCCCGTCGCGGTGGCGGCGGGCGCCTGGCTGGCGCTCGCCAGCGTCGCCGCGCTGGCGGTCACGGCCGGTCGATGGATCGAGCGCACCGTGCCACTGCGCTGGGTCAGCCGCGTGGCCGGCCTGCTGTTCCTCGCCCTCGGCGCGTTGAGCGTCGCCGCCGCTGCGCGCGGCTGAGTGACGCACGTCACCTGACGCTGCCGGCGGCGGTTCGTCGATCACACTGGTGCGATGCGCACCGACCTCCGTCTTACCCGGCGCGCCCCGCTCGGCCTGGTACTCGGCCTCCTGCTGGTCTTCGTCGCGCTGCTGGCGGGGTGCGCCCGCACGCCCTCGAGCGCCGCCGACAGCGTCCCGACGGGCGAGCCGAGCAACGGCCCCGGCGCGGCACAGATCGGCACGCAGGGGGTCGAACGGTCCGACGGGTTCGCATCGGTGGCGATGATCGGCGACTCGATCACCGACGGGTCCTCGGTCGCGCTCGACGCCGCGCTGCGCGCCGCAGGGTTCCGCGACGTGACCATCGACGCCCAGGTCAGCCGCCGCATCGAAATCGGCGGTGGTCCGGGGGAGCCACGCTCGGGCACCCAGGCGATGGAGTCGTTGCTCGCGTCCGGCGTCGACCCCGATGTGTGGGTGATCGCGCTCGGCACGAACGACGTGGGCAAGTACGCCGAGGACGACTACGCCGCGGTGGTGCACGCGCTGCTCGACATGGTTCCCGCCGGCGACCCGCTCGTCTGGGTCGACGTCCATGTGACGGCCCGTCCCGAGGACACCGAGGACTTCAACGCACTGCTGCGTGACCTGATCGACGAACGGGGCAACGCCGTGGTCGCCAGCTGGAGCGACGCCGTCACCGGCGGCGACGTGCTGCGCGACGACGGGTTGCACCCCAACCAGCGCGGCACGCAGGTGTTCGCCGACCTCGTCGTCGACGCCCTCGAGGACGTCGACTGACATCCGCTCGCGTCCCGCGAGCACCCCCATACCCCTTGGGCGCGATCCGCTGGTGGCACAGCGGCGAACCGCGCCCGAGAACGGCCAATGGGCGCGAGCGGCTGCCGTGCCGTCAACCGGGCGCGCCCACGGGAAGGGTGAGGGATGGGGTTCCGGTGCGGCGCCGACGGCGCGGTCCGGACTCGTCGGACTCGTCGGCCTCGATGGCGTCAGGCGCCCCAGCGGCTCTGGCCGAAGCGGTAGCCGACGGAGCGGACGGTCTGGATCAGGTTGGCGTGCTCCTCGCCGAGCTTCGCCCGCAACCGCCGGATGTGGACGTCGACCGTTCGAGCGCCGCCGTAGTACTCGTATCCCCAGACCCGGCTGAGGAGCATCTCGCGGGTGAACACCTTGCCCGGGTTCTGGGCGAGGAACTTCAGCAGCTCGTACTCCATGTACGTCAGGTCGAGCGGGTGCCCCTGGATCGAGGCCTGGTACGTCTCCAGGTTCAGCGCCAGCCCGCTGTACTCGACGACCTCGGGCCGCACCTCGGCGCCGGCTCGCCAGAACAGGTGGCGGAGGCGGGCTTCCACCTCCAGCGGGTGGAACGGGGTGAGGCAGAAGTCGTCGAACAGCTCGTCGCGCATCTCCAGATCGGCGAGCTGGGCGCCGGTGACGAGCACGAGCAAGGGAGCGACGGGACGCTCACGCTTGCGCAAGAGGCGACAGAAGGCCCACGCCGACTCCGGCTCACGGCTGCAGTCGACGATCGCCCCTGCCCATCCGTCGGCCGGCTCCTGGCGGGCGAGCTCCTCGGCCTCCCCCGTCGCCTTCCAGCGGTAGCCGCCGAGGTCGAGCGTGCGCGCCAGGTCTGGAGCCGGCGGGTCGGGGAAGACAGCCACCAGGTCCATCGGGTTCCTCACAAAGCCCGGAAGTAGCGGTCGTACTCGAACGCGGAGACGTGGGTCTTGTACGACCTCCATTCGCTGCGCTTGTTGCGCAGGAACCACTCGGCGATGTGCTCACCGAGCGCCTCCCGCACCAGCGGCGACTCCTCCATCGCCCTACAGGCGTCGCTCAACGATGGCGGCAGCTGCGCGACGCCGAGCTTGGCGAGCTCGGCATCGGTCATCTGGAACAGGTTGGCGTCGGCCTCCGGAGGCAGCTCGTACTCCTCGGTGATGCCGCGCAGGCCCGCGGCGAGCAGCAAGCTGAACGCCAGGTACGGATTGCACGCCGGGTCCGGCGAGCGGTATTCGAGGCGCGTGGCGAGCGGGTTGCCCTTCTTCGGGATCGGTACCCGGATGAGGCCGCTGCGGTTGTTGCGCGCCCAGCTGATGTGCACCGGCGCCTCGAATCCGGGCACCAGGCGCTTGTAGCTGTTGACCGTCTGGTTCGTGATCGCGGTGATCTCGGCAGCATGGTGCAGCAGGCCGGCCATGAAGTGCTTGGCGACGGGGGAGAGGTTGTACGCGTCGTCGGGCGAGTAGAACGCGTTGTCGTCGCCGCTGAACAACGACAGGTGAACGTGCATGCCGCTTCCCTGCACGCCTTCCAGCGGTTTGGGCATGAACGTGGCGTGCACGCCCTGGCTCGCCGCCACCTCGCGCACGACCAGACGGAACGTCATCACGCTGTCGGCCATCGCCAGCGCGTCGGTGTGGCGCAGGTCGATCTCGTGCTGGCTCGGCGCGTCCTCGTGGAAGCTGTACTCGACGGGGATGCTCATCGTCTCGAGCGTGCGGATGGTCTGCTTGCGCAGCGAGCCGGCGACGTCGTTCGTGGTGAGGTCGAAGAACCCGGCTTCGTCGAGCGGGCGCGGCGGCTGCCCCGCCTCGGGCGGCGCGAAGTAGAAGAACTCCATGTCGGGCGCCACGTAGAACGAGTAGCCCATGTCGTGGGCGGCGCGGAGGTTGCGCTTCAGCACCTGGCGGGGATCGCCTTCGAACGGCGACCCGTCGAGGTTGTGGATGTCGCAGAACACCCGCGCCTCGGGCACCTTCGGATCGCCCCACGGCAGGATCTCGAACGTGTTGGGATCGGGAACTGCGAGGACGTCGCTCTCCTGGATGCGGGAGAACCCGTCGATCGACGAGCCGTCGAACGTCATGCCGTCCTCGAGGGCGTTCTCCAGTTCGGCGGGGCTGATCGCGAAGCTCTTCAGGTTCCCGAGCACGTCGGTGAACCACAGGCGGATGAGCCGCACGCCGCGCTCTTCGACCGAGCGCATGACGTAATCCCGTTGCGGGTCCAACACCTCCACCTCCTCATCATCGCGGATCACAGGGCGCGATCCGACTCCGGAAACGAGACGAGGGGGCCGTCACCGGCCCCCTCGCTCACGTTGTACTGGTACGTCTGCGCGCAGCGCCTCAGGCGGCGCTGCACACCGTCTCGAGGATGACGCGGGTGACCGTGTACGGATCGCAGTTCGCGTTCGGGCGACGATCCTCGGCGTAGCCCTTGCCGTCGCGCTGCACCTGCCACGGGATGCGGATCGACGCGCCGCGGTTCGACACGCCGTAGCTGAACTTGTTCCACGGGGCGGTCTCGTGGGCGCCGGTGAGGCGGGACTGGATGTCGTGGCCGTAGTTGTTGACGTGGTACTCCCAGCGCTTGCCGAGCGCCTTGCAGGCGTTCTCGATCGCTTGGTAGTCCTCGCGCATCGCGGCGGTGGAGAAGTTCGTGTGCGCCCCGGCGCCGTTCCAGTCACCCTTCTGCGGCTTGGCGGCGAACGTGATGACGATGTCGTAGTCCTCGGCGATGCGGTGCAGCAGCCAGCGGGCGACGTACAGGTGATCGCTCACCGTCAGCGCGTCGCCAGCGCCGATCTGGAACTCCCACTGGCCGGGCATGACCTCGGCGTTGGTGCCTTCGATCATCAGGCCGGCGTCGAGGCAGGCCTGCGTGTGCTCCTCGATGACCTCACGGCCGATGACGCGGCCTGCGCCGACGCCGCAGTAGTACGGGCCCTGCGGGGCGGGGAAGCCCGTCTCCGGGAAGCCGAGCGGGGTGCCGTTCAGCTTCAGCATCGTGTATTCCTGCTCGATGCCGTAGATCATCTGGTGCTTGGCGTACTTCTTGGCGACCTTCTCCAGCGGCGCCCGCGTGTTCGTCGGGTGCGGCTTGCCGTCGACCGCGTTGTACACCTCGCAGAGCACGAGGATGTTCTTGCCGCCGCGCAGCGGGTCGGGGCAGGTGAAGACCGGCTTCAGCATGCAGTCGCTGCTCTCGCCCGTCGCCTGCTCGGTGGACGAGCCGTCGAAGCCCCAGATGGGAGGCGTCGTGACCTCGTCCTTCAGGATCTTGGTCTTCGAACGGAGCAGCGGCGTCGGCGACGTTCCGTCGATCCAGATGTACTCGGCTTGGTAGGCCACGAAGGGTCCTCCGGGATTCGTTGAAAGGGGCTCAACGGAATCTCGCAGCGAGCGATTTCCCGGCTGTTGCCCAATTGTGAACGCTGTGTGAACGACTGCGCGGGCCACGTGCAGACCACACACTCTCGCTCGCCGGCTGCACATCCGCCAATCCCGCCGCTGCGGAACCGCCGCCCGGAGCGCGCACGTCCAACAAGCCGTGAACCGCCGTCGCTTCCTCGCCGCCGTCCTCGCAACGCCCGCTCTCGCTGTGCTCACCGTCGCGTGCGGCGACGACTCGATCCAGGGAGAGCCAGGCGGCTCCGGCAGCTCGACGCCACCGACGTCGGCCGAGCCGGCGATCGATCACCCGCGCAACGCCGGCGACGTCGTCGTGCGCCTGACCTACGAAGGCGGGTTCGTGCCGATGGAGGTGGCGTTCGCCAACCTCCCGGCCGTGCTGGTGACGGGTGATGGCCGATGGTTCTCCCCCGCGGTGACGACGATGCAGTTTCCCGGGCCGCTCGTGCCGGCGATGAACGTGCGGACGGTCGACGAGAGCGTGTTCCAGGAGGTGCTCGCCGCCGCCCGCGACGCCGGGTTGCTGGCCACGCCGCCCGACTACAGCGCGGACATCATGGTCACCGACGTTCCGGACACCGTTCTGCGGCTGGCGGCCGCGGGCGACGTCTACGAGCACCGCGCCGCGGCGCTCGGATACAACGTCGACGCAAGCGGCGACTCGGTCCCGGAGTCGACCCCCGCTCGACGCTCGCTCCACGAGTTCGCCACCTGGCTGAGCGAGAAGGCGGCGTCGAGCGAGCTCGGTGACGAGCAGCCCTACACGCCCGACGCGTACCGCCTGCGGGCGCGCCCCGTGACCGAGGAGGAGCTGTCGAACCTCGACGTCGAACCCGCGGTCGTCGAGTGGCCGGCAGCCGCCGGGGTGCGCCTCGCT
>CAZGUH010000081.1:0-9274 GCA_964529005.1 uncultured Ilumatobacteraceae bacterium | reverse complement strand
GCCTAGGGTTTCGAGGATGGAGCAGCAGCGGGTCTGGCGGCGCATCGACCCAGATCTCTTCCGCTTTACAACGACCGACGGGCGTGACCTTCACATGGCGTTGATGTCGGCGTTCGAGGACTCGGCCGTGACGGCGCCTGCGTTGGACATCGATCAGGTGCGATGGGCGCTGGCTGACACTGGATGGGATGAGCCGCTCGACGACGTGGCGCTCCAGCGGGCTCTTGTGCAGCTCACAAGTTGGGAGCTGCTTGAGGTCACGCAGAATCACGCTGCCTCGTATGCGAGCCCTGAGGACTTCGAGCGCCGCAACCTGCAGTGGTCGCTGACACGTCGGGGCGAGGCCGCGATCAGTGGGGTGCTGCACACGTTCGGGGAGCTGCGCAGTGCGGTTGGGCTTCAGCCGGCGGTGCTCGATGCGATCGGTGACCGCCTCGGCGACTTGGCCGTCCTGCTGGCGGGTCCGGAGCGGGATGATCAGGCAGCGCGGGTCCACCTCATGTTGGCGGAGGTCGAGAATCACCTGTCGTCGTTGGTGGCCAGTGTCCGCCAGTTCAACGGGCACTTGCAGGCGCTGCTGCGGGATGATGCCGCTGATGATGGTGTGTTCCTGGAGGTGAAGCGACGCACGGTCATGTACCTGGAGGAGTACGCCGAGGGCGTGGAGCGACGGCATCGCCGGGTTCGGTCCGGGATCGAGCGGCTGCGTTCGCTGGGCGTGCCCCTGCTGTTCGATGTCGCGGTCGTGGGGGCGAACCTGGCGCCGACAGCGGCCGGTGATCCTCGGCCGGAATGGATCGCCGAGCGACGTCGACGCTGGGCCGGGCTCGAGGAGTGGTTTGCGCCAGTCGGCGGCGCGGAGGCGCGGATCACCGGGCTGTTGCGGGTGGCGCGGACGGCGATCATCGAGTTGTTACGTGTGCTCGAACGGCGATGGGATCAGCGCCGCCGCGCGGCGTCGGTGGCCCACGACCTGCGACGGCTCGCTGGTTGGTTCGCTGACTGTGCCGACGACGACGAGGCTCACAGGTTGTTCGGAGTGGCGTTCGGGCTCTGGCCGGCACGCCACGCTCATCTGTCTCCCGTGGACGGGGAGGCACGCGACGTGCGACGGTCGTGGTCAGAGACGACTCCGGTGGAGGTGGCCCCGTCGCTGCGGACCAGCGGAAGTCTGTCCAACCGAGGCCGCGTGCGCCCGATCGCTGATCCAGCGGCGTTGCGAGCCGCCCGTCAACGCGAGCAGGCCGAGTCGCTCATGGCGCATCGTGCGATCAGAGCGGCCTTGGCCACCGATGGTGCGGTGCGGTTGTCACACTTCGATCGACTTCCGGACAAGGAGTTCAGCGAGCTGCTGGATTTGCTTGCCGTCGGGCTGGACGCCGAGATCGGCGCCGACGGCGCACGACGAGCGCTGTCGCTGGATGGCCAGGTCGAAGTCGTGCTGTCCGACGATGGCAGCGGCGAAGTAGCGGCGCTGTGGACGGAATCGGGCGTGCTTCACGGCCCAGACATGGTGGTCACGATCTCCTTGACGGGCGAGTCGCCCTGCGCGGCAGAGGATTCGGCGGCCGCGACAGGCCGCGTCGGTGCCGCTCGGAGGTGGGTCGCCGGTGCGTAGCGATGTGTTGGCGACCGATCTCGCTGCGGAACGTTCTCGGGCGATCCGCCTGCTGTTGCGCTGGCCGATGCTCAACGCCCATGACCAGCCTGCTGGCTTCCGCGAAGTCGTTCGGCACCACGACTGGCTCGTTGCGTGGTTCGACGACACGTGCGGCTGGCAGCTCAGCGTTGACCCCGGTGCAGGGTTCGCCCGTCTCGGGAAGCGAGCCCGCAGCGCGAAGGTCGACGTGTCGAGACCGTTGCGGCGATCCCGCGGGGCACATCAAGCCTTCGATCGCCGTCGCTATCAGCTGTTGTGCCTCGTCGCCGCTCAGCTCGTGCAGCACCCGGTAACGACTGTCGGGCTCCTCGCGCGAGCGATCTCTGCAGAGGCGGGTCTTGACACGAGCCGGCACCGCGAGCGCGTCGCCTTGGTGGACGTGCTCCGAACGCTGATCGAGTGGCAGGCGCTGCGCACGTCGGGTGGCACGGTGGATGACTTCGTAGAGACCGAGGACGCCAACGCGCTGTTGCAGGCTGACACCACACGTCTCCATCGGTTGCTGGTCACGACGGTGTCGCCGACCTCGTTGGCCGACGAGATCAGTCCAGCGGCGGCCCTGGTGTACCTCGGGGCCGAACCGCGGTATGGGCGTGGCCGCGACGTCGACGTGCAACAGGCGGGGAGTGACGACGAGCAGCGGTTGCGTCGGATCCGCCACATGATCGGCCGCCGCCTTCTCGACGACCCGGTCCTCTACTTCGACGATCTCACCGAGGAGGAGCAGAGCTACGTCGACAACCCGGCGGGCCGGCAATGGCTCCGAAAGCGCGGGGTCGAGGCCGGCTTCGAGCTGGAGGAGCGATCCGACGGGTTGCTCGCAGTCGATCCCGATGGACTTGCTACCGATCTTCAGTTCCCCGGTCCGCACGGCAACGCACACCAGCTCGCACTGTTGTTGGTCGACGCCCTGCTGACTGGTAGCGATGGGGGGCGCCGGAATCCGGTTGAGCTCTCGCCAGTGGACCTCGAACGTGTCGTGGATGCGATTTTCGACCGGTTCCCGAAGTGGGCCCGCTCGCATCGGGAGACCGACGGCCGACGAGCTTTGACGGTCGATGCGATCGAGCTCCTCGAGTCATTCGGCCTCGTACGCCGCATGCCCGACGGAGGTGTCGTCGGCCAAGCGGCGATCGCCCGGTACAGCGTTGGAGCTCCAGTGCTGAGTCGTGTGGGCACGTTGTTCGACGACGAGTCAACGGGCGAGCCGGCGGGGGTCGGGTTCGCATGACAGCGACGACGGAGGAGGCGATCGCCTTGAGCGTCGCGGCTTCATCGGCTCGCGCCGATCGTTGGGTGCCGTCCAGGGCTGGGCTCGTGTCGGTGTGGCGTTACGTCGACGAGACGTTCTGCTTCCACCAGGGGCGTCTGCTGCTGCGTGGGCCGAATGGGTCGGGCAAGTCGATGGCGCTCGAACTCTTGCTGCCGTTCCTCCTCGACGCCGACACCAGTCCGAACCGACTTACGTCGGCAGCGAAGTCCCGAGGCGGCTTGTTCGACCGAATCATGACGGGCACCGACGAGCCCTCCCGTACCGGTTTCGTCTGGGTGGAGTTCGAACGCGGCGAGGCCGCGTTCACGATCGGTGCCAGGCTTCGCGCGTCCCAGTCAACCCGCCGAGTCGACGTCGACTACTTCACGACCACCGCTCGGATCGGCGACGGACTCGAGCTGCTCGACGATCAACGAGTGCCGCTGTCGCTGAAGGCCTTGAAGGAGGCACTCGCCGACAGCGGACGGGTCTACGGAACTGCTGACGATTACCGGACCGCCGTGCGAGAAGCGCTCTACGAAGGCTTCGGTGCGGACCGCTACGCCTCGGTCATCACCGCACTCCTGGCACTCCGCAAGGAGAAGCTGTCGCAGAACCTCGACCTCGACAAGTTGTCCGAGGTCATGTCGGAGTCACTTCCGCCGCTCGACGACCACGACATCGCCGCCGTCGCCGAGGGATTCGAACGTCTCGATCGTCGCCGAGAGCAGCTCGAAGCGCTCCGGGGTGACCTCAAAGAAGTTGACCTCTTGGCGAGTCGGCAGCGCACGTACGCGCGCCACGTCATCGCCTGGTTGGCCGATGAAGTGCGTTCGGCCGAATCTCGACGCGACACGATCACCCGCACCGCACGCGAAGCAGCCGACCGCCTAGCGACAGAACAGCAGCGCGCACAAGAGATTGCCGAACGAGACCTGTTGCTCGAAGCTCGAATTCGAGATTCGGGCGCAGAGATCAACGGTTTCAAGGACAGCGATGCCTATCGGGAAGGTTCTCGACTCCTCGAACTGCGCGGACAGATCGAACAGCGTCGTGCCGAGGTCAAGGCCGCCGAGAACTCCCTCGTGCGGGCCGCCACCCGGGTGAGCGATGCCGAGTCAGCGGTCTCCAAGGCGTCCGACACGGTCTTAGCCGCCGAGGCGAACCTCGTTGACGCCCGCCAGCACTTCGACATCGCCGCAAGCGCTGCGAATGCCGACAGCGTGGCTGCACAGGCGACCGCCACGGCTGAGGGGTTTGCCGACGCCGACGATGCCGAGCGTCTGATGAGCGCTCACATCGCAGCCCGCCGGCAGTCGATCAAGGAGGTACGTGCAGCACTCCGAGCCCACGATCAGGCGTTGCAGCAGCGAGACGCGCACGCAGATGCTCTCGCCGACAGCGTCACCGCGCTCGACACCGCGACCGACGACACTCGGCAAGCGCGAAGCGCGCTCGACTCTGCGGTTGAGACGTTCGAGCGCGATGTGCGGACCTGGGCACGCTCGTGTCAGCAGGTCTCAACAGATCGGCTCCTCGGCGCTCTTCCCGACGATCTGTCCACACCGAGCGATGTCGCCGCAGCCCTTGCCGGGCTTCGCAACGACATCAGTCGCGAGCACGAACGACACGTCAGCGGGCTGCGCCACGAACAACAGCGCCTCGATGAAGCGAAGACCGACCTCGAGTCCGAACGCGAGCGCTTCGCTTCCGGGTCGCTGGTCGAACCGATGACGCCGCCGTGGCGCGCCGATCGCAGCGGCCAAGCGGGTGCAGCACTCTGGCGCACCGTCGACATCACTCCCTCGGTGGTCAGCTCGGAGCTCGACGGTATCGAAGCGGCGCTGACAGCTTCGGGCCTCATCGACGCATGGATCCGCCCCGACGGTGGCGTCGACCTCGAGCGCGCCGACGTGCATCTCGTCGCAACCCCGCGGAATGGCGAGACCCTGCGATCGCTCCTCATACCGATGAACGACGTTGGCCTGGATCCCGATCTCATCGACCGCGTCCTTCGCTCGATTCGCATCGTCGAGACCGTCCGCGGTGATCACACCGCCCACGACGGGTCATCCGACCTCGAGATCGGACGCGACGGATCGTTCCGTGTCGGCGCCGCAGTCGGCCAGGGCCGCGTACAGGAGGCCGAGCTCCTCGGAGCCGAAGCACGCGAGCGTCGCCGTCTCGCCCGCCTCGCGGAACTCGACTCGCAGATCGCCACCAACCGAGACGAGCACCGACGGCTCGGCGATCGGATCGACACAGCCACCCGCCAGTGGGACGCAGTAGCCGCCGAAATCGCCACGGCACCCGATGGACGCGGCGTCCGCAGCGCCGAACGTGACCTCGTCGCCGCCGAAGCCGGCGAGAGCCAGGCCCGGGGACAACACACCCAGGCACGCGAGCGACTCGATTCGAGCGAACGTGCAGTACGCGACGCCCTCCGCCGACTCACCGTCGAAGCCTCCCGCCACGAGGTACCCGCCGACCCGGCCGGGCTCGACGACCTCCTCGACGCGCTCGGCGTGCTGGAGCGAAGCACAACGACGTGGGCTCGCCGCTGGCGTGATCGACACGCCGCCAGCCTCGGCGTCGAAAGGGAGCAACGTGAGCTCGTCGCCGCAACCGGTGCGGCCGCCGACGCACAGGAGACCCTTGATCGCCACCAACGAACGCTCGCCAACCTCGTCTCGCGCATCACCGCGATCGAGGAGGCTCTCGGCTCGCAGTACGACGACGTGCTCGAACGCATCGGTGCCCTCGAACGCCAGCTCGCGGCCGACGAGTTTGAGCGCAGCAGAATCCGCAAGGACCTACCGGAACTCGAGCGACGGATCGGCAAGCTCGAGCAGCAGGTCGAGCAAGCGGAGTCCGAACGCGCAGCTGCGGACCTCCACCGCGCATCGACACACCAGCGCATCGTGACCGCCCTCCGCCGGGGGATCGGCACCGACGCCGGCATCGAGACAGCGCAGGCCCTCGACGGTGTCACCGCCGTGCTCGCCGCCGCACGCGACATCACCACCAAGCTGGGCATCAGCGACACCAGCGCACCGCCGCGCGAGAGGGCCAGCTCCCGGGTCGAAGAGCAACTCCACGTCGCCAGGCAACGTCTCGTCGGATCCGACATCGAGCGAGCCCCGAACGACGACGGCTGGACGGACCTGACCGCCCTCGTCGGAGGCCAACGTCGACGGATCGGGGAGCTCGCAAGCGCGCTGCGCGCCAACCTCGACAGTGCCACTGCAGAGCTCCACGACGAAGAGGAGCAGCTGTTCGCACGCGTGCTGGCCGGCGACATCCGCCGCACGCTCGCTGCAAGGATCCGACACGCCAACGAACTCGTCGACAGCATCAACCGCCAACTCGATCAAGTGCGGACCAAGGCCGCCGGCGTCCAGGCACGACTCACCTGGAACGTCGACGATGCGCAGCCCGATGCAGTGCGCTCTGCTCGAGTGCTCCTTCTGCGCGACCCCAGTGACCTCACCGACACCGAGACCACCGCTCTGCAAGCCTTCGTACGCGCCCGCGTCGAGCAAGCCCGCGTCGACCTCGAAGCGAACGCGGCATGGGAAGCACGCTTGCGCGAAACTCTCGACTACCGACGCTGGCACCGCTTCACCCTCCAACTCGCCCACCGCGACTGGGACGGCTACCAGACGGCGACGGCCAAGCGACTTCAGAAGCTCTCGACCGGCGAACGATCCATCGCCCTCCACCTTCCGATGCTTGCGTCGATAGCGGCGCACTACACCGCCGCCGATGGCCGACCCGCAACGTGCCCGCGGTTGATCATGCTCGACGAGCTCTTCGCAGGTGTCGACCCGACGAACCGGTCGCAGCTCTTCGCCCGATTCACCGACTGGGATCTCGACGCCGTCTTCACCAGCGACCACGAGTGGTGCCAGTACGCAACCCTCGATGGAATCGCGATCCATCACCTCCACCCGCCAGTTGGCAACGAGCCCGTCACGTCCACCCGCTTCACGTGGGATGGCCACCACCGCACCATCGACCCAGTCGCCTCATGAATCACGTCGATGAGGCCTGTAAGCGGCTCGACCGACCAGCCCTCGCACCCATCGTCGAGGAACTCGCTCGACGACTCGACGAAGGCCGCGGCACACCCAGAAGGATCACACTTCGCGGCCTCCAACAGGACCATCGCAATGCACTCGCCGACCTCCTCGGCGTCGCCAAGCTCCCGCCGGCGGACACCTCGCTCGAGATCGGTCGACTCCTCGCCGCATTGCGCCTCAATGACTCGAACGAACTCCTCCACGTCATCGAGCAGCTCCACGGACCGCTGGGCAATCGCGCGGCAGACCGGGCAGCTGAACGTGAGGCCCGAGCAGCGCTGTGGGACTGGTTCGCGATGCAGTGCCGGATGACCGTTGTCGCCAACGTCGGCCCGCTCCGCGAATGGCCGACGCAGGTCCGAAAGGAAGGGATCCGCGGCGACCTCACCGCCCACCGCGCGCGCCTCACTCGAGTCTTCGATGTACTGAGGGCGCTCACGCAGATATCCCAGGCCGGCATGCCACTCGCGACGTTCGCCAACCTGACCTTGGGCGACTCGCACGCCCTCGACCATGGTCAACCACTCGCCCGCCTCGTCGTCGCCGCAATCGCCGACGCGGCCAACGAACCCCGGCCCGACACCGCAGAGGACGCACGGACGCTCTGGGAACTCGTCGGCGTCAACCCGGATCCGTTGTCATCCAATGCGCTCAGCATCGGCCTCGCTGTCGGAGCCGACCATCCGCTCGGCCCGATTCTGAACCGTCACAGCGCCGCCGCCGAACCGGTCATCCTGACCCTGTCCCAGATCGAGAGATGGCCGATCGATCCCCTTCCCGCGGACCGCTGTGCATTCGTCGTCGAGAACCCAGCGATCATCGCAGCAGCTGCAAGCGAGGCGTGGAATGGTCCACCCATCATCTGCTCCTCGGGCCGACCATCGATCGCAGTCGTCACTCTCCTCCGACAACTCGGCGCTCGCGGAGCCGCTCTCCACCAGCACGCCGACTTCGACGCCGCAGGCCTCAGCATCACCGCCTGGCTCAGCAGGCGCGCCGGAACGACACCGTGGCTGATGACGGCGGATGCCTACCGTGCGGCCATCGCCCAAACGCGAG
Source organism: uncultured Ilumatobacteraceae bacterium (assembly GCA_964529005.1). Lineage (GTDB taxonomy): Bacteria > Actinomycetota > Acidimicrobiia > Acidimicrobiales > Ilumatobacteraceae > CAZGUH01. The sequence continues at coordinate 1,221 of CAZGUH010000081.1, read as the reverse complement.
ATCGGCCAGCGCTCGGCCGGGTCGTGCAGGCCACGCCGTGGGACCTGAGCCTTGCTGACGTCATGCAGCGCAACGGTCGAGCTGTCTACGAAGAGGAGCTCACTGGCCACCTACTTGCCGGCATGCACAACGCTGGCGGGTCGTGTAGGTCGGATCACCGACCGGGCATCGACGTATCACCGGGCAGCTGAGACGATCCGTTGGCACGCAGCTCCGCCGGGAGCCGGAGCCGCTCGCGCTTGCACAGCCTGTTGTGCGGTGTGCTCGACCCAGGAGTAGGAGGCCGTCGCGACGCTCGTGAGATCGGGGGGAGGCAGCGGGAGTGCACGTCTTGCGACCGATTGCATGACGGGATGATTGCCCGAGGACCAGCTGTCAGCTATAGTCGACACATGATGAGGGTCGTCAGGACGGACGACTTCGATGAGTGGATCAGCAAACTGAAGGACAAGTCCGGCCGGCTTCGCATCCTGAAGCGCATCGATCGGCTCGCCAACGGCAACCCCGGCGACGTCAAGCCGGTCGGCAACGGCGTGTCGGAGCTTCGCCTCGATGTCGGTCCCGGGTATCGGGTCTATTTCCTCCAGGACGGCGACGTGCTCATCTGCTGCTGTGCGGAGGCGACAAGTCATCGCAGCACAAGGACATCGACAGGGCACACCGGTTGGCAGACGAATGGCGAACGGCCACAGAGGAGGATCGCGATGAGTAGCAAGAGTGACAAGTACAAGCCTTTCGACGTAGCCGACTACCTCGTCGACCTCGACGACATTGCCGGCTATCTCGAACTCGCCATCGAAGAGTCCGCCGACGACCCCTCCGCGGTTCCCCGAGCGCTCGGGGCGATCGCCCGCACCCAGAACATGAGTGAGCTCGCACGCCGCGTCGGCATGAGCCGCGACGGGCTGTACAAGGCACTGTCCGCTGACGGCAACCCGACCTGGTCCACCATCCTCAAGGTGACCACCGCGCTCGGGCTCCGCTTCGAGTTGCACACGGTTGCCTGAGCCGTCGGCGAGCGGGCGCCGCTGAGCACCACATGTCTAACGAAATGTCTAACGAACGCGGTGGTTCTCGGTGAACGCAACGTCACTCGGTGAACGAGAACTGACCTGAAGTGCCTGCTCAACGGTACCTGGTGTACTGAACGTCACGCCGTGTACGGCTCAGGAGTGACTCATAACCCGAAGGTCGCAGGTTCAAATCCTGCCCCCGCCACCA
>CAZGUH010000080.1:0-9841 GCA_964529005.1 uncultured Ilumatobacteraceae bacterium | reverse complement strand
GGGTCCGATGGCGCAGCAACGTCGCCGCCTCGACGCCGAGCTCGTTCGGCGTGGCCTCGTCGGCGCGCGTGCCGAGGCGACGCATGCGATCGAGTCCGGCCTCGTGCGGGTGAACGGCGCGGTGGCCGACAAGGCCGCACGGCTCGTCGCCGCCGGCGACGCGGTCGTCGTCGACGGACCGCCCTTGCGCTACGTCAGTCGCGGCGGGCTGAAGCTCGAGGCCGCGCTCGACCACTTCGGCATCGACGTGTCGGGCGTGCGCGCGCTCGACGCCGGGGCATCGACGGGGGGGTTCACCGACTGTCTCCTCCAGCGCGGGGCGGCACAGGTCGTCGCGCTCGACGTCGGGCACGGCCAGCTCCACCCGCGCATCCGTGCCGACGGACGCGTCGTCGTGCTCGAACGCACGAACGTCCGCACGACCACGGTGGACGACATCGGCGGCGCGGTCGACCTGGTGGTCGCCGACCTGTCGTTCATCTCGCTCACCGCGGTGATCCCCGCGCTGGTCTCGATGTGCCGCCCGGGCGGGTCGCTCGTGCTGCTCGTGAAGCCGCAGTTCGAGGTCGGTCGTCGCGACGCGTCCAAGGGCCGGGGCGTGATCACCGATCCCGCGCTGCACGCGCAGGCATGCGCCGCGGTGGAGCGCGCGCTCCTCGCCGACGGCGCTCCGGTCGAGGGGTGGATGCCCTCGCCGATCCAGGGCGGGCACGGCAACACCGAGTTCCTTGTGCGCGCACGCGCCGGCGGGCGAGGATGCCGGCGATGATCGACCTGGCAACGAGTGCGTGGATCCGTCGATGAGCGCGGTGCTGATCGTCGCCCATCACGACCGCGCCGAAGCGGCCCCGTTGGCGGAGCAGGCCGCCGAGTGGCTGCGCGCCCGCGGGCACCGGGCGTTCATGACGGTCGACGACGCGGCCGCGCTCGGTCTCCACGAGCTGCTCGCGGCCGACCTCGGGCCGAGTGATGCCGCGGTCGCCGTGGCGATCGGCGGCGACGGCACGATGCTGCGCACCGTTCAGGTGCTCGACGGCGCGCCGGTGCCGGTGATCGGCGTCAACGTCGGCCTGCTGGGATATCTCACCGAGGTCGAGCCGACCGCGATGACGTCCGCGCTCGATCGATGGTTCGCGGGTGAGGGCGGCGACTGGCGGATCGAGGAGCGGATGATGCTGCGCGTCCGGCTCGAGCGATCCACGCCCGGCGCGCCGCCATCGGTGTGGCGCGCGCTCAACGAAGCGGTGGTCGAAAAGCGTGAGGCGGGGCACACCGTGCGGTTGCAGGTGGCGATCGACGGCGCCCCCTTCACGTCCTACGCCGCCGACGGCCTGATCATGGCGACGCCCACCGGGTCGACGGCGTACTCGCTGTCCGCGCGCGGGCCGGTGGTCTCGCCGCGCCACCGTGCGTTGCTGCTGACGCCGGTCTCGCCGCACATGCTCTTCGATCGATCGCTGGTGCTCGATCCGGACGAGCTCATCGCGGTCGAGGTGCTGGGGCACCGCAGCGCTGACCTCTCGATCGACGGCCAGCGCGTGGCGACGCTCGATCCGCGCGACGTCGTCACCTGCGACGCCGACACCCCGCCGGCGATGTTCGTGCGATTCGGGCCACAGCGCTTCCACCAGATCCTGAAGGCGAAGTTCGGGCTCACGGATCGCTGATGCTGGCGGAGCTGCGCATCGAGGACCTCGGGATCATCGCCGAGCAGAAGCTGCTGTTCGGCCGCGGCCTCACCGTCGTCACCGGGGAGACCGGCGCCGGCAAGACGATGCTGATCGAGGCGATCAACCTCCTCGTCGGTGGGCGCGCCGACGCGACGATCGTCCGCCCGGGCGCCCACGAGGCGCGCATCGAAGGCCGGTTCGTCGGCGCTGGCGACGGGGTCGACGACGAGGTCGTGCTGTGCCGAGTGGTGCCGGCCGACGGCCGCTCTCGTGCCTACGTCGACGGGCGGCTGGCGACGGTCGCCCAGCTCGCCGAGCACGGCGCCCGGGCCGTCGATCTGCACGGCCAGCACGCGCACCAGAGCCTGCTGTCAGCGGGCGTCCAGCGCAGCGCGCTCGATCATTTCGGCGGGGTCGACCTCGCGCCGCTGCGCGCCGCGCGCCAGCGCGTGAGCGAGATCGACGCCGCGCTCGCGGCGCTCGGCGGAGACGCCCGGGCCCGCGCCCGCGAGATCGACCTGCTGCGCTTCCAGCTCGACGAGCTGCACGCGGCGGCGATCTCCGGCCCGGACGAGGACGACGAGCTCTCCGACGCCGAGGACGTCCTCGCCGGCGCGGTGGCGCATCGCGAGGCCGCGGCGCAGGCGATCGGCGCGCTCTCCGGCGACGACGCGCCGCTGTCCGGCGCGTCGGCCGCTGACCTGGTGGGCCAGGCGTTGGCGGCGATCGCCCATCGTGCGCCGTTCGCTGCTCATGCCGACCGTCTGCGGTCGCTGGCGGCCGAGCTCGCCGATGTGGCGGCAGAGCTGCGCTCGACGGCCGAGGGCATCGAGGACGACCCCGAGCGGCTGGCGGAGGTGCGTGCGCGGCGCCAGCTGCTGCGCGATCTCCGCCGGAAGTACGGCGACACGCTCGCCGAGGTGCTCGCGTTCACCGCGCAGGCCGAGGAGCGCCTCGCCGAGCTCGAGTCGTACGAGGCCCGCGCCGCGGCCCTCGACGCCGAACGGGCAGGAGCGCAGGCTGCGGTCGCGGCCGCGGCGCGCGCCGTGCTGGCGGCGCGCCGTGCCGGGGCGCCCAAGCTCGCCGCGGCCGTGGAGGCCCACCTGCGCCGCCTGGCGATGCCGCACGCACGCGTCGCCGTGTCGGTCGACGACGGCGACGGCGACGGAGCTCCAGCCGACGACACGGCCGACGACACGGCCGACGGCGCGGCCGGCCCGGGTGATCACGTCGTGTTCCTGCTGGCGGCGAACCCGGGCTCGCCGTTGTTGCCGCTCGGCCGGGTGGCGTCGGGCGGCGAGCTGGCGCGGGCGATGCTGGCGCTGCGGCTCGTGCTCAGCGAGGCCCCCGACACGCTGCTGTTCGACGAGGTCGATGCCGGCATCGGCGGCGAGGCCGCGATCGCTGTGGGCCGCGCCCTCGCCGAGCTGGCCACGCGGCACCAGGTGTTCGTGGTCACCCACCTGGCGCAGGTGGCGGCGATGGCCGATCAGCATCTGGTCGTGCGCAAGCGGGTGCGCCGCGGCACGACGACGACCGAGGTCTCCGTCGTCGAGGGCGACGACCGGGTCGCCGAGGTGGCGCGGATGCTGTCCGGCCACGCGACCAGCGCCGCGGCTCGCGAGCACGCGCTCGAGCTGCTCGGCGGGACCGCCCGGCGCGGGTGAGAACCGCCGGCGCGCCCGATCGCCGCGGTATGCTGCAATCCCGTCGTTGTCCTTGACGGGAGGCCGTGCCAATGCCCAAGCACATCTTCGTGACCGGAGGCGTTGCCAGCTCCCTCGGCAAGGGACTCACCGCTTCGTCGCTCGGCCGGTTGCTGAAGATGCGGGGCCTCCGGGTCACGATGCAGAAGCTCGATCCGTACATCAACGTCGATCCGGGCACGATGAACCCGTTCGAGCACGGAGAGGTGTTCGTCACCGACGACGGGGGAGAGACCGACCTCGACCTCGGCCACTACGAGCGGTTCATCGACGAGAACCTGAGCCGCAACTCCAACGCCACCACCGGCAGCATCTACCAAGCCGTGCTGGCGGCCGAGCGCCGCGGCGACTACCTCGGCAAGACGGTGCAGGTGATCCCGCACATCACCGACGAGATCAAGCGCCGCATCCGCCGCCTCGCCACCGACGACGTCGACATCGTCATCACCGAGGTCGGCGGCACCGTCGGCGACATCGAGATCCTGCCGTTCCTCGAAGCGATCCGGCAGTTCCGGAAAGAGGCCGGGCGCGACAACGTCTGCTACATCCACGTCACGCTGGTGCCGTTCATCGGCCCTTCCGGCGAGCAGAAGACCAAGCCGACACAGCACTCCGTCACCGAGTTGCGCAGCCGAGGCATCCAGCCCGACGTCATCGTCTGCCGCAGCGAGGAGCCGCTGTCGCCCAACCTGAAGCGCAAGATTTCGAACCTCTGCGACGTCGACGAGAACGCGGTCGTGAACGCCGCGGACGCGCGCAACATCTACGAGCTGCCGCTCATCCTGCACGACGAGGGCCTCGACGACGTGGTGTGCTCGACGCTCCGCATCGACAGCGAGCTCGACCTCAGCTCGTGGGAAGCGCTGGTCGCCAAGGTCGACGCCGCCCGCACCCCGGTGCGCATCGGCCTCATCGGCAAGTACGTCGACCTCCAGGACGCGTACCTGTCGGTGGTCGAGAGCGTGAAGCACGCCGGGTTCCACCACGGCGCGGCGGTCGAGATCGACTGGATCCAGGCGGAGGACGTCGAAGGCCTGCTCGCGGCGGGCCGGCTGGCGAACCTCGACGGCATGGTCATCCCCGGTGGCTTCGGGCCTCGCGGCATCGACGGCAAGATCGCCGCCGCGGAGTACGCCCGGGTCAACGGCATCCCCTGCCTCGGCCTCTGCTTGGGGATGCAGGTGATGACGATCGAGTTCGCCCGTCACGTGCTCGGCCTCGTCGACGCGAACTCCACCGAGTTCGATCCCACGTCCCAGCACCCCGTCATCGACCTGATGCTCGACCAGCGCGACATCACCGACAAGGGCGGCACGATGCGCCTCGGGGCCTACTACGCGGTGCTCCAGCAGGGCTCGAAGGTCGCCGAGGCCTACGGCGAGCCGGTGGTCAGCGAGCGTCACCGTCACCGCTACGAGTTCAACTCGCACTACCGCGCCCGCTTCGAGGCGGCGGGGTTCCGCTGTTGCGGCACGTCGCCCGACAAGCGCCTCGTCGAGTTCATCGAGCTGGAGGACCATCCGTTCTGGGTCGGCACGCAGGCCCATCCGGAGTTCAAGAGCCGGCCGGACCGCCCGCATCCGCTGTTCCGGGAGCTCGTCGGCGCGGCCCTCGCCCATCGCGCCGGCCTGCTGGCCGGCAACGCCCAGCCTTCGGACTTCGGCACGGCCGACACCGCGGCGTCGCAGACCGTCGCTTGATCCGGGCATGACCGGCTTCCGTCACCTGGGTGACCGCCGGGTCCACGAGGGGAACATCTGGAACGTCGTCGTCGGCACGTTCGAGTCGCCCGACGGCGAGACGTTCCAGCGCGACATCGTCCGCTCTCCCGGCGCGGTCGCCGTCGTCGCCCTCGATGGTTCCGACGTCGTGCTGGTGCGGCAGTACCGGCCGTCGTTCGACGCGCCGATCTGGGAGATCCCGGCCGGGATGCGCGACGTGCCCGGCGAGCCGCCCGAGGCGACGGCCGCACGTGAGCTGGCCGAGGAGGTCGGGCTGGCGGCGGCGCGGTACGAGCTGCTGACGCGCTTTTATCCCTCGGCGGGGATGACCGACAGCACGGTGCACGTTTATCTGGCGACCGGCCTCACCAGCGTCGGCCGGCAGGCGCACGGCCCGGAGGAGAGCCACATGGAGGTGGCGCGGTTCCCGCTCGACGAGGCGCTGGCGATGGTCGACCGCGGCGACATCGTCGACTCGAAGACCGTGATCGGCCTGCTGCTGGCGGCGCGGCGCGTGCGGCGGGCGTGATCACCGCCGAGCTGCCCCTCGTCGTCGAGGACTTCCTGTCCTGGCTGGCCACCGAGCGGGGGCGGTCGGCCAACACGATCGCCGCGTACCGTCGGGACCTGAGCGGGTACGCGGCGTGGCTCGCGGAGCGCGGGTCGGCGGTCGAGGCGGTGTCGACGGCACAGCTGGAGGCGTTCCTCGGGGATCGTCGGCGCGCCGGGGGAGCGCCCGCCAGCGTCGCCCGCCAGCTGGCCGCGGTGCGAATGCTGCACCGCTTCTGCGCCGACGTCGGCGCGCGCAGCGACGATCCGACGCGCGACCTCGACGGCGTGCGCGTGCCATCGGGCATCCCCAAGCCGCTGAGCGAGGACGAGGTCGCCGCCCTGCTCGCCGCGGTGGTGGGCGTCGATGCGGTGGCGCGCCGTGACCGGGCGATGCTCGAGCTGCTGTACGCGACCGGCGCCCGGATCTCGGAGGTGTGCGGTCTGTCGCTCGGCGACATCGACCAGACGACATCTTTGGTGCGGCTGTTCGGCAAGGGCGCCAAGGAGCGCATCGTGCCGTACGGACGTGCTGCTCACGAGGCGCTCGACGCGTGGCTCGGCCCCTCCGGCCGGGCGGCGATGGCGCCGGAGCGCTTCGCTCGCCGGGGCGACGCCGAAGCCGTGTTCCTCAACAAGCACGGCCGCCGGCTCAGCCGCCAGGCAGCGTGGGCGATGGTGAAGCGCTACGGCGAGGCGATCGGGGTCGGCGACCGCATCTCACCACACGTGCTGCGCCATTCGTGCGCCACGCATCTGCTGGATCACGGCGCCGACCTGCGCATCGTGCAGGAGCTGCTCGGTCACGCGTCGGTGAGCACGACGCAGGTGTACACGCGGGTGAGCCAGGAGCGGCTGTTCGAGGTGTACCGCTCGGCTCATCCACGAGCCGTGCGATGAGTGCGCGTCGCGGTCTCCTCCACCCGGAGCGGCCGATCGGGCACGTGATCCACCTCGCACGTCGCTTCTTCACGTCGCTGTCGTCGCAGCCGCCCTCGACGGACGATGTGGTGTGGGTGAGCTCTCAGCTGACGGAGGCGGAGTGGGGCTTGTGGCAGCGAATGGACGTGCGCGACCGACGCCACACGCTCGCGGTGGCCCGCAACTACATCGCTCGGCGACCGTCGGCGACACGTGACGAGATCGCCGGCGCGCTGCTGCACGACATCGGAAAGGTCGCCGGGAACCTCGGGACGTTCACGCGCGTGGTGGCACGGATCGTCGGCCCACGCACCGCCCGGCTCCGTGAATACCACGACCACGAAGCGATCGGCGCCGACATGGTCGCCGCCACCGGCGCAGGCGCGGTCACGGTCGCGCTGGTGCGCGGCCGTGCGACCGAGGCCGAGCTCGTCGTGACGGCGGATCTCCCCACGTTGATCCAGACGTTGCGCGCCGCCGACAACGCGACCTGAAGGATGCCGAGCGTGGTCACCTGCCGAGGGCTTCGTACCCGTCCCCAACCCGCCGGCGGGCGCGGAGGACGACATCGGCGATGTGAGGGTTTCCGGGCGGCGGGTCGATGCGCGGTTCGACGGCGTGCAGTTCGATCGTGAAGTCGTCAGCGAGGAGATCCGCCAGCCGATCGGCGTCGAAGTAATCCGCAGGGTCGAATCCGCGGGACTTCATGTGCTCGCGGTGGTCGTGATCGAGGTCGTGGAAGACGGCGAGCACGATGCCGCTGGGCCGCACGGCGTCGACCAACGCTCGGACGGAGTCCGCGCCGGCGGCCACGGGCAGCGCCGGGTACTGCATCGACACGAGGTCGAACGAGGCTCTCGCGAACGGCGTTCCCAGCGCGTCGCCGCAGAGCCATTCGACCGTCGCCCCGGCCGCCTCAGCGGCCTGCTGCGCCCGCGCGACGGCGACGTTGGAGACGTCGATCGCGGTGACCGCCCAGCCGCGTGACGCCAGCCAGATCGCGTCCGCGCCTTCTCCGCAGCCGACGTCGAGCGCCGTGCCGGGCGTGATGCCGGAGACTTCGGCGACAAGGCGCCCGTTGGGCCGCCCGCTCCACATCGCGTCTGCGCTCTCGCTGTATCTCGCATCCCACTCGGCGGCCTGCTCCGCCTCGCCGAACCGTCCGCCGCCGTGTTGGTGCTCACCCATGACCGGCAGGGTAGGCCGCCGTCGCCCACGTCGCGTGGCGAGCCCGGTCAGGTTCTCTTTCAGCGGAGGCCACCCGATGCCGATGCTCCTGCATGGAACAGGGTGGATCGGACGCCGTCGAGCAACGGCCTCGCATCGCGGCGTGGGTCGAACAGCTCGGCCCGCCACGCGCGGAGAGCGCGGCGTCGCGGCGGCTCGCGCACGTCGGCGGCATCGCTGCGGTGGTCGCGCTCGTCGCCTACCTGACATGGCGCATCGGCTTCACGCTGCCTGCCGGAGGCGGCAATCGCACGGTGGCATGGCTCCTGATCGGCTTCGAGGCTCTGCCGCTGGCGGGGCTGGTGCTGAAGGCCGTCACCTTGTGGAACATCGACGCGGAGCCACCGCCCGCGGGGGTCGAGCAGGTCGGCGACCTCCGTGTCGTCGTGATGATCCCGACCTACAACGAACCGGCGGAGGTGATCGCGCCGACGATCGCGGCCGCGTGCGCGCTCGAGCCCGCGCACGAGACCTGGGTTCTGGACGACGGTGATCGACCGTGGGTCGCCGAGATGTGCGAGAGCTTCGGCGCGCGGTACGTGTGCCGTCCCGTGCACGACCACGCCAAGGCCGGCAACATCAACCACGCCCTCGACCTGCTGAAGGCGGAGCAGGCGGAGGCGTCCGGCGGCGCCGACGTGATCGCCGTGCTCGACTGCGACCACGTTCCGCTCCCGCACTTCCTGACCGCGACGCTCGGATGGTTCGACGACCCGCGGATCGCCCTCGTGCAGGGTCCGCAGGCGTTCTACAACGCCGGCGCATTCGACGACGACGGCATCAGCGGCGAGCAAGGGCTGTTCTTCAACGTCTTGATGCCGGCGCGCAACCATGCCCAAGCGGGACCGTTCTGGTGCGGCTCGACGTCGCTGCTACGGGTCGCCGCGCTGGAGTCGGTCGGCGGCGTCGCTACGGAGACGATCACCGAGGACATGCACACCACCTTGAAGCTGCTCAAGCAGGGGTGGCGCACCGCGTACCACCACCAGACGCTCGCGGTCGGGATCGCGCCGGCGACGCCCGACCAGTACCTGTTGCAACGACGGCGTGGGGAATGGGCGCGATGCAGATCCTGGTGCGCGAGCGGCTGTGGCGTGCCAAGTCGTGGATGTCGTGGCGGAACTTCCACGAGTACCTCACCGGCACGCTGTGGTGGTTGGAGGGCCTCGCGACGGTGCTCGCGTTCGTCGTCCCGATCGGCATCCTGCTCAGCGGAGCGGAGACGTCGACCGCGCCGCCGCTCGCCTTCACGGCGGCGTTCGTGGCGATGTTCGCGACCCGCCTGTGGGGCGCGAAGCGGTTGATGCGCAAGCAGATCCACTGGCCGACCGCGTTCGCGCTGCGCGTCTTCCGCGTCCCCGTCGGCCTGGCCTGCACATGGTGGCTCCTGTCGCGGCGCTCGCTCGAGTTCGAGGTCACGCCGAAAGGCGGCGCCGACGAACGACGGCGTGGCCGGGCGCCGCGGGTCCTCTGGGTGCTCTCTGGCCTCGTCCTGGCCGTGCTCGCCTACGCCGCCGCGGGCGTCATGGATTGGGCGCCGTGGCGGACGAGCACGCGCTCAACGGTCGCGTCGGGCCTGTGGCTCGCGCTCGCCGGTTACGTGCTGTACGTCGGCGCTCGGCGGATCCGATCCGCCGAGTACGCGACCTCGCGCCGCAACGCATATCGCATCGCGATCCACTCCACGGTCGACGTCGACGGCTTCCCGGGCGAACTCGTCGACATCTCCGTCGGCGGGGCCGCGGTTCGCTTCCCCGAAGGGATGCTGCCGGCAAGCGGCCTCGTCGAGTGCACGTTGCCGGGCGCGCCGGCCATCAAGATGGAGATGGTCAGGACGCGGGCCCGTGTGGACGGCCACGAACTCGCCTCGCTGCGCAGCCTGGCCGGTGACTGGACCGCCTACAAGACGATGTCCCTGTGGCTCTTCCACACACCGCCCGGCGCTCTCGATCTCGAGCCGGGCATCCCCGCGATCGCCATCGCGCAACCGGCGTGACGGTCACCGAGTCGACGCGCGCCGAAGGCCCGGCGTGGAGTCACACCGGAC
>CAZGUH010000079.1:0-10125 GCA_964529005.1 uncultured Ilumatobacteraceae bacterium | reverse complement strand
CTAGATCGCTGATGCTCGCGTGTCCATCCGGCGCCGGAGCTCATCACCGATGATCGAGATCGAGACGACGGTGAGGAGCAGGCAGGCTGAGGGCAAGAGGACGAGGTATGGATCGGTTGCCAGGTAGGCCCGTCCGCTGCTGATCATCCCGCCCCAGCTCGGCGCGGGCGCCGGGATCCCCAAGCCGAGGAAGCTCAAGGAGCCCTCCGCGACGATCACGAACGCCAGCATCAGGAACGCAAAGGAGAGCAGCGGAAACACGGTGTTCGGGAGGATCTCGCGGTAGAGCACCCGAACCTTCGACGCGCCGATGACCTGGGCGGCGAGAACGTACTCACGGTCGGCGTGAGCCAACGTCGTCGCCCTGGCAAGGCGGGCGAACGAGGGCGTGATGACGATCGTGAGCCCGATGATGATACTCGGCAGATCCTGCTTGCCGATTGTTGCCACACCGATGAGTAGGACCAACGGAGGGACCGAGACGACGGCGTCGATCAGCACGGAGATCGTTCGATCGGCCAGGCCTCTGAAGAAGCCCGCGATCAAGCCGATCATCGTGCCGGCGGCCATGGCGAGAACTACGACCGCCACGCCCACGGTCAGCGATTGGCGCGCGCCGAAGATCAGCCGCGAGAGCTCGCTCCGACCGATCTGGTCGGTTCCGAGTGGCTCGACGAGTGAGAACCTCGGAGGTGTGGTCGATGCCAGATCCGGCACAGCCACTCGGTAGTCATGAAGGGGAAGCAGATCGCCGGCGAGGGCCAGGAGGACGATCGCGCCGAGCCAGGCGCACGCCAGCCATCGCGCGATGTGTGCGGTGCGTCGCCGCCCGCCGCGACGCCGACGACGAGATGTCGAGGCCGTTTGGGCCGGCTCGTCGACCAGGACCGTTGCGGTCTGCGTCATCAGCGGAGGCGAACTCGCGGATCAAGGCGACGATAGGACACATCGACCACCGCGTTGACCAGGACGAAGATGACGGCGCTGAACAGCACGATGCCCTGGACGACCGTGGCATCGTTCGTGTCCACGCTCGTGACGAGCAGTGATCCGATCCCGGGAACCGCGAACAACGTCTCCACGATCACTGCTCCGCCGATGAGGCGTGCGACGCTCAGGCCTGCGAGGGTGACCAACGAGAGCGACGACGGTTGCAGCGCGTGGTGCAACAGGACGCGCATCGTCGAGATGCCCTTGGCGCGCGCTGCGAGGATGAAGTCTTCGTTGAGCGTCGCGATCATGTCAGCACGGAGGACCCGCGTGTAGTTCGGTATCTCGGTCAGGGCCAGCGCCAAGGCCGGAAGAAAGAGGTGCCGCAGGTGCTCGGCGGGATTCTCGCCGAAGGGCACCCAGCCCGTCGACGGGAACCCGAACGGCGTGCCCTGGAGCTGTATCGATGAGATGAAGACGAGCAGGACGGCGCTCACGAACGGTGGGGTGGCGATGAGTCCCGACGTGAGGACCGACACGGCGCGGTCCACCCAACCATCACGTCGGTAGGCGGTGTAGACCCCGAGCGGCACGGAGATGATGATCGCCGCGAGCACGGCCGCAGCCATCAACTCGAGGGTGGGACCGATGTGCTGTGTGATGGCGCCGGCGACTGTGCGCCCCGTGTGGTACGAGACGCCGAGGTCGCCTCGGGCGGCATCGGCAACCCATGCGAAGTACCGCTCGTAGATCGGGTCATCGAGGCGCAGATCGGCGTGGACGCGCTCGATCTGCTCGGGCGTCGCATACTCGCCATAGATCGAGAACGCCGGATCTCCAGGCGCCAGGTCGAGCATGAACGTGACCGCAAAGCTCACGATCAGCAGCACCAACACGACGTGAACGACCTTCGCCAACAAGCCCCGGAGGATCTGTGTCCGCCCGAAGGAGCGCAGCAACGGCCGCAGACCCCGACGTCCGGATGCATGGCCGACCGCCGCTGGCCTGAGCGCTCCGATGTTCATCGTTCAGAGCGCTCCCGCGCAAAGGTAGCGAGCAGTTGCGCTGCGACGGCCTTGTCCACCACCGTCGCGTACTTCGCCTGAAGATCGAACAGGGCCGCCTGGTGTGGACCGTCGGCCCGGTCGAAGACCGCATCGCTCACGACTGCCACGCGATAGCCGTGCTGCAGCGCGTCGACCGCGGTCGCGCGGACGCAACCCGACGTCGAGGTCCCAACGCACACAACCGAGTCACAACGCGATGCTGCCAAGAACTGTGCGAGCGGCGTACCGGCGAAGACCGAGGCGAAGACCTTCGTTATCACGAACTCGTCGGGCTCAGGCCTGACGCGCTCGTCGATCTTCGTCCATCGGCTGTCTGCGGTGTACGTCCCGAGCATGGGCACCTTCTCGATGAACGCTGATGCGGCAACGACGGATCCGGCGTCGTACTCGCACTTAGAGTAGACAACAGGAACATCGACCTCCCGCGCGACTCGGATGAGCTCGGCGATCGCGGCGATCGCCTCATCGTTGTTGCAGCCGAGCGGCGAGGCATCATTTGTGAACCCCTCCTGCACATCGACCACGAGTAGGCATGGCCGTGTGCCAAAGCGCTGCTGACCAACCATGCCGCGACGTTGGTAGTCCAGTTTGAGGTCGTCGGTTGTCATGATTCTCCGTTACGCCAGCCGTCGTCGAAGATCTCGGAGGTGAGATCTCGCAGACCGGGAAGAGGAGCAGTGCGGGCTTTGTCGAAGGGGAGATCTGGCAGCGATGTCTCCCGACTGAGCCGCGGCCGGTTCCCGGGCCCGTAGTGACGTCCATCGATCGGCCAGTCATAGCCCTCGAGATCATCGGTGCCCTTGCCGAGGATGTTGCCCGATCGCTTGTACTCATCGAGCACGGCATCGAGCCCGTACCGCTGGATCGGACACACCTTCATGCAGATGGCGCAGCCGTTGGTCCTCGCGACGATCGGCAGGCACAGCTTCGAGTTGAGCTTCGCCTTGACGACGCCCCGATACTCCCGTCGCTCCGCAGGTATCGCTCCGACTGGACAACGCCGCACGCAGATCTTGCACCGATCACACACGCCCTCGATGCCGTAGTCCAGAGGCTGGTCGAACTCGAGCGGCGCGTCCGTCGTCATGACGATCAGCCGGCAGCGAGAGCCCGCGTGGGGCGAGAGCAACTGGCCGTTGAGGCCCAGCTGGCCGAGGCCGGCCTGGACGGCGTAATGGATGAAGATCGACTCACCAGTCAGGCTCTCGGGCCGCGCCCGATAGCCACGAGAACGAAGCCACACAGCGAGATCGCTGATCCATATCTCGCTCTGTCCCTCGGCAGCAAGGGCCGCCTGCTGAGTACGCATCGACGGCAGACATTGCGTCGACGCATAGTTCTGCTCAGCGATGCAGACGATCACTCGGTCCCCGACGTTGCGACCGATGTGCTCGGCCAAGGTGTAGCGGGCGTCGTAGGGCGCCACCCCTACCGCGCTGAACCCCAGCTCCGTCGCCTTCGCCTTGACCTCAGCGGTGAGCGCGCTCGGCTCGTCCGCCTTCGGGACGACGGCCGGCAGGTCGTCTCGCTCCTTCACGAGTCGTCGAGTCGCGCGCAAGAGCGGCGGCGCAACGCCGAGGAGCGAAACCATCATGTTGGGAACGAGATGGATCAGCGAGTCAGAATGCGTGGCGTAGAAGGCGTGGAGCGGAGCCTCGCTGGCCCACTTGTCCTCTATTGCCGGCTCCCGATCAATGCCGGGCTGGGTCAGAAGCTCCTCGGGCGGTGACGACACCACGCTCGGCCACGGTCCCACCGGAACTCGTGTCCACGGCAGCCGCTGGAAGGTTGGCCATGGCAGGTGGGGAAGCATGCGAAACAGCAGCGGAGGCTTCGGTGAGGGTCGAGCCGGGTCGATGCGCCCATCACCGTACGACCGGGTGATCATCCTCCCCACCGCCGAGGTAGCGACTTGACCACCCGCATCGACCTTCCGCAGCAGCCACAGCCGGACCGCACCGCGAGGACGGATCCGTTCGTAGCGCCGTCCTGAACCTGAGCGCCCCAACCCCAACCACCTCCTCGCAACAGCCTAGTACATCGTCATCAAAGTTGCCAGACAATCTTTTCAGGCAAGATCACACAGTCCTGCTATCTCCGGCACCGCGACGTCGCCAGCAGTTCGGCGACCGTCGACCATCAGCTCCTGCATTTCCCCTCCTCCGACAGCTGTCGTCGGCGGGCGCGGCCGCACACTCGCATGTGGCCCACGGGTCACTCCGTGAGCAGGCCCTCCGCTCGAAGCCGTTCGATCAGGCCACCAGCCCGCTGGATCTCCAGGAGCTCTGCTGCCCATGCACGTCCGGGCAGCGTCAGCGATCTCGTGACGTTCTCGACGGCTCCCGTTTCGAGATCGAGCGCTGCCTCGTCACCCTCTTCGAAGACGGCTTGCACGCCAGGACACTCGATGGCCGGAAATGCATAGTTCACGCAATTCCGGAAGAAGAGCCCATTGATCGACTCAGCGATCACGCCGGCGATGCCGACATCCCGAAGGACGCGAGCCGCAGGACGTGCGGACCCGGTGCCGAAGTTCTGCCCCGCGACGATGATGTCCCCCGGCTGGACATCGTCGACCCAGCCGGGTCGGTTGGCCTCGAACGCGTATCGCCGTTGATCCTCGACCGGTCCGAGCAGGGCATGGCCAGGCATGATCACATCGGTGTTGATGTCGTCGCCGAAGCACCACACTCGACCGCTCATGGCTCCACGCCCGCGAGCTGCACGGTGGGTAGCGCACCTGCACTGATGATCTCGCCGGCGACGGCACTCGCCGCGACCGTTGCCGATGAGGACAGGTAGATCCGGGCATCCGGATGCCCCATCCGGCCCTTGAAGTTCCGTGTGCTCGAGCTGATGCACACGTCATCGGCTCCGAGCCGACCGATGAACCCTACGCAGGCGCCACAGGACGACGTCGTCACCACCGATCCCGCCTCGATCAGGACCTCGATGAGGCCCTCCTTCAGCGCTCGCCGATAAATCTTCTGGGACGCTGGCGTCACCAGAAGGGTGACCCCCGGAGCCACCTGGCGGCCCTCGAGCACCTTCGCCGCGTCTCGCAGGTCGTCGAGCGTGCCGTTGGCGCAGGAACCGATGAAGGCCCGATTGACCGGGGTGCCGGCGACTCGCTCGACCGGCACCGTGTTGTGGACGAGGCTGTCGGGCAGACCCACCATGACGCCGACGGTCGAGAGATCGACCTGTCGCACAGCTGCATAGTCGGCGTTGCTGTCCGGCCAGACCGCGCCGGTCATGGCGAGCCCGCGCTCGGTCAGGTGCGCCTCGAGCACGCCATCGGGCTCGAACACCGCGAACTCGGCGCTGATCTCGGCGCACATCGTGGTCAGCTGCCGTCGCTGGTCGATGGTCAGCGAACTCACACCAGGTCCTCCGAACTCGACGTTCTGCATGACGTGGTGCCCGTATACGTCTGCCAGGTGCATGAACACGTCTTTCGCGCTGACGCCCGGCTGCAGTCGACCATGGAGCTCGTAGCGCACGGTGGGGGCCACCTGGAACCAGGTGTAGCCCTTGGCCAAGGCGTAGATGAGCTCAGCGGGTCCGATTCCCCGAGCGGCGCAGTTGAGCGCGCCGCCACTGCACGTGTGGCTGTCGGTGCAGACCAGGAGCTCACCCGGCCGGGCGTAGGGCACGTCGGCGATCAGCTCATGACAGATGCCCTGCTCCGGCCCGACGTCGTGGATCTTCGTCACACCCACCCGCGCCGCCCATTGGCGGGCGCGGTCGAGCGCGAGGACCGCCCGATCGTCAGGCGGCGGCACGACGTGGTCGAAGATGATCGCTACCTTTTCGGGATCGAAGACGGAAACGGGCTCATGCCAGAAGCCGTCGTAGAAGTTCAGATCGATCGGCACGACGACGTCAACGTTGACGACCACGATGTGCCCCGGTCTGACGGGCGCACCTCCGGAATGCGCGCTCAGGATCTTCTCGACGATCGTCATCGCCATGCGTCTCGCCAACCCTTCATGTGGATCAGCCTCCGAAATAGGTCGGTGCCATGCCCGTGATACCGACACGGCATCGGAACAATGCACCCGCCTGGTACTCGGTCGATGGCTCGAACCCGTGGGCGGCCGACGCGATGTACAGATCGCTGAGATCCTCCCCACCGAACATCGGGCACGTCACGGTGGTGACCGGCGTTTGAACGACACCGACGAGATCTCCGTCCGGCGAGTATCGCCGGACACAGCCACCCCCGAAGAGCGCCACCCAGAAATGGCCCTCGCTGTCTACGACCAAGCCATCCACCAGCCCCTCCTCGCTGGCGATGTCGACGACCCGCCGGCGTCCCGACACGATCCCCTCGTCTGGCTCGTAGTCGAAGGCGTCGATGCCTCCCGCCATCGTGTCCACGTAGTAGAAGGTCCGGTCGTCCGGGCTCCAGCCCAAGCCGTTCGACAGGGTCACACCTCGCACCATGGCGTGCACGGTCCGGTCGGGATCCAATCGATAGAGCGTTCCGGCCTCTGGAGTCGTTTCGAGCGCCGTGGTCCCTGCCCAGAAGCGACCGCGGCTGTCGCACTTGCCGTCGTTCATTCGGGTGGGGGGCGTCGTGCCCCGCTCGACGTCGGCGATGAGCTCGACGTGACCGGTCACGATGTCAACGAACCCGTATCCGTCTGCGACGGCAGCGACGAGCCCCCCTTTCGCCCGCAGGCCGATCGATCCGACCAGATCGGAAAGCTCGACGACCGTGTCATCGCCGGACCGCGCATCGAAGGTGTGCAGGAGCTGATTTCGCATGTCGAGCCAGAAGAGCCGACTGCGCGCGGGATCCCACACTGGGCTCTCGCCGACCGCGGCCTTCGCGTCCACCACGACCTCAACGTCATCCCAGACGGTCGTCAATCGGCGCTCCTTCTGTCGCGAGCCACCACGTCAGCAGCGACGTTCCCGTCGACCAGCTCGAGCCAGTGGCGATAGAAGGCGCGCTGGCAGGTCTCGTCGGTCGGACGTCCGATCACGATGCCACTCTGCGGATCCCGCTCCTCACGGTGGAGACCACGGTTCATGAGCAGCCAATCCTCCGTCGTCGCGGTCGCGCGAAGGCCATCGGTCACCCGGGCGAACGCGACTTCGACGTCGTCGGGATATCCCGCCCCTGCGGGTCCGTGGAACACCTCGTGGTCGCGCAGCACGCTGCTGCGCGCCTCCCGATCGCTGTTCTGCGGCATCAACGGATAGAGGTAGACCTCGGTCTTGTCGACGGCCACCGGACACACGACTCGAAGCTGCCAGTTCAAGAAGCAGAGCGACGGGAAGAGGATGAAGATGTACGGCAGGACTCCGCCAGAACTGGGCCCGTCGGATCCCTCCCTCGGCCACTCGGCGACGCCGTGACCACCGCCGAGGTCGAGGTTCCTCCAACTCGGGTTGCGGATGAGGTTCTCCGCGTAGTCGGCCATCGCGGCGTCCCATCCGGAGCTTCTGCTGCCGTTGCCGCTCCGCCGCCTCAGCGTCTCGACCCAGCTCCGGTGTGTGACCATCAGGTGGTACGGATCGATCGTGTTCTCGACCTGCAGCTTCCAGTTGCCGTCGTAGACCACCTTGTGGGCTCCGGCAGTCAGATCGATGCCAGCGTCGGCGACGTTGTCGAGGTACGGGCGCGCGTTGCCGAGGTATTCCACGATCTCAGGTACGTCAGGATCGAGTGAGGCGAAGATGAAACCTCGGTAGTTGGCGACCCGAGGCACTTCCACCAGTCCGAGCGCGTCCTTGTCGAAGTCATCGCCATAGGCATCTGGGAAGGGGACGGCAACCAGACTGCCTGCGCTGTTGTAGGTCCAGCCGTGGTAGGCGCACTTGTGGTGCTTGGCATTGCCGCGCTCAAGGTGACAGACAGCAGCCGCTCGATGGCGACAGCGGTTGTACACGACGCGGATGGCCCCATCGTCAGCCGATCGCATCACGATCACCGGCTGCCGGCCGACGCGCGCCAACTTGTACTCACCGCCCGTGGCCAGCTCGCTCTCGTGGGCAACGAAGACCCAACACTTGCCGAAGATCTGATCCATCTCTGCCTCGAAGACGGCGGGATCGCGGTAGACGTCGCCTGCGATGTGCCAGTCGTCGGTGATCAGCGGGCGGGTGGTCCTTGTTCTCTCCACGGAGCTGTCCTTCATTCATCTGCAACATAGCGTATGACGAGATTGCCAGACAATATCAGCTGGCGGATGCAAGGCCGTCGGGGCAGCGGCGCCGACCCGGGCGCCTATGCCCGATCGGTCAGCACCAGCCCTCCCGCGCTGAGCCAGTCGTCCAGACCGACCGCCTCGAAGAGGTTGGTCGGCGTGAGGTTCGTTCGGCGCAGCGGCATGTCATCGCGATTGGCGATGACCTCGGTCGCCATCGCGCGCGTTGCCGCGACGGTGGCGTAGATGCTGAGAACCGGGACGATGACGATGTCGAAACCGAGCGCGTGGAGGTCGTCTGGCCGGATGACCGGGCCGTGTCCGCCGGCGACCAGGTTGTAGAGCTTCCGCCCGTCGACGCGCGCGCCGATCGCCTCGATCTCGTCGATACAGGTCGGCGACTCGACGAAGGCCACATCCGCTCCCACGTCGAGCGCACGGTTGGCTCGCTCGATCGCTTCGTCGATCCCGTCAACCGCGAGTGCATCCGTTCGGGCGATGATGTGCAGGCCGGTTCCCCGCGCGACCTGCACGGCGGCCCTGATCTTGGCGAGGTACTCGTCAGCGGGGATCAGCTGCTTGCCGGAGAGGTGCCCGCACCGCTTGGGGAACTCTTGATCCTCGATGATGACGGCGGCGACGCCGGCAGCGCCGAACTCGTCGACCGCGCGGGTCACGTTGAGCGCCCCGCCGAAGCCAGTATCGATGTCGGCGATGACCGGGACGGTCACGCGACGCGCGACTCGCCGAGCCACCTCGAGCACCTCTGGCATGGTCGTGAGGCCCAGGTCCGGGAACCCGAAGCTGGCGGCCACCGCTGCACCAGAGATCATGACGGAACGGAAGCCAGCTTCTGCGAGGAGAACGGCAGACAGCGCGTCGTGGCATCCGCCAGCTAGTACCAATCCCCGGTCCATGAGACCGGCAAGCGACGCCGCCGGGTGAGCCGGAGGGCCGTCGAGCGGATTCGTCATGCGGACGAGGCGTCCACGTCGACTGGCACGAAGGTGACGGTCTGTTGTGTGGGCGGGGCCGCCGCCCAGGCGGCTCGTAGATCGCTGCCGAGGGGGGCCGGGTCGAGGTAACGGCCCGGGGTCGCCGTCACGAAGGGCACACGATCAAACGGATAGGGGTCGATCTGATAGGTGCCCGCCCCCATCGGGGTCACCGTGATCGTCACGTCGTGATCGGGGTCGTCGTCTGTCGGGACCGACGGGATCGTGCCCACGGAATGACGCGACGGATGCTCACATTGCATGTAGAGCGCCAGCGTGTCGATGAACTGCAACACGTGATACGCGCGGTGCACCGCACCCTCGGACGCCAGCGCAACCGTCGATGGATCCGCAGCGAGCTCACGACGCAGACGCTCCTGACGCCGTTCCTCCTCGGCGAGCATCTCGGTCGCGACCTTGAGCTGCTCGCCCTCGAGCAAGTTCAGGAAGACGAAATCGGACAGCCCATAGCGCCCGTTGTACAGACCACAGCTGTGCATGCTCGAGATCAGACCGATGAAGGGATGACGCGCCTCACCCAACGACGGCGACAACTTGCTCGTCTCGATCAATTCATCGAAGGGCGTCCCCGCCAAGCTGCACGGCAATCCGGTCTCGACATCTTGCAGAAATCGCTCATCCAGCTCGGTCCAACCCTGGTCGTGCCAGCGCACGAGATCCACGACCAGGTCATAAGGCTCCGGGGCCGCGAACCGCTCGTTGCCGAAGTGCCGCGCGACATCACCACCGAAAGCCGTGTGATCGTTCTGCAGGATGACGAATGCTCGTCCACCGGGGACCTCTGGCGCCTGGACGATCATCGATGTTCCGATCGTAGGTCCTGATTGTCAGACATAATCATAGTCAAGACCGTCAGCAGACCGCTGTCAACCCCAAACGGCTTCCGACACGAGGGAGAAGACAGGGCCCACCGCGGACGTGTCGAGCACCTGCCGCAGTGTCACCAATAAG
>CAZGUH010000078.1:0-10250 GCA_964529005.1 uncultured Ilumatobacteraceae bacterium | reverse complement strand
GTCATCGGGCTGCCCCCTTGGTGGCGCGCTGCTGGGCGGTGGCAGCACGGCCTTCGTCGAGGAATGAACGGATCGCCCGCCGCACGTCGTCGCGCTTGCGCACCCACACGGCGATGGCGACGATCAGCAGCACGAGCGCCAACCCGCCCCGGACCGCGGCGGCTTCGACCGATTGCCCGGCGCGCGCCGCGGAGCGCACGGCGAGCACCGGCAGTCCCGCCAACGTGCTGATCGCCAGCGGGATCGCCAGGCGCAGTGTCGTCGTGATGCCGCCGATCTCGGGCGGCAGCATGGCCTGCTGCGTCGACGCGCTGATGGGATCGGGCGCGTCCATCACCACGCTCACCACGGCTCCGGCGGCGCCGGCGACGATCACCGGCACGGCGAGGATCGCGCCGACCGCCCCGGCGGAGACGTTCCGCTGCATCGCGGTGGCAACCGCGACGGCGATCCCGGCGAACGGCACCAGCGCGACGGCCGGCGCTGCCAGATGCCGTGCCATCAGCGCGCCGCGCGGCATCGGGAACGCATCGGCGCGATCGGGTTGGTCGACCTCTTGCGACAGCGGCTCGAGCACGTCGAGCCCGAGGACGTAGAGCGCCAGGCCGGTTCCGACGACCGCTGGCGTCGTGCCGCGGTACGCGGCGACCTGGCACGCCGCCGCGACAGCGGCGAGGAGGGACAAGCGCGCCAGACGCGAGGCGGGGAAGCGCAGCAAGCTGTGCCAGCCGCGCCGCCACACCACCGGCGTCCGCCCGGTGCGCGCCAGGCGCACCCACGGTCGTGCCCGCGTGCGTTCCTGCCCGAGCTGACGGCGCAGCAGCACCACGGTGCGCAGGTCCTGCATCGTCACCGCGAACCGCAGCTGGGCGACGAGGCCGCTGCGGCGCGTCAGCGCCTCCAGGGACAACCGTCCCAGCACGGCGCTGGACAGCACGGCGAGGATCACCACGGCGGCGATCGCCGGCACGTCGAGCCACCGCTCGCGCGCGCCCCACAGCCCGAGGTCGCCGACGAGGTTGGCCGGGCTCGGAGCCCGCGTGCGCGCCGCCGCCACCTGCCCGCCGATCACTGCCAGCCCGAGAACGGTCGCCGCCCACCGCGGCAGGCGCAGGCCGTGGGCGATGATGGACGTCGAGATCGCGATCAGGCCGATCGCGCCTCCGAACAGCGCGCCACCGAGGGCCCACGCGGTGGCCGTGCCGGGGGCGCGCCGCCCGGCGAGCTGGCCAGCGATCGCTCCGGTCACTGCGCAGGCGAACACGGCCGAGCGCACCGATTGCCACGCCGGCCGGAACAGCGCACGGCGCCGGGAGATCGGCGCCAGCATCACGTGCCGGACGTCGGCCTCCTCGATCGCGATCGGCCCGCCCTGGCTGCCGCTGCGCGCTCCCCACGCGATCGCGATCGCCGCCGCGATCCCGAGCACGCCCGGGCCGTAGCTGACGATGTCGGCCCATTGCGTTGGGCTCAGCTGCTCGTCCCCGATGAGATCGCTGAGGTACAGCACGATCACTCCGGCGACGATCGCGACGAGATAGACCCGGTATGCGGCCTCGAACCACTCGAGTTCGGCGAGCCGGTTGCGACGGCGAGTGCGGCGCAGCTCGTGGAGCGCGTGGATGCCCAGCGTCGTCATCGAGCGGGGCCGAGCTCGGCCGGCCGATCCGGGTCGGCCGACCATCCCGACCAGCTGGCGACGTACAGGCGCGGCACACCGAGGCCTGCATGCTCCATCGCGACGACGTTGACGCACGCGCTGACACCGCTGCCGCAGTAGGTGATCACCTCGTCGCCGGACTCGACTCCCACGGCGGCGAAGTGCTCGACGAGCTCGTCTCGGCTGCGGAACCGGCCGGTCGCGGGGTCGAGAGCGTCGCCCCACGGAGCGTTGCGTGCCCCGGGAACATGACCCGGGCGCGGGTCGACCATTGTGACCTCGCCGGTGAAACGCCCTGCGGTCCGGGCGTCGAGCAGGACCGCGCTTCGGTCTGCCGCACGCTCGCCGACCTCATCGGCGCTGGCGAGGCGCTGCGTCGGCCATGGCTGGGGTGTGAACTGCGCGCGATCCGGCGTGCGGCCGGGGCCGCGCTCGAACGGTCCCGGCCACGCGGCCAGACCGCCGTCGAGGACTGCCGCGTCGCGCCCCAGCATCCGCAGCATCACGACGAGCCGTGCGGCGGTCATCCCCCCGGTGTCGTCGTACGCGATGACGGTGGTGTCGTCGCCGATGCCGAGCACGGACATCGACGCGGCGAAGTCGGCAGGGTCGGGCAGCGGATGGCGCCCCTCCGTCGCCGGGCGATCGTTCGCAGCGAGCTGGCGATCGAGGTCGACCCACACCGCGCCCGCGATGTGGCGTTCCTCGTACGCAGCCCGGCCGTCGCGCCCGTCGAGGTACCAGCGCACGTCGGCGACCACCATCGGCCGGCGACCGGCATGTGCGGTGACCCAGGCAGGATCGACGATCGGCGGCACGGACGGCGCTGCGGGCACGAGTTCATCCTGCCACCGCGCCGACCGCGATGCCCGAGCGGCCGACAGAATGGCCCGCCGTGGAGGGCCGCGGATGGATGTGACGGCAATGGAGCGCTTCACCGCGCTGCTCGCGCTGCTGGCTGGGGCGGGCGCGATCGTGCTCGCCGCCGGTCGGCTGGCGGCCGTCGTCGTTGCGCCCGTCCGGCGGCTGATCCACGCCGTGTCGTCCCTGGCGGGGTGGCTCGCCTGGCTCGTCGCTGCGTCCGCCACTGCGGGCAGCCTCTACTTCAGCGAGGTCGCCAACTTCGCACCGTGCCGGCTGTGCTGGTTCCAGCGCGTCTTCATGTACCCGATGGCGGTGGTGCTGCTGGTGGCGGCGATCCGGCGCGACCGCTCCGTGCGCTGGTACGCGCTGCCCCTGTGCGTGATCGGCGCGGCGGTGTCGCTGTACCACTACCTCATCGAGTGGAACCCCCAGTGGGAGGGCAGCGCGTGCGACGTCTCCGTGCCGTGCAGCGTTCCCTGGTTCCGCGAGTTCGGCTTCGTGTCGTTGTCCTTCATGGCTCTGTGTGGCTTCCTCGCCATCGCAGCGCTGCTGACCATCCCTCGAACCCAGGAGGATTGATCCGTGCCCGCACATTCCCGACCATCTTCGGCCGGCGGCGCTCCGGGCTCTCGTTCCCGCGCGTGGGTGATCGCGGCGATCGCCGTGGCGGTCGCAGTCGTGGCGCTCATCGCCGTGGTGACGACCCGCGGCGGAGACGACGACGAGGCCGGTACCGCGCCCTCGTCGTCGGTTGCAGATCAAGGCCGTGTCGAGGCCTCGCAGGGCGACGAGGGCGAGACCGGCCCGGCGGCGCCGGCTGCCGCGATCGCCGAGAACCGAACGGTCGCTGTCGTCGGCCAGCCGTTGAGCCGCTTGGATCCCCGCCAGGAGGACCCTGCGGTCGGCACGCAAGCGCCCGTCCTCGAGGGATTCTCGTTCGACGGCACGCCGGTCGAGGTGGGTTCGCAAGACGGCGAGCCGGTGCTCGCGGTGGTGCTCGCGCACTGGTGCCCGCACTGCAACGCCGAGGTGCCGCGCCTGGTCGACTGGTACACGTCCGGTCGCGTCCCCGAGGACCTGCGCGTCATCGGTGTGTCGACGGCGGTGCGCGCCGACGCGCCGAACTATCCGCCGTCGGAGTGGGTGGTCGACAAGGGGTGGCCATGGGAGGTGATGGCCGACAGCGAGGATCAGATCGGCGCCCAGGCGCTCGGTGTGAGCGGCTACCCGTTCATGGTGGTCATCGGGGGCGACGGCAGTGTGCTCGCCCGTCACAGCGGTGAGCTCGGCAGCGCCGACGAGATCGACGCCTTCGTCCGTGACGCCCTGGGAACCTGATCTCCCCGCAAAAGAGGCGCTTGCCGCAAGGTATTAGGTGCGCTTAACATCGCCGAGGTGACGCCGCTCTGCATGACCGCCTTCCGGATCGCCAGCTTCGTCTGCCACACGTTGCCCGACGTCCGGATCCGCCTGCGGCACGAGGGCCGGCTGCTCGCCGAGGTGGGGTGGGACGTCACGCCGCACCGCGATGCGCGCTCCGGCATCGTGCGATTGCGGCCGTGCCAGCTGCGCTCCGCGGTCGCCGAGGCGTGGCAACACCAGCGCGACGGCCGCCGTCTCGGTGTGCTCGGCCTTTCCGAGGATGTCGACCCGGTGATCGAGGTCGGGGTGCGTGGGGAGACCATCCAGCACCCCGGCGGGATCCTCACCGTGGCGTGTGCCGATCGCTGGATCCACGCGTTTGCCGTCACGCTCAGCTGCGACCAGACGCGCGAGGCGATCGTGCGCAGCGAGCCCGATGTCGGCGAGGGTCGTCTGGCCGAGCGTGCCGACGCCACCATCGCCCGTGTCGACCTCCACCACGACGAGCTTCTCGGGGTCACCCTGGTGTGGACCGAGACCGCCGTGCCGAGCGGGGCGCACCCGGCGGCCCGCCGGGGTGCGGACGCCACGCTCGACATGATGCGGCGGCTCCTCGCCGCGTGCGCCGTCGCCGAGTTCGAGAACGAGCTGCATCAGCTCGTCTGATCATCCCCCTGCGTTCTCGCGCTCGGCGGCGCGCGCCGCCACGGCGAGCACCGTGCGCAACGGCCATCCAAGCGCCCGGGCCGCCGCCGCAGCGTCGTCGTTCTCGACCTTGATGCGGCCGGAGGCGACCTTGACCCGGATGAGATGACCCTCGACGACGACGGTGGTCTCCTCGCGCTGCTGCGGCCATCGATCCACGGTGGTGGCCCGCAGCCCGAGCGTGCCGGTCTCGGCGACGAGGGCCCGCGCCACGGCGTCGGCCTCGCCGAGGCCGCAGAGCGCATGAACGGTGTGCGCCGGGCGGCCCTTCTTCATCACGATCGGCGTGGCCCATGCGTCGTGCGCCCCGGCGGCGATCAACGCCGAGATGGTGTGCGCCAGCACCTCGCCGGACACGTCGTCCACGTTCGCTTCGAAGTGCCGTGCGGGCTGTCCCGGAGCGGGCGTCACCGTGGCCGTGTCCTCGGCGTCGCCGATCACCACCTGCACGACGTTGGGTCGCCCCGGCGTGTCGGCGCTCCCGGCGCCGTAGCCGACGCCGACGACGTTCATCGCCGGCATCGGGCCATATGCGGCGGCCAGCGCCGTCATCAGCGCGACTCCTGTCGGCGTGGCGGTCTCCAAGCCGGTTTCGACGCCGCGCGCCGGAGCGTTCGCGCGCGCGAGCAGCGCGACGGTCGCCGGAGCGGGGTTCGGGAGCTCGCCGTGGGCCATGCGGACCGTGCCCTGGCCGAGCGTGATCGGGCTGCACACGATGCGGTCGACGGCGAGCGATTCCAGAGCGGCGCACGCTCCGACCACGTCGACGATCGCGTCGACGCTGCCGACCTCGTGGAACTCGACGTCGTCGGTCGCGACCCCGTGCATCGTCGCTTCCACCTCGGCGAGCGCGCGGAACACGCGGTGGACACGGTCGCGCACCCGCGGCGCCAGATCACCGCGGTCGAGGATCCCGCAGATGGCGCGATATGGCCGGTGCGGGTGCTCGTGGTCATGGTGGTCGACGACGACGCCGGCATACGTGGACGCCACCCCGCACCGCTGCGTCGGCTCGAACGTCAACGCGTAGCCGTCGAGGCCCAGGCCGGCGACGGCAGACGCCACGCTGTGGGGGTCTGCGCCGGCGTCGACGAGCGCCGCCATCGTCATGTCGCCCGCGACGCCCGCGAAGCAGTGGAACCACGCGATGCGGGTCATCGGGCGATGCGGGCGATCGCGCACGCGGCCCCGAAGCCGTTGTCGATGCCCACCACCGTGACGCCGCTGGCGCACGATGCATGCATCGCGAGCAGGGCGGTGACGCCGTCGAGCGAGGCCCCGTATCCGACGCTGGTGGGCACGGCCACGACGGGGGCGGCGGCGAGACCGCCGACGACGCTGGCCAGCGCGCCTTCCATCCCGGCGATCACCACGACGGCGTCCGCAGCGGCGATGCGGTCGACGTGGGCGAGAAGGCGATGCAGGCCGGCGACCCCGGCGTCGACGACGCGATCCGGCGCGAACCCATATGCCTGGAGCGTCAGCACGCACTCGTCCACGACCGGCACGTCGGCCGTGCCGGCGCTGACGACGAGCACGCGAGATCGCCGCGTGACGGGCGGAAGTCGCCACACCACGGTCGTCGCGCGGCGCAGCCCGTCGCCGTGCTCGGCCTCGGTGGCCTTGATCTGCGCGTCGCTGGCCCGGGTCATCACGACCGGCCCGTCGCCGCCGCGCAGCAGTTCTCCGACGATGCGGACGCATTGCTCGGGGGACTTCCCCGGCGCGTAGACGGCTTCGGGCATACCTTGGCGCAGCGCACGGTGGTGGTCGACGAGCGCGTCGCCCACGTCGGCGAACGGCAGGCGGCGGAGTGCCGCCACGGCGTCGTCGGGGGAGACGATGCCACTGCGCACGTCGTCGATCAGGCGGCGCAGGCCAGCTTCGTCCACTGCGCCATTCTGCCCGGGCGCGCACGCCCGCCCAATCAGCGGCGCTGGCGCGGGGCCGCCGACGTAGCCTGTCGGCCATGGTGACCGCTCCCAGCCCGTCCCTGCGACCGTTCGCTCGCGTGGGGTTCTTCGGGCCGTTCGGCACGTTCACCGAACAGGCGCTGCGCACCCAGGCCGACCTCGACGCCGCCGAGCTGGTGGCCTATCGCACCGTTCCCGACGTGCTCGAAGCGGTCGAGGAGGGCGCGGTCGACGCCGGTTTCGTGCCGATCGAGAACTCGATCGAGGGCACGGTCAACTTCACCCAGGACGCGCTGGCGTTCGACCACGAGTTGCTGATCCAGCGCGAGGTCGTCCTCGACATCGAGCATTGCCTGGTGGCGTTGCCGGGAACGGCGCTCCCCGACGTGAAGGTCGTGCTGTCGATCCCCGTCGCCACCGCCCAGTGCCACCACTACCTGCGCACGCATCTGCCCGACGCGGACGTGCGCACCGCGTTCTCGACCGCCGAGGCGGCGCGCACGGTCGCCGAGGAGCGCCTGGCTGGCACGGCGGCGATCGCCCCCAGCAACGCGGCCGCGCTGTACGGGCTCGAGATCCTCGTCGCCGGCATCGCCGATCACCCCGGAAACCAGACGCGGTTCGTGCTGGTCGGTCGGGAGGGCATCCCTGCGCCCACCGGCCACGACCGGACCGCGCTGCTCGTCTTCCAGCGGGCGGACGAACCCGGCAGCCTGATCTCGATCCTCCAGGAGTTCGCGGCCCGCCGCATCAACCTGTCGAACCTGATCAGCCGGCCGACGAAGGCGGGAGGGCTCGGGGACAACTGCTTCGTGATCTACGCCGACGGACACATCACCGACGAGCTGATGGCCGATGCGCTGCGCGATCTGCACGCCAAGCAAGGTGGGGTGAAGTTCCTGGGTTCGTACCCGGCCGCCGGCAAGCACACGCACCTCGCACGCGAGCATGCCGACGCCCGCTGGCGGCAAGCCGACGACTGGATCGCCGGGCTCCGCTCTCAGATCCGCCGCTAGCCTCGCCGCCGGAACGGTGGCAGAGCGGACGATTGCAGCCGCCTTGAAAGCGGCCGGCCGAAAGGCTCGGGGGTTCGAATCCCTCCCGTTCCGCTCGAGATGTCGCGGGGCATCCGCAAGGACCCGAACCCTCATCTTGGGTTCGGGTTCGTGCGTTTCGCGGGTCTGGCGGGGCGACGAAGTCCGCCTTGCGTCACCGGGAATGAGCAGGATCGCCGTCCGTTCGCGACACCGAACGTCTCGATGACAACGGCGCCCCCCTTGATCGGCAGCATCGCGGACACTCATGACAACGCCCTCGCCGAACCGCGAGCGCGTTGGTTCGAGACCGAGCTGATCCGACGACAGAGCCCCTGGCGCACCGTCGACGACGTCGAGCTGGCCACCCTTGGCAGGGTCGACCGGTTCGACACCGCCCGTCTTCACGGCATCCTCGGCGACTTTCCACCCGGCATCAGACGCGATCATCAACGACGTCTTGGGTGAGGTCCTCGATCGCGAGGAGTCGGAGAGGGAGTCGATCTACGGCGTAGACCCTGTCGAGACCTCAGCTGGCCACCAGGCCCTGCTGGGCCACCTTGCGCCACTGCTCCCGATCCCAGAGGCGGACACCCTCCCAGAAAGGAACGACGTCGAGGTCGAGTACGACGCGTCGCTCCTTGATCCGCCAGCCCTCCGGGGTGCGCACCAAGCGGTCAAAGTAGCGCCCGGTGGCGACGAATTCGTTCGCCGATTTGTCCGCTGCCCGATAGATGTTGAGCAACGCGCACGTCTGTGTCGCCTCGTCCCCGTCAACCTCGATGATCGGATCGGACGTGATGTGGACCACGCCGGGCGCGCTCGACGCGAGTTCCGTGAGGGCCTCCCGGCCTTTGTAGGCGCGCTCGTTTTCGATGCGAAATACGCCGTCCTCGGTGTAGCACTGGGCATAGCTCTCGCCGTCCGCCTCATCGGCGTACTTGCAGTAGCGAGCAGTGAGCTCGCGAATCTCGGCGCAAGCCTCTTCTCGGGTTCCTGGTGTCGACGCGTGTCGGCGAAAGCGCCTCAGAGGTCGGCACGGTAGAGTTCTGTCGCTTCGGAGAGGTGCCAGAGCGGCCGAATGGGGCGCCCTGCTAAGGCGTTGACCAGCGTTGAGTTGGTCCGTGGGTTCAAATCCCACCCTCTCCGCACCGGACGGCCCGGCGGCACCACCGCCGGGCCGCTGTCGTTTTCCGCCGCGGTGGGTGGCTGTGTTGCAATCTCATGACGACCGGTGTAGACCATTCGTCACATACGGAACGTCAGCTGCCCCCGGAACGGACGGCGGCAGCTGCTGAGGGGCGACGGGACGCCCTTCCATCGGCTTCCAGCGCAGTGCGCGATTCGCACGAAATGCGCCCGGACGTCGTGAAAGGGACAACCGATGCGCCTCCACAGTGACGACGACCGAGACTTCTGGAATGGTGTTTCTTGGCCGCGCCACACAGCCCGCCGCGGATCGCGCCGAGCGCCCCACAGTGTGGTCGAGGTCGACGGCTCGAACGTGGACCCTCCGGCGTTCGAGCCGGCATGGTCCTCCCATCGAGGCTCTGGTGGCTCGGCCCGCGCTCGGGTCGGGGTCCTCGCACTGCTGACCGTTCTCGCCGTTCCTGTTGCAGCCGCGCTCGGCGGGCAGTCGGGCGGCGACTCGGTCCGGACGGAAACCTCCAGCCCCGACCCTGGCGGTCTCACGCCCGCTTCGGTCGAAAGCATCACCACGAGCCCTCCCCCGGCTGCGACGAGCGTGCTGGCGGTGACTCCTGCCACTGCGGAGGCGGCGCCCCCGTCCACTGCGCCGGCTCCGGCGTCCACCGTGGCAGCGCCGCCGGTGTCTGTCGCCAACGCGGCACCGGTCACCCAGCAGGCGACGACGACGAGCTCCGAGCCGGAAACCGCTGCGACGGCCACAGCGCAGGCCGTTCGTCAATGCATCACGATCTTCTACACCGTCCTGCCTGGCGACTCCTGGATCGGGATCGCTGCACGCGTGCAGGTCGAAGTGGCGGACCTCTACGAGGTGAACGGCGCCGATCCCACGACTCCGCTGTATCCCGGCGCGACGATCTGCCTGCCGTGGAACGCGAAGGTTCCCGTCGACGAGCCGCCGACGACCTCGGCGCCCACCACTGCGCCGAGCACGACGTCCGCTCCGTCGACGACGTCAGCGCCTCCCGCGACCGAGGCCGCGTCCACTACGACTGCGCCGCCCACGACTGCGCCGGCCACGACGACTCCGCCACGTACGTACACCCGTGCGGAGGTCGAGGCGATCATCCGCCACGTCTGGCCGGACGAGCTCGAGGACCGCGCGGTCGAGATCGCCATCCGCGAGAGCAACCTGGTGCCGACGGCGCGTAACTACTGCTGCTACGGCCTGTTCCAGATCTACTGGAGCGTCCACAAGGGATGGCTCGACGATCACGGCGTGACGGCGGCCTCGCAGCTCTTTGATCCCACCACCAACGCCACCGTCGCCTTGGCGCTCTACCAGCGCAGTGGCGGCTGGGGCCCGTGGGAGTGATCGCGCCCGTGCGGTGACGTCCCTGCCGCATGGGCGCGGCACAGCGGGCTGCTCACAACTCCGGGTTCCCTTCGTGGGCAATGCCGCCTAGACTGCCCCGCCGCAACACAACATGCGCTCGTAGCTCAATGGATAGAGCATCTGACTACGGATCAGAAGGTTAGGGGTTCGAGTCCCTTCGAGCGCGCTGA
>CAZGUH010000077.1:0-10658 GCA_964529005.1 uncultured Ilumatobacteraceae bacterium | reverse complement strand
GGCCGACAGAGCGCTCAGCTCCACCGGTCGGCGGCGCCGGGTCGGCCGAACCAGTAGCCCTGGGCGAACTCGACCCCGAGTTGGCGAAGCGTCGACGCTTCCTCCTGCGACTCGACCCCTTCCGCGATGATGTGGCAGCCGGCGCTGCGGGCGAACTGGCACATCGCGACGACCAGCGCCTGGCGGCCGAGGTCGGCGTTGACGCGGCGGACGAGGCTGGCGTCGAGCTTCACGAAGTCCGGGCGCAACTCGATGATGTGCGAGAAGTTGGCGATTCCCACGCCCGCGTCGTCGACCGCGAGGCGGACCTCGGCGCCGAGCGCGGAGGCCGCCGCCCGCACCGCGGCGTAATCGGCGATCCGCTCGTGCTCGGTGATCTCGATGACGACGGGACGATCGGCGCGGCGCAGCGCATCCGCCAATCGGACCGCGGAGTCCAGGAGCCGGGGCGAGATGTTGAGGTCGAGCCAGCGCCCGGCTGGCAGGGCGCCGGCGCCTGCGATCGCGGCGCGCAACGCTTCCAGCTCGAGGTCGGCGCCCATCCCGACCGCCCACGCCTGCGCGAAGCGCACGTTGGGCGGCTCGCCGGACGCGAACCTCGTCAACGCCTCGTAGCCGACGGCCTCGCCCGACGACAGTTCGACGATCGGTTGGAAATGCGGATGGAACGCGCCGGCGTCGATCACCTCGCGCAACGCGGCGCGCATCTGGTGGTCGCGCCGGCGGGCCATCAGGCGATCGACGAGAACGGCGTTGGCCCGCGCGCCGAAGCCGATCAACGGCGGCAACTTCACGGCGACCGTCCTCACCGCGTCCGGGTCGGCCGTCGCCACGAGCAGCACGCCGGCGGGCCGCTCGTCGCGGCCGATGACGCCGACGGCGAGCGCCTTCACGCCTGCCGCGCGTGCCGTGAGTCCGAGCGGATCGTCCAGGTCCGGACGATCCTGCCGCGATCCCCAGCAACCCTCCGCGGCTCGCGTCCAGAGTTGGCGGGCGATCTCGACCGACACCGGCTGCCCGACGCGCAACAGGGCATCGAGCCCCCATCCCGCGACCACGGCCGCGTCGTCCGGTCCGACCAGCGCGAGCACGCGCGCCGCA
This sequence comes from uncultured Ilumatobacteraceae bacterium, assembly GCA_964529005.1. Classification (GTDB taxonomy): domain Bacteria; phylum Actinomycetota; class Acidimicrobiia; order Acidimicrobiales; family Ilumatobacteraceae; genus CAZGUH01. The sequence goes on along the minus strand of CAZGUH010000077.1, from coordinate 9,557 downwards.
TCCACACACGGCAAATGCGAGATACGGTCGCAGACCCGGTGCGCGGCCTCCTCGAGCGTCACCGTGACCGCCAGGTGCTGGCAGGCCTCGCCGAGCCGGTGGCGGACCGCCGCTTCGAGCATCAGGTCCGCCTCCACCATGCGCAGCGACGTCACGTCGTGAGCGAGACAGGCGACGCCGGTGGCGTTCCCTCCATGGTCGACCTGCACCACACACGTCCAGGCGAGCAACCGTTCCGTGCCGCTCGGTGTGACGATGCGGTTCTCCTGCCCGCCGCGAGGCGTCGCCGTCGCCATCACCTCGGCGAAAAGGGTGCGCAGCCCCTGCCGGTCGCTGTCGGGCACGACGTCCATCCACTCCCGACCGAGCATGTCGTCCCGGGACCGTTCGAGCAGATCGAGCATGCGATCGTTGACGAACACGACCCGCGCGCTGCGATCGAGCACCACCGCGCCCAGATCGATGTCGGACATGAACTCGCAGAGCCCGCGGTCGTCGTCCACGCTGGGCCACGGCGCCCCCAGCGTCCCGTTGCGTTCACGCATCGTCCCCCCGATCCGTTCACTCGTCGATGTGCGAGATGATCTGCCCGTCTCCACATCGGCACGCACGCGCCGCGAGTGAAGCGCGACGTTCGTACGACCGCGCAGCGTGGTCAGCGTTTGGGTCGCCGCGCCCGCGGAGCGGCGAACGAGCAGATCGGACACGCCTCGGGAACGTGACGCAACGCCGGGCAGTACTCGCGGCCGAAGAAGATGATCTGGAGGTGGCGGCGGTTCCAGGTCTCGATCGCGAATGCGCCTTTCAGGTCGCGCTCGGTGCGTTCGACGGAGCTGCCGTCGGAGAGGCCCCAGCGCTTGGCCAGGCGGTGGATGTGGGTGTCGACAGGAAACGCCGGGACGCCGAAGGCTTGCGTCATCACCACGCTGGCCGTCTTGTGGCCGACCCCGGCGAGGGATTCGAGGAACTTCCAGTCGGGCAGCACCTTGCCGCCGGCGTCGACGATCTGGTTGGCGGCGAGCCACAGGTTCTTGGCCTTCGTCGGAGCGAGGCCGACCTCGCGGATGATCTCCAGGATCCTCTCCGGCCCGAGCGCCACCATCTCCTCCGGCGTGCCAGCGGCGGCGAACAACGCCGGCGTCACCTGGTTGACCTTCCGATCGGTGGTCTGGGCCGAGAGCGCGACGGCGACGAGGAGTGTGTACGGGTCGGTGTGGTCGAGCGGGATCGGCGGCTGCGGGTACAGCTCGTCGAGCACGGCCCCGATGCGCTCGACCTTCTCCTTGCGACGCACGGCCAAGACGGTACAGGGCCAGCCGGCTCGTTCACTTGGGCGGCGACGTCCACCACATGCGCACGACGGTGACGACCCCGCCGTCGCCGGCCTGCGGCGTGGTGGTGCCGGCGTGCGATCCGCCGTCGAGCTTGGCGAGCGCGCTCTCCAACGCCTCCCGCTCACTGCGCAGCCCGCGCTTGTACCCCGGGTTGTCGGTGTCGCGGATCTCCATTCGCAAGTCGGACAGGTACGTGCGCAGCGCGGCCTGCACTGCAGCCGACTCGTCGGTGGTGAGCTCGATGTCCGTGGCGGCCTCCTCAGGTCGGGTGATCCCCCGCCTTCGTACCCGGTCCCGCCGCCGGCGATCCGGCGCCGCCCGGATCGACGCCCGATCGGTCAGGGCGAGGCGCTCGGGCGCACGTTCGCGACGCCGCGGACGATGTCGACGTCGACGCGACGCCCCTGCACCTGGAGCCGCTCCAGCAACAGATCGGTGATCGACGACAGGTCGGGACGCATGACGCGCACGGTGGCGCTGCCCGGGTCAGGCCGCAGGTCGAGCATCGTGCGGACGAGCAGCAAGATCGAGGCCGACGACCATGCCTGCGGCGAGCACGACGACGGATACGACACCGGCATCGGCGCTTCGTCGCGATCGATCCCGGCGAAGAGCTCCGGCGGGCGTCCACCGAACTCCATCGCCGCGTCCAGCGCGCCGTTCACGATCTTGTCGACGACGTCCCAGCGGCCGTAGCGAGCGGCCCCCGCGGCGCACAACGCCGTGTCGTGCGGCCACACGGAGCCGTTGTGATAGCTGAGGGGGTCGTACGCGTCCATCGTGTCGGCGAGGGTGCGCAACCCCCAGCCGGTCCACATCGCCGGCCCGGCGAGACGATCGAGGTAGATGTCCGCGAGCGCGGGATCGGCGATACCCGTCCACAGCGCGTGCCCGGGGTTGGTCGTCAGCGAGTCGACGCGCCGGCCGTCGCCGTCGAGCGCGATGGCGAACCAGCCGCGGTCGTCCCAGAACGCCTCGTTGAAGTGCTCGCGCAAGGCCTCGGCGCGCGACAGCAGCTCGTCGGCGCTGAACGGCATCGCCATCGCCGAGCTCAGCTCCGCCGCGCCGCGCAGCGCGGCGTAGGCGTACCCCTGCACCTCCACGAGGGCGATCGGGCCGACCGGCAGCGCACCGTCGGCGAAGGTGACCCCATCCCACGAGTCCTTCCACCCCTGGTTCGACAGGCCACGCGGGTTCCTCCTGCGGTAGTCCACGAAACCGTCGCCGTCGGTGTCGCCAGCGGTCAGGATCCACTGCAACGCCGCTCCCACCGACGGCGCGAGGGCGTCGACCTGCGCCTCGTCGAGCGCTCCCCAGCGGTGGGCCTCGGCGGCCAGCATGACGAACAGCGGCGTGGCGTCGACCGTGCCGAAATAGCGCTGCCGAGCGCTGAACGGTCCTCCCCCACCGTGGCGGCGCAGCTCGTGCAGGATCTTGCCCGGCTGTTCCTCGGCGACGTCGTCGTCGTGGCGGCCTTGCAGCTCGGCCAGCGTCGCCAGCACCCCCGCCGCGAGGCCGCCGTCGAACGGCAGCGTCATCCAACTCGTCAGAAGAGAGTCCCGCCCGAACAGCGTCATGAACCATGGCGCGCCCGCGGCGACGACCGGCCGATCGGGATGGGCGATGTCGATGATGCGCAGCGCGGCGATGTCGGCGAGCGCCTGGTCGACGACGATCGACAGCCGCGGATCGGGCGACGTCACGCGGGGCACCGAAGCGTCCCACGCGTTGAGGCGCTGCACCGGCAACGCGTCGAAGGGTGTGGTCCCGAGCGGGAACATCAGGTGTGCCGGATCGCCGTCGCACACCGGTTGGGCGGTGAGCGACACGACCACGTCGGCGCGAGGGTCGACGTCGAGCCGCCACGCCAGCGTGCCGCCCTCGACGTCGACCTGGTCGGGCGGCACGCTGGTGTGCACTCGCGTCGAGCTGGCGCCGCCGGGCTCCTCGATCTCCCACCAGCCGTCCCGATCGACGAACAACCCAGGCGGCGCGCAGAGCCCGGCCTTGACGTCGAACACGTGAGCGAAGTCGGCCTCGAAGCTGATCATCAGCATCCACGTCTGCGGGTGCGGCGACACGTTGTGCAGGTGGATGTCTTCGCGCAGACCTCCCCCGACCCACCTCCGGCGGGTGAGCACCGCCGCCCCGTGCGGCAGGCCGTGTCGCGACACCCGCGACACGGTGACCGCCGACAGCGGCGAGGGGGCGCTCGATGCCAGCAGCTCGACATCCGCGTTGGACACGTCGAGCGTCAGGCGCGAGAGATGGCGCAGGTCGTCGTGGACCAGGCCGTGCGTCCTGTCGGTCATGTCGCCGGCTTCGTCGCTGATGGCGAACGTCCGCCCGTCGACGAGGATCAGCTGGCGGCGGCCGATCGACGGGACGGTGCGAGCCTCGGCGTCGAGGGGATCGCGCATCTGACCATTTTGCTGACGGCTTCGCCGAAAGACACCGCGTCCGCCCCATGCGGACCGTCATAGGCTGCTTCGGCGCAGCTTGACCCGGTACGAGTAGTTCTCCGGTACGAAGTGGCTGACGGCCAGCTCGACGGGATCGCCAGCCTCGGTGCGATAGAGCCGGTCGACCCGCAACACCGCGGCGCGCTCCTCGCAGCCGAGAAGCTGGGCGACGTGGGCGGGCGCGGGGCAGGCCGTGATGCTCTGCTCGGCCTCGGAGATCGGGCTCGGCAGGCGCGCGTCGAGCAGGCCGATCACGGTCGCCGCGGTCGTCGCGCCGACGGCGCCGAGTTCGGGGACATCGTGCAGGCACGACGCGATCTGCGGTGGGAGATGGACGGTGGTGAGGCACAGCGGAGTCGACTCGTGGCGGCGGACGAACGCGACGCTGTGCACGGTGTCCGACGCGAGACCGAGCCGCCCCGCGGCTTCGATGTCGACATGGCGGCGCAGCGGGCTGACGATCTCGAGCTCGGTGTCGGCCGACAGCGCCATCAGATCGTCGATCGACCCGTACTGGCGGAGGTGTTGGCCGTCGCGGCGGGCGACGAAGGTGCCGCGCCCCGGAGACCGCTGCACGATCCCCTCCGCGACGAGGTCGTGGAACGCCCGGCGCACGGTCTGGCGGCTGACGCGGTACTGCTCGACGAGCTGCGCTTCGGTCGGAAGCTGATCACCCGCGCCATATCGGCCTTGCAGGATCGCCGTGCGCAGGTCGCGCGCCACGCGGTGATAGGCCGAGATCGCGCGCCGCGCGTCCGGTCGCGGCATCGCGGCGGTGCTCGCGCTGGGCTCGCCCGGCTCCTTCCTGGTCGACGACATCACCGCCAGCGTCGCGGAAATCAGGCGCTCCGTCGAACTTCGCAGGGCCGGCGCCGGGGGCGCGGTATCAGCCGTGCCGCGCACGGGGTACACGCCGGCCATGGGCCTCCTCGACAGACCGCGCGGACGATCGAGCAGACCGAGCCCCGACAGGCTGCTCCACCTCTATCTGATCGACCACCGCGCCGGGGCCGCGGGAGGCTTGGCGTTGGCACGACGGTGCCGGCGCGCCGCTGCCGGCACGCCGACCGCAGACGCGCTGGCCGCGATCGAGCGAGAGATCGACGAGGATCGCGCCACCCTGGAGCGCATCCTCGCCGACCATGGCGCCGCCCCGAACCGGTTGAAGTCCGGCCTCGCCCGGGTCGCGGTCGCGCTCGGACAGCTGAAGCTGAACGGCGCGTTGCTGCGCCCCTCGCCGCTCAGCCGCGTGTTCGAGCTCGAAGCGCTGTCGGGTGGGATCATCATGAAGCGCAAGCTGTGGGTCGCGCTGCGAGCCATCGCCGACCACGACCCGATGCTCGACGCCGCGGAGCTCGACGGCCTCATCGCTCGGGCCACGAGTCAGTTCGATCGTGTCGCCGAGTTGCACCACGCCGCGGCCGAGGCGGCGTTCACCCCAGCTGCGGGGACGGGCTGATCACACGTCCGGGATCACGACTCCGGCACGGCGCTGGCAGCCACGATCTGGTCGAGCACGGACTGATCCGGCAACATCGGGAAATCGACGGTCGGCAGCTCGCGCATCCGGGCGAAGGCACGGTCGATGTGCGGACCTTCGATGACCGGGCTGTGGCAGGACGCGATCGTGCCGATGTCGAGGCTCTGCACGCGGTCCACGAACGCGCCGTACTTCGCCGGATCGACCATCGAGAGCCACGGGCTGATCGCGCCGAGCGCGAACAGCATCATTCCGAAGCTCCAGAAGTCGGGGTCCAAGTCGGCGACGGGCATGTGCGGATCGGGCAGCGGTGTGGCGAAGCAGTCAGCGGCCCAGTAGAGCCGTGTCAGCGGGTCGAAGATGCCGCGCGTGGTCGGCGAGTCGAACGCCGGCGGGCGGAGCGCGAGCAACGTGCGGTCGCCGATGTCGAGCTGTTCACCGTCCGCGATCCACCGGCAGCGATGCAGCGGGAACTCGAAGCAGTTGGTGTGCCGTTCGACCATCGCCCAGTTGCACACGAGCGTCGCGTTCGGACACGCCGCCATCGTCTCGTCGAGGTTCCCGGTGTGGTCGATGTCGTCGTGCGAGAGGAAGATCCACCGCACGTCCTGCGGCTCGACGACGGTGAAGACGTCCTCGAGCCACTGCGTGCGGTTGGCGATCGTCCCGGTGTCGACGATCATCGGCTCGGCGCCGCGGATGACCAGTGAGTTCAAGTACACGAACAACGGCTGCCCCAGAGCCGGCTGGAGCGAATGGATCAACCACGTGTCCGCCGCGATCTCTCTCGGCGGAACGCGAAGGGTGGGCGCCACGGGCGCGAACGTCGTCGACATCGGCCTGCCTCTTCCTCGTGCCGGCGCCCCCATGCGCCGGCACCCGCATCGTCCTCCTGCCGATTCCGCCCGGCAAGGGGCCGATCGGCCCCTTGCGCGCGACGGGTTTAGCGCTCGTACCAGGCGGTGAGGACGGCGCGGGCCAGCGTGGAGCCGAGCACCGTGAACATCAGGACCGCAGGCGTCGCCTCCGGATCGATGTCGACCTTGTCGACCGACAGGGCGAACACGGCGAACGAGTACCGGTGGGTTCCATGGCCCGGCGGCGGCGCGGCGCCGAGGTACTGCTTCATGCGCAGCTCGTTCGGCAGATGGAACGCCCCGGCGGGAAGCTTCGATCCGGACGGGTCGCCCGCTCCCGAGGGCAGTTCCGTGACGTCGCCGGGAACGTTGGCCACGGCCCAGTGCCAGAAACCCGTGACGGTCGGCGCATCGGGGTCGACCATGGTGACGACGAAGCTCTTCGTCTCCGCGGGGTGGCCTTCCCAGCGCAGGTGCGGCGACACGTCGCTGCCGCCGGCCTCGAACAGCGCGCTGACCTGCGCCATCGGGAGCTTCTGTCCTTCCGCCACATCGTTGCTGACGAGCGTGAACGTCGGCGCAGGCGGGAGCGTGATGTACGGGTTCGTGCTCAAGAACTGCCTCCCCATGCTTCGATCGGAACCGAGTCTTCGGGCGAGCACCGTACCGGCGGGCGCCGCGGCGACGCCACCACCTCGAGCGCCGTCTGCCGCGCGGGGGCCGCGCCCGCGCCGCTGAGCGGCGGTGCGGCTACCTTCGGTGCATGACCCCCCTCCAGAAGATCCCAGTCCGGTCGATCACGGGCGCCCCGACCTCCCTCGCCGACCATGCCGGATCGGTCGTGCTCGTCGTCAACGTCGCCTCGAAGTGCGGCCTGACGCCCCAGTACGCGGCGCTCGAAGCGCTGTACCGGCGGTACAAGGACGACGGCTTCATCGTCGCCGGGTTCCCCGCGAACAACTTCGGTGGTCAAGAGCCCGGAGCCGACGACGAGATCGCCGACTTCTGCAGCACCACGTACGACGTGACGTTCCCGCTGTTCTCGAAGATCAGCGTCGTCGGAGCCGATCAGCACCCCTTGTACGCCGAGCTGACCGCACAGGCTCCGAACGCGCAGGGCGACAAGGACGCGTTCCGCGCGAACCTGCGCGGCTACGGGATCACGCCGACGGAGGATCCCGACGTGGTGTGGAACTTCGAGAAGTTCCTGGTGGCGCGCGACGGTGAGGTCGTCGGCCGGTTCGCGCCGACGGTCACGCCCGACGACCCGGCCCTCGGGGCAGCCATCGAGCGCGAGCTCGCCAAGTAGTAACCGGGGGCTTTTCCGCGGTCAGCCCGACTCTGCGACACCCTCTTCGTAGGGTGCCGAACATGAGTTCGGTCGATCATCGTGGTGCGGCTGCACGGTTGGCGTCGCTCGACATCGCGTCGCTCGACGCCGCGGGTGTGGAGGCGGCGTTGGGTTTGGTGCGCCAGTTGGAGGGGTGGCTGGCGGCGGTGAAGATCGCCGGGACACGCCGGCTCGACGAGTTGCGCCAAGTGGGGCAGGCCGGTCGGGTCGAGGTGGCGACGGGACGCCTGTGGGGCAGGGCCGGGGCACGCGACGTCCTACGCCGTTCAGACGCGCTCAGCGAGGCGCCGGCGGTCGAGGAGGCGTTGGCGAGCGGGGACATCACGCCCGTTCATGTCGACGCGTTCGCCGGCGCGGCGGCGCGCACCCCGGCGGTGGTCGAGCACCAACGTGAGCTGGCCGAGATCGCCGCCGGCGCCACCCCCGACGATTTCGCCGACATCTGCGCACGCATGGCGTTCCTGCTCGGCGACGACGGCGGCGTCAATGACCTCGAGCGCCAACGCGCCGCCAGCCGCCTGACACGCTGGATCGATCACGTCACCGGCATGTATCACCTGCGCGCCGAGCTCGACCCCGAACGCGGCGCCCAGCTGTGGGCCGTGCTCGACCGCGCGATCGAACGCCACTACCACCACGGAACCAACCCCGACCTCGACACCCGCCAACGCGCCGCCGCCGCGCTGCACACCATCGCCACCCGCCCCGACACCACCACGGCCCGGAATGGTGGGGTGGCGGCGACCGTGCACGTCCACATCGACCTGGCCACGTTGACACACGGGCTGCGCCCGGACTCGACCCTGTCGATCACCGGCGGGGGGATGCTGCCCGTCGCCACCGTCCGGCGCATGGCCTGCGACGCCGACATCATCCCCTACGTGCTCAACAGCCACGGCGTGGTCGTCGACGTCGGCCGCGCCCAACGCCTCGCCAGCCACCGACAACGCCACGCCCTCCGGGCGATGTACCCGACGTGCGCGATCCCCGACTGCCGCGTGCCGTTCGAGCACACCAACATCCACCACATCACACCGTTCGAGCACGGCGGCCCGACCGACATGGCCAACCTCATCCCCGTCTGCACCCGCCACCACCACGACCTCCACGAAGGAGCCTGGCAACTCACCCTGGACCCCACCGCCCGCCACCTCACCATCACACGCCCCGACGGCGCCGTCACCCACACCGCACTCCGACGACGAGCGAGCTGACGGAAAGGGGCGCCCCGCCGGCGGCAGGATCGCTGCGGGCGGGACCGCTACTCGCGGGCGGCGAGGAGGCGGTCGAGCACACCGAGATCGAACGGCGAACCCATGGCGACGATGAGGTGCGTGACACCGGCAGCGACATAGGCGTCGGCGTCCGCGTCGGGTTGCACGAGGATTGAGCGCTCGATCGTCGCCGGGTCACGTCCGATACGCGCGCACCAGTGGTCGATCACAGCGTTCTTGTGCCGCGCGGTCTCGGGATCACCGAAGCCGTTCCACATGTCCGCATGCTCGGCGACGAGCCGCAGCGTGACCCGTTCGCCACCGCCGCCGATGAGGATCGGCAGCGGCCCGCGCGGTCCGGGGTTGAGGCGGCCGAGACGCGACGTGATCCGTGGCAGGCTCTCCGCCAGCGCCCGCAGACGCCCCGGCGCGTCGCCGAAGTCGTACCCGTACTCGGTGTAGTCACGCTCGAACCACCCGGCGCCGATGCCGAGCACCGCCCGTCCGCCCGAGATGTGGTCGACGGTGCGTGCCATGTCGGCCAGCAGTTCGGGGTTCCGATAGCTGTTGCACGTCACCAGCGCGCCGACCTGCGCCCGCGACGTGGTCGCAGCCATCGCGGCGAGCAGCGACCACCCCTCGAAGTGCGTCGCGTCGGGATCGCCGTACAACGGATAGAAGTGGTCCCACACCCAGATCGAGTCGACGCCCATCGCGTCTGCCGCTTCCCACGCGCGCCGCAGTTCGTCCGTCGACGTTCCCTGGGGCTGCAACTGCACACCGAGCTTGAATCGCGCCATGGTCCGACGATACGGGCCGCCGTCACGTCTGCGACCGACGTCTCCTAATCCGTCCTAGT
>CAZGUH010000076.1:0-11670 GCA_964529005.1 uncultured Ilumatobacteraceae bacterium | reverse complement strand
CCAGAACCAACGCGATCACAACCCCGAGCCCAAGACCACTACAGAACAGCTTGGGTTAGCCGGCCGCCACCTCTCGGATCGCCGCCACCAGGTCGTCGACGTCGGCGACGCGGTCCTTGAAGAGGTAGGCCCGTCGCTGCGAGCCTTCGGCGAGGAGAGCGAGCGCATACGCAGGGGAGGCGAACTGGCTGAGCACCACCACACCGGTGTCGGGGTGAGACGCGCGCAGCTCGGTGGCGATGCGGATGCCCTCGTCCGTCCCGGTCGGCGGCATGCGGATGTCGGTGACCACCACATCGGGGTTGGTGTCGGCCACCATCTGCGCCAGTTCCGGGTAGGTGCCACACGCGCCCAGGAGTTCGAAGTCGGCGTTCGATGAGATCAACCGTCTCAGACCGTCGCGCAGGAGAGCGTTGTCCTCGGCCACCACGATCCCGATCGGCACCGGCGAATCTTATTCCGCGGGCTCGGACGAGGACGGGAGGCGCCGATGGCGGCGTCGCTTGACGCGGTCGTGGTCGGCGCAGGTCCGAACGGCCTCGCGGCGGCGATCGTGCTGGCAGCCGCCGGGCGACGCGTGCACGTCGTCGAGGCCGCCGACACCATCGGGGGAGGCGCGCGCACGGCCGAGCTCACCTTGCCCGGTTTTCGCCACGACGTCTGCTCGGCGGTGCATCCGCTCGGCGCAGGATCGCCATGGCTGCGCTCGCTGCCGCTCGCCGAGCACGGGTTGCGATGGATCCATCCCGAGATCCCACTGGCTCATCCCCTCGACGCCGGGCGGGCCGGTGTGGTGTGGCGCGATGTCGAGACGACAGCTGCGGCGCTCGGTCGCGACGGAGCGGCGTGGCGTCGTCACATCGGCGGGATCGCGTCGCGCTGGGACCGGCTCTCGCCCATGCTCCTCGGCCCGCTGCTGCGCCCGCCGCGCCACCCCTCGGCGCTCGCCCGGTTCGGGGCGCCCGCGCTCGCGCCTGCGGCAGCGGCGGCCCGTCGTTGGTTCGCGTCGGAGGAGGGGAGGGCGTTGTTCGCGGGATGTGCTGCGCATGCCTTCCTCCCTCTGACCCGGCCGCTCACGGCGAGCTTCGGGCTCGTGTTGCTGGCCTCGGCGCATGCTGTCGGTTGGCCGATCGCCGAAGGGGGATCTCAGGCGATCGTCTCGGCGATGGCGGGGCATCTCGAGTCCCTCGGCGGCACGATCGAGACCGGCCGTCGCATCGACGAGCTCGGCCAGCTGCCGCCGGCGCGGGTCGCGCTCTTCGACACCGCGCCCCGCGATGTCGCACGGATCGCGGGCAGCCGCATCGAGGCTCGCGATCGGGGTCGATTGACGCGGTTCCGTCACGGCCCCGCGGCGTTCAAGATCGACTACGCGCTCGACGGCGCCGTGCCGTGGACCAACGAGTGGGCGCGGCGGGCGGGCACGGTGCACGTCGTCGGGTCCGCGCAGGAAGTCGCCGCGGCGGAGGCCGCCGTCGCAGCGGATGACGTGCCCGACCGGCCCTACGTCCTCGTCGCACAGCAATCGTTGTGCGACCCGGGCCGCGCGCCGGCCGGCAAGCACACCCTGTGGGCCTACTGTCATGTGCCCGCCGGATGCGACGTCGACATGACCGCGTCGATCGAACGCCAGATCGAGCGGTTCGCACCCGGTTTCCGCGACCTCGTGCTCGCCCGCCACGTCTCGACACCTGCGTGGTTCGAGAGGTACAACCCGAACTACGTCGGTGGCGACATCGCCGGCGGATCCAATGCCGGCCTGCGTGCCGTCGTCCGGCCATCGCTGACCGTGCGCCCGTACCGCACGTCCGATCCATCGATCTGGCTCTGCTCGGCCTCGACTCCACCCGGCGCCGGTGTGCACGGAATGTGCGGTGTCCACGCCGCGCGCGCCGTGCTGCGCGGGCCGCTGCGGTGACCACGATGGGACGACAGATGGTCTCCACCGCCCGCCTCGATGCGTGCTGGCACGACCTCCGCCGGGTGGTCTGCACGGTTCACCGTGACGATCGTCGTCCGTACAGTGGCCCTCGATGAGCGTCACCGCGTGGCTCACCTGGAAGTGGGCACGTGAGCGTTGGCTGGCCGCGATCCCGATTGCGCTTGCCGTCGCGGCCGGCGTCGCCGGCACGATGATCTCCGCGACCGCTGCGCAGCGCACCTCGAGCGCGTACGCCGACTATCGGGCCCGAGCGGCGGTCGGAGATCTCGTGATCAACCCCTCGATCAGCACGAAGGAGATCGCCGACGTCATCCGCGCGTTGCCGGCCGTCGAGCACGTCACGTCCGACGCGCTGTTCCTCACCACGTTCGACGAGGGCGCGCCGCGGACGCGCCCGGAGGTCGAGAGCGGACCGGGATCGGAGACGTACATCATCGGGTCGCACGACGGCCGCTACGTCGAGATGGATCGTCCGATCCTCCGGAGCGGCCGCATGCCGACCGGTCCGCAGGAAGCGGTCGTCACCGTCGAGACCGAGCGCGCCCACGGCTTCCACGTCGGCGATGTCGTGCCGTTGGCGTTCTGGCAGGTGTCGGTCCCCGATGGCCTCGAAGGCGAAGCGCTGGCTCGCTACGACACCGAGACGGTCGCGCCTCTGGGCGTCGAACACGTGCGCATCGTGGGTGTGGTGACGATGCACGACGAGGTGTTGCCCGACGACGTGTTCGACCGTCAGCGCTTCATCGTCTCGCCCGACATCGCGGCGCGCTACGACTGCCTTCCCCACACGCCGCCACCGGGCGGCACGCTGGCGGAGTTGGCGAAGCGGCTGCTGCCGCCGGGCTGCGCGACGAGCTATCGCTACTACTCGTTGGCCCTCGCCCGCGGCGACGTCGACGTCAAGCCGACGCTCGAGCGCTTCGTCGCGGCCGCCAACGCGTTGAACGCCTCCTTCGCCGTTGCGCCCGACGCCAGCGGGGCGCCCGTCGAAGCCCCGCAGTACTTCACGATTCCCACCGAGACGCGCCAGGACCAGGACCGCATCGAGCGTGCCAACCGCCCGATGATCGCCGCCCTCGTGGTGCTCAGCATGGCGGCGGCGTTCGTCAGCGTGATCGTCGTCGCTCTGCTCGCGGTGCGCGAGGTGCGTCGGACTGCGACGCGGCAACTCCGCTGGCATCAGCTCGGTGTCGGCGCGGGCATGCGGACCGTCGCCGTCGCGTCGCCCCTCATCGCCGCGATCGTGGCCGGCTCTGCTGTCGCCGTCGCGACGACGGCTGCGGTGTCGGTCGGGCCGGTCGGCGTCGTCGGTGTTCTCGAGCCGGATCCCGGTCACGAGCTGGTCGGCGTCGCTGTGCTCGCAGGACTGGCCACCGCTCTGCTGTCCGCATCGGCGGTCGTCATGATCTGTGCGCGAGCTGCGCGGCGGTCGTCGACGGCGATCGTTCCGGCGGCATCGATGCGGCGCTCGCGGCGCCTTCCGCTGCCGATCTCGTCGCCTGCGATCGGCGATGGGGTCCGGGCTGCGTACGGCAACCGCGCATCGCTGCCGGTGATCGCTGGCCTGGCGACGTTCGTCGCCGCGTTCGTGGCCGCCGTCGTCTTCGGCGCCAGCCTCACCACCTTGACGTCGACGCCACCGGCCTATGGCTGGCCGTGGGACCTGGCGGCGATGACCGGAGCCGGCTACGGCGACCTCGACGTCGACACGCTCGAGAGGCTGGTGGACGAAGAGCCGGCGGTGGTCGATTGGTCGGTGCTCGGTTTCCTCAACGACGTCTCCCTCGACGGCGAGCCGCTGACGACACTCGTGGGTCTCGACCGCTTCACGGACGTCGAGCTGACCATGCTCGACGGTGAGCTGCCGCGCGCCAGCAGCGAGGTCGCGCTCGGCGCGGCCACCGCCGCCGATCGGGGCCTCCATGTCGGCGACACGGTCGAGCTCGGCGGCGCGGGGGGAACGCGGTCGGCGACGGTCTCCGGTCTCGTCGTCTTCCCGACGATCGGTCCCCTCCAGGCGGAACGCGTCGGCGCGGGGTCGGGCGTGTATCTGTCGGCGGCGTTCTTCGACGAGGCCGACTTGAAGGACCTGGCGACGTTCGTCGGCCTCGACCTCGCGCCGGACGCCGACGCGGCGACGATCGAGCGGATCCGCGAGCGGCTCTCGGGCCTCGACCTCGTCGGCGCGCCGGCGATCACCTACCTTTCGCCGATCCGACCGCCCGAGATCGTCGACGTCGCGTCGGCGTCGACCGTGCCGACGACAGTGGCAGCCCTGTTCGCGCTGGTCGGCGCGATCGGCTTCGGTTTTGCCTCGTGGGCGTCGGTCCGCGGCCGCCGTCGACATCTGGCGGTGTTGCAGACGCTCGGCTTCACCCGGGCGCAGGTCCGTCGTTCGGTGCGCGCCCAGTCGATCACGACCGCTGTCCTCGCGCTGGCCGTGGGCGTGCCGGTCGGGCTCGTCGCCGGCCGCGTCCTGTGGCGGTTGTTCGCCACCCAACTGGGCGTGCTGGCGGTCGGCGGCGTCGCGCGCGCGACACTCCTGGCCACGATCGGCGGGTGCGCCTGCGCGCTGGTGACCGCTCAGATCCCCGCGATGGTCGCCAGCGCGTGGCGTCCCGCCGGAGGCTTGCGTGCCGAGTGACGCGTCGTCGCCGGGGGGTGTGCGGCTGTGAAGGCGCTGCGCTACCGCCTTGCCTGCTGGGGCCGCACACGCCGCGGCGCGGTCGCGTCGCTGACCGCGGTCGTCGCGGTGGTCGCCGCGGTCGTGCTCACGCTCGCCGCCGGCGCGCGGCGCACCGAGTCGGCTCCCGACCGGTACACCGCGGCGTTCGGGGGAGATCCCTCGGCGCGGGCCACACAGGACTCGGGCCCGCCGCGCGATCGGGAGATCGCCGCATTGCCGGGGGTCGCCTCGGTGGACGCGCTGACGTTCGTCTTCGGCGGTGTCGTCGGGCCGCGAACAGCGGAGCCGCTCGACGCCCTCGTGTTCTCCGGCTCGTACCTGGCCGCGGGCGCGCGCGTGGTGCAGGGCCGGGCGCCCGCCCCGAACTCGCCGACCGACGTCGTCGTCACGGAGTCGATGCCGCGCGCGGCCGGTCTGCGACTCGGTGACCGCCTCGACCTGCTCGCGATCTCGCAGGAGGACGCGGCCAGCCACGGCTTCGATCCGCAGTACGCGCGGCTGGCCGGATCCGGCGTGATCGTGGGGACCTTCGATTCCGCCTCGGAGCTCGACGATCCCACCCCGATCGTGGTCTTCCCCCGCAGCCTCATCGACGACGACCGTGGGGGCCGCGTCGGCGTCTCCGGAACCGAGATGCGCGTAACGCTCGAACCGGGTGTCGACGTCGCAGCGTTCCGTGCCGCGGTCGCCGCCGGCCTCGCGAACCCACAGCAGGTCTCGGTGCTCCCTGCACGTCTCGTCAGCGCGGAGACGCGCACAGCCGTCCGAGGGCACGCGATCGGCCTCTGGCTGCTCGCCGCCATCGGCGGGCTCGCCGCGATCGCCGCAGTCGGACAGGTGCTCGCGCGCACCGTGCGGTTGACCTCCGACGAGGCCGCCGCCCTGCGCGCCCTGGGCTACTCACACGGGCAGCTGGTCGGGGATGCGACGGCACGGGCGGCGATTCCCGCCGTCGTCGGCGCGACCGCCGCCGTGGGGATCGCTGCCGCCGCGTCGGGCATCTTCCCGTTCGGTTTCGTGCGTCGCCTCGAACCAGACGCCGGCGTCCGCATCGAGCTGACCATCCTCACGTTGGGGTGGATCGCGCTGGTCGCGGGCATGGTGGCCTGGGTGGCGTGCGCCTCTCTGACCCGTGAGCGGCCGACCGTCACGCGCCGCATCGGTGGGGTCGATCTGCTCGCGGCTCGTTGCCCGACGGCGGCGTGCGCCACCGGCGTCCGCTTCGGTTTGGGGTCACGCGCGCGCGGCGCCGGACTTGTCGGCGCCGCGGTGCTCGTCGCTGCTGTGATCGCGTCGTTGACGTTCGCGGTCAGCGAACGGCGCCTCGTCCGCGATCCGGATCGCTACGGCGCGACCGCCGACTTCCTCGTGGACAACGGCGCAGAGGTCATCTCGCCCCCGCTGCTGGAGGTGCTGCTGTCCGATCCGGCAGTCGCGGCGGTCACCCTCTACGGCTCGACGTCGGCTCTGGCGCCCGATTCGAGCACCATCCCGGTCTTCGGCGGTGACAACGCGCGCGGGGCTGTCGATCCGTACGTTCTGGACGGCCGGCTGCCCATCGCCGCAGACGAAATCGCCCTCGGACGACGATCGTCGCGCGGCATCGGCGTCTCCATCGGTGAACGACTCGACCTCGTGGTCGGCGACCGCCGGGCGGAGTACGTCGTGACGGGTCTCGTCATCCCGCCGAGCATCCGGGGGAACGACGTCGTGGGAAACGGCGCAGTCGTCACACAGGCGGGTCTGGCACGGATCGCCCCCGACGCCGAGCCTCACGCGGCTGCGGTCGATCTCGTTCCCGGCATCCCGCCCGAGGCGGCGGTGCGCATCCTGGAATCCAGCGGGATCACCGTGGACGAGGATCCGCTGCAACGACTGCCGGCGATCGCCAACATCGCGCGCATCACGTTCGTCCCGTTCGTCCTCGCCGGGCTGCTCGCGGCTCTGGCTGCGCTCGTCGTCGTGAATGGGCTGTTCACCGGTGTGCGGCGGCGGGATGCGCAGGTCGGCGTCCTGCGCGCGCTGGGAGCCGACGCGCGCTGGATCGTTCGTGCGACGGCATGGCAAGCGCTCGCCTCAACCGTGGTCCCGATCATGATCGGCTGGCCGCTCGGCCTCGTGATCGGTCGGTTCGTCTACGTCGCCTTCGCCACGCGCCTCGCGACCGCGACCGATGTCGCCGTGCCGCTCGCGCCGGCTGGGATCGTGTCTGCTGCGCTCGTGGGCTTCGGGGCTGCGGTGGCGCTCGGCGCGGGTCGACGAGCACGCAAAGCAGCTCCCGCCTCGCTGCTCAGGGCGCCGGGATGAGATCGGATGGATTGGGCGCGTTGGCGAACCAAGTTGCCTGGTCGGACGTCGAAGAGGGCATGAGGACGCAGCGAACACAGAACCACACGCCGAAGCGGCTCCTGGCTGCCTCGTCGTTGTCCCTGGCCTTCATCCCAGGAGCCTGCGCGGCCCTGGCCTTGCCCGGCGGGGACGGGCGAGGCGCAGCCTTCGACGAGCTCGAGCGCAGCCGTGAGATGTGGCAAGCGGCGGAGATCGACGACTACACCTACGTCTTCGAACGGGTGTGCTTCTGCGCCCCGGAGTGGATGGGCCCGTACCTCGTCACGGTCGTCGACGGTGAGGTCGTCTCCGCCGAGCCGATCGAGGACATGGACATCGAGGCCGAGCTGGACGACATCCCGACGGTCGACGAGCTGTTCGAGAATGCCGAGGCAGAGCTGGAGCACGCCGACAAAGCCACGATCGAATACGACACAGAGTTCGGCTACCCGACCTCCTTCGTCGTCGACAGGATCGACTCCGCGGTCGACGACGAGTACAGCCTCCACATCACGGAGCTGACGCCCACGCATCCATGACGAGGTCGCCAACTGGCGACGATGCCCCAGGGGGAGTCCGGAGGATCCAGGTGTCGTCGGGGGAGCGACAGACTCACACCGGTTCGGACACGAAGGCCTGAGCGGCGCGGTCCCAGACGAGACGGACCGGGCCCAGACCGACGTCGGGGATGAAGTCGAGGCTGCGCAACGTGCCGGTCGACTCGTCGAAGTGAAGCTCGTCGAGCGCGATCGCATCGCCCCCGTTCATGCTCTCGATCCTGACGAGGTTCCAGTTGCACTCGGACGCGTGAAGGATCGCGCCGTAGTCCGCACCGGGCAGCGATCTGCCGTCGTACGTGGTGTCGACACCGCCGGACGCGCTGACTTCGCCTCGTCGTCACCTGCTCGTCGAGAGGAGGATGGCGACGACAAGTCCCACGGCCACCACAAGAGCGATCGAAGCGCCACGAGGACCGGCCGACGAGAACGCGGCCGAATCGCCCTGAGCGGCTCGTCAGCCGCCTTCGATGCGATGTGATGGTGCGCAGCGACGGTGACAGCCCGTCCTTCCAGGGCTGCCGACGCCGCGTTGCGGTTCGCTGACGGCGACCGGCCGACCTATTCTCGGCCGCGGCCAGGTGCGGCGGACCAAGAGGGAGGGTCGGCCCGGTCGGACGCGAGCTGATGGTGGAACTGCACGAGCTGAAACCGGGTCTTCGGGTGCGAGGGCTCGTCGCTGCGTGCGATGTCACCATCGTCGCGGTCGAGCGCCACGGCGACGAGATCGTCAACGTCGTGTTCCGCCCGGATGGCGGGGAGGTGGCCGATCGGCTCCTCACCGCCGACCAGGCCCGCGCCGTGTCGGTCGTGTCCGGCAAGCGGTGGACGTTTGACGCCGACGGCACCGCGTTCAAGCTGGCGTCGGAAGCGCGCCGCATCCAGCTGGCCCACCTGTTCGACCCGTTCGCCGCTGTGGCGTCGTCGACGATCACCCCCTTGCCGCACCAGATCGACGCGGTCTATGGCCGGCTGCTGCCGATGCAGCCGCTCAACTTCCTGCTGGCGGACGACCCCGGCGCCGGCAAGACGGTCATGTCGGGCTTGTACGTCCGCGAGCTGATGCTGCGCGGCGACCTCGAGCGCTGTCTCGTCGTGGCGCCGGGCAGCCTGGTCGAGCAGTGGCAGGAGGAGCTCGACGAGAAGTTCGACCTGCGCTTCGACATCATGAGCCGCGACATGGTCGAGGCGGCTCGCACAGGCAACCCGTTCCACGAGCGCAACCTGCTGATCGCCCGCCTCGACCAGCTCGCCCGCAGCGACGACCTCCAGGCCAAGCTGGCGGTGACCGACTGGGATCTGGTCATCGTCGACGAGGCGCACAAGATGTCCGCTCGCCTCTGGGGCGACGAGGTCAACCGGACGCTGCGGTTCCAGCTGGGGGAGCTGCTGCGGGACCGCACACGCAACCTGCTGCTGCTGACCGCCACACCGCACAACGGCAGCAACGAGGACTTCCTGCTGTTCCTCTCGCTGCTCGATCCCGACCGCTTCACCGGTCGGCTCCGTCACTCGGCCGAGCTGCCCGACGTCAGCGACGTCATGCGCCGGCTCGTCAAGGAGAACTTGCTGACCTTCGACGGCAAGCGGCTGTTTCGCGAGCGGCGGGCGACGACCGTCAACTACGACCTCAGCCCGCAGGAGCAACGCCTCTACGAGGCGGTCAGCTCCTACGTGCAAGAGGGGATGGGTCGGGCACAAGCGATCGAGCAGGGCGGCGACCGCAGGCGTGGCCTTGCGATCGGATTCGCCCTCGCCGCTCTCCAGCGCCGCTTGGCGTCGTCTCCGGAGGCGATCTATCAATCGCTGCGCCGCCGCAAGGAGAAGCTGACCGCCCAGCTCGTCGACGCGCAGCGCGCCGGGAAGCTCGCGGAAGCACGCCGCCTCGAAGGGCGCCTCGCAGATCCCGACGGGTTCGACAGCGACGACTTCGACGACGACGAATTCGAACGACTCGAGGACGACGCGATCGAGAACGTGATGAGCGCCGAGTCGCTCGTCGAGCTGGAACGCGAGATCACCGAGCTGCGCGTGCTCGAGCTGCTGGCCTCCGAGGTGCGGGCCTCAGGTCAGGACCGCAAGTGGGTCGAGCTGTCGAACATCCTGCAGTCGGACGAGTTCAACGAGCCGGGAGAACCGCGCAAGCTGATTGTCTTCAGCGAGCACCGCGACACGCTGAACTACCTGGAAGCCAAGATCCGCACGCTGCTCGGCCAGCCGGGCGCGGTGGTCACGATCCATGGCGGCATGCGCCGCGCGGACCGCCGCAAGGTGCAGGACGCGTTCCGCAACGATCCAGCGGTCAAGGTTCTCGTCGCCACCGACGCAGCCGGCGAAGGCGTCAACTTGCAGCGGGCGAACCTGATGGTCAACTACGACCTGCCGTGGAACCCGAATCGCATCGAGCAACGCTTCGGACGCATCCACCGCATTGGTCAGGAGCAGGTCTGCCACCTGTGGAACCTCGTCGCGCACGGCACACGCGAAGGCATGGTGTTCGAGCGGCTGTTCGCCAAGATCGAGCAACAGCGAGCGGTCTACGGCGACCAGATCTACGACGTGCTCGGCGACTCGGAGATCAACCGGTCGCTCCAGGAGCTGCTGATCGAAGCGGTGCGTTACGGCAAGGATCCAGCGGTCCTTGCCAAGGTCGACGAGGTGATCGACGCCCAGATCGGTGACCGCCTCAAGACGGTTCTCGACGAACGCGCTCTCGCGTCCAGCGTTCTGGACCCCAACAGCATCAGCGAGATCCGCGATCGCATGGAAGCGGCGTTGGCCCGCAAGCTTCAGCCCGGGTTCATCCACGCCTTCTTCGCTGCTGCGCTCGACGACGTCGGTGGCCGCATCGCGCCGAGAGAAGCAGGCCGGTTCGAGATCACGCGCGTCCCCGCCACGGTCCGCTCGCGCGACCGCGAGGTCGCCGCCGGTGGGCCGTTGCACAGCGCGTACGAACGCGTCACCTTCGACAAGGATCGCGTCAGCCTCGATCCGGCAGGAGCGAACGGTGTGCGCGCTGAGCTGATCACGCCGGGCCACCCGCTCCTGAACGCTCTCATCGCCACAACGCTGGAGCGGCACGGCGCGGCCCTTTCCGTGGGCACAGCGCTCGTCGACCCCACAGACGACAGCGAGACGCCGCGGGTGCTCGTCTATCTGGAGCACACGATCACGGACGGACGGCTCCAGCACGGCACGCGCCGGCCGGTGTCGCAGCGATTCCACTACGTGGAGATCACCGCCGACGGCGACATCCTCGACCCCGGCGCCGAGCCCTACCTCGCCTACGAACCGCTCGACGCCGACGCACGGCAGCTGCTGACAGCCGTGGACTTGGCGTGGACCGACAGCGGCGTCGAGGAAGCAGCACGCAGCTGGGCGACGGCCAATCTCGCCACGCCGCACTTCGCCGAGGTCGCCGACATCACCAAGGCCCGCCTCGCTCGGGTCCGCCGCGCCGTCGAGGAGCGCCTCAACAGCGAGATCCGCTATTGGGATCTCCGCGCTCACGAGCTGAAGGAGCAAGAGCTGCACGGCAAGAAGCCGCGCCTCAACTCCGGCCGCGCGCGTCAGCGCGCAGACGACCTCGAAGCGCGCAAGACCCGTCGCCTGCGAGAGCTCGACATTGAAGCGGACCTCGTCAATCATGCGCCCGCCGTCGTCGCCGCGGCGCTCGTCATCCCTCGGGGGCTCCTCGATCAGCTCAGGGGAAAGGTCGCTCCCCAGATCGATCAAGAGGTCGCCAGGGAAACGGACCGCCGAGCCGTCGCCGCGGTGATGGCGATCGAACGGGCACTCGGCCGAATCCCGGTCGAGCAGGCCCACAACAACCCCGGCTTCGACATCCTCTCGAAAGACCCGGTCACCGGTATCACCTACCAGATCGAAGTCAAGGGCTTCCGCCCGGACACCCCCGAGATCAAGGTGCGTGGTCCCCAGGTGCGCCAAGCGCAGCAGAACCCCGAACGCTTTCGCCTGGCCGTGGTGCGCGTGCCGCACGAAGCCGACGGCGAACCGACCGTGCGCTACTTCATCCGTCCGTTCGACAGCTACCAGCTGCACTTCGCCCAGGCTTACGTGCCGCTCAACATCGCCGACCTCATGCCCTACGCCGTGGAGCCACAGTGACCTACAAGAAGAAGCTCATCGAGGTCGCC
>CAZGUH010000075.1:0-11709 GCA_964529005.1 uncultured Ilumatobacteraceae bacterium | reverse complement strand
GGGACCCTGCCTACTCGACGCGTCGGACGGGGCGGACGAGGCCGGTCTGGTAGGCGAGGACGACCAGCTGCGCCCGGTCGCGCACCTCGAGTTTCATCATCGCCCGGTTGAGGTGGGTCTTGACCGTGAGCGGCGACAGGAACAGCCGCTCTGCGATGTCGTCGTTGGAGAGGCCGGTCGAGGCCAGCGCCATGAGCTCCCGTTCACGGGCGGTGAGGCGATCGAGCTTGCTCGCGGGGACCGCTGGCACGGTGTTGCCGGCTGCGTACTCGGCAAGCACGGCGCGCATCGCCTTCGGCGAGAGCAGCGCGTCGCCCGCCGCCACCGTCCGCACGGCATCGAGCAGCTCGTCGGGGTCGATGCCCTTGCCGACGAACCCGCTGGCGCCGGCGCGGACGGCTTCGAGCACGAACGCGTCCACCTCGAAGGTCGTCACTATCAGGACCTTGACGCCCGCCAGCTCGTCGTCGCCGGTGATCGCGCGCGTCGCGGCCAGTCCGTCCATGCCCGGCATGCGGATGTCCATGAGCACGACGTCGGCGCGCGTCGCCCGGGCCACGCGAACGGCCTCGTCACCGGTGCCCGCCTCGCCGACCACCTCGAGGTCGTCGGCCGAGTCGATCAGTACCCGAAGACCGGCGCGGATGAGCTGCTGGTCGTCGGCGATCACGACCCGCAGGGTCATAGTTGCTCCTGAAGGACGGGGAAGTGGGCCCGGACCGCGAAGTGATGTGAGCCGTCCCGGCCCACCTCCAGGGTTCCGCCGGTCGCGACGACTCGCTCGCGCATCCCGCTCAGACCGAAGCCGCTCGACGGCGGCGGAGCCGGTCGAACGGCGCCGACCGCGTTGCGGACGTCGAGGTCCACCCCGTCCGGCCGGTAGCACACGCTGAGGCGCACGCGGCCATCGCCGTACTTGTGGGCGTTCGTGAGCGCCTCCTGCACCGTCCGGTAGATCGCGAGCTGAGTGGTGTCGGCGATCGTCCTCGGCTCGCCACTCGTCTCGTACTCAACCTGCAGGCCCGCAGCTCGATACGACTCGATCAGCCTGCTGAGCGCCCCGACATCGGCGGGCGCCGGCACGACCGACGCATCGGCGTCGTCCGGAGCCCGGAGCACGCCGAGGACGCTGCCGAGCTCGTTGAGCGCCGCCTGTGCGGAGGACCGGACGACGGCGAGCGCGGCCGCGGCGTCGTCGGGCTGCGCCCTCAGGAAATGGTCGGCGACGCCGGCCTGGACGGTGACGATCGCCAGGCGATGAGCCACGACGTCGTGGAGCTCGCGGGCGATGTGGAGCCTCTCCTCGATCACCTTGCGACGCGCTTCTTCGACGCGACCGGCCTCGGCGAGCCGCGCCCGCTCCTGCATCGCGGCGATCGTCGCCGCGTGGCTGCGGATCATCTCGCCGCCGGCGACCGCGCCGAGCGGCCAGGCGAGCGCGGCGAGGAGCTCGGCGCCGACGAGCGCAGGTGGCGAGAGCAGACCCACCGCGGCGACGAGCGCGAGCAGGCTGACGGCACCGGCCTGCAGGCTCACCCGTTGCCCCGAGCGGGCGGACACGGTGAACAGGAGGACGATCACGGTGGGGATCAATCCGTTCGGCCGATCCAGCACCGCCACCGACAACGGCATGGCGATGACCCCGGCGCCGAAGGCCGGGAGCGGGAAGGCCCGCCGGGCCACGACGAGCGCCACGCTCACCACGGCGACGGCGACGTCGGCCACCCCGATCCGGCTCTCGTGAGACATCGCCGAGACCAACGTCGGCGCGGCGCAGACGGCAGCGACCGCGATGTCGACGGGCCGCAGCCGCGGAGCCGTGCCGGCGCCACGGCCGCTGAGGCGGCGCGACGTCGGCACGGCGAGCGCCCTCACGCGTCGCGCTTGACGAGCCGCAGCGAGGCGAGCGCGAGCGAGCCGACCGTCCAGATCGCGACCACGGCGAGCGCCGCCCACGGCGAGAGTGCATCGCTCGGCGGGCTGACGCTCATGATCGCGTCGCCCGCCCGGCTCGGCATGATCTTCGTCAGGCCACTCCCGAACGACCCCGGCAACAAGCCGGTGATCAGCGGGCCGAGGATCAGCACGCCGATGAGCACGCCGATCGATGCGGCGGTGCTCCGCAACAGGTACCCGACGGCGACGCCGAGCAACGCCACGCACCCGCCGTACAACCCCAGACCCAACACAGCGCGCAGGACCCCCGGATCGCCGAGACCGTACGTCGGGAGATCGCCGCTGTAGACAGCGTTGCCGGCGAGGCACATGGCCAGCGCCCCGATCGTCATCACGACGCACATGGTCCCGCCGAGGACGATCGCCTTGGCGCGCAGCACCCGCGTCCTGCGTCCGACCGCGGCGAACATGATCGACATCAGGCCACTCGCGTACTCGCTGGCGACGAAGTTGGCTGCCACCACTGCGATGATCAGCTGGCTCAGCGTCACGCCGCCGAAGCTGACGCTGAGCGCGTCCTGCGCCGTGCCGCGTGGGCCGCTGTCCGAGTCGCCGACCGCGGCGAACACGAGCCCGAGCACCAACAGCCCGGCCGGCGCGGCCGCCAGCCCGGCAACGTTGGAGCGGACCGACGACAGCTTGATCCACTCCCCCCGCACGACGCTCCATTGGCTGACGCGCGGGCGGGCCGAGTGGGCGCGGGACTCGGGCGTGTTCGTGACGGTGTCCATGTCAGGCCGCCTCCTCCTGCGTCGTCGCCGACGAGCTCGAACCCTGGTACTGCATGGCGTCCTGGGTCAGCCCCATGAAGATCGCTTCGAGTGACGGCTGCACCGGGGTCAGCTCGTGCAGCTCGATGCCGGCCGCGATCGCCCGGCGGCCCACCTCCACGCTGTCGAGGCCGGTGACGCGGAAGACGTCGCGCCGGTCCGGGTCTCCGGTCACCCGCCCGCCGTCGGCGGCCAGCGCGTGACGCAGGCGCTCACCGTCCGGCGTGCGCACGAGCACCGACCCCTCTGGACCCATGCCGGCCAGCTCGTCGTGCGACACGTCGGCGATCAACCGGCCGCGTCCGACGATGACGAAGTGGTCGGCGGTCAGGGCCATCTCGCTCATCAGGTGGGAGGAGACGAAGACCGTGCGGCCCTCGGCGGCGAGCTGCTTGAGCAGATTGCGGAGCCACACGACGCCTTCGGGGTCGAGGCCGTTGGCCGGCTCGTCGAGCATGACCACGCCGGGATCGCCGAGCAATGCGGCGCCGATCCCCAGGCGCTGCGCCATGCCGAGCGAGAACTCGCCGGCGGAGCGATCGGCGACGCCTTCGAGGCCGACGAGGGCGAGCACCTCGTCCACGCGGCGTCGGGGGATGCGTGACGTGACGGCCAGCGCCCGCAGGTGGTCTCGCGCCGATCGCTGTGACGTGACCGCCTTGGCGTCGAGGAGCGCGCCCAGTTCGGTGAGCGGGGCGGTGTGCTCGATCAGCGGGCGGCCGTTCACGGTGGCGTGGCCCCGCGTCGGGCGGTCCAGGCCGAGGATCATCCGCATCGTGCTGGACTTGCCGGCGCCGTTTGGGCCGAGGAAGCCGGTCACGATGCCGGGGCGGACGGTGAAGGTGAGGTCGTCGACGGCGACGATGTCTCCGTGGCACTTGCGGAGATCGGTGACGTTGATCATGAGCCGAGTGTGAACGAGCCACGGCGGGCGGCGAATCGTCCCACTGCGGGCTCGCGCGTACTGCCGTCGCAGTAGGTCATCGTCAGAGTTGGGCGACCACGGTCTTCGTCTGGGTGAACGCGTCCAACGACTCGTAGCCCTTCTCGCGGCCGTAGCCCGACTTCTTGAAGCCACCGAAGGGCAGCTCGACGCCGCCGCCGGCGCCGTATGCGTTGAGGTACACCTGGCCGGCTTCGATGTCGGCCGCGAGGCGGTGGGCGCGCGACAGGTCCGACGTCCACACGGCGCCCAGCAGCGCGTAAGGCGTGCCGTTGGCGAGCGTCACCGCTTCCTCCTCGTCGTCGAAGGTCATCGCCGCCAGGACGGGCCCGAACACCTCTTCCTGGGCGATCGGC
Source organism: uncultured Ilumatobacteraceae bacterium (assembly GCA_964529005.1). Lineage (GTDB taxonomy): Bacteria > Actinomycetota > Acidimicrobiia > Acidimicrobiales > Ilumatobacteraceae > CAZGUH01. The sequence continues at coordinate 7,684 of CAZGUH010000075.1, read as the reverse complement.
GACGTCGGGTCGACGTCGTCGATCAGCGTCGGCGCGTAGTACGCGCCGCCGGTGATCCCATCGGGTTCGGGCGCGAACCCGCCGCACCGGATCTCACCGCGCTCGACGCCTCGCACGTAGCCGTCGACCCGGACCTGCTGCTTGCGGGAGATCAATGGTCCGAGGTCGCGGTCGTCCGTTCCGGGGCCGATGGTGACCGCGCCGAACAGCTCGACGATGCGATCGGTCAGCTGGTCGTGGACCGAGCGCTGGACGATGAGCCGGGAGCCGGCCGAACACGTCTGCCCGGCGTTCTGGAGGATGGCGTTGGACACCACGGTCGCCACCCGGTCGAGATCGGCATCGGCGAACACGACGTGCGCGGACTTGCCGCCCAGCTCGAGCACCGCCGGGACCACCCGATCGGCCGCGCGGCGGGCGACGGACGTACCGGTCTGCGTGGACCCGACGAAGCTCAGGTGGTCGACGCCCTCGTGCTCGGCGAGCGCGGCACCGGCCTCGGCGCCGATGCCCGTGACGACATTGACCACCCCCGCGGGCAGGCCGGCCTGGATCGCCAGCTCGGCGATCCGAACCGCCGTGCGCGGCGTCTCGTCGGCCGGCTTGACCACCGAGCAGTTGCCGGTCGCGATCGCCGGCGCGACGCTGCGGCCGAGCAGCTGCATCGGGTAGTTCCAGGCGAGGATGTGGCCGGTCACCCCAAACGGTTCGCGTCGCGTGTACACGTGCAGATCGGGCCGGACCGGGATGGACAGCCCGTAGTACGAGTCGATCGCGTGGGCGTAGAACCGGAAGTAGCGGGCGCAGACGACGGCGTCCGTGCGCGCCTGCGACAGCGGTTTGCCGGTGTCCTCGCACTCCAAGCGCGCCAGGTGCTCGCGCTCGTCCACCACGAGGTCCGCGAGGCGCGACAGCAACGCGGCCCGCGCCTCGGGCGCCGTCCGACGCCATTCGCGCTGGGTCCGCCGGGCCGCAACGACGGCTCGGTCGACCTCGGCTGCGCCGCTGCGCGCCACGGCGCCGAGCACCGCGCCCGTCGACGGGTCGATGTTGTCGTACGTGTCGGGCGCCGCAATGGCGGCGCCGTCGATGAAGCACCCGGTGACGGTCATCGTCGCGGCCATGCTCACGCCGTCCGGTTGGTGTGGAACCCGGGGTGCGAGCCGAGCAGCCGGGGCGGCAGCTTGAGGTTCTCCTGCCACATCAGCGAGTCCATCGCCAGGTGGAGCGGGAAGTCCTGCACGGTGATCTCGTACACCGGGTCGGGCCCCGAGGCGTGGTTGTGGACCATCCATCCGGGTGCGGTGAACACCAGGTCACCGGCCTCCCACTCGTAGCGGCGGCCGCCGATGCGACTCCACCCTGAGCCCTGGAAGAAGTAGTTGATCGCCGCGGCGGCATGCCGGTGCGGGCGGTCGACGATCTCGGGCGGGCGGACGGTGATCGTCGCGAACAGCGACGGCGTCGTGCCGTTGGTGCGCCCCGTCGCCGGGTTGTACAGCAGGAACAGGCGCCGCCCGTCGTAGCTGCCGTCGATGCCGGCCAGCGCGGCCAGCTCGGTGCGCAGCGCGTCCCACGACCAGTACAGCGGTGGCTGCTCCACCACCGGCGGGTTGATCAGGTCCTCGTAGCCCATGAGGTAGGCGCCATCGCCGGCGTCGAGCACGGCCGGTGCCGGCCGCGCCACGGCCCGCTCGCCCGCGGCGACGGCCGCTTCGCCGGGCGCGGGATCCACCCAGTGCACGCCGAGCTTCTCCAGCAACGCCGCGTTGCTGAACGTCAGACGGACCTGGACGTCGGCGCCGGTGTTGACGTGGCGATAGGGCGACAGCGCGGGAAGCGTCCACGTGTCGTAGCGGCCGAACGGCACACGCCGGGCGCCGACCAGCGCCTCACCCGAGCCGGCGATGCAGAACGAGATGCCCGACGACGAGTGGCGCAGAGGCGCCGTCTGCTCGCCGGGCCGCAATACCTCCAGGGCGACCTGGATGCCAGGGGTGAGGCCGAATCCAGGGCTGGTCGAGCGGGGGTGCACGATCAGGCGTCGCCGCTCGTCGGGCTCGATGGACGCGCCCGCCAGCTTGGCGACCTCCTCCTCGATCTCCCGGCGAGTGATGACGAGGGGCGTCCAGAACTCGTCCTCCATCACGAACGGCTCGGCCGCCGGATCGACGAAGCGGACCTGTGGCCCGAGGTCGGTGTGGTCTGTCATGGGTGCACCTCGTGGATGGGGGCGGTCGCCGGGAGCGCGGCGTGCCGGTACGGCGGGAGTTGGCGAACCGCGGCAGTCGCCTGCGCTCTGGTCAGAGCGAGCACACCGACGCCGATGTCGGACAGGCCGAGCCCGAGGGCCTTGAACACGGTCACGTCGGCGTCGCCCGGGCGCGCGCGGTCGCCGGCCACGAGGTCGCACAGCCGCCGCACGGTTCGCCAGCCGGCGTCGTCGTCGCCGAAGAACTCGCGCAGCTCCGAGGACAGGGTGCGGGCCTGCTCGACGCTGTCGGCGGCGACGACGGCCGAGCGGGCGAGCAGTTGCGGGTCGAACTCGCGGCGCTCGGGGGTGACGGCGCCGATCGCGTTCACGTGGGTGCCGGGCTCGACGTCGCCGACGTCGAGGATCGGCGCGGTGGCGCGCGTCGCCAGCGTGACGATCCCGGCGCCGCGGACCGCCTCGGCCACCGACCCCGCGGCGTGCGTAGCGACGTGCAGGGTGGCGCGGATCCGGGCGACCATCGCCGCTCGCCGGTCGGCGTCGCGGCCGAACACGCGGACCTCGCGCAGCGGCCGCACCGCGGCGACAGCGGCCGCCTGGGCCCACGCCTGCTTGCCCGTGCCGATCAGCGCGAACACGTCCGCGTCGGCGCGGGCCAGCACGTCGGTGGCCACGGCGGAGGTCGCGCTCGTGCGCAGCTGGCCGAGGGCGAAGGCCTCGATGACGGCGCGGACCGAACCGTCCTGCGGCGAGTACAGGATCAAGAGCGGCTGGGCGCCGCCGGGCGTGTGGCACCAGGTCTTGGTGCCGATGAACCCGAGTTCGGTCATCTCGCCGCCCAGCGCGTGCAGCGATCCGCCGGTGCTGATCGGCAGCACGGCCTTCGGCATCGGCACGGCCGTGCCCGAGGCCTGGGCGCGCAACGTCGCCCGTACGGCGTCGATCGCGTCGCCGAGGCCGACCGACGCCGCGACCGTCGCCTCGTCGATCCAGATCGGCCCGTCAGCCATGCGCATCCGCTTCGAAGATCGAGCGCACCGGTGAGGTGATGCCGACCGTCAGCGTGATCGCCGCGTGCGCGATGTACCGACCGATCATCAACGTCGCCCCAATCGCGACGCGCGGCGGGTGCGCGGCGAGCAGCTGCTGCAGTCGTGCGCTGGCGGTCGCGTGGTCACGGGCGACCATCGCGCGGGCCAGTTGCTGCAGCACCCGTTCGTCGGCGTCGAGGCACGCGCTGGCCGGGCCATCCTGACCTTCGGCGGCGCGCACCCACTCGCGATGCAGGCCCAGCACGATGCTGCGCTGCTCGTGCTGGCAGCGCTCGTAGTCGTTGCCGAGCGCAGTCGCGACCGTCAACGCGATGAGGTGGTGCCACCGGGGCGGCAGCACGTCGGCGAGTGACTCGGTGAAGTCGACGAACGCGGCGAGCGCCGCCGGCTGGTGGCCGGCCACGGCGAAGAACTCGCCGAGGTAGCCGAGCCGCGCGACCTTCGCACCGAGCGCGGCTTGCAGTGCCGGACTCAGCTCGTCGAGTGTGAGACGCGGCAGCTGGGTGCCGTCGATCGCCACTGGGCCCCCCATTGCCGACGCCGGGCTCGCCGTCACGCCGCGCTCGGTTCCGTGACGAACACGTCGGTCACGCCGGCGGCGGCGAGCGCCGCATCCAGGCGGGCGGCGAGCTCCGGCGTCGCCGGTGCCATCGGCGGCCGGTGCTCGTTGCGGGCCAGCGCCCCGACGCGGGTGAGCATGTACTTGACGGCGATCGGGTTGGTGTCCCAGAACACGGCCTTGTTGAGGTCCAGCAAGCGGTAGTGGATGCGCCGCGCCCGTTCCAGGTCGCCGTCGCCGACCGCGCGGCACAGGTCGGCCACGAGGCGGGGCGCGACGTTGCCGACCGCGCTGACCACACCGCTGGCGCCGAGCACGAGCATCGGCAGGCTCAGGTCCTCGAGCCCGCCGAGGATGCGGAAGCCGCCGCCGAACGTGGCGATCAGATCGGAGATCAGGCCCAGGTCGGCCGATGAGTGCTTGATCCCGGCCAAGGTGGGGCATGCGGTGGCGATCGCCTCGATCGTGCCGATCGACAGCGTCAGGCCGGTGCGCCGAGGGATGTGGTACAGCACCAGGGGCAGGGCGGTGGCGTCGGCGACCCGGCGGTAGTACTCGATGACGCCGCGCTCGGGCGGCAGCAGGTAGTACGGCGTCACCACCATCGCCGCGCTGGCCCCGACCTTCTCGGCGTGGCGCGTCAGCTCGAGCGTCTCGGCGAGGGCAAGCGCCCCCGACGCCACCACGACCGGCAGCTCGCCGGCGGCGGCCTCGACCGCGGCCTCGGCGAGCCGCATCCGCTCGGCGACCGACAGTGTGCCGGGCTCGCCGGAGGTGCCGCCGACCACCACGCCGTCGGTGCCGGCGCGGCGGTGCAGGTCGATCAGTCGCGCGTACGCGTCGACATCGAGCTCACCACCGTCGAACGGCGTCACCAGCGGCACGTACGAGCCACGCAGGAATCCCTCGGGCAGGTCAACCATCTCCATCTCCGACCGATCTGATCGGCGCGCCGATCGCTTGACGATGCCTGTTCTGCATCTCAGAACACGATTCTGTCATACGGCCGCAGCGCCGCGCCAGAGTCAGATCGCGCCCGCCGCCCGAAGGCCGTCCACGTCGTCCGCGGAGTAGCCGAGCTCCGCGAGCAGGCGCTCGGTGTCCGCGCCAAGTGCCGGGATCGGGTCCATGCGCGGCTCGATGCCACGAAGGTCGACCGGCGGCACGAGGGCCTGGATCGGGCCGCCCGGCGAATCGACGGCGCGCCACCGGCCGCGGCCGGCCAGCGCCGGGTGCTCGAGGAACTCGGCGACCGATCGCAGACGGGCATTGGCGATCCGCGCTCGATCGAGCAGTTCGATCGCCTCCGTCGCGGTGAGTTCGGCGAAGCGGCGGCCGATCACCTCGTTCAATGCCTCACGATTGGCCACGCGCGCCGAGTTGCGCGCGAAGCGCGGATCGTCGGCGACGGCCGGGTCGTCGAGCACCTTGGCGCAGAACTCCTGCCACTCGCGCTGGCTCTGGATGGCCAGCACCACGGTCGCCCCGTCCGCCGCCCGGTACGGCCCGTAGGGCGCGATCGTGGCGTGCTCGGCGCCGACCCGCAGTGGCGCCGACCCGCCGTACCTGGTGTAGTAGGCGGGCTGGCCCATCCACTCCGCCAGCGCGTCGAACAGAGCCACGCGCACGTTCGACGCCTCACCCGTCGTCGCCCGGCGATAGAGCGCGCTCAGGATGCCGCTGTAGCCGTACATGCCGGCGGCGATGTCGGCGATCGAGATGCCGACGCGCGACGGCGTCGACTCCGGGCCGGTCAGCGACACCAGGCCCGCCTCGCACTGCACGAGCATGTCGTAGGCCTTGCGGTCGGCCCACGGACCGTCGGCGCCGTAGCCCAACACGTCGCAGACGATCAGGCGCGGGTAGCGGCGCGTCAGCGAGTCCCAGTCCAGTCCGAGTCGCGCCGCCGCCCCTGGCCCGAGGTTCTGCACGAACACGTCGGCGCCGGCGAGCAGGCGGTGCAACATCTCGCGGCCGCCCGGCTGCTTGACGTCGAGGGTGATCGACTCCTTGGAGCGGTTGAGCCACACGAAGTAGCTGGCCTGGCCGAGCACCGTCTCGTCGTAGTGGCGGGAGAAGTCGCCCTCCCCCGGCCGCTCGATCTTGATCACCCGCGCGCCGAGATCGGCGAGCTGACGCGTCGCGTACGGGCCGGCGACGGCCTGTTCGATGCTGACGACGGTGACGCCCTCGAGCGGGCGGCTCACGAACCCACCGCCATCGCGGTGGGCGTCGTGGTCAGTCCAGCGCTTGGCCGATCTCCTGGGCGGCGGCACGCGCCAGCTCGCCGAGCTTGTCGAGCGCGCTGCGTTGCAGGCGCTGGATCGGCGCCGCGACGCTCAGCCCGCCGACCACGTAGCCGCTGCGATCGAGGATCGCCACGCCGACCGAGCGCAGGCCGTCCTCGCTCTCCTGCTCGCTCTTGGCGAAGCCGCGCCGCTCGATCGCCTGCAGCGCCTGCTTCAGGTCCTGCCGGTTCTGGATCGAATGCTCCGTCAAGGTCGGCAGCCGCTGCCCGGCGAAGTAGTCGTCGAGCACGTTCGGCGTCGCCGCCATCATCGCCTTGCCCACCGACGTGCAGTGCGCCGGCATCACCGTCCCCACGCGGGAGCCGACGCGGATCGCTCGCGAACTCTCGACGCAGTCGATGAACACCACGTTCGGCGAGTCGAACCGCGCCAAGTGCACCGTCTCGCCCGTCTCCGCGCTCAGCCGCTCCATCGCCGGCTTGGCCACCGTCCGCACGTCCATCTGGCGCACCACCGCCAGCCCGACGTCGACCAGCGCTCGCCCCGGCAGGTATGTGCGGGTCTTCGGGTCGTGACGGACGAACCCGTGCAACGTCAGCATGCTCATCAACCGGTGGGCGGTCGAGCGCGCCACCCCGAGCTCGTCGCTGGCGTCGGTGATCCGGATCGACTTCCGATCGCGGAACATCAACAGCAGCCGCAGCGCGCTGTCGACCGACGAGATCGGGTAGTTCGGCGCCGAATCGTTCACGTCTCGTCTCGTCCGCTGAGCATGGCGGAAGGGTACCCGGCGAGCGCCTCACGCCGCAGGTGCCACGCCGACGCCGAGGTGCTCGTCGAAGAAGCCGAGCGTGCGGGTCCACGCCGCATCGGCCGTGGCGTGGCCGGCGGCCCCGGGGTCGAGGAGGGCGGTCATGAACCCGTGGTCTGCGCCGGGCACGATCGTGAAGTCGTGGGCGACGCCCGCCTCGCTGAGCGCCGCGTCGAGCGTGCCGACGTCGGGCAGCCCGACGCGGCCGTCGGCGGCTCCCCAGAACCCGAGGATCGGCCCGTGCATGGCGGCCGCGGCCTCGAGCGGCGCAGCGAGGTTCACGCCGCCGGTCTTCGGCGGGTGGCCGCCGGGGAAGCCGTAGAAGCAGGCGGTGACCGTGTCGGCCCGGCGCGCGGCCAGCGCGAGGGCAAACGTGCCGCCGAGGCAGAACCCGAGCACGCCGACCGGTGGTGCGCCGCCGGCGGAGCGGAACGCGGCCCAATCGATCACCGTGCTGAGGTCGTCGAGCGCCCGTGGTTCGTCGAGACCGTTCAGGCGGGCGTACGCGACCTCAGAGGTGATCTCGTCCACGGCCTCGGCGCGGAAGAACACCTCCGGCACGATCGCCACGTAGCCGGCGGCGGCCAGCCGGTCGGCGAGCGCGAGGTGGAACGCGCTCCGGCCGAAGATGTCCGTGCCGATCACGATCGCCGGACCGCTGCGTCCGACCGGGCGGACCTCGGTGACGGGGATCGCGTCCCCGCCCTGCAGGTTCACGGTGCGGTCGCGGCGCTCGACATCAGCGGGCGCCGGCAGCGGGGGGATGTCGGCGTGGCACATGGCGTCACCTTTCGTTGGGGG
>CAZGUH010000074.1:4661-11848 GCA_964529005.1 uncultured Ilumatobacteraceae bacterium | reverse complement strand
GAGAGAGAATCGAACTCTCGACCTACGCATTACGAGTGCGTTGCTCTGCCGACTGAGCTATCCGGGCGCGGCCGGACAGGCTAGCGGGTGACGCGGCGAACGTCCCGTTCGTTCACCCGGACACCGACGGGAGATCGAGCAACAGAGCGTGCATCAGCAGCTGCTCGTTCGGATTGCGTTCGAGCGCTTCGATCGCCTCGTGGATGCGGTGGACGGCCGCCTCGATGGCGTCGTGGCGCCGGGCGGAGCCCGCGGCGAGAACGTCGCGGTAGGTCGCAGCGATGACCGCGAGCCCGGTGCGGAGCTCGTCGGTGCGGTGGCGGCGGAGCTCTCGCTTGTGCCGGTCCTCCAGCGCCTTGCGGCCGCTGCCGCGCTCGCCCGCAGCGGCGATGCGCTCGTCGAGCTCGGCCGCCTCGGCGGCCTGGCGGGCTTCGAGCGGCGCGGCGGCGGCGTCGATCAGCGCCAGCAGCTCGTTGGCCACCGTGACGACAGTGGCGCCGGTGCCGTCGAGACGGCGTGGGACGTCGGCGAATGCCTGATGGCGGGTCGTCAGTTCGGCATCCGTGGCGAGCAGGCGAGCACGGTCGAGGTCGCCGTGCGCCTGCTCGGCGGCGCGCCGGGCCGCCGCCTCGTCGACCCCCTCGGCGACCAGCTGGCGCTCGATGTCGGGGTCGCTGATCGGGCCGAACTCGATGCGCACGCAGCGCGAGGCGATCGTGATCAGCTCGGGCGGGATCTGGTCGGCGAGCACGATCAGCACCGTGCTCGGGGGCGGCTCCTCGATCGTCTTGAGCAGCACCGCTGCGCCCTCGGCGCGCAACAGGTGGAACTCGTCGAGGATCATCACCTTGCGGGCGCTCTCTACCGGGGCGAGCGTGGCCAGGCGCACGATCTCGCGCGCCTGCTCGGCCGAGATCGCCGCGCCGGCGCGGCGCACCTCGCGCACGTCGGGATGCTCGCCGTCGAGGATCAGGCGCGCGTCGCGCCCGTTCGGGTCGTCCTCGCCCCCGACCAGGAGCGCGGCGAACGCCCGCGCCGCGATGTCCTTCGTGCAGCCGCGCGGACCGACGAAGAGGTACGCATGCACGGGGTTGCGCGCTGCCCCGACCAGGCGGGCGACCGCCGCCGGCTGACCGACGACGCCGTCCCACACGCTGGCCGTCACGGCGCTGGACACGTCAGATCCCCAGCCGCTCGCGCACCGCGGTGCGGATGGCGAGCGACACGTCGTCGGTCTCGTGGCTGCCGTCGATGACGACCCACCGGGACGGATCGGCCGCCGCCATCGTGCGGAACGCCTCACGGACGCGGGTGTGGAACGCGGCGCTCTCGCGCTCGAAGCGGTCGAGCTGGCGGCCTCGCATGCGGCGGCGGAGCAACGCCGGTGAGACGTCGAGCAGCAGGACGAGATCGGGCCAGCACCCGCCGAGCGCCCAGTCGTTGATGCGTTCGAGGTCGTCGAGTGGCAGCTTCCGTCCGTAGCCCTGGTAAGCGAGCGTCGAGTAGACGCTGCGGTCGGACACGACGTGGCGGCCGCCGCGCAGCGCCGGCAGCACGACCTGCTCGGCATGCTGGGCGCGATCGGCTGCGATCAGCAGCGCCTCGGCCTTCGGCGTGAGCTCGGTGTTGGCGGGGTCGTGCAAGATGCTGCGCAGCCGCTCGCCGACCGGAGTGCCGCCGGTCTCGCGCGTCAGCACCGCCGCCAAGCTGGCGGCGAGGCGAGCGGCGTGCGTGGATTTGCCGCATCCCTCGGCGCCCTCGAGCGCGATGTACCGGGCGCCGGTCGGATCGGGACGCGAGGCACGGCTGCGGGTGCTCATGGCGCCGCTGACCCTAGCGATGGGGTGCGCGAGGCATGGCCGTGCGCCGCGTCACGCGGGCTTGCGCGGCGCCGCACGCTTCGCCGCGGCCTTCTTGGCAGGCGCCTTCTTCGCCGCGGCGCGCCGTGCCCCCGTCCGCTTGGCCGGCGCCCCGCCCTTCTCGGCGATCTGCTCACGGCGCACCGCGAGCAACTCGTAGGCCCGCTCCGGCGGCATCGCCTCGAGGCGATCGCCCTTGCTGAGCGATGCGTTCGTCTCCCCGTCGGTGACGTACACGCCGAACTTGCCGTCCTTGGCGACCACCGGGCGTCCGCTCACCGGGTCGTTGCCGAACTCGCGCAGCGGCCCCTTGGCCGCCATCGAACGGCCACCGCGGCGAAACTGCTTCGGTTGCGCCAGGATCGCGAGCGCCTGGTCGAGCGTGATCGTGAGCAGCTGTTCCTCGCTGTCGATGGATCGGAAGTCCTTGTCCTTCTGGATGTAGGGCCCGTATCGACCGTTGTTGGCGACGATCGGCACCCCGTCGGCCGGGTCGGCGCCGATCGTCCGGGGAAGTTGGAGCAGATCCCGGGCGTCGTCGATCGTGATGCGCTCCAAGGTCATCGTCTTGAACAAGCTCGCCATCTTCGGCTTCTCCTGCCCCGGCGGCGGAGCCTCGGGCGTTCCCCACTGCACGTACGGCCCGTAGCGGCCGTTCTTGGCGAACACCGGGAGCCCGTCGATCTCGCCGATCGGCTCGTCGCTCTTCGGCGCCGCCAGCAGCGCGAGCGCCACCTCGACGGTCAGCTCGTCGGGCGTCAGGTCGTCGGGAACACTCGCGGTGTCGTCGCCCCGCTTGACGTAGGGGCCGTACTTGCCGGGTTTGACGACGATCTGCTGGCCGGTTTCCGGATCCTCACCGATGGGGAAGGTGTTGATCTCGGCCGCGTCGATCTCGTCCAGGTTCTCCTCGACGAGACGCTTCAAGCCGGGAAGGTCGTCGTCGTCGCCGAAGTAGAAGGTCCGCAGCCACGAGCTCTTGTTGGCCTCGTTGCGGGCGATGGCGTCGAGGTCCTCCTCGATCCGGGCGGTGAAGGCGTAGTCGACGAGGTCGTCGAAGTGCTTCTCCATCAGGCCGACGACCGCGAACGCGGTCCACGTCGGAACGAGCGCCTGACCTTTCTTCCAGACGTAGCCGCGGTCCTGCACGGTCTGGATGATCGAGGCCCAGGTCGACGGCCGCCCGATGCCGAGCTCCTCCAGGCGCTTCACCAGCGACGCTTCGGTGAAGCGCGCCGGCGGCGACGTCGTGTGGCCCGAGGGGGTCAGCGACTCGATCGGCACCGTGTCGCCGGGCCGAAGCGCCGGCAGCAGCGCCTCACGCTCGTCGTCGCCGGCCTGGTCGTCGTCGGTGGACTCGACGTACACCTGGCGGTAGCCCGGAAACGTGATCGTGGTGCCGCTCGCCGCGAACTCGCAGTCTGCGCCGGGGGCGCCGTCGACGGCTCTCGCGGTGGCGCCGATGCGCACGCTGACGGTGACGCCCGTGGCATCCGCCATCTGGCTGGCGAGGGTGCGCTGCCAGATCAGGCGGTAGAGCGACAGCTCCTGCGGGTTCAGCTCGGCTGCGACCAGATCGGGCCGCCGCAGCGGGGTCGTCGGGCGGATCGCCTCGTGGGCCTCCTGCGCGTTCTTCACCTTGGTGCTGAACTGGCGAGGGGCGGCAGACAGGTATTGCTGCCCGTACGCCTGGGCCACCTCGGCACGCACCGCGTGCAGGGCCTCCTCGCTCAGCACCACGTTGTCGGTTCGCATGTAGGTGATGAACCCACGCTCGTAGAGCCCCTGCGCCACGCGCATCACCTGCGAGGCCGACAACCGCAGCTTGCGGCCGCCCTCCTGCTGCAACGTGCTGGTCATGAACGGCGCGCGGGGGCCGCTCTTGTAGGGCTTGTCGTCGACGGACCGGACCGTGAACGGGGCCTCGGTGAGGCCGGCGACGAGCTGGTGGGCGCGGGCTTCGTCGACGACCACGACCTTGTCGCTCGCCCGCCCGGCGGTGTCGAAGTCCTTGCCGGTGGCGACCTTCGTTCCGTCGAGGGAGACGAGGGTGGCGGTGAAGGCGGGCTCGGTGCCCGTGAGCGCGGCGATGTCCCAGTAGCCGGCGGCGACGAAGGCGATGCGCTCGCGCTCGCGCTCCACGATCAGGCGGATCGAGGGGCTCTGGACTCGGCCGGCCGACAATCCCCGGTTCACCCGCCGCCACAGCACCGGTGACACCTCGTAACCGTAGAGCCGGTCGAGGATCCGGCGCGTCTCGGCTGCGTCGACCAGGCCGTAGTCGATGCCCCGCGGGTTCTGCACCGCGTGGTCGATGGCGCTCTTGGTGATCTCGTGGAACACCATCCGCTTCACCGGCACCTTGGGCTTCAGGTACTCCAGCAGGTGCCAGCTGATCGCTTCACCCTCGCGGTCCTCGTCGGTCGCGAGGTACAGCTCGCTCGCATCCTTCAGGGCCGACTTCAGGTCCTTGACGACCTGCTTGCCGCGGTCGGTGAGTTCGTACGTGGGCTTGAAGCCGTTGTCGACATCGACGGCAAGACCTTTGCTCGGCAAATCTGCGACGTGACCCACGGACGCGCGCACGTCGTAGGCGTTGCCGAGCAGCGCAGAGATGGTCTTGGCCTTCGCGGGCGACTCGACGATGACGAGCGGTTTGGCCATGGCGCCGTATTCGCTAGGCGCGCGAGCCACCGCGTGTCAAGGTCGGCTGCCCACGCGGACGTCGTCGGGGAGGTCGTCGTCGCCGCTCGGAGCGGGAACGTCGAGGATCTCACCGGCTGTGGGCAGCACGTGGTGACCCTCGACGTCGATGCGCGGGAGCCACCGGAGCCAGCGCGGCAGCCACCAGTTGCGGTCGCCGAGCAGCTCCATCGTCGCCGGGACCAGCAGCATGCGCACGACGGTGGCGTCGAGCAGCACCGCGATCGCGAGGCCGAGCCCGAACAGCTTCAGCTGGCGGTCGTCGCCGAGCACGAAGGCCGAGAACACGCAGAACATGATCAGGGCCGCGGCGGTGATGACCCGGGCCGTGACGGCCAGCCCATCCGCCACCGCGGAGTTGTTGTCCTTCGTGCGGTCGTACTCCTCCTTGATGCGCGACAGGAGGAAGACCTCGTAGTCCATGGACAAGCCGAACACGATGGCGAACAGGAACATGGGGACCCACGCTTCGATCGGTCCGGCCTTGTCGACTCCGATCAACTCCATGCCCCAGCCCCACTGGAAGATGGCGACCAGGATGCCGTAGGCCGCGCCGATCGACAGCAGGTTCATGACGACGGCCTTCAGCGGCACCAGCACGCTGCGGAACACGAGCATGAGCAGGATGAAGCTGAGCACCAGCACCATGCCGATGAGCCAGGGCATGCCTTCGGCGAGGAAGTCGGCGAAGTCGACGGATGCAGCGGTGAGGCCGCCGACCTTGGCGTCGATGCCCGTGGCCGGGATGACATCGTCGCGCAGGTGGTTGACCAGCTCGGTGGTCGCCTCGTCCTGCGGAGCGCTCTCCGGGTAGACGACGACCGCTTGGTAGTCGCCGGGGGTGAACGACTCGGCGGGCGGAACGACCGCGAAGTTGACGTCGGGCGTCGCTTCGATGGTGTCGATGAAGGCGTAGAACTGGTCGGCGTCACTCGCTGCCGGACCTTCCACCGTCACGATCAGCGGGCCGTTGACGCCCGCGCCGAATCCCTCGGCGAGAAGGTCGTAGGCGCGGCGCACGGTCCGATCCTCTGGCTGGTTGCCGAGGTCGCCGAAGCCGAGGCGAATCGACAGGAACGGCACCGCCAGCACGACCAGGCCGGCGACCGCGCACGCTGCTGTCGACCACGGATGGTGCTGGACGAAGCGGCTCCAGCGATACCAGAAGCGCTGCTCCTTGGGCTTTTCGGGGCGGTGACGGATCGGGCGGCGCAGCGAGCGCACGGCGAAGCTGGCAGCGAAAAGACCGATCGACAGCAGCAAACCGCCGAGGAAGATGCCGCCTTGCCCGACGGTGACGGCGACGAAGGCGGTGACGACCAGGATCGCCACGCAGATCAACGCCGCCCGCGTGGTGTTGTCGATGCGCCGGCCGACCCAGCCGAGCAGCGCCGGCAGCAACGTGATCGAGCCGACCATCATCATCAGCACGGCCACGATCGCTCCGATGGCGACACCGTTGACGAAGTCGAGTCGCATCCAGAACAACCCGAGCAGCGAGATGATGACCGTGGCGCCGGCGAACAGCACCGCTCGGCCGCTGGTGTCGAGCGCCTCCACCACGGCGTCTTGGACCTCGAGGCCGGCGCGCAACGCCTCCCGGTAGCGGGTGACGATGAACAGGGCGTAGTCGATGCCGACGCCGAGCCCGATCATCGCCACCATCGCGGTCGTGAAGTCGGGCATCTTCAAGGCGTGGCTGAGAACGGTGACGATCGAGGTCGCGCAGCCCAAGCCGAACAGCGCCGTCCCGATCGGCAAGCCCATCGCCAGCACCGACCCGAACGCCAGGATGAGGATGATCACCGCCGCGATCAGGCCGTAGGCCTCGCTCTCGGGCAGCTCGAACTCGGCGAAGATGTCGCCGCCGTACTCGACCTGCAGGCCGTCGACGGCCGGCAACTCCTCGCCGAACTCGCGGATCTCTTCCCCGAGCTCGGTGACCTCCTCGAACGGCCGGTCCTCGATGTCGAGCTGGGCGAACGAGATCGTCCCGTCCTCGTTGATCTGCTGCGGGTTGTCGTAGGGGCTGCTGACCGTGATGCCCGGCTGCTGGGCGATGAAGTCGTAGAGCTCCTGGAGCGTGTCGCGCACCTGTGGGTCGTCGACGCCCTGGTCGGCGCGGGCGACGATCTGCGACGTGAACCCGGCACGGTTGGGGTCGTTGGCCTCGAGCAGCTCCTGCACGTCACGCGACTCGCCGTCGGGCAGCGTGAAGTCGGTGTTCCAGTTGGGGCCCGCGGAGCTGGACAACCCGATCGTGACGACGAGGAACGCGACCCATGCGCCGATGACGATCCATCGGTGTCGGACGGCGGAGCGTGCGAGTCGAGCAAGCATGGCTGGTGGAACTCCCCTGCGATCCAGCGACCCGTGCCGCCGGTCCGATCTCCCACCCTATGACGCCGTTATGGCAGATTGTCCAGCGCCATGTGTCACACCTCGTCGGAGCTGGTCATCGCGCGTCGAGAAGTTGATTGACGCCCCACGGCTGCGTCCGTACGTTCCACCAGCGAATGAGCGTGAACGTGTGGGGGTTGCGCCCCCGGGCCCCATCGTCATCGGACCGGTCGTCCGGCTCGCTGGCGCTCGCGCGGCCGACCGGTCAGGAGCTTCGCTCATGAC
>CAZGUH010000074.1:0-4561 GCA_964529005.1 uncultured Ilumatobacteraceae bacterium | reverse complement strand
TCGTCCGGCTCGCTGGCGCTCGCGCGGCCGACCGGTCAGGAGCTTCGCTCATGACGGTGTTGGCTCGGGGACTGCGTCCCCGGACCCCGTCGTCGTCCGGCTCGCTGGCGCTCGCGCGGCCGACCGGTCAGGAGCTTCGCTCATGACCGACCCTCGCCTCGGGTGGAGTGGGGAGCAGGAGCGGGCGTGGCGGGAGCTGGGCGCGCCGGGGCGGCCGGGCAGGGTGGCACGGGTCGATCGCGGGTGGAGCACGGTGCTGCTCGACGCCGATGACCGGGGCGACGGCGCAGTCCAGCGCGTGCGCAACCTCGGCGCCGACGTCGCGGTGGGCGACTGGATCGTGGCCAGCGACGACGGTGAGCGCGTCGAGCACGTCCTCGCCCGCCGCAGCGCGTTCGTGCGCCGTGCCTCCTTCGAAGGCGCTCGGGCCCAGGCGCACACGCTGGCCGCCAACGTCGACGTCGTCGCGCTGGTGCACGCCCTCACCTCTCCACCCAACCAGCGCCGGCTGGAGCGCGAGCTGGTGCTCGCCTTCGACAGCGGCGCGGTGCCGATCGTGGTGCTGACGAAGAGCGATCTGGTCGCCGCCGACGACGTGGATCGAGCCGTCCACGCCTTGTCGGAGGTGGCGATGGGCGTCGACGTGCTGACCGCCAGCGGGATCACCGGAGCCGGCGTCGACGCCGTGCGTGCCCAGGTGCGCGGCGGTCGCACGCTGGCGATGCTGGGCGCCAGCGGCGTCGGCAAGAGCACGATGGTCAACGCTCTGGTCGGCGGTGACACGCAGGCCACCGGGGCCGTGCGCGACACCGACCAGCGGGGCCGGCACACCACGACCGCCGCCGAACTCGTCGCGCTGCCGGGCGAGGGTTGGCTGATCGACACGCCCGGCCTGCGCGCGGTGAGCTTGTGGTTGAGCGGCGATGGCATCGAACGCGCCTTCGCCGACGTGTTCACGTTGATGGACCAGTGCCGATTCCGCGACTGCAAGCACGAGAACGAACCAGGCTGCGCCGTCAAAGCCGCTGCGGAGGCCGGGTCACTGGATCCCCGGAGGCTGGAGAGCCTCAAGCGTCTCGTCGCCGAGGAAGCCGCGCTGGAAGCAGAGCAGGAAGCGCAGCTGCGCGCTGCCGATCGGCGCGGCGCGCGCCGGCCGCCCCGGCGCTGACGGTCAACGCGGCGCGGAGATCGTGGCCAGCTCGGCCAGCGACGCGACCACCGTCACCGCCCGATCGAGCCCGGTCAGGGTGAGCCGGTCACGAAGCCGCCCCGGAGAGCACACGACGGCGACATCTCCATTGGCGGCCCGCGCACGGCCGGCGGCGCCGAGGACGACCCCGAGCCCGGTGTCGTCGAGCGCAGCGATGCCGTCGAGGTCGATCGCCACGAGCTGACCGAGGTTGTCGACCACCAACTCGACGAGCGCGCTGCGCAGCTGCGGCGCCGTGGCGAGGTCGATCTCGCCACTCGCCACCACGACGTCGACGTCGCCGGCCGTGATGCGTCGCAGGTGGAGCTCCATCGTCTCGACGCTACTGCCGCGCCGATCATGGCGGCTCGAGCGCCATGGTGACGTCGGCGCGCACGACCACATCCGGCAGCAGGGCTCCGATGAGCGCCACATCCGTGTGATTGGTGGAGACGACGGTGACGGTGACCGCGTCGGCGCCGAGGACGGTGTCGACGTCGAGCGGCCGTAGCCGGGTGGCGCGCTCGGCGGCGGCCCGCGCCGCGCCCTGCGGGTCGGCCGCCACCGCTGCCGCCCGCGCCGCCTCCCGGGCTGCAGCGAGGACCGACATCTGATCGGCGACGATGACCGCCACCTGGACCGCCCCGAGGAGGAAGACGCAGACGAGGGGCAGCGCAAGAGCCAACTCGACGGTCGCCTGGCCGCGATCGCTCCGCGACGGCCGTCGTCTCCGCCGACTCATCCGACCTTGTCGATCACCGAGTCGATGACCCGATCGAAGAGCCGGCCGACCTTGCCGGCGCCGCCGCCGCCGGTGGCCCAGGCGACGACGAGCAGCGCGACGAGCGCGGCGGCGAGCATGACGAGCGCGTATTCAGCGGTGGCTTGACCCTCGTCGTCGCGGCTGAGCCACAGAGCGAGAAGGCGTGCGGAGATGGCGCGCATGTGATCCTCCAAGGTCCGGTTCGCAGAGCGGGAGCTCAGGCGTCGACGACGCGCAGCTCCGAGAAGGCGGTGGCGAGCAGGGGCGCCACTGCGAGCAGGACGAACGACGGCAGCATGCACAGCACCAGCGGGAACGTGAGACGCACGGGCAACCGGCGGGCGGCGCTCTCGGCATCTCGACGCCGCTGCTGGCGCGCCTCGTCTTCCAACCGATCGAGGACCGGACCGAGGGGGAGACCGGAGCGTTCGGCGTCGGCCAACGCTCGCGAGAGCGGGATGGCGACCGGACCGATCTCGTCCGCCAAGGCCGCTGCCGCATCACCGACGCGCTCGCCGCGGTCGATACGCCGCACCATCGTCGCGAACGCGCGCCGCAGTGCGGGTGGGCCGGAGCCAGCGAGCAGGCGGGCAGCCGCCGCCGTCGAGAAGCCGGCCCGCATGCTCAACGCCAGCAGGTCGAGCGCATGCGGATAGCCCGCGTGCAGCGCACGCTCGTGCTGCCTCCGACGCCGTCGACGACGGGCGACCGCCGCCGCGCACGCGGTCGCGACGACACCGAGCAGGGCCGCCGGACCGAACCCGACGAGCGTCGCCGCGCTCGACGCCGTGATGCCGACCAGGCGACGACGTGTGGTCGCGCGGCGGGCCGCGGGCGGGGCAGCGCCGTCGAGGACGGGCCGTCGCCCGACCGGCATCGAGACCGCCAACGTGACGACGGCGGCCGCGGCAGCGACGGCAGGGACTGCTGCGAACGCGCTCACGCCGACGACCCGTCGACGATGGCGCGCATCCACCACCACCCGGCGGCGCTGAGCGCCAGCCCGCCGACCAGGCAGATCCAGCCGGCGGACGACCCGAGCAGGAACGCTCGCACGTCGGCGTCGACGGCCGCGTTCCAGACGGCGAACACGAGCGGCACGAGCGTCAGCACCCACATCGACGCGCGGGCCTGGCTGGCCTGGGCGCGGCGCTCGGCGTCGAGCGCCGCGTGCTCGCGCAGCGTCGAGGCGGCTCGCTCGATCGTGTCGCTCATCGGCCCTCCGGCCGTCGCGCACGCGGCGAGAGTGGTGAGCGCGAGTCGTGCGCTGTCGCCGAGCGGGCTGGCGTCGGGGGTGAGAGCCCGGGACAGGGTGTCGCCGGCGCGCATCCGCCGGACCGCTTCGCCGAGGACGTCCGCGCCCGCGCCCGACCGCCGCGCGGCGCTGATGGCAGCCGGCAGCGCGCTGCCCGATCGCACGTCGCGGGCGATGCCCTCGAGCATCTCGGCGACGTCGATCGCCGCGGCGCGCCGCCACACCCTGCTGGCGAGAGCGCCGTGGGCGGCGGCCGCGATGCCGACGATCGCGATCGCCATCGGTCGCGCTCCGTGTGGGCATGTCGCACGCGGTGCGATCCGCCGACGGACAGCACGGTGATGGCGCCCATGGGCGATGGCCGTGGCGACCGCGACGGTGATGGCCGCGGTGGCCACGGCGGGCCCGAGGCTGTGGGGGCTCATGGCACGCGCCGCCGCGCGATCGTGTCGAGCACCGCATCGCCGCGCGCCAGCCACCGCACGTCTCCCGCGCCGGGCGGGCGGATCACTTCGACGACGTCGGTGACCCGGCGGCGGCCGTCGCGCTGGCGAGCGACGTGCACGACGACGTCGATGGCGTGGCGGACGAGGGAGCGAACCGCGTCGGCCGGCCACCCCGGCGCCGCCTGCCACACCATCGACTCGACGCGGCGCAGCGCGTCGGACGGGCCGTTGGCGTGCACGGTCGCCCACGAGCCGTCGTGGCCCGTGCTCAGCGCGTGGACCATGTCGAGCGCTTCGGGACCACGCACCTCCCCGACGACCAGGCGATCGGGGCGCAGTCGCAACGCGGTGCGCAGCAGCGTGTCGAGGCCGATCGCGACGACGCCGTCGGCGCTTGCGGCGCGCGCCTCGAGGCGCACGACGTGCGAGGCCACGAGACGCAGCTCTGCCGTGTCCTCCAAGGTGACGATGCGCTCGGACGGGCCGTAGTGGGCCGCGAGCGCGTTGAGCAACGTGGTCTTGCCCGACGACGTCGCTCCGCTGACGAGGACGTTGCATCGAGCGGTGACGACGTCGACGAGCAAAGCGACGAGATCCGGGCTGGCGAACGCGTCGAGCGCGACGTCGCGCACGGCGAAGCGGCGGATCGAGAGCGTCGCCCCGTCGATCGCGACCGGTGGGATGACGGCGCAGATGCGCGAGCCGTCCTCGAGCCGGGCGTCGACGATCGGGCTGCTGCGGTCGGCGCGGCGCCCGAGCGGTGTGACGATGCGCTCGATGATCAGCTCCGCCTCGCCGGGCGCGAGCGTGCCGACCCGGCTGAGCACGCCGCCTCTTTCGACCCACACCTGCTGCCCGGCGTTGACCATCACCTCGTTGACGCTTGGATCGCGCAGCAGCGCGTCGAC
>CAZGUH010000073.1:0-12481 GCA_964529005.1 uncultured Ilumatobacteraceae bacterium | reverse complement strand
ACGGTGGTCGCATGTCGCCAGTCCTTGCGCAAGTGCTCGACGATGATCGGGACGAGCTGACGGTGGATGAGGCGCGCCAGTACGCGGAAGAACAGACCGATCGATACTTCGGAATGTCAGTCGCGGAATTCGTCCGTCGGGCTGAGGCGGGGCAGTTGGACGCGGACAACCCGATGGTCGTGCACCTCGCTCTTCTCACCGGTGCACGAATCAAGACTTGCTGACCGCGAGCCTGCGCGCTCCGATGCTGACGCCAAGGCGAGGGTCCTGCGCGTCCTGAACGCGTCGCTTTCCACTGTGACGAAGCGGGCGAGTTGGAAGGTTCTCCCAATCCCAGGGACGAATCTGTGGTCCGCCGTCACGGTGCCCGATCCCATTCTGCGAATGAACACTGGCACTGGCGAGCGCGTCTTCCTGCGGTCAACGATGCAGTTCCGGTATTCAGACCACCCGCACTATCCGAATGAGCGGAAGGTCACCACCCTGGACTACGCGCACACGGTCTCCCGGGACGAATCGCTGAAGCCGCAGCTCTACTCGTGGGAGTGGACATCATCCGAACCGATGTATCCTCACGTGCACGTTCGGCGGAGCGACCCAAACTTCGATGGACTGGGAAAGCTCCATGTCCCCACCGGACGCGTGTTTTTCGAGCACGTTCTGCTGTTCCTCATCCTCGAACACGGCATCGCACCGTGCAGAGACGACTGGCGTGGTGTGCTTACGGAGAGCTTCCGCAGAGTGTCAACGTTCGCCACCTGGGGCGGCGGCCCCGCCCCATCGTGATCCCGGGGCCATCTGCTTACGAAGTTGCTGGGTCGTCGTCTACGAGGTCGTAGTTATCGCGGATGTAGTCCTCGCTGAGGGGCACGAGCGCACCGGTCTTCACCACGAACGCGGACCACATCTGTCGGTTGACGGTCGCCGCCTTGAGGACGATGACGTCGCCCGACGAGTCCCGCCAGTGCTGTCCGCCCTTCAGCGGAACCGGTTGATCGGGCGTCACCTGGAGCAGAGCGCGTAGTGCGTCCTCGGGATCGAGGGGGGTGAGGCTGACAGGTTCGTCGTCTGTCCGGTGTCGCTGCCTTCGGGCCACCTGACAAGGTTACCCGTAAGCGTCCCCGTGGGGGGCGGGCGCTCTCCCCCACACGGGGGGAACACTAAATGCGTACACAGTTGTGTGCGCCCGTGTATTGTGCCCCCCGTGACTGAGCTCGACACAGCCAAGATCCGTGAGGAGGTGATCCGCAAACGCCAGTTCGTTGCGGATCAGTTAGCGGCGCTCCAACGGAAGCTTGAAGCCCTGGATCACATCATCACGGGGTTCGAAGCGCTTGATGAGCTTGAGGCTGAAGCCCGTGTGGATCGGATTGTCGAGAAGCAAGACGCTGCGGTTGTCCGCCGCTCAACCCGTGGCCTGCCGGCGCTCATCGTCGACGTTCTGAGTGACGCCGGCAGCTACCTCACGCCCCGCGAAATCCACGACGCACTGCTCGAAAGAGGGTGGGAGACCACATCGAACAACCGTATGAACGTGCTGAGGAACACATTGCGCACGCTGTCGCTCAAGGTGGATTCGCCGCTTGTACGACAAGATCGGCCAGACGGCTCAACTGCATACCGTCTGACAAAGCCTGAGGCCCCCACTTCCGTGGGGGCCTCAGTCCCAGAAAGCAATTCGGCAGCGGCAACTGCCGGACCTGACCCGAAAGGAGGTGGTGGCTATGAGGCCGCCCCCTTAGCGAGTTGATCTAGCGAGGCCAGTGGAGTCGGGAGCAGCTAACTCCCGACTCCACAACCTCTATCCGTGCGGGCTACGACGTGGTGTCCGGCTGGTCATTGGAAGGTCCGGGCCGGAGGGTTCGAGTTCCTCGTAGTCCACTACTAGAAGTGTACTGGTCAAGGGTTTCCGCGGCCAGCACCTTTCGCGCGCGTCCCTTCACGGAGCGGTCAGTGGCTTGTACGTGAGCCGTCTCCCGCCGACCTGATCCATGAGCACGTGGACGCGGGTGGTGTCGTTGGCCTTGCGGGTGTTGTACCGGAAGTCGAACTCGGCCAGGTACCGGGGCAGATGCTGCACCGAGACGTGATGGTGTGTGCCGTCGAGCGACCGCTTCAACTGGGAGAAGAACCCCTCCACCTGGTTCGTGCTGTACCCCTCGCGGTTCACGTACTCGTCCTCTGAGTGGTTCAGCATGTGGTGCTTGAGTGGTTCAGCATGTGGTGCGCCTCGAACTGACGACCCACCGACATGTATGGCGTCCAGGTGTCGGTGACGAGCACCGACCCCATCGGGTCGACGTGCTGCTCGATGTTCTTGCGGAGGGTTTCGGCGGTCACGTTCGGCACCACCGCCGAGCGCACCTCGCCCGACTCCCGGTTGACCAGCGACAGAACGATGGCCTTGCCACGCATCGACCGGCCACGGGCCTTCACATCGCGCTGGCTCTTGTGCTTGTTCTTCTCCGACCCACCGATGTACGTCTCGTCCGCCATCACCGTGCCGCGCAGCATCCCCGCCAATGGCTCACGCTTCATCGCCTCACGAATGCGGTGCAAGGCAAACCATGCGCTCTTTGGGGTGAGGCCGTACTTGCGCTCGACCTCGCGGGCAGCGAGGCCGTTCTTGTTGCTGCACAACTCGAACACCAACATGATCCACGTCCGCACCGGAATCTTCGAGCCGTGGAAGATCGTGCCGGTCAGCACCGAGAACTGGCGGCGGCAAACCCCGCACTTCCACACCCGACGCTCCGACCGTGACCCCGTGCGCGTCGAACGGCTATCCGAACCATCACGCGGCTGCAAGAAGTAGACGCGGGTCGCTCCGCAGTGAGCGCACCGGGGCTGTCCACCCCAGCGCAGCTCTTCCAGCATCTCGTACGCGTCGGCCTCGCTCTGCAAGCGATCCATCAGCGACGTAACGGTCATCTTCACGCCACAAATCTTACCCCGGCGTTTGGGTTTGTCAAGTCACACATCACCCGAGGGTTAAGGTCCGTCAGTCGACGCATCCAGGAGGAACGATGGCTCGTGAGCAGGTGACGATCCGAACGGACGACGGTGAGTGCCCGACCTCGGTCTTCACCCCCAGCACAGGCGGCGGGCCGTGGCCAGGCGCGATCTTCTTCATGGACGGGCTCGGAATCCGAACAACGCTGTTCGACATGGGGCAGCGCCTCGCCGACGCCGGCTACGTCGTCCTGCTGCCGGACTTGTTCTACCGCGCCGGCCCGTACGAGCCGCTCGATCCCAAGGCCGTGTTCGCTTCGGACAATCCGCGGTCGATGCTCGCTCCGCTGATGAGCTCGACGGACAACCGGCGCGCCGCGCAGGACGCTGCAGCGTTCCTCGCATACCTCGACAGCCGCAGCGACGTCGTGGGCGCCAAGGTCGGAACGACCGGCTATTGCATGGGCGGCGCCATCTCCCTCACGGCGGCCGCGACGTATCCCGATCGGATCGCCGCCGCGGCGAGCTTCCACGGCGGCTCGTTGGCCTCCGATTCCGACCTGAGCCCGCACCTCGTCGTGGACAAGATCAAGGGCCGCGTCTACATCGGGGCGGCGGACAACGACGGCTCCTACCCGCCGGCGATGGCAGGAAAGCTGTGCGAGGCGCTCATGGCGGGGAGCATCGACCATCGTCACGACCTGTACGTCGGCGCGGCACACGGATGGACGATGGCCGACTTTCCCGTGTACGAACCGGCGTCCGCCGAGCGGCATTGGCGGGAGCTCACCGGCCTGTTCGACGGTTCCCTGCGCTGAGACGCCTACGCCTCGTCGGGTTCGTCATCGACGTCGCCGTACACCATGGGGTCCAGGTCGGACGTCGCTGCCGCGCGTCGGGCTCCTCGCTCGGTCTGCACGTCGCCGCGCGCCGGCTCGGCAATGCGGGCATCGGCGCGATGCTCGGCGATGAAGCGCCCTTCCAACACCGCGTCCGCGATGACTCTGCAGATCAGAGACGTCGCCGTGATCGAGTCGTCGTTGCCCGGAATCGGAAAGCTGATCGAGTCGGGGTCCCCATCCGTGTCGATCAGCGCCGCGACCGGGATTCCGAGGCGGCGCGCCTCCGCGACGGCGAGGTGTTCTGCGCGCGGATCGATGAGGAAGATGGCGTCCGGGCAGCGCGTCATCGTCGACGCACCGAGAAGTCCGCGCTCGATCTTGGACAGTCTCCGTCTGAGTACGACGACCTCCCGCTTCGGGAGGTAGCCGAGATCGGCGCTTCTCGTGATCGCCTGATACCGGTGCATCTTGTCGATCTGTCGTGCGATCGTCGCGAAGTTGGTCAGCATGCCGCCGAGCCATCGACGGTTGACATACGGCATGCCGCAGCGCAAGGCGGACGTCTGGATCGACTCCGTGGCCTGTGGCTTCGTCCCGACGAACAGAACCGTTCCCCCCGCGGACACCGTGTCGCGAACGAACGTGTACGCCTCCTCGAGACGACGAAGCGTCTGGAGAAGATCGATGATCAAGACGCCGTTGCGTTGGGAGAACACGAACTTGCGCATCTTGGGGTTCCACCGACGCGTCGTGCTGCCGAAGTGGACGCCTGCGGTGAGCAACTGCCGAGTCGACACGACGGCCTGGTGCGAACTCGGAGGCTCGAGCGGCGGCGCGGGTGAGGGGAGGCGACTGTCGTCGGTGATGCCCTGCAAGAGCTGTGCGACGCCGTGCCAGTCGCGCTCCTCCGCGACGGCGACCGCGCGTAACCGTGCCTCCGCGAGGGGCGGGATGCGGTCGTCGTCGGTTCCGAACAGGACGTTCAGCACGACGGGGAGCAGATCGGGATGACCGTGGGCCGCGAAGGTCAGGGCGCAGTACACGGCGGCACTGACGAGTCCTTCCGCGTCCTCACGTCGAGCGTGTCGCGCTGCCTCCACGAGGGCTCGCCGCGCACGTCGCCCACCGCCGCGACGGACGAGGCCGACGTAGATCGTGGCCACCTCGAATGTCAGGGATTCGGCCTCGGCTGCCGGGATGCCAGCGAGCTGCCGCCTTCCGAGTTCGCGGCCCGCTTCGGTCAGCCGGAAGCCGACAGGCAGCGTCGGCGCGCAATATGCGTGAACCTTGAGTTCGGTGATGATCTCGTCGAGAAGGACGTGCTGAGGAAGCGCCATCTTCTCCGGAAGCGTGCTGCGGAAGCGGTGCGTCGCGGTGATCGCCGAGACGACGCGCTCGTCGAACCAGTTGCACACGTGAAGCTGAGCCAGCAGGTTCTCGACGACCCGATGCCGGTCTTCGCTTGGCAAGCGACCATGGAGGCCGGGGCTCATCAGCTGGACCCTTGGTTGCGCAACCACTGCTCGAGCGCCGTCACGATGCCGCCGATCGTTCCGTCGGTGGATTGGTAGACGGCCTTCCTGCTCTCTGGCGAAAGATCGATCTGCAAGTCGTCACACACCTCCATGAAGAGTTTGAACGTGACTCGTGGCAGCGTGATTTCGTGACAGTTGAGCGCTGCGAGGCCGCGAAATCGAACGGGCTGTCCGGTCGCGACGAAGACAGTGACGCGCTCGCAGGATGCCACCGCAGCGATCAGTTCGTCGATGACGAACGCCCGGACTCCGGTCGAGCACGCATCGATGCCGTCGACCAACAGAAGCAGATGAGAATCAGGCTGTTGGAGTTCTCGACGGATCGCCTCCACGCCCTGGACGCATTCCGCGGCTGCGATGATTTCCGATGACAGCCCGACGTTGACGTTCGTTCCGGTGAACGACGAATTGTGGGAATGGAACTGCGCGGTGACGGGCGGGACCTGCGGTATGACGATCGAGAGTCCCAGCTGGCGCTGCACGTCGCGAACGATCTGCAGGTTGGTGGAGTCGGGGCCGCCCACGTCTACGAGGACGGTGCGCAGGCTGGAGGTCCTCCGTCGTTTCACTTCCAGAAGGAACTCGGACTTGCCGCTGCGCGGCCTTTCGCCCACGACGTTGACCGTCGCGTTCGACCCGGTG
This sequence comes from uncultured Ilumatobacteraceae bacterium, assembly GCA_964529005.1. Taxonomy (GTDB): domain Bacteria; phylum Actinomycetota; class Acidimicrobiia; order Acidimicrobiales; family Ilumatobacteraceae; genus CAZGUH01. The sequence continues at coordinate 6,510 of CAZGUH010000073.1, read as the reverse complement.
GGTCTGTCGATGATGTCCCGGGCGAGGTCGTGCTCTTCGTGGAAGTTGATGTAGCCGAGGCGCTTGACCATCATGCCGGTGTCGTCGGTCCGCCAGTTCCGTTTCGATCGGATTGATCCACGTGGGGCGTCCCGATATTGAACGTGGAATCGTTGGTGCGTGTCTCGTCCATTCGAACGTCCGCCGTTCCCCGGACATTGAAGGTCGACCCTGAATGGTGACCCTTGCGATCCCGGAAGGTGGAGCGCTCGTTCCCACCCATCTCCACCTGCGATGTCAAACCGGGAAGCCGAAGGTGGAATCGCTTGAGAAATGACGAGCGCGTCGCGGCGACGATGACAAGCAGCAGGACGACAAGCCCAGCGACAACGATCAACACCGCACCCGACATCGAACCGCCTCTCGTGCTCGAAAATCCCGGCGCACTATAGCGGCCGCCGAGCCGCACGGACTGAGCGAAGCGCGTCATCGATGACCATCAACGAGCACGCGTTCGAGGCCGCCATCGACGCGGTCTGGCCTGCGGATCGGGTCAGCGCGCAGCAGTAGCGTCGTGGACCTGGCCAGTGACGAGCGGAGCTTCGACAGCCTCGACGCCGCGCTCGCCGCGTGGGGAAAGCACGCCGATTTCCCGTTCAGGCGCGAGGAAGCCAGGAAGGCGCATGAACAACTGGTCGCCCTGAAGGGCGACCCACCGCCCGACGCTGAGGGGCGGCTGCCCTACTCCATCGTCGGCACGAACCAATATGTGGGCGTTCGATGGCCCGACGGTGTGGGCCTTGCGAGCAGCCGATCTCGGGATGAGCCGAGTGGGCGCAGCCCGCCGGGTCAGGCCCTGGCTCGCCACCTCTCGACCATCGCGATGATCGCGATCAGCGGCAGCAGGGTGACCACCACTCCGAGCACGGCACCGCGCCGGTGCGCGCCAGCCGCTGCTTCCGCGTCACCGACCTCGAGCGCAGCGACACGCTGTTTCGTGAGTGATCCGAGTCCGCCACCCCCGAGCGCTGCGCCGCCCAACACGGCGCCCACACCCACCCAGATGAAGCCGGACGACCACGACCACTCGCCGTCGAGCACCAGCAGCACGCCGGTGGCCACCACCACGATCGCGACCACGGGGTAGTACTTCTCGTGCAGCCACAGCTGCTGGCGCGCCCACGCTGTGGCCGCGCCCGACGACTCGCGTGAGAACCGCGGCGAGATGGCGTGTTGCAGGAGGTCGGCTCCCAACCATGCCGCCACAGCGGCGATGTGCAGCGTGAGCAAGATCGTGCGAGTGTCCATTGGTCCCCCTGGTCGACGCAGCGGCGAATTCTGCCACGACGTGACGTCACCGCAGCGCGGCGGGGAGCGATCAGAGCGGCTCGATGCGAAAGACGGGGTGGTTCGGCGCGATCCGCATGAGCTGCTCGGGCGGCGACGAGCTGTCCGCCCCGTCGAAGAATCGGCCGACCTCCATCTTCCAGCGGCGGAGATACTCCCGCAGCACCGGCGGCTTCTCGGCGTCGGGCAGCTCCACAGCACGGAACCGCTCGGTTCGGCGTCCCACCCGCAGCTCGCCCTCTCCGGCCGCGCGCAGGTTGCGGACCCAGTCCGTGACGCCGCGTGGGGAGACCAGAAACCGCTCGCCGTCGACGGTGAGGACGTTGACCGGTGTGGCGCGGACCGTCCCCGATGATCGGCCACGCACGCGCAGCTCGCGGGAGCCCGCGAGGCTGACGCCGAGGCGGTTCAACATCGCGACGCCCCGGTTGAAGACGTTCTGCGTCAACCAACCGGGAGCGACGTAGCGATCTACGGGCATGGCGGCTCCTGGCGTTCGGCCTGAACTCATTCCCATCGCCGCGGCCGAGCAGACCGCGTCTCACCGCGGTGACCCTCCGGCCGCGCTCGTTCAGCCGAGTACGGCGCGCAGAGCATCGAGACGCTCGGGAACGATCCGGTACCAGACCCACAGACCCCGCTTCTCCCTCTCGACGAGCCCGGCGTCCACGAGCACCTTCATGTGGTGACTCACCGTTGGTTGGGATCGACCGGACGGCTCGAGGAGGTCGCACGCGCACACCTCAGGCGCCGAGGCCACGCACGACAACAACCGCAACCGCACCGGGTCGGCGAGGGCAGCAAAGCTCGCTGCAAGGCTTGCAGCCTCGGCATCGTCGAGGACAACCGATCGCACGGGAGGACAACACTCCACGGCGATCGGCTTGCGCTGCTTGGTCACCGGCACGGCCTCAGCCTATCGAAGCCTGTCGATTCAGTGCATTGACAGCTGTCGATCTAGGCGCGACGATCCAACGCATCGATGACCGTCGATCCAAGGGAGGTTTCCATGTCCCGTGTCCAACTCGCTCTCAACGTCTCCGATCTCGACACGTCGATCGACTTCTACCGGCGGCTGTTCGGCGTCGAGCCCAACAAGGTCCGTGACGGCTACGCCAACTTCGTCGTCGCCGATCCTCCGCTGAAGCTCGTGCTGTTCGCCGGAGACGGCGCCCCGGGCACCTTGAACCACGTCGGCATCGAGGTGGAATCACCAGAGCAGGTCGCGGCGGCGATCAGCCGGGCGAGCTCGATCGGGCTCTCTCAGGACGTTCAGACGAACGTCTCCTGCTGCTATGCCGTCCAGGACAAGACGTGGATCGAAGGGCCCGACAACGCCTGGGAGGTGTACACCGTCCTGGACGACGCGCCGGCGATGGCGTGCGACGAGACGGGGCGCTGCTGCCCGTGACGGCGTTCGCGTGATCGGGACCCGCGCTCAGCGGGTCAACGAATGTCGATCGTGTCCCAGTGCCAGGTGTACGACGTGGTCCGGGGCTGACCGGCATGGTCGATCTTGTCCGGCGTGTAGTCGTGGTCCTCGAAGATCACCCGGGCGTTCGTGGGGAACCGGCCGGCGAACACCCGTGAGTAGATGCCCGCTGCGCCCTGGTTGACGGTGAACGTGATCATGCCGTTGCCGTTGTCGGTCAGGCAGTGCTGGCGGCGGATCGCCTTCGACGCCATGCCTTCGGTGTCACGGAAGTAGTAGTCGTCGAACAGCACCTTGTGGCCGCCGTAGAACATGCCCACGCCTGCCGGCCCCGTCAGCATGATTCCGACCGTCGTCGGGCCGTGCGGCAAGGTGGAATCGTCGACGGAGCGGAAGTTCTCGTTGGTGTGCGCCAGGCGGCCAGGGGGCAGCTCCGACGCCGGCTGGAGCACCACCTCGGTCCACTGGCGGCCGTTCAACGACGACCACGTCACGTTCTGCTCCCAGCACACCCGCGAAAAGTTCGAGAACGTCTGCTTCGGCGAGAACGCGAGGACGGAGTAGCCGTCGATGTCGCCCATCGACGTCATCAGGTGATCGCGGCAGTGGAAGAACACCTCGTCGACCCGGTCGTGGACCTCGCGTGACGTCTCGGGTCCGCCGCAGTTCATGTCGTGGTCGCCTGGCCACGAACCGTGCGAATTGTGCCCGCCGGTGTCACCGATCGCGAGATTGCGGTGGTGGACCTCGACGTCCCAGCGCGATTTCCACGCCTCGCCATCGGAGAACGTCTCGGTGAAGATGCCCGGCTGGGACGGAGTCGCCGGCGCCGTGACCGGTGGAGCGGTGGTCGTGCTCGTGGTCGTCGAGCTGGTGGTCGTCGTCGCCTGCGTCGTCGTCGTCGCAGCCGTCGTCGTGGTCGCCGCCGTCGTGGTCGTCGCGGCCTGCGTGGTCGTCGTCGCAGCCGACGTGGTCGTCGCCGCGGTGGTCGGCGTGGACGACGCCGGCGCCGAGGCGCCGTTCTGCGGCACGTCGGCCACGTCGTACAGCAGGATCCGGCCGGCGCTGATCGAGGCGTTGCCGTTGGCAGCCTTGATCTCGTTCGCGAACGCCATGATCTGGTCGGCGCTGGCTCCGGGAGCGAGTCGCTGGGCGATCTTCTTGTAGGTGTCGCCACGTTGCGCCTCGACGAATGCGATGCGCGGCGCGCCGTCGTCGGCATTGGAGAGGGTGACCACGGAGCCGACGGCGATCGCCGCCGCCACGGCCCCTACGACTGCGATACGACGAAAACGGGCTGAACCTGACCTCATCGGGGGGTTCCTTTCACACAGGGCTGGCATGCCGGCCCGTCCGCAATTCGCTTCGACCAAGTGTCGTCACGTTGCGCGAGGAACTTGACCCCCAAAACGAACCTTTCGGGAGGCTTTTTCGTCCGTTCACCTGGGCGGACGAATGTTGACGAAACGTTTGCATTCTCTCAAGACATGGCGGTCGCGCGGACCGAGAGATCAGAGCTTCGGACCGCGCGAACGAATCAATCGCTCAAGGCGGATGACCCGCCATCGGATCGACCCGGACGCCGGCAGGACTCACCAGCCGAAGGCCAATAGGGCCGCGGGTGGAATGATGGCGAGCGATGGCGCACCTGCTCGCGGACCGAGACCTGAGCGAGCCGCACCCCACGCGCCTGGCGCGCGACCATCCCGCGCGGGACGCGATCTTGGCGGCGCATTCGGCCGCCATGCGCGCCGGCGAGAGCGGCTATGCCGATCCGGTGACCGGACTTTTCGTGTTCACCGCAGCGCACCTCGCCCGGCGCCGAACGTGCTGTTCGACCGGCTGCCGCCACTGCCCGTACGTATGACCGCCTCGCCGGCGGTCATCCCGCAGGCACCGTGGTGGACGGTGTGACGGCGATGGCTGTGTCGCCGGCGGTGACGACATCCGGATAGTCCGCCTGCTCAGCGGCCTTCACCAGGTCGCAGCGCTGCCCGAGGCGCACCAGCTCCGCGCACCAGGCGTAATCGATTGCGGCCTGGGCGGTTTGCACGCGTGCCTGCTGGGCGGCGATCTCTTCCCGCGCGTTGGCGGCTTCCTCGGCCGACGCCGCTTCCTTCGTCAGCTCTGCCGCGACGCCCGCCGCCTTGCGCGCTGCCTCCGCTGCGACCGCGATGGCGTTGTCGGCTTCGGTCTTCGCCCGTTGCGGGGCGGCGATCAGTTCGGCGTCGGCGGCGTCCATCAACGGCTCGGGCAGGATGACGTTGACCGCGCCGCACTCGCCCGTCCCGCCGCCGAACTGATAGCTCGGCCCGCAGAAGTAGTCGTCGCCGAGCACGTCGGGCAACGCCTCGGTCAGCTCGACCCCGAACTCGTCGGCGGCCCGGTCCCGCTCGCCGTTGGTGTTGAAGGCCAGCGCCGTCGGGTCGTACTTCTGGAGCACGCGCGTGGCCACGTCCTGGACGACCGGCAGGACGGTCTCGACGAGGAAGCCGTGCTGCCAGTTGCCGTTGGTGGCGTTGAAATCGGTCGCGCCCAGCGGCCGCAGCCGCTTCTCGATGAAGTCGCAGACCACCGGCTTGCCGTCGCGGATCTCGGTGTTGAGCGTGAACGTGATCGTCGGTTCGTACTGCTGGTTGATGCCCTTCACCCGCACCTTGATCGACGCCGGCTCCGGCGTGTCACCCTGCCCGGGGTCGAGCGAGATGCGGAACGTGCGCAGGCCGACCGGCGCCTCGACGACGGTGGAGAACAGCCCTTGGTACACCCGGCCGGCTCCCGGTTCCGTGTAGCCGCGGAAGCTCTTCGAGTCGAGCGGGCCGCCGTTGTAGACGCACCCCATGTTCGAAGCATCCGTCTTGGAGAAGGTGATCCCCGAGATGGCAATGAGACCCAGGACGAGGACGGCGACCGCCCCCGCCACCCCGCCGATCACGATCCGCCGTTGCATGCTCCTCCTCCGATGGGCGCCGTCGATGACATCGATGACACCGCGCTCACGTTGCGGCATCCGCCGATGCTGCCATCCCCCGCGCTGCCGTGAGCGGATCGCATCACGGAGCGCGCAAACGGGTACGAGTCGCCTGACATCTGTCCCGCAAAGGAGGCAGCCAGGTGAGCGTCAACGACCCATCCATGACCCGCACCACCACCTCGGAAGTCCGGGGCCGGACGTCCGACTCGTTCCGCGAGCGCACCCGCTCGATCTCGGAGACGAAGCCGTCGTTCGCGACCACGGAGTTCTGGATGACGTTGATCGGGGTCGCGGCCCTGATCGTCGTCTACAACGCAGCCGACGACGCCAGCCTCGATCTCTGGCGCACGTGCCTGCTCGCCACGATCCTGGGCGCCGCCTACATGGTCAGCCGGGGCTTCGCGAAGTCCGGGTCACACCGAGGGCGATGGACCGAAACCGACGACCGCTACCGGTGATCGGGCGTTTCAGAACGCGTAGTCGCCGAAGGACGACCAGAACAGCGCCTCGTCATCGATCAGCGCCCCGTCGAGCGCCCCCTTGACATAGGTGAGCGGCCGGCGCTCGCGCCGCCAGTGATCCATGGTGTCCGCGTGTGACACCGACTCGTCGAACGTGGCGAAGTCGAACTGGATCCAATGGCGGCGGCCCAGCCGGTCGGCAACCTCCACCATCAGCCCGCTTCCGTGACGACGGATCGCGTCGATGATGAGATGTTGACGAACGATGACTCTGGACCTGCGCACCACACCCTCCACGTGAGGGGCACAGCCTAGAG
>CAZGUH010000072.1:0-12937 GCA_964529005.1 uncultured Ilumatobacteraceae bacterium | reverse complement strand
GTCGAGCATGTATCCCCCGTTGGCTGTTCCCGTCGCTTCTCTCGCGGTCGCCTAGCAGTCTATTTCATTTATCTGATTGAAGGCGAGCCTGAGGTGGCCGCGTGGGCGCGCAGCAGGCGGGCGACCTCGGCGACACCGTCCAGCACGGCGACGTCGCCGTCACCCTTCGCGATCAGGCTGATCGAACGGCAGCCCCAATCGACGTACGGCGCCAGCTCCTGCGCGACCTGTTCCGGGCTGCCCGTCGGGCAGTAGCGGGCGAAGCGCTCGAACGGCACGCCGTACAACGCCTCCATCGCCGGCGCCAGCGCCCGGCGCGCCTGCGAGGAGTCGGCCGCGATGCCGCACCAGGCGATCAGGCTGTGCCGCCACACGACGCCGGTCCTGCCTGCCGAGACGCCGACGCTTTCGACCTCGGACGTCGTCGCCGCGAAGCGCTCGGGAGACACCCACAGGCCGTACCACCCGTCGCCGGCGAGCCCTGCCCGGCGGATCGCGCTGCCCGACCGTCCCCCGACGAGCACGGGCACGGCGGGGTCTGCGGCCGGCAACAGGCGAGCGCCGGTGACACGGAAGAACTCCCCGTCGTGCGTCGTCTCCTCGCCGCGTAGCAGCCTCTGCACGATGGGCAGCGACTCGTCCATGCGGCGGCCGCGCGTGGCGGGATCCACCCCGCAGACCTCCATCTCGTGACGATCCTCGCCGCCGATGCCCACGCCGAACACGAAGCGGCCGGGGATCAGCTCGGCGAGCGACGCGACCTGGCGGGCGACGACCACGGGATGGCGCAGCGGCAGCACGTACACCGCGGTGTGCACCGCGATGCTCGTGGAGGCAGCGGCGACCGCGGCCGCCTGGAGGAGCCCGTCGTATCCGGCGCCGTCCCGGAAGCTGACGTGATCGCCGACGCACACATGATCCAGCCCGAGCCCCTCGGCGCGTTCCACCCACGCCCTGAGCGCGGCGGGGCCCCTGCCGAACAGTTCGTGCGGGACGCGCGTGCCCACTTCCACCATCTCGCCCAGCCCTTCGATCTCGCGGCCGCGTGGCCGCCGCGGGGACGCGGTCGACTCACGCCGATGTAGATGGATAAACTACCTGTTGATCCATTGATCACCAGCGTGGCGCCAGGGCTGATCCGTTCGGCCGGCGCCCTCCAGAGGTAGCATCCGGCGATGGCCAGCGAGCGAAGGACGAGTGCGACGAGCCAGCGTGCAAAGGTGCGCGTGCCCAAGACCGCCGAGTTGGTCGCCGGCCGGATCCGCTCGCAGATCGCGTCCGGTGAGCTCGCCAGCGGGAACGCCCTCCCCTCCGAGAGCGCGCTGATGGAGGAGTTCAACGTGTCGCGCCCGACGCTGCGCGAGGCGTTCCGGATCCTCGAGTCGGAGAACCTGATCTCGGTCCGGCGCGGCGCCCGCGGCGGCGCCCGGGTGCAGCTGCCCGATCACGACGTGGCGGCGCGCTACACCGCGCTGATCCTGCAATACAAGGGCGTCACGCTCGCCGACGTGTTCGAGGCGAGGACGCTCGTCGAGGTCCCCGCGGCGCGCACGTTGGCATCGCGGCCCGACCGCCGGCAGATGGCACAGAAGCTGCGCGCGGTGCTCGAGACCGAGGAAGGCGGCGTCAGCACGGTCTCGCACTCCACCGAGTTCCACCGGCTGCTGGTCGAGCTCACGGGCAACGAGACGCTCACGTTGCTCACCGGCATGCTCGAACTGATCACCGAGGCGGCCGCCTCGTCGATCGACAACGAGGGCACGAGCGACGAGCGCCAGGCTCGCCGCAGCCATCGGGCGCACAAGCGATTGATCGAGCTGATCGAAGCCGGCGATGCCGACGAGGCCGAGGACGTGTGGCGGCGGCACCTCGTCGAAGGCGCCCGCTACCTCTACGGCGCGGGCGGTGGCGCCGTCATCGACGTGCTCGGCTGACGCCCGCTCTACCCGAACAGCTCCATTACCGTCGACGCGCTCGCATCGTCGCTGAGCCACTTCGTGGTCTCGACGATGTGCTTGCGCCAGAGCCGTTCCGCTCCCTCGCCGTCCTTGGCCTCGATCAGCTCGAGCAGGCGTTGGTGGCTGCGCAGGCCCACGTGCTCGGTGACCTCCTGCTCCTCGAGGTCGGCGCGCCGCGCCCGGCTGGCGGTGGCGGCGTCGACGATGTGGTCGAGGATGCCCATGATCACCTGTGCCGTCTGGTTGCCGGCGAGCTCGATGACCACCTGGTGGAAGTGGTGCTGCGCCGTGCGCGCGGCGTCACCGGTGACGTGGTGGGCCTCCTCGAACGCGGCGCGCAGGCGGGCGAGGTCGGCCGCGGTGCGGCGCCGGGCGAGCCGGCCCGCGAGCGGAGGTTCGATCGCCGCGCGGGTCTCGAGCACGTCGGCCAACGTCGCGCCGCGCAGGCGCAGGACGAGCCCGGCGTAGCGTGCGGCGACCTCGGTCTTGGGCACCTGCACCCGCGCCCCGCCCCGCGCGCCGCGGCTGACGGTGATGAGCGCCTCGGCCTCGAGCACGCGGAACGCTTCGCGCAGCGTCGGCCGGGAGACGCCGAACTGCTCCATCAGGGCCGATTCGGTCGGCAGGGCGTCGCCTTCGCGGAGGATGCCGCGGACGATGTCGTGGCGAAGCTGTGCGGCGACCAGTTCGGCGGCCTTCGGCACGCGGACCTCGGCGCCGTTGGAGCCGGTCGATCGTCCGTTCAGACGGTTCACGTCGCTCACCATATCCCTCTGCCATCACCGCGGGCCGGATCACCCACGGCGCGTTCAGGGTCGAACGGCCGGGGCGATGGCGGCCGTTCCGCAGCCGAACGCCACGAGTTCGTCCTTCGCGTTCGTGATCGTCACGGTCACGAGAGCCAACCGCCGGCCGCGGTGACGCACCTCGGCGCGGGCGTACAGCGCCTGCCCGTCGGCAGCCTGCGACCGCGCGAACGAGGTGTGCACGTCGACCATGTGGGCGCGCAGGCCGGCGGGCAACGTCGACAGCACCGCGGTGGCCATCGCACGGTCGGCGAGCAGCGCCAGGGCGCCGCCCTGCACCGCGCCCATCGTCTGCTCGACGCGGGTGTCGGCCGGCATCAGGACCGTCACGTCACCCGGGACGCAGGCGGCGACCTCGATACCGAGCAGGCCGTCGACCGGCTCGGAGACGCGCTCGCCGCGCATGATCGCCTGGATCGCGTCGATGCCTGCCAGGTCGCTGGTCGCGACCGGCACGTCGTCGAGCCAGCGCAGCGCGTCGACGTGATCCGGCGGCACGTACGGCGCGCCGCCGGCGATCGGCCCGCGGTTGTAGACGACCGACCGCGCGCTGCCGTCGGCCACGATGCGATCGTCCGCGTCGACGATGACCGCCGACGACAGCGCAGTGCGGTCGTCGATGCTCACGAGCCGCGCCGTCGCGCGCAGCTTGGCCCCCCGTGTCACCCCGTGGAGCAAGCTGAGGTTGATGCCCACCGTCGCGCAGCTCGACCCCGGTCGCAGCGCTCCGACGACGGCCCAGCCCAGCGCTCCGTCGGCGAGCGTGGCGATCGCGCCGAGCGGCAACGCCCCGCCTCGGTCGAGCAGGTTCGGCCCGACGACCAGCTCGAACACCGCGCACGTGCGGTCGGCGCTGACGGGCCGCACCCCCGTCAGCAGCTGGATGCCCGACAGGGGCGCGGAGCCGTCGACGAAGTGCGCCAGCCGTTCGTGGCCGGGGAGGTGCATCAGCTCCGGGGGCATGGTGCCTCCGTCCGGACGCGCCATCTCACCATGACGTGCCACCTCACCCGTGGGGGACGTCTCCATCGGTGGCCGATCCATCAAACCAACAGTAGTGCGATTATTAAACTGAATTCAACATGTTGGCCGTCGGCGCGGCGAAGCCCCGCAGCGGTCAGCCGCCCGCCTTGGCGAACGGCCCGATCGCCGGCGGGTAGGCGCCGAACAGATCGGCACGTGCGGCGTCGATCTCCTTGGGGGTCCAGCGCTCCGCCTTCTCGATCGCCCCGACCGGCGCCCACGGCTGCACGCAGACGACCTTGCCCTCACCGACGACGAAGATCTGACCGTTGACGTCGCGGGCGAGATCGCTCGCCAGCCAGGTGATCACCGGGCTGACGTTGCCCGGGTGCCGCCGGTCGAAGCCCTCCTCCGGCGGCGCCTCGCCGGTCACGCCGACGGTCATCCGCGTGCGGGCGCGCGGCGAGATCGCGTTCACCGTCACTCCGATCCGCTCGAGCTCGCGCGCCATGATCAGGGTCATCGCGGCGATGCCGCCCTTGGCCGATCCGTAGTTGACCTGGCCCGGTTGGCCGAGCAATCCGGACTCCGACGTGGTGTTGATGATGCGGCCGTAGACCTCTTCGCCGGCCTTGGACAGCGCACGCCAGTGCTTCGCGGCGAAGTGCGACACCCCGAAGTGGCCCTTCAGGTGCACGCGGATGACGTCGTCCCAGTCGCTCTCGGAGATGTTGAACGACATGCGGTCGCGCAGGATGCCGGCGTTGTTGACGACGATGTCGAGGCGTCCGAACTGCTCGATCGTCGACTGGACGAGGTGCTCGGCCCCCTGCCACGAACTGATGTCGTCGTGGTTGGGGACGGCGATGCCGCCGCTGTCCACGATCGAGCTGGCGGTCGCCTGCGCCGGCGACTCCGACACCTCGCCGCCTGCCAGATCGACCCCGATGTCGTTGACGACGACGGACGCCCCCTCCGCGGCGAGCTGCCGGGCGTGCTCTTCGCCGAGGCCGCGCGCGGCGCCGGTCACGATCGCGACCCGTCCTTCGAGAAGTCCCATCACCTATCCCCTTGTTCCACGAGCCACCGCGGGCGACAGCTCACGCTTGTCATCGGAAGTTGGCAGGCCGCTTGTCGAGGAATGCGGCGATCCCCTCGGCTCTCTCCGCGGCGCCGAACAGCATCGACACCGTCTCGCGCTCGAGCACGACGGCGGCCTCGAGCGGCATCTTCGACCCTTCGTCGACCAGGCGCTTGGCCGCAGCGAGCGCCGGGGCCGGCAGCGCGGCGAGCTGGCGCGCCGTGGCCGACGCGGCGTCGCGGACATGACCGTCGTCCACGACCTCGTTCACGAGGCCGAGCGTGCGTGCCGTGTCGGCGCCGATCGGCTCGCCGGTCATCAGCAGCTGCTTGGCGACCGTAGGCGGGAGCAGCCGGGTGAGCCGCGCGCTCCCCCCGGCCGCCGGGAGGAGGCCGAGCTTGATCTCCGGCACTCCGAAGCGGGCGCTGTGCTCGGCGATCCGCAGGTCGCAGGCCAGCGCGAGCTCGAATCCCCCGCCGAGCGCGCTGCCGTGCACCGCGGCGATCGACGGGATCGGCAACGCCTGGAGGCGGGCGAACACGTCCGTGAACCGGTTGACGTGGCGGGCGAACGCCGCCGGCCCGTCGAGCGCGCGCAGCTCGGTGATGTCGGCTCCGGCGCAGAAGGCCCTGCCCGCGCCGGCGATCACCAGCACTGCCGCCGCGTCGCTCCCCTGGCGGGGCGCGCGCTCGAGCTCACCGATCAGATCGTCGAGCGCGTCGAGCACGCTGGCGCAGAGCGCGTTGAGGCGCTCCGGCCGGTTGAGCGTGGCGACCACGACCGCGCCATCGCGCTCGACGCTCAGCGGGGCGGAGGGTGAAGCGCTCACGACATCGTCAGGCCGCCACTCACCGAGAGCGTCTGCCCGGTGATGTAGCCAGCCGCGTCGCTGGCCAGGAACGCGATCGCAGGAGCGAGGTCCTCGGGGCGGCCGATCCGGCGCATCGGGATCGCCTTCGCCAGGCCGTCGTACAACTTCTGGCTCGCCGCGGCGACCTGGTCGAGAAGCGCGGTGTCGGTCGGGCCGGGGCACACGCAGTTCACCCGGACGCCCTTCGACGCGACCTCGCGGGCGAGCGTCTTGGTGAAGGCGATCACGCCGCCCTTGGTGGCCGAGTACACGGCCTCACCGCTGGACCCCACGCGCCCCGCGTCCGAGCCGATGTTGACGACGGAGCCGTGGCCCCGCTCCACCATCCGCGGCACGACGACATGGCAGCAGCGCACCGTGCCCAGCAGGTTGACGGCGACGATCCGCTCCCACTCCTCCTCGGTCGAGTCGAGGAACGGTTTGATCACGTCGATCCCGGCGTTGTTCACCAGGACGTCGACAGGGCCGAGGCGCGAATCGGTGAGGTCCAGAGCGCGCTCGACGCTGGCACGCTCGGCGATGTCGACGCCGAGGCCGAGGCCCACGCCATCGCCCAGCTCGGCGGCGGACTTCACCGCCGCGGCCTCGTCGATGTCCCAGACCGCGACGCGCGCTCCCGCGCCGGCGAGCCCGTGGGCGATCGCGGCGCCGATGCCCCGCCCGGCGCCGGTGACGATCGCGATGCGTCCGCTCAGGTCCACATCCGTGCCTTTCTCTGGACGGCCATCGGACACGCCCCCTCGTCAGTAAGAACAATTAGTCAGATGAATGTTACTGGTGACGAGAAGAGGAGTCCAGCTCGGGCCGACCGGGCCGCGGTGCGAGCGAGTGTGAGCGGCGCGTCAGCGCAGCGGCACGCCGGTCTTCGACTGCACCTCGTCGAGCGAGACGCCATCGGCGAGCTCGACGACATGCAGACCGTCGTCGACGACGTCGATCACCGCGAGATCGGTGATGATGCGGTCGACGACGCCGACACCCGTGAGGGGCAACGTGCACTCCGGAAGGATCTTCATCGAGACCTCCCCGTCGCGGCTCGTCGCCACGTGCTCCATCAGCACGACCACGCGGCCCACGCCCGCGACGAGGTCCATCGCGCCGCCCATCCCCTTGACCATCTTGCCGGGGATCATCCAGTTGGCGAGGTCGCCGCGCTCGCTGACCTGCATCGCGCCGAGGATGCTGAGGTCGATCTTGCCGCCGCGGATCATCGCGAAGCTGTCGTGCGACCCGAAGATCGACGATCCCGGCAGCGTCGTCACGGTCTCCTTGCCGGCGTTGATCAGATCCGCGTCGACCTGATCTTCGGTCGGGAACGGCCCGACGCCGAGCATGCCGTTCTCGCTCTGGAGCCACACCTCGATGCCGGCCGGCACATAGTTGGCCACGAGGGTCGGCATGCCGATCCCCAGGTTGACGTAGAAGCCGTCCTGGAGCTCACGAGCCGCCCGTGCGGCCATCTGGTCACGTGTCCATGCCATGTCAGCCTCGCTCCGTTCCGACGCCGGCGGTGGCCGGCGTGCTCACCGTGCGCTTCTCGATGCGCTTCTCCGGATCTGCGTTGACCACCAACCGGTGCACGTAGATGCCGGGCAGGTGCACGGCATCCGGATCGATCGCGCCGTTGGGGACCAGTTCCTCGACCTCGACCACCGTCACCCTGCCCGCCATCGCGACCGCCGGGTTGAAGTTCCGCGCCGTGCGACGGAACACGAGGTTGCCGGCGTGGTCGGCCTTTTGCGCCTTGACGAGGGAGACCTCGGGCAGCAACGCGCGCTCGAGGACGTAGGTGACGCCGTCGAACTCGCGGGTCTCCTTTCCCTCGGCGACCATCGTGCCGACACCGGTGCGCGTGAAGAACGCCGGCACCCCCGCGCCTCCGGCGCGCAGCCTCTCGGCGAGCGTGCCTTGGGGGGTGAACTCGATCTCCAGCTCGCCGGCCAGGAACTGCCGCTCGAACTCCTTGTTCTCACCGACGTAGCTCGAGATCATCTTGCGGATCTGGCGCGTCTCGAGCAGCTTGCCGAGGCCGAAGCCGTCGACCCCGGCGTTGTTCGAGATCACCGTCAGGTCCCGGCGCCCGGTGTCGCGCAGCGCCTCGATCAACGCCTCGGGGATGCCGCAGAGCCCGAACCCGCCGACGGCGAGCAACTGGCCGTCGTGGACCAGATCCTTGAGCGCTGCGGCTGCGCTCGGATACACCTTGTTCATGCCATCGTCCCCCCGTGCGTCGGGCCTGACAGGATTCGCTTCGGCACTGTACTACGTAGTCGGCTACGTAGTATGACCGACGTCGTGAGCGAGCGCCCCGGATTGCCCGCCGCCGACTACCGGCTCGCGTTCGAGCAAGCGCCCGTCGGCATGGCGGTCTCGCGCGATCGCACGATCATCGACTGCAACGAGCAGCTCGCCACGATGTTCCGCACCTCCCGCGGCGACCTCGTCGGCAAGTCGTTCCAGGTGCTCTATCCGAGCGCCGAGGAGTTCGAGCGCATCGGCTCGCTGATCGTCCACGAGCTGGACGAGACCGGTCGGTACGCCGACGAGCGGATCATGAAGCGCGAGCCGGGGAGCGCGACCGGCGAGCTGTTCTGGTGCCACGTGATCGGCCGCGCGCTCGACCGCGCCGACCCGCACCGCGCCGGCATCTGGGTGTTCGAGGACCTGTCCGCGGTGCGCCCACTGCTCAGCGGGCGCGTCAGCCTGACGCCGCGCGAGCGAGAGGTCGCCACGTTGCTGATCAGCGGGCGCACCAGCAAGCAGATCGGCGAGGCGCTCGGCCTCAGCCACCGGACGGTGGAGGTCTACCGGGCGCAGCTCATGCGCAAGTACGCGACGTCGACGACCGCCGAGCTCGTCCAGCGCCTCGTCGATCGCGACACCTGACCGTCACCGCGGGCGACCCCGCATCAACGCCGGCCTGCGGCACCGGCACACGAGCTCGCCGCGCTGGTTGAACGCGCGGTGCTCGAACACCACGACACCGTCGCCAGGGCGCGAGCGCGACGGGCGCGCGTCGACGACCTCCGTCTCGGCGTGGATCGTGTCGCCGTGCTTCACCGGGGTCGGGAACGACACCTCCTCGATGCCGAGGTTGGCGATCAACGTGCCGTGGGTGGTCTCCAGCACGCTGATGCCGACGAGCAGCGACATCGTCAGCATGCTGTTGACCAGCGGCTCGCCGAACTCGGTCGTCGCCGCGTACTGAGCGTCGAGGTGCAGCGGCTGCACGTTCATCGTCATCGTGGTGAACTGCACGTTGTCGCCTTCGGTGATCGTGCGCGTGATCGCGTGCTCGATCACCGTGCCGACGGTGAGGTCCTCCAACCAGCGTCCGAGCGCTTTCACATCTCCTCCTTCGTGGGTGCGGCCGCGCCGGCGCCGCGGCGCGTCACGCCGACCTCGCGCCGCGCAGATGGCGCGGCGCAGCGGCGGTGACCGAGGACAGCGCCGCCGACGCCATCGTGATCAACATCTGCTGCATCTCGTCACGCTTCAGCCGGGCGCTGAAGGGGGTGGAGTTGACCAGACCGAGCACGGCGTGCACGGCGGCACGCGCGGCGCGGCGATCGGCGACGCCGGCGTCGGTGAGCGCGGACACCCAGATGTCGACGTAGGCGTTCTGGAGCGTGCGCACCTGGCGGCGATCCGCCTCGCTGGCGTGCACGAGGTCGCGGAAGTGCACGGTGATCAGCGCCCGGTCGTCGAGGGCGAAGTCGACGTGCATGGCGATCAGCTCGTCGATCAAGGCCGGGCCGGACGACGACGCGGCGAGAGCGCGCCCGCGATCGAGCAACGACTTGCTGATCCCGACGAGCATCTCGCCGAGCAGCGCCTCCTTCCCGTCGAAGTGGTGGTAGAGAGCAGGACCGGAGACACCGGCGGCTGCGCCGATGTCGTCGACGGTCACGGAGCCGAAGCCGCGCTCCGCGAAGAGCGCCGCAGCGAGGCGCACGATCTCGCCGCGCCGTGACGTCGCCGGACGCGAGGCTGCGGGTCGGCGGGACGCGGGCATGCACGCCACTTTAACGCGCGCTAAGCTCCTTAGCGAGCGTTCAGGTCTGGCGGCGCGCCGGCCCTCGGGCGAGCTGGGAGGGAAGATCGATGACCACCACGTCCACCGTCGAACACGATCAGTTCCGCGACGTCGTGCGCGACTTCGCCCGGCGCGAGCTCGCCCCGCACGTCGAGGAATGGAACGCTCGCGGCGAGCTGCCTCTGGAGGCGGTGCAGGCGATGGCTGAGCTCGGCCTGTTCGGGCTCGTCTTCCCGCACGAATGGGGCGGATCCGGCGGCGACTTCACGAGCCTGTGCATCGCGATCGAGGAGATCGGCCGGGTCGATCAGTCGCTGGGCATCACGCTGTCCGCGGGCGTGGGCCTCGGCATCAACCCGATCTACCGGTTCGGCACGGAGGATCAGAAGCACCGCTGGCTGCCCGACCTCATCGCCGGCCGGGCGCTCGGGGCGTTCGGCTTGACCGAGCCCGACGCGGGCAGCGACGCGGGCAGCACGCGCACCCGCGCCGTGCTCGACGAGCGCTCCGGCGAGTGGGTCATCGACGGGGCGAAGGCGTTCATCACGAACTCGGGCACACCGATCACGTCCGTCGTCACGGTCACAGCGCGGACGTCGGAAGGCATCTCGGCGTTCGTCGTCCCCTCCGGGACCCCGGGCCTGATCGTCGAGCCGGCGTACCGCAAGCTCGGGTGGCACGCCAGCGACACCCACGGGCTGACGCTCGACGGTTGCCGCGTCCCCGCCGACAACCTGCTCGGGCGGCCCGGTGAAGGCTTCCGCAACTTCCTCGCGATCCTCGACGACGGCCGGATCGCGATCTCGGCGCTCGCCGTCGGATGCGCGCAGGCCTGCCTCGACGCGGCGGTCGAGCACGCCAAGACACGCCACGCGTTCGGCGGGCCGATCGGGCGTTTCCAGGGCGTCGCGTTCCAGTTGGCCGATCTCGCCGTCGCGGTCGAGAACGCCCGCAACCTGACCTACAAGGCTGCCGCCCTGAAGGACGCCGGCCAGCCGTTCAAGCAGCTGGCGGCGATGGCGAAGCTCTACAGCACCGAGTCCGCCGTCAGCGCGACCCGGGTCGCGACGCAGATCCTCGGCGGCGCGGGCTTCATCGAGGAGACTCCGATCGTGCGCTTCTACCGCGACGCGAAGATCCTCGAGATCGGCGAGGGCACGAGCGAGATCCAACGGGTCGTGATCGCTCGCGGCCTCGGGCTGGACTGCTGATGGACGACCACCTCGACCTCGCCGAGCGCGCCCAGCGGGCCCTCCAGGGCAACCTCGCCCGCGAAGGCGAGAAGCTCGCGCGCCAACGCAAGCTGTTCGTCCGCGACCGCATCGCGCTGCTCGTCGACGAGGGCACGTTCGTCGAGGACGGGCTGCTGGCCAACACCCTGGCGCGCGACCTGCCCGCCGACGGTGTGGTCACCGGCGTCGCCGAGGTCGACGGGCGGCCGGTGTGCGTCGTGGCCAACGATCCGACGGTGAAGGCCGGCTCGTGGGGCGCCCGGACGGTCGAGAAGATCGTCCGCATGACCGAGCACGCCCTGCGCCACGAGCTGCCGATCTTCTGGTTGGTCGACTCGGCCGGAGCGCGCATCACCGACCAGGTCGAGCTGTTCCCCGGCCGCCGCGGCGCTGGACGGATCTTCTCCAACCAGGTGAAGCTGTCCGGGCGCGCGCCGCAGATCTGCTGCCTGTTCGGCCCGTCGGCCGCGGGCGGCGCGTACATCCCGGCCTTCTGCGACATCGTCATCATGGTGGAGGGCAACGCGTCGATGTACCTCGGCTCGCCGCGCATGGCCAAGGAGGTCATCGGCGAGGACGTCACACTGGAGGAGATGGGCGGCGCGCGCATGCACG
This sequence comes from uncultured Ilumatobacteraceae bacterium, assembly GCA_964529005.1. Lineage (GTDB taxonomy): Bacteria > Actinomycetota > Acidimicrobiia > Acidimicrobiales > Ilumatobacteraceae > CAZGUH01. Next base: position 1,375 of record CAZGUH010000072.1, on the reverse strand, counting down.
CGTCGGTCTCGGGCTGCGGCGACAACCTCGCCACCGACGACGCCGACGCGCTCGAGCAGGCGCGCGTGCTGTTCGCCCGCCTCCCCGGATCATGGCGCGAGGTGGCGCCCACGGTCGCCCCCGAACCGCCTGCACGGGCGCTGACGCGCGCTGCCCTGCCCGCCGAGGAGAGCCAGGGCTACTCGATGCACAGCGTCATCGACGGCATCGTCGACGCCGGATCGCTGCTCGAGATCAAGCCGCTGTTCGCCCCGGAGCTGATCACCGCGTTCGCCTACCTCGACGGCCATTCGATCGGCATCGTGGCCAACAACCCGATGCACAAGGGCGGTGTGCTCTTCGGTGAGACGGCCGACAAGGCGGCGCGCTTCATCTGGATGTGCAACGCCTACAACATCCCGCTGCTGTTCCTCGCCGACGTCCCCGGTTTCATGATCGGCACCCAGGTCGAGCGCGCCGGGATCATCCGCCGCGGCGCCCGCATGGTCACCGCGGTCACGGAGGCCACCGTGCCGAAGATCTGCGTGATCGTGCGTAAGGCGTACGGAGCGGGGCTCTACGCGATGTGCGGACCAGCGTTCGACCCGCTCGCCACGATCGCGCTGCCGACCGCCAAGATCGCCGTCATGGGTCCGGAGGCGGCGGTGAACGCGGTCTACGCGAACAAGATCGCGGCGATCGACGACCCCGACGAACGGGCGGCGTTCGTCACCGCGCGCCGCGAGGAATACGAAGCCGACGTCGATCTCTACCGCTTGGCGAGCGAGCTCGTGATCGACGCCGTCGTGCCGTTCGAGGGCCTGCGCGAGGAGCTCATCCGCCGCTTCCGCACGGCCGATCCCGTCGATCGCGACGCGATCCCGAAGCGCAACGCGGTCTCGATCGGCTGAATCGCCCTCGATCTCGGTTCGAACGCGCCCGAGCGGGGTAGGTGGGCGGTGACGTTCGCCCGACGGGAGGTTTCGATGGCCGCCAGCAGCGCCGCGTTCCACGAGGACCAGTCCGCGCTCGATCGGATGACGATCGAGCGCCACCGTGCGACGGCATCGCTCATGGAGGAGCTCGAAGCGGTCGACTGGTACGACCAGCGGATCGCCGCCACCACCGACGACGAGCTGCGCGCCGTGCTGCGGCACAACCGCGACGAGGAGAAGGAGCACGCCGCGATGACGCTCGAGTGGCTGCGGCGCAACGACCCGGCGCTCGACCGCTTCCTGCGGACCTACCTGTTCACATCGCAGCCGATCACCGCGGTCGAAGCCGAAGCGGACGCCGCGGAGGCCGGCGGCGACCTCGGCGCGGGGGCGACGGGGCTCGGCATCGGCGCCCTGCGCGAGGACAAGGACACGCTGTGAGCAACGCAGCGGACGAGCAC
>CAZGUH010000071.1:0-13062 GCA_964529005.1 uncultured Ilumatobacteraceae bacterium | reverse complement strand
TGACAATCCGACGAGATCACCACATACCGATCGATCGCATCCCACGACACCGACACCGGATACCCCCTCACCCTCACGAACCCATCTGGATCGTACGAACGACGCGACGTGGTGGAGACGGCCCGTACCGCTCAGCGAGATCGCGATGCCTGGAGCCCGAGCGGCGCGAACACCTCGGCGAGCAGGCGGTCGAAGGTGTCGAGGCGGCCGGGGCCGGGGCCGAACGTGAAGTCCGGAACGATCAGCTCGTCGAGCCCGGCGTCGAGGTAGTCGCCGATCACCTCTTGGAGCTCGGCGGGCGTTCCCACCAGGCGAGGCGGCCCGGGAGGCGGCGGTCCGTCGGTGGGCGGTCGCACGCGCGCCAGCCACTCCTCGTCGTCGCCGACGAACACGAGCGCCTGGGCCGAGGTCCGGATCGTCGCGGGATCGCGGCCGATCGCCGCGCAGTGCGCGTCGAGCACGGCGCGCTTGGCCCGCACGTCGCTCGGCAGGCCCCACAGGTTCCACTCGTCGGCGTAGCGGGCGGCGATGCGCATCGAGATCTTCTCGCCTGCGACGCCGAGCAGCAGCGGCAGCGGTCCGGCGGGCTTGGGCGCGAGCGGCGCGTCGGTCACGCGGTAGTGCCGCCCGGCGAACGTCGTCGTCTCGTCGCGCAGCAGCGAGGTGATGACGGCGCAGGCCTCCTCCAGGCGATCCAAGCGCCATCGCACGTCGCCGAACTCGATCCCGTAGGCGTCGTGTTCGTTGCGCTGCCAGCCCGCGCCCAGACCGAGGACGACGCGGCCCTCGCTGATCTGGTCGATGGTGGCGACCGTCTTGGCGAGCACCGCGGGGTGGCGGAAGGTGTTGCCGACGACGAGCGTGCCGAGCCGGATGCGCGGCACCGAGGCGGCGAGCGCAGCGAGCGTGGACAGGCACTCGTTCATCGGGTTCGGATCCGGCGCGCCCGTCGGCGTGTCGGGCATGAGGTGGTCGGAGATCCAGATGCCGTCCCACCCGGTGCGCTCGGCGTGGCGGGCGAGCTCCAGCACGTCGTTCCAGGGCTGCGAGGGTCGCGGCCACACGGAGATCCTCATCCGGTCCCCCTCCTGTCGGTCTCGTGAGATGTTGGTCGCCGCGGCTGCGTACCGCGTCGCGCACGTCTCATTGGCCGGGATGCCGGCCTGGCGATCCGCCGCCGGGGCGGCGACGGTGACGGGGGAGGCGCCGATGGAGGAGTCGTCGGGCGTCGAGGCCAGCGTGGCGCGGCTCGTCGCCATCGAGGAGATCAAACAGCTCAAGGCGCGCTACTGCCGCGCGCTCGACCGGAAGGACTGGGCGCTGATGCGCGAGGTGTTCACCGCGGACGCCGTGTTCGGTCCGTTCCCGCCCGCCGAGCATGTCCTGCGTGGACCCGACGACATCGCCGCGTTCCTCGAACGGTCGATGGCGACGGTTCGATCGGTCCATCAGGCGTACATGCCCGAGATCGAGCTCGAGTCCCCGGTCACGGCGCGAGGAACGTGGGCGATGCGGGACCTGGTGGCGTTCGATCACGGTCCCGACGGTCCGATCGGTGTACGCGGCTTCGGCCACTACCACGAGCGCTACGAGTGCGAGAACGGCCGGTGGAGCATCGCCAGCCTGCGTCTCGACTACCTCCAGCTCGATCCGCTGCCGGGCGGCTTTCCCGCTGGTGTGCGCGAGGCGCGGTGAGCCGTGCCGCTGATCGGAATCGGCGGCTGCTGGTCGCCGGCGACGCCTGTACGGTCGCAAGCGGGGAGCTGAACGGGTCCCGCGTGACGGCGGATCCGTCGGTGTCTGGAACAGGGGAGGGTCGGAGTGCCTGATCGTTGGGACGAGGAGTACGACGCGGTCGTCGTGGGCTCAGGCAACGGAGGGATGGTCGCTGCGCTGACGGCCGCCAACGAGGGCCTGCGCACGCTGATGGTCGAGAAGATGCCGGCCTACGGCGGGTCGAGCGCGCTCTCCGGCGGCGCGATCTGGGTGCCGAACAACGCCGAGCTCGTCCGGTCGGGCGTGCGCGATTCGCGCGAACGCGCCCGCACGTACCTCCAGGCGATCATCGGCGACCGCGTCGCGCCCGAGCGCATCGACGCCTTCGTCGACAACGGCCCGCCGATGTACGCGATGCTCGCCAAGAGCAAGTGGATCCAGTACCGCTGGATCCCCGGCTACTCCGACTATCACCCCGAGGCGCCCGGCGGCGACCCGATGGGACGCACGATCGAGCCGCTGCCGATCGACGCTCGGTTGCTGAAGGGGTTCGACGAGGTCAACAACGAGAACGTCATGCGCATCCCGAACGGGCTGTGGATGACGGCGCGCGACTTCCGGGCGATGGCCCAGGCGATGCGCACGTGGGAAGGGCGCAGGACGACGGCGATCGTCGCCGCACGCAGCGCGTACGCCAAGCTGGTGGGGCGCAAGATGCTGTCGCTCGGCGCCGCCGGCATCGCCCGCTTGCGGCTCGCGCTGCACGACGCCGGTGTGCCGCTGTGGTTGTCGACACCGATGCGGGAGCTGATCGTCGAGGGCGACAGGGTGACCGGCATCCGGGTCGAGCGCGACGGCCGCAGCCTGTGCATCCGGGCGCGGCGCGGCGTGATCCTCGCCGCCGGCGGGTTCGAGCGCAACGCGGAGATGCGCCACGAATACCAGCAGGAGCCGATCAACGCGACGTGGACGTCCGGCGCGGCGGGCAACACCGGTGACGCGATCAAGGCCGGGATGGCGATCGGCGCCGCGGTCGATCTGATGGACGACGCGTGGTGGGGCCCGGGCATCCAGATGGGGGAGACCGCGCGGTTCATCATCGCCGAGCGCACGCTGCCCGGCTCGATCGTGGTCAACAGCGCGGGTAAGCGCTACCTCAACGAGGCGCTGCCGTACGTGAACTTCGTCCACATCATGTACGACCAGCACCACAAGACCGGCATCTCTCACATCCCGTCGTTCATGATCTTCGACCAGCACTTCCGCAACCGCTACCCGGTGATGGGTGTGCCGCCGCGGCTGCCGGCGCCGAAGGAGTGGACGGCGAACGGCGACGTCGTCATCGCCGACACGCTGGCGAAGCTCGCGCAGGGCATCGACGTTCCCGCGGCGGCGCTGACGAGCACGGTCGAGCGGTGGAACGCGCTCGTCGCGGCGGGCCGCGATCTCGACTTCGGCAAGGGCGACAGCGCGTACGACCGCTACTACGCGGATCCGACGATCGAGCCCAACCCCTGCCTCGCGCCGATCGGCAAGCCGCCGTTCTACGCCTGCCGGCTGGTGCCGGCGGATCTGGGCACGAAGGGCGGGCTGCTGTGCGACGAGCACGCGCGGGTCCTGCGCACCGACGGCTCGGTGATCGATGGGCTCTACGCCACCGGCAACTGCTCGGCGTCGGTCATGGGCCACGAGTACCCCGGCGCCGGTGGGACGCTCGCGCCGGCGATGGTGTTCGGCTACATCGCCTCGCGCCACGCCGCCGGGCGGGCGCCGGCGGCACAGCGCGCCAGCTGACGACAGAAGCTGCGTCGATCTCCCGGGGCCCGCCAGGAGGGCTCGGGAGATCGGGACGGCAGGCGCCGCAGCGGTGCTGTCAGAACGCGCGGCGCCGGACGAGCTCCGACCAGATGCCGGCCGCGGCATGGCGCGCCAGGCGGCTGGCGCGCTCGAACTCGAAGTCGGCGGCACGGCCGGTCACCGAGATCGCGGCGATCGCCCGGCCGGACCCGCGGATCGGCGCCGCAGCGCAGGCGACGCCGGGATGACCTTCCTCGCGGTCGAACGCCACGCCGACGCGGGCGATCGTGGCCAGCTCGGCGCGCAGCGCGTCCGGCGGCAGCGGCGCGAACCCGTGGTGTTCGCAGCCCCGCGAGATCGCCAGCTCGATCACGTGGTCGTCGGAGAAGGCGAGCATCGCCTTGCCGAGACCGGTGCACGAGGCAGGCATCCGCCCACCTTCACGCGTCGGAAGCTCGAGGCCCCGGGCGGGGACGGTTGCCAGGTAGACGACCTCGAAGCCGTCGAGGATGCCGAGGTGCACGGCGCAGTGCGTGGCGGCCGCGAGCTCCTGCATGAACGGCATCGCGTTGTCGCGCATGCGAGCCCGCCGGCGGGCGAGACCACCGATCTCGAACAACCGCATTCCGACGCGGTAGCCGCGAGGACCGCGCTCGAGCCACCCCAAACCAACCAGTTGCTCGGCGAGGCGATGAACCGTCGACTTCGGCAGCTCACATCGCTCGGTGAGCTCGCTCAGCGTCAGCTCGTCGTGGACCTCGTCGAAGGCGTCGAGCACCAGGCTGATTCGGCCGAGCACCGACTTCGCGCCGTGCTCGTCGACCGACGGTGTCACCGGGTCTGCGGTCAGGACCATTGGCCTCCCCCCATCTTCCCCTGCACTGCGTGCCGGTCGTCACAGTACCCGTCCGGCGCCTTTCAGTGTGGCTCACCCGCGCGACCCCGGTCCACTGAGTGGAACGCCGAGGTTTGGCGTCGCCGTACCGGCGAGTGGGACCGCCCCCGGGCGTGCCCGGCGACGCCGTCCTAGGTTGGCGGCGGCTCGAGTGGGCGTGGAGTCGGAAAGGGGCCTCGAGGATGCGGATCGCCACGTTCAGGGAGGGGAGCGGCGTCCGTGCCGGCCTCGTGGTCGGCGACGGCGTTCGGCTCTCCGGCCCGATCGGCTCGACCGACCTCCCCGCGTGGCTCCGGGCGGTCGACGACCTGCGGTCGGAGCCGCAGCGCCACCCGCTCGTCGGCCTCGACGGGCTGGTGCGGGCGGCGCCGATCCCGCGGCCGGGGAAGGTGGTCGCGATCGGCCTCAACTACGTCGACCACGCCACCGAGGGGGCGTTCGAGGTTCCCCGGGCGCCGCTGATCTTCGCCAAGTACCCGACGTCCGTGATCGGGCCGGGGGATGCGATCCGGTGGCGCGCCGATCTGACGAGCGCCGTCGACTTCGAAGCAGAGCTCGCCGTCTGCATCGGGCGCACCGCGACGCGTGTTTCCCTCGAGACGGCGCTGGAGCACGTGCTCGGCTACTGCTGCCTGAACGACGTGTCGGCGCGCGACCTCCAGTTCGCCGACCAGCAGTGGGTGCGCGGCAAGTCGCTCGACTCGTTCTGCCCGATGGGACCCGAGATCGTGACCGCGGACGAGATCGGGGACCCGCAGGCTCTCGGCATCTCGTGCATCGTGTCCGGCGAAGTGCTGCAGAAGGCATCGACCGCCGACATGATCTTCAGCGTCGCGGAGCTCGTCTCCTACTGCAGCCACCACTTCACGCTGGAGCCCGGAGACGTCATCGCGACCGGCACCCCACCGGGCGTCGGGTGGTTCCGCGAGCCGCGACGAGTGCTGCGCTCCGGCGACGTCGTCGAGGTGCGCATCGAAGGGATCGGCTCGCTCGTCAACCCGTGCGTCGTCGACGAGGCGTCGCGGTGAGCGCCGCGGAGTGCGTCCCAGCGAATGGCACGAGGCCGTGTGCCCGTCGGAGACCCCACAGCATGATGCTCGAATGAATCGTCCGGCACGGGTGTCGATCGTCGGGTCAGGCAACATCGGCACGGACCTCCTCTTCAAACTGATGCGCTCGGAGGTCCTCGATGTCTTGTCGATGGTCGGCGTCGATCCCCGCAGCGAGGGGTTGGCGATCGCCCGGCGGATGGGCGTCGAGGCGTCGTCCGAGGGCGTCGATTGGCTGCTGCGGCAGAGCGAGCTGCCCGACATCGTGTTCGAGGCGACGTCGGCATCGGTCCACGTCGCCAACGCGCCGCGGTACGCGGATGCCGGCATCGTGGCGATCGACCTCACGCCGGCTGCGATCGGGCCGTACGTCATCCCGCCGGTGAACCTCGGCGAGCACCTCGGCGCGCGCAACGTGAACATGGTGACGTGCGGCGGCCAGGCGACGATCCCGATGGTGTACGCGGTGTCGCGCGTGTGCACGGTGCACTATGCCGAGATCGTCGCGTCGGTGGCCTCGCGCTCGGCCGGCCCGGGCACCCGGCACAACATCGACGAGTTCACGCGCACGACGGCGGCGGCGGTGCGCGAGATGGGTGGGGCCGAGACCAGCAAGGCGATTATCGTGCTGAACCCCGCGGAGCCGCCGTTGATCATGCGCGACACGATCTTCTGCTCGCTCGAACCCGGAACCGACCGCGACGCGGTCACCCGTTCGATCGACGAGATCGTGGCCGACGTCCAGCAGTACGTCCCCGGGTATCGCCTGCGCGTGCCGCCGCAGTTCGACGACGCCGTGGGACCCGGCGGCAGGGATCGGGTCGCGATCTTCGTCGAGGTCGAAGGCGCCGGCGATTACCTTCCGCCGTACGCAGGAAACCTCGACATCATGACCGCCGCCGCGTGCCGCGTCGGCGAGACCATCGCCAGCGCGATCCGCACGAAGGAGCGCACCCCATGAGCCAGGTCCTCGACGGCATCGACGTCCGCGTCACCGATTCCTCCCTGCGCGACGGCTCGCACGCCAAGTCGCACCGCTTCACGACCGGCGACGTAAGGGCGGTCGTCGCCGGCCTCGACTCGGCCGGCGTGCCCGTCATCGAGGTCAGCCACGGCGACGGTCTGGCGGGCTCCTCGTACAACTACGGCTTCTCCCGCGTCGACGAGCGAGAGCTGCTGGCGGCCGCGGTGGACGCCGCGACCCACGCCCGGATCGCGGCGTTGATGCTGCCTGGCGTCGGCACCATGGACGACCTTCGGGCGGCGGTCGATCTCGGCGTGTCGATCATCCGGATCGCGACGCACTGCACGGAGGCAGACATCTCCGAGCAGCACTTCGCGCTGGCGAAGTCGCTCGGCGCCGAGACGGTCGGTTTCCTGATGATGGCGCACACCTCGCCGCCCGAGGCGCTGGCAGACCAGGCGCGGATCATGGTCGACGCCGGATGCGAGTGCGTGTACGTCGTCGACTCGGCCGGCGCGCTGATCCTCGACGAAGCCACCGATCGCGTCGCCGCGCTCGTCGCTGCGATCGGCGATCGTGCGCAGGTCGGTTTCCACGCTCACCAGAACCTGAGCCTCGGTGTGGCGAACACCGTGCTCGCCATCCGCGCGGGAGCGCGGCAGGTCGACGGGTGCACGCGCAGCTTCGGCGCCGGGTCGGGCAACACGCCGACGGAGGCGTTGGTCGCGGTGCTGGAGAAGTCGGGCATCAAGACCGGGATCGATCCGCTGCGGATGTTCGACGTCGCCGAGGACATCGTCCGTCCGGTGATGGACGGCGAGTGCGTGCTCGACCGCTTGAGCCTGATCATGGGCTACACCGGCGTGTATTCCAGCTTCCTCAAGCACGCGTACCGGGCGGGGGAGCGCTACGGCGTGTCCGGCGCCGAGATCCTGCTCGAGTGCGGGGAACGAAAGCTGGTCGGAGGCCAGGAGGATCAGATCATCGACATCGCCGTCAGGTTGGCCGCTGCCGACGGCGCGCGCGAGCCTTTGTCGATGCTTCCGACCACGGCGTCGATGGGGGGTGGGGACGTCTGACCGATCGGTCCGCCACCCCGGTCTCGGCAGGGCCGCGCGACCTCGTCACCCTCGCCGCCGATCGGCTGATCGAGGCCGAGGCGACCGGCCGCCCCTGCGCGCCCCTGCGGGCGTTGATCCCCGACGGCGGCCTCGACGTCGGCTACGAGATCCAACTCGAAGTCCACGCGCGCCGGCCGCAGCGAACCGTCGTCGGGCGAAAGATCGGGCTCACGTCGCTCGCGGTGCAGCGCCAGATGTGTGTCGACCGCCCCGACTTCGGCGTGCTCTTCGCCGACATGGCGATCAACGACGACGACGACATCGCCGCCCAACGGCTGATCCAGCCGCGCGTCGAGGCGGAGATCGCGTTCGTCGTCGGCCGAGACCTTCCCGAACGCCCCGTCACCGTCGCCGATGTCTTGCGCGCCGTCGACTTCGTCGTGCCGGCGATCGAGATCGTCGACTCGCGCATCGCCGACTGGGACATCGCCATCCTCGACACCGTCGCCGACAATGCCTCCTCGGGCTGCTTCGTCCTCGGCGCCGCGCCCCGGTTGCTGACCGCGCTCGACGACCTTCGCGACATCCAGATGGAGTTGTGCGACGCGGCGGGCGAGGTGCGCAGCGCCGGAAGCGGGCGAGACTGCCTGGGCCACCCCGTCCACGCGGTGTTGTGGCTGGCGAACGAGGTGGCCAGCCGTGGCGCGCCGCTGTGCGAGGGCGAAGTCGTGCTGTCGGGCTCACTGGGGCCGCTCGTGACGGCCCTGCCCGGTGACCGCTTCGAAGCGCGGTTCACGGGGCTCGGCTCCGTGCGGGTCGGCTTCGCCCGCTGACGCCGACCCCCGCAGCGCTCCGGTCGACGGCGCCGCCAGCGCGTCGGCGACAACGACGGTGTTCCGCTGATCGGGAGCGACCGCACGCGCGGCCGCCGGCATCGACCTAGGTTGACCGCGGCATGGACACAGGCACGTCAGCGTCGGCGATCGAGCATCCGCACACGTCATCGGAACGCGTCGGCATCGTCGGGCTCGGGATCATCGGCGGCGGGATCGCGCGGGCGCTCGTGCGCAACGGGGTCCGGCCCGTCGTGTTCGACGTCCGGACCGAGGCGATGGAGTCCCTCGACGGCACGCTCGCCGCTCGCTCGTGTGCCGACGTCGCGCGTCAGGCCGACGTGGTGCTCGTCGCCGTCGTCGACGCCGAGCAGGCGCACGCGGTGCTCGCAGGAGACGACGGCCTCCTCGCCGGCGCGCACCCGGATCTCGTCGTCGTGGTGCTGAGCACGGTCGCGGTCGCTGCTGTCCGCTCGCTGCGCGCGCTGGCGGAGGAGGCGGGCGTCGCGCTGGTCGACGCGGGCGTCACGGGACGACCGGAGACGATCGCCACGGGCGAGCTCGTCTGCCTCGTCGGAGGCGACGACGCTGCGGTGTCACGCGCGGGCCGCGCCCTCGATCGCTTCAGCCGGAAGTGGCTGCACGTCGGACCGTCCGGCGCCGGCATGGCGGCGAAGTTGGCGCGCAACGTGCTGACGTACGGCAGCTGGGCGGTCGCGTACGAAGCAGGGCTGCTCGCCGAGAGCGCGGGCGTCGACGTCGGCCGGTTGGTCGAAGCGGTCGACGCCGCCGACCCGAACGGCGAGATGATGCTCCAGCTGCTCCGCCGGCGCGGCACCGTCGCCCCCGTCACAGCCGACGAGGTGGCGGCCGGCAGCGCGCGGCGAACGCTGGCATACCTCGACAAGGACCTGGCGGCGGCGCGCGAGCTGGCCGCCGAGATCGGTGTCGACATGCCCATCGCCGATCTCGCCGCGCGCCGCGGCGCAGCGGTGGTCGGCTTGGACGGCGTCGACGATGCACAAGGCTGATCGAACCGATCGCCGCAGAGCGAGGAGGGGATGGCTGTGACACACACCGGAGCGTCGATCGACGCGTTCTGCGAGCAGTTCCAGACGATGACCGTCACCTACGACGATCACGTGCTGTCGATCGTGATGGGGCGCGAGGAGACGCCCCCGATGGATTACAACATGTTCACCGAGCTCGGTGATCTGTTCGACGGCGTGAGCCAGCGCGACGAGGTCCGCGTGCTGGTCCTCAGCGGCATCGGGCGGCGTTTCTCGGTCGGCGGCAACGTCCGGCGCATGGCGGCCGGCAACGACGGCGACGAATGGCTGTCGCGGGGGAGCGCCGTGTCCTCGGTCGCGCGCATGTACCGGATGATGATGGCGGTCGACCAGCCGATCATCGCATCGGTCAACGGAGACGCCGTCGGCGCAGGGGCGACGATCGCGCTGCACTCCGACATCATCCTCGCTGCCGACACGGCGCGCCTCGGTGATCCGCACGTGCTGCGCGGGCTGGTCGCCAGCGCCGGCTCCTACATCTGGCCGCTGCAGATGAGCCTCACGATCGCCAAGGAATATCTGCTGACCGGCGATCTGATGCCGATCGCCGAGGCGCATCGCCTGGGCATCGTCAACCACGTGTACACAGCGGAGGAGCTGCCCGAGCGCACCCGCGAGCTGGCCCACCGGCTCGCCGCGACCGCGCCGCACGCGGTGCGGTGGACCAAGCGCCTCCTCAACCAACCGCTCGTCCGGCAACTGACCAGCGGGCTCGACAGCGGTGTGGCGCACGAGATCATCACGTTCAAGACCGAGGACCACCGCGAAGGAGCGCAGGCGTTCCTCGAGCGCCGCCCGCCCCGGTTCACCGGGCGGTGACGGCGCACCGAACGTGACGGCTCACCGGGCGGTGAGGGTTTCTCAGAGGTGAAAGAGCGCTGGCCACCTGGTGATCCAGGTGGCCAGCGCTCTTTCCGTGAACGTCGTCGGCTCAGCCGGCTTCGAGGTGCAGACCCGCCGGGTAGAGGTAGCCGGCGATGGCCATCTCCACACCCTCCACGTCGGGCGAGTAGACGAGGCCGGTGCGGCCGGAGGCGAACCACACCTGCGGCAGGTCCTCGGCGAGGATCTGCTGCGCCTCGGCATAGGCCGCGACGCGAGCGTCGCGGTCGGTGGTCGCGGCGCCGGCGTCGAGCGCGGCTTGCATCTCCTGGTTGCAGTAGGCCTTGAAGTTCAACGCCGAGCCACACCCGAGCTGGACCGCCATCTCCGCCGGATCGCTGAAGTGCGGGTAGGTGCTGGCGAGCACCTGGAACGTGCCGTCGAGAAGGTGGGACACCCACTCGGCCGAGTCGTACTGGGTGATCGTCGTGTCGATGCCGACGTCGTTCATCAGCTGCTGGAAGACCTCCGACGCACGCACGCCCTGCGCCCCCGACGGGTTCGTCGTCGACAGCCACTCGAGCGTGACCTGCGTGCCGGTCTCGGCCTCGTACTCCTCGATCAACCGGCGCCCCTCTTCGGGGTCGTACGTCGGGACGTCGACCTCGACGTAGTACGGGCTGTCGGGGCTGAACGGGCCGGTGCGCGGCTGCGCGTCACCGTCGAACACCGTCGCGTTGAGAGCGTCGAAGTTGATCGCGTGGGCGATCGCCCGGCGCACCCGCACGTCGTCGTAGGGCGGCGCGGCGACGCTGATCTGGAGCAGCGTCCCGCCGTTGCCGGCGTGGATCGTTTCGTCGAGGTCGTCGGTCTCCTCGGCCCGGATGATCTGCTGAGGCGTCTGGAACCACGCGATCTGGACCTCGCCCGACAGTAACGCGTTGTAGCGCGTGTCGCTGTCGGGGATCGGCTTGTAGGTGATCGAGTCGAGCTGTGGCTTCTGCTCACCCCAGTAGTTCGGGTTGGGAACGAGGGTCATGTGGTCGTCGCGGACCCACTCCTTGAACATGTACGGACCGGCTCCGACCGGATTCGTGGAGAAGCCTTCGGGGTCGGCCTCGATCGCTGTGGGCGACCCGATGTAGCCGAGCGCCTCGGCCAAGCCGAGGGGGAAGTTGGCCGCCGGCTTCGACAAGGTGATCTCCACCGTCAGCGGATCGACGGCGACCACCGACTCGAGCAGCGACGAGTAGGCGCGGGCGGTGCTCGCCGCGGTCAGCTCCGGGTCCATGTGGCGTTCGAAGTTGAACACCACGGCGTCGGCGTCGAAAGGCGTCCCGTCGCTGAACATCACGCCGTCGCGCAGCGTCAATGTCCACACCTTGGCGTCGTCGCTCTCCAGCGACTCCGCCAGGTACGGCACGACGTCGTCGTCGGGTGTCAACCGCATCAGCGAGTCGTAGATCGCCAGCGGGGCGTTCCCGCCGATCGCCGATGACACCGGCGCGTTGACAGGGTCGAGGCCGACCGGTTCGCTGATGTGCGCGTACGTGATGTCGCCGCCGCTCGCCGCGGGCGCCTCGGACGACGCCGGCGCGCTCGCGCCGGATGTCGTCGGCGTCGACGTGCCGCTCGTACCTCCGGTTTGCGAGGTGACCGACGGCGACGAGCCGTCGTCGTCACCCCCCTCGTCGTCGCCGCCACACGACGCAAAGAGCGTCCCGACCGCTACGAGACACACCAAGCGACGCACGCGCGTCACTGTCGTTGCCATCCCGACTACCCCCTTGGTCGTACCTGGCCGCCGGTGGGCTCACGTTCGCGACGAGAACCCAGCAGCGTTGCGTCCGTGCGGGCGCAACGTGAGGGTACGAAGGCGCGTCACCCAGATCCAGGGTCGCGTTCCGCACAGTAGGATCGCCGGGTTGCGGTCGGGGCATGCCGCCCCCAGGAGCGCCTCAGCGCAGCGTCCAGCCTCCGTCGACGACGAGGGTCTGGCCCGTGATGAACGATCCGCCGTCCCCGGCGAGCAACAGCAGCGCGCCGTCGAGCTCGTTCGACGTTCCCTGCCGCCGCATCGGCGTGCCGCGCCGCACGTAGTCGAGCGAGCGGTCGTCGTTCCACATGTGGGCGGTCATCTCCGTCTCGAACCACCCGGGCGCGATCGCGTTGACGCGTACACCGCGATCTGCCCATTGGGCCGCGAGCTCGCGCGTCAGGCCGAGGACCCCTGCTTTGGATGCGCAGTACGCGGCGTGGGCGATGGGTGAGGCGGCGACGATCCCGAACATCGATGCCACGTTGACGATCGATCCCCGGCCCTGCTCCAGCATGCGCCGACCGGCGAGCTGCGACAGGTGGAACACGCCGACGACGTTGACCTCGAGCGTCTGGCGGAAGTCGTCGAGCGGCTGGTCCTCGGCTGGCGTCGGGGTGCCGATGCCGGCGTTGTTGACGAGGACGTCGACCGTGCCGAACCGATCGATGGCGGCGGCGATCAGCGCCGCGCGATCGTCGGCGTCGGCGACGTCGCATCGCACGGGGTGCGCGCTCGGCCCGAGCTCGGTGGCGAGCTCGCTCAGCCGGTCGAGGCGGCGTGCGGCGAGGACGACCGATGCGCCCGCCGCGTGGAGCACACGGGCGAAGCGGGCGCCGAGACCGGACGAGGCGCCGGTGACGACAGCGACCGACCCATCGAGCCGGGACGCGGCCGACACGTCGATCACGGGGGTTGTCTCACGATCGGCTGGCGACATGGCGTCGAGATGCTAGCGGCGCGCCGCCCGCCGCGCCCGCTCGCCGTAGGAAGTCCTCGAAGGGGTTGAACAGCAAGACGTCCTCCTGGTGTGGTTGAC
>CAZGUH010000070.1:0-14587 GCA_964529005.1 uncultured Ilumatobacteraceae bacterium | reverse complement strand
CACCCGATCGACGCCTCCCTCAGCGCCGGGATCGACGACCTCGCTGCTGTCGCCCCGGCGATGCCTCTCAGGTGAGCAGCGGGTCGCGGAGGTCGATGAACCGGATCTCCCGGAACAGGTCGATGTACTCCTGTTGCGGGCCGGCGAAGTCGGCGGAGCTCTCGCCCTTGCGGGCGTCTGCCTCGCTGGTGAAGTAGGCCGCCTCGACGAACGCGCCGCCGTCGAACCAGACTCGCACGGCGCCGAGCAGGTCGGGGCGAGCAGCGCGCAGCTGATCGAGGATCTCTGGCGTCTCAAACGCCTCGGCCTTCGATCGGTCCTTCACCGTCCCGTCCATGATCTGCACGAACGTGGCGTCGTTCGAACCACCGCCGAACGTCGTCGAGATGTCCGACGACTCGCGGAACGTCGCCTCGCCGTCGATGAGCTTGGCGGTCTCCTGCCACCAGGCGTCCTGCTCCGGGCGATCGGAGTTGCGCCGAGCGGACGCCGCGTCCTCGAAGCGGGCCAGCGTGACGAACGTGCCGTCGTCCGCGATCCCGACCGTGCCGCCGAGGAACCCGATCGCGCCGGGGCGCAGCTCGCGCTGCCAAAGTTCCAGCCGCTGGCGGAGCGCCGCGGGGTCGTTGGCGTGTCCGGTGATGACCTGGACGAACATGAGTTGATCCTCCTCCTCGTGAGCAATCGCGGTCAGGACGGCGTGGCGTAGGTCTGCGCCGCGGAGCTGTCGAACTCGAACGCCACGACGGGTTCGTCGCCGACGACCCAGGCGTCGTGACCCGGTTCGATGACGTAGGCCATTCCCTCCGTCACGTCCACTTCCGCCCCGTCGTCGTGACGCACGTGCAAGGCGCCCGAGACGAGCAGGCCGACATGGTGGATCTGGCAGGAATCGCCACCGACGAGTGGCCGGATGCACTCCGACCAGCGCCAACCGGGCTGGATCGTCAGCCGCGCGGCCTTCACCCCAGCGAGGTCCACGACCTCGACTCTCGTCTTGGCCGGCGACCGCACCTCGTCAGGAGACTCGAAGCTCTTCGCGATCAGGTGTGCCATGGCAACCGTCCTCCTTCTTCCCTGTGGTCGGGACAGTCCCGCGCCCGACGGCAGGCGTTACACCGTTCGTCGCCGGAAAGGCGGCGCGAGGACGCGACGCTCACTGCTCCGTCGACGTGGCCGGCTCCAGGAAATCGCGAATGCTCGACGCCAGGCGGACGCCTTCTTCGGCCGCCGCGGTGTTGAACTGCGCCTCCGTCACGTCGTCCGGCCACGTCTCCACGACCTCGGTCGCCCACGCGACCCAACGAGCGACCATCACGTAGAAGTCGGTGATGAACCGACCCGGCAGCTGGTTCAGCGCCGCTCGGCGAGGGAACGCGCCACGTCCTTCGAGGTAGGCGCGGGCGGCGGCGAGATTCTCCTCGTTCTGGGCGAGGACCCAGGCACGCATCGCGTCGAGGTTGGCGACGACGTCGGCCTTCGAGCCACTGTCGGCGAAGTGGATCTTCACCAGTTGCTCGCACTCGAGAACCGGGCCATCGCCCGGTTGTGACAGCCACGCCGCGAGCGCACGGCGACCCGGTGCGGTGATGGTGTAGCGCGTGCGGCGGCGACGTCCGACAGCATCGTCGCTCGCCCTCGCATATCCGTGAGCGACGAGCTTCTTCGGTTCCTCGTAGAGCTTGCTCGCCGCACGAGGCCAGATGCGGCGCAGGCTGCGATCGACCTGCTGGACGAGTTCGTGGGTTGTCCAGGGCTTGACCGCGAGAAGGCCGAGGATCGCGTACGAGGTGGGCGTCAGCGTGGGGCCTCTTGACATCGTTCTCCCTTTGGGAGGATATTGTTCTCCCAAAGGGAGAGTATCGCGAGGAGACGCCATGACGACGACCGGTGCCGTGCCGGTGCATCCGAGCAACGCCGAGCAGCGGCGCGCCTGGGACGGCGACGAGGGCGCCTACTGGGCCGAGCACGCCGACCACTACGAACGGGCGCTCCTCGCCTACAACGAACGCTTCTTCGACCTCGCCGCGATCGCCCCTGGCGACCGGGTCCTCGACGTGGGCTGCGGCACCGGCCGCACCACCCGCGCGGCCGCCCGCGCCGCGTCGGCCGGCTCCGCGCTCGGCGTCGACCTGTCCCGCGCGATGTTGGACGTCGCCCGGCAACGCGCCGCGGCCGAAGAGCTCACGAACGTCCGCTTCGAACAAGCCGATGCACAGATCCATCCGTTCGAGCAGGCCTCCTTCGACGTCGCGATCGGCCAGACCAGCGTGATGTTCTTCGGTGACCGCGTGGCCGGACTGGCCAACGTCGGCCGCGCTCTGCGCCCCGGTGGGCGGCTGGTCGTGCTCACCTGGCAGCCGTTCCCGGCCAACGAGTGGATCCGCGAGTTCTCGACCGCGCTGGCCGCCGGCCGAGACCTGCCGCCGCCACCGCGCGACGCACCTGGACCGTTCACCCTCGCCGACCCCGATGTCATCCGGTCGGTGCTGGCCGACGCCGGCTACACCGACGTCACCGTCGAGCCGGCCACCGCGCCGATGTGGTTCGGCGACGACGCCGACGACGCCTTCGGAGTGGTGTCGGGGCAGCTGCACTGGCTGCTCAACGACCTCGACGACGCGGGTCGAACCCGGGCTCTCGACGACCTGCGCGCCACCATCGCCCGCCATGCGACCCCCGGCGGGGTCGTGTACGAGTCGGCCGCCTGGCTGACCCGAGCCGTCCGACCGTGCCGTCCGGACGCGCCGGTGCTCGGCCCCTTCGAGGAGGGGCCGAGCACCGGCAGCGTCACACGGTCGGTCACGCTCTGACAGTGCGGCGGTAGTGCACCAAGCCCAGGGCGACGAGCACGACCATCACGCCAGCAGCGGCAAAGGCGACCACCGCCGCGATCCCGGCGATCTCGCCGATCGTCGCCCAGGCGAACGCCGACAGCAGCAGGCCGCGGAGGGTCTCGCCACGGAACAGCGTGTCACGCTGCCCCGTGATCCTGTCCGCCTCCGCCTGCAACTCGTCGATCTCGGCCTGCGGCGCCCCGTTGTCCGTCGCCGTCTGCACGGCGGCCTTGGCCGCACGCTCGGGACCGCCCAGATCCGCGTAGGTGGCGCCGTCGGCGATGCCGGCCAGGTGGCCGTCGATGTAGCTGGCGTAGGCCTCCGCCTCGTCACCGGTGTCGACCTGCTCGCCCGCGTACTTCACGAGGTCGGTGCGGCCTTCCTCCGTCAGCCTCTCGGCGTCGGGGAACACGACGTTCTGCGACGACAACTCCCGGTCGACGTAGTCGGCGGCGAAGTTGTTGCCCCACGTCAGCAAGCCCCCCGCCACGGCGAACACCACGGCGGCCACCGCCCCGCTCGCCACCAACACCGCGTCGATGGTGCGCCGGCGCAGAGCCACGACCGGCCCGGCGGGCTGGTGTTCGCCGGCCGGCAGCTCTTCGACCACCGGCGGTCTTTGCATCAGCTTCGACATCGATCTCTCCTTCAGGTGATCTGCTGATGCCGACGGTACGGATCGACGACGCGCGGAGCCTGAGTCGATGGTCCCCCGTTGAAAGGACCAAAGTCCCAAGAGGGCCGCGCGATCGAGGAAGCGGTCAGCGTCGGCGTCGCGCTCGCACCGGCGCGCTCACCACGGATGGACCGAAGCCCCTACCGGAGACGCCGCCCCGGTTGCACGATCACGACATGAGCACGCTGCACCACCACATCAGCGGCGGCGACCACATCAGCGGCGGCGACGACAGCTCGAAGGTCGCCCTCGTCGTCTACGAGTCGATGTTCGGCAATACGAAGGCCGTCGCCGAAGCGATCGCCGAAGGACTGGCCTGGACGGGCGCCGTGCGGTCGCTCGAGGTGAGCGACGCTCCGCCGGCACTCGACGACGTCGCCCTGGTCGTCGTCGGCGGCCCGACCCACGCCTTCGGGATGAGCCGCGCGCGGACACGCCAGGACGCGCAGCGGACCGCGATCGAGCCGCTGGTCTCCGCAGGCATCGGCGTGCGGGAGTGGATTGCAATGCTCCCGCGCAGCTCGACCGGCGTCCGCGCGGCTGCATTCGACACCCGCGTTGCCCGGCCTCGCCTTCCCGGTTCGGCGGCGCGCGGCATCCTTCGCCGGCTGCGGGGCAAGGGGTGCCGGATCGCGGAGGCGACGAGCTTCTTCGTCGACGGCTACACCGGTCCGCTGGTCGCGGGCGAGCTCGACCGTGCCCGACGCTGGGGCCAACATCTCGGCTCGATGGTCGCTGACTCCGCTGACTCCGAAGCCCGGGCCGCGCAGAGACACGAGGCCGACCGAAGGACGTGACCTCGGCGTGACCACGCGCCTCGTGTAACGACGTCGGCTGCGCCGGCGACTGAGCGGTGGTGACATGCCCGACCGCTCCGCGCGCCGCGCATACCCTCTTGACCGTGGACGACGACGTCGAACTGGTCAAGCGGCTACAGGCTGGTGACGAGTCCGCGTTCGTCGATCTCGTCCGCCGCTACCAGGGCCGGTTGCTGCGCCTCGCCCAGGCCATCGTCGGACGTCGCGCCGTCGCGGAAGAGGTCACGCAGGACACGTGGCTCGCGGTCGTCCGCGGCGTCGATCGTTTCGAAGGCAAGTCCTCGTTCAAGACGTGGCTGTTTCACGTCCTCGTCAATCGCGCCCGCTCGGCCGCCGATCGCGAGCAGCGAGCGGGTCGGCCCGACGAGCACGAGGAGCGCTTCGACCGCTCGGGCGCGTGGTCCGAGCCGCCGGCCGCATGGGCCGATCAGGTCGACGACCAGATCGTGGCCCGGCGGCTCGCCGGGCGGGTGCGCGCGTTGCTCCCACAGCTGCCAGACGCCCAACGCCACGTCGTGATGCTGCGCGACATCGAGGGCTTGGAGCCGCACGAGATCTCGTCGATCCTGCGGATCAGCGACGGAAACCAGCGGGTACTTCTCCATCGCGGGCGCGCCCGGCTGCGTGCCCTTCTCACTGCCGACATGAAATTGGAGTTCGACCGATGATCTTTGGCCGGCGACGCCGCGCGTTGGTGTGCCGCGACGCGGTCGCGCTGATGTCGGACTACCTCGATGGTCGCTTGTCGGAGAGCGATCGCGCACGTCTCGAACGCCACCTCGAGGCGTGTCCCCACTGCACCGAATACCTCGCCCAGCTGCGCATCACACTGGCCGCAGCGGGCAGCGCGCAGCCCGACGATCTGTCGGACGAGGCCCTCGACGACCTCGTCGAGCTGTACCGGCAGTGGCGTCGAGGTTGATCGCGATCGGTGTGTAACGCGCCGCGGCGATCGCGGACTGTTTCCCCGGATGACCGATTGGGCTCCGGGCACAGCGGCCCGGAGCGGATCGCACTGGAGGGACCGTGACGATCACGACGACCGAGGACCTGCTGTCCGACGACATGCTCGCCCGCTTCGACGAGCGCGCTCCGATGTACGACCGAGAGAACCGGTTCTTCGACGAGGACCTCGACGAGCTCCGCAGCTCGGGATACCTGCTCGCCGCAGTGCCGACCGAGATGGGCGGCAGCGGCCTCGCGCTCGACGGCTACGCCGCTCTCGTCCGGCGCTTGGCCTACGTCGCGCCGGCCACCGCGCTGGCGGTGAACATGCACTGCTACTGGACCGGCGTCGCCGCGGACCTGCTCAAGATGGGCGACGACTCGTGCCGCTGGATCCTCGACAAGGCCGTCGACGGCGAGATCTTCTGCGCCCTCCACGGCGAGGCGGGCAACGAGATGCCGTTGCTGTACGCCGTCGCGACCGCCACACCGGTCGAGGGAGGTTGGCAGATCTCCGGTCACAAGATCTTCGGCAGCCTCTCGCCGGTGTGGACGTACGGAGGCTTCCACGCGCTCGACACCTCCGATCCGGACAAGCCGCAGATCGTCCACGGGTTCCTGCCCCGCTCCGCGAGCGGCTACCAGATCGTCGAGACCTGGGACACCCTCGGGATGAGAGCGACGCAGAGCCACGACACCATTCTCGACAAGGCCTTCGTGCCCCACGAACTCGTGCCCGTCGTGTGCCCGGCTGGGTTCGCGGGCGCCGGCCCGTTCCACCTGTCGATCTTCGCCTGGGCGCTCATGGGGTTCGCCGCGACCTACCTCGGAGCCGCCAAGCGGGCGTTCGACATCACGGTCGAGCGGCTGCCGCAACGCACATCGCTCACGCTCACGCACTCCATGGCCCATCATCCGGAGGTCCAGCACCACGTCGCCGAGATGCGCATCGCATACGACGCCGCAGAGGCGATGCTCGAGCGGACCTGCGCGGACTGGGCCGCCGGCGTCCAGCACGCCGACTGGCCGGTGCGCCTCGTCGCCACGCGCCACTTCGTGATCACCCAGGCGCACGCGATCGTCGATCGAGCCCTCGATCTCAGCGGCGGCGCCGGCGCGTTCAAGCACAGTCGTCTCGAACAGCTCTTCCGCGACGTGCGCATGGGCCGCTTCCATCCCGGCAACACCCTGATGGCGCACGAGCTGATCGGGAAGCTGTGTCTCGGCATCGACCCCGACGCCCCGCAGCGTTGGGGCTAGCCGGCGAGCACCACCCGCGGCGCGTGGCGTCAGGCCCGCGAGCCGCTCCGGCGCGCGGGCTTCCTCGGGGTGACGTCGCTCGTCGGGACCTCGTCGCCCTGCTCGTAGCTCGTCAAGATGAGCATCGTCTCGCTGTGCCGGACGCCGGGGATCTGCCAGAGCTTCTCGAGGACGACTTCTCGCAAGTGATCGCCATCGCGCACCTGAGCCACCACGATGAGGTCCCATTGGCCAGAGACGGCATGGACCTCGGCGACCTCATCGATCTTCAGCAAGGCATTGAGGATCGTCGGCAGGGATGGCTCCCGCTCGAGCTGGACGCCGATCAGCACGCGGACGTTGAGACCCAGCGCGGCAGGATCGATGTGTGCCCGATACCCCTTGATCACGCCGGAGCTTTCCAGCCGGCTGATCCGCTCGGACACGGCTCCCGGAGACATGCCGATCTCGCGTGCCAACGCGCGGGCTGACTTTCTCGCGTCGACCTGGAGGAGTCCGACGATCTTCTCGTCGACCTCATCGAGGCGGCTCGCGCCAGCTCGCGGTGTGATGGGCATGCCCGGACTCCTCATGTACCTGGCGCCAGACCGAGATCCGCTTCGTTCTCCGCTTGGTCACTGAACGATCGCGCAGCGTAGCGCGCTGATCGCTGGCGAAACGCGGCTCCAGGGCCGTCGGTGGCAGCGATTTGTCTCCAGCTTCTGTGGCGCCGATGGCAGAGCGCCGCTGCCGCAAGAAGCCAGACTGGGACGCATGTCGCCGGCTGACCATCGCAGACGCATCGACGTGCGCCGTGTGTACGAGGCCGACCTGGCCACCTCGACCAGCCACCGCGTGTTGGTCGACCGGCTGTGGCCGCGCGGCGTCAGCAAGGCAGCTGCGCCCGTGGACGAGTGGCTGAAGGACGTCGCGCCCAGCACCGAGCTGCGACGCTGGTACGGCCACGATGTCTCGCGCTTCGACGAGTTCGCCCGCCGCTATCGCGCCGAACTGACCCAGCCGCCCGCTTCCGACATCGTCGCCCGCCTCGCGAGGATCGCCGAGCGCGAACACGTCACGTTGGTCACTGCGACGCGCGACGTCGAGCACTCCGGCGCCACCGTGCTGTCGCGCCATCTCGGTGACATCGGCAACCCGATCGACGGCAAACCCGAGCAGGAAAGAGGGCGAGGGTGACACGGTTGGCGGTTCTCACGAGCGGCGGCGACGCACCGGGCATGAACGCCTGCATCCGGGCGGTCGTGCGCGCCGCGGTCGATCGGTCGTTCGATGTGCTCGGCGTGCAGCACGGATACACCGGCATCTTCGAAGAGGACTTCGTTCCGCTCGACCGAGCGTCGATCGTCAACATCGTTCACCGCGGCGGAACGATGCTCGGGACGTCGCGCTGCGAGCGCATGCGCTCGCACGACGGGTTGGCGCGAGCAGCCGACGTGTTGTCCGCACATCGTGTCGACGCGATGGTGCTGATCGGAGGAGACGGCACCTTTCGCGGCGGGGCGGCCCTCGAGGCAGCCGGTGGCCCGCGCACGATCGGCGTGCCGGGCACGATCGACAACGACGTCGCCGGCACGGACGTCACCTTGGGGTTCGACACGGCGGTGAACACCGCGCTGGAGGCGATCGACCGCGTGCGCGACACCGCGATGTCGCACAGGATGCTTCACTTCGTCGAGGTGATGGGCCGCCACTGCGGCGCACTCGCCCTCGCTGCGGGGCTCGCTGGTGGAGCGGAGGCCATCGTCGTCCCCGAGTCACCGGTCGCCGACGACGCCCTCGCACGGCAGATCTCCGACCAGATCACGGCAGGGAAACGGTCCGTCATCGTCGTGGTGGCGGAAGGCGCGTCCGTCGACGGGACACAACGGACGGCGGCGCGCGTCAGCTCCACCCTCGGTCACGAGTGCCGCGTCAGCGTGCTCGGACACTTGCAGCGCGGCGGACCGCCGACTGCGTCCGACCGCATCCTGGCCGCGCTCTGGGGCGTCGAGGCGGTGGCCGCGATCGCCGACGGCGACAGCGGCGCATTCATCGGGCAACGGCGGGGTGACGTCGTGCGCGTTCGCTACGACGAGCCGGCGCCGCCGGACCGGACCCTCGATCGGCGGATGGCAGCCGCCGCCCGAACCCTCGCATGACGCCGGGATCGTCGGTGATCGAGTTCGGGGCAATCGCGTAACGAGCGTGTCACCACATCACGCCGCGGGGTCTTCACGCCGCGGTCCTTTGGCAGAGTGGGCCGCCGTCGGTGACTGGCCTCGTCTCGCGCTCGCCGACGGACGTCTCCGGGCCGAAGGAGTGACCGACCATCGATTCGCTGTTCGAGACCACGCGCGATCACGTTTCCTGCGATGAGCTGACCATCCGGGAGCCGACGGCCGACGACGCCAGCGGGATGTGGCGCCTCGCACAGGGTTCGCTCGACCTCAACTCGCCGTACTGCTACCTGATGCTCTCCGAGCACTTTCGGTCCACGTGCGCCGTCGCGGTCGAACAGGGCGAGCTGTGTGGTTTCGTCACCGGGTTTCGCGTTCCCGACGAGCCGTCGACGCTGTTCATCTGGCAGATCACGGTGGCGCCGGAGCGGCGCGGCCGCAGGATCGCATCCGCCTTGCTCGACCACCTCGCCGACCGGCCCGTGGTTCCCCGGCTGCGATGGCTCGAGGCGACGATCACGCCATCGAACGACGCGTCAGCCGCAACCTTCCGGCGATTCGCTCGCTCCCGCTCGGCCGAGTACGCCGAGTCACCCTTGTTCGCCGCGGAGCAGTTCCCGGGCGGAGCGCACGAGGCGGAGCTGCGGGTCCGCATCGGCCCTTTCTGAGAGGCCGATCTCGGCGAGCGCGCGGTCACCGGCGGGCTCGCTGTGCCGTCACCGTCGAAGACACGAAAGGTACAGAATGCAGACCTTCGAACGACTCGAGTCCAATGTGCGCATCTACAGCCGCCATTGGCCGACCGTTTTCGATACGGCCCTCGGCGCGGTCCAGATCGACGTCGACGGCCGCGAGTTCCTCGACTTCTTTGCAGGAGCGGGGGCCCTCAACTATGGACACAATCCGCCGGAACTTCGTGATCAGCTCGTCCAGTACATCGCCAGCGGCGGGGTGACGCATTCTCTCGATATGGCCACTCGGGCCAAGGAAGATTTCCTCCTCGCTCTCGACGAGCTCGTCCTCGCCCCCCGAGACATGGACTACAAGGTCCTGTTTCCAGGTCCGACGGGCACCAACGCCGTGGAAGCCGCGCTCAAGATCGCGCGCAAGGTCACGGGCCGCGAGTCCGTCATCAGCTTCACCAACGCGTTCCACGGCATGACGCTCGGATCGCTCGCCGTGACGGGCAACGCGAGGAAACGCTCCGGAGCTGGTGTGCCTCTCAACCACGCGATCACGATGCCGTTCGAAGACGTCTACGGCGGAAGCGTCGACACCATCGACCTGCTCGACGCGATGCTGTCCGACGGCGGCAGCGGCGTCGATCTGCCCGCGGCGGTGATCGTCGAGACGATCCAAGCCGAGGGAGGCATCAACGTCGCGTCGGCGGGTTGGATGCGACGCCTCGGCCAACTGTGTCGCGGACATGGCATCTTGCTCATCGTCGACGACATCCAGGTCGGCTGCGGCCGCACCGGGCCCTTCTTCTCGTTCGACGAGATGATGCTCGACCAACCGCCGGACATCGTCTGCCTCTCCAAATCACTCAGTGGATACGGCCTGCCGTTCGCGATCGTGCTCGTGGACCCGCGCTGGGACGTCTTCACTCCGGGCGAGCACAACGGCACGTTTCGCGGGCACAACCTGGCGGCGATCACCGCGACGGCCGCGTTGCGGACGTGGTGGTCCGACGATCAGCTGTCGAAGCAGGTCGCTCGGCATGCCCGGACGATCACCGAGCACCTCGACCAGCTCGTGGTGTCCGCACCCGACGCCTTTCACGAACGCCGGGGCAGGGGGCTCATTCAGGGGCTGCGCTGTGTCGATCCGAAGATCGGCCCGGCGATCTCCTCGGCGTGCTTCGAGCGCGGTCTGCTCGTCGAGACCGCCGGCGCCTCCGACGAGGTCGTGAAGCTGCTGCCACCCCTGACGATTTCCGACGAGCAACTGCGCGACGGGCTGCACCGCCTGCGCTCCGCCGTCGCCGGTGTCCTCGACGGAATGTCGGATCGTGTGTCGCCCATCGACCGTCCGGTGTTCGACGGAGCGCCGACGTGATCGTCCGGCGCCTCGACGACACGAACGGGACGCCGCGGGACGTGCGGCAGCCGACGTGGAGATCGCGCCGCCTGTTGCTCGCGGGCGACGGCATGGGATTCTCGCTGCACGTCACCCAACTGCACGCGGGGACCGTGACGAGAATGCAGTACCTCCACCACCTGGAGGCGGTCTACGTGCTCCGCGGCGAGGGCGAACTGGTCGAACTCGAGACCGGCGAACGCCATCGGCTCGGTCCCGGCACGATGTACGCGCTCAGCGACCACGACCACCACGAGGTCCACGCCCACACCGACGTGGAATGCGTCTGCGTGTTCAACCCGCCCGTCGTCGGAACCGAAGTTCACGACGCGAACGGCGCGTACCCACTGCTGGCGAGCAGGACGGAGGAAGGAGTCTGATGGCGGAAGATCGTCACGCCACGGATCCATACGCGTCGCGCGTGGGTGGAGCGCAACGATTGGTGCCCCGCAGCGATCCGGTGCTGTGGGGCGGCGTCGACGAGCCTGGCCCGCTGAGTCCGGCGCAGCTGGCCGACTTCGAGCGTCGCGGCCACATCGTTCTCGAGGACTGGTTGGACGAGGGCACGATCGAGCGCTGCCTCACCGAACTCGACCGGCTCGTCGCGGATCCGGTCCTCGCCCATGACGAGCGGTTGGTGCGAGAGCCGGGTTCGCAGACGATCCGCTCGGTCTTCGACGTCCACAAGCTCAGCCAGATCTACGCCGCGCTCGCCGCCGACGAGCGGGTCAGTGGAGTCGCACGTCAGATCCTTGCCGACGACGTCTACATCCATCAGAGCCGCGCGAATCTGAAGCCCGCGCTCGTCGGGCACTCGTTCTCATGGCACTCGGACTTCGAGACCTGGCATGTCGAAGACGGGATGCCGGCGATGCGTGCCGTGAGCTGTGCGGTCGCCCTGACCGACAACCACGTCTGGAACGGGCCCCTGCTGCTGCTCGACGGCTCGCACCACACCTTCGTCGCATTCGCAGGCACGACGCCCGACGACAACTACCGCACGTCGCTGCGGAAGCAGGAATACGGCGTGCCGGATCTGGACACGCTGACGCGCCTGGAGGCGAACGGAGGGATCGAGACGTTCGCCGCCGGCGCTGGATCGGTCGTGTTCTTCGACTGCAACATCATGCACGCATCACCGAACAACGTCTCGCCGCGCTCGCGCACCAACGCGTTCTTCGTCTACAACGCCTGGTCGAATCGCCTTCGAGATCCGTTCGGAACGACCACCTCGCGTCCCGAGCACATCGCCGACCGCTCTCCCACCGCGCCGCTGCTCAACGTCTCGCCACGCCTTGGAACGTCCAGCCGAAGATCTTCGGAGCGCCCTTGAGGTAGTAGGTATCGAGCGTCTCGATGGTGAGTCCACCTTCCTCGATCAGCCGAGGGATCTCGCGATTGAGGTTGCAGCCGCACGCGACGCGGTTCTCGATGCCGTTCAGCCGGTCTTGCCATCGCTGCACCTTCGGATCCGGCGCCCTGCCGTGCTCGACGAAATGGAATGCTCGTCCGGGTCGCAGCACCCGCGCGATTTCCCGCACGGCCGCGACCGGATCGGGGATGGAGCACAAGGTCCACGTCGCAAGGACGGCGTCAGCCGTTTCGTCCTCCAACGTCAACTCCTGCCCATCGGAGCCGACGAACTCGACCGGAACCACACTGCTCGCGGTGCGCTTCGCCGCGAGGGTCCTCCCCCGCTCCATCGGATCCACCGCCCGAAGTCTCGTGACTGCCGGAGGGAGGTGTGGAAGATTCAGGCCGGTGCCGAATCCGATCTCCACGACGTCGCCGCTCAGCGGCGCGCACACCGCGGATCTGATCCTCCGCGTCTCCGTGGTGTTCATCACGACGTCGAGAATCCGCGGGACGACGATGTCCCGGTAGATGGCCATCGCTACGAGCGGATGACGAGTCGACGGACCTGCGGGAGCAGCCCGACTGTGGGCACAGTGGTCGTCACCATGTTCAACCTCCACGAGGTCGACTTCAGCCAACACGTCGGCCGTTGCGCACCGACCAGGGTCGGTCACGGTTCCGTAGCGGCTCGGCCGCCCTCAGCGTAACCGGGTGAGAATTGGGGGATCGCAGCCGTCGGATCCACACCCACCATGTCTCCGGCGCGCCCGACGAGGCAGACGCCCGCAGTCCGGTCGCGCGGCGACCGCCTGACGAGCGTCGCCGCCGAAGCGGCGTTCTTCGCCGTGCTCGGACTCGTTCCCGCTCTCCGTACCGTGGCGTCGACGGTGGGTTTCCGTCAGAGATCGCCGGTCGTCGACCCCTTCGTGAGTTCGCCGCTCCCGCGCAAGGTCGCCTCGTCCGAGATCACGACCTTTCCGGCTCGCCCATCCGACAGCACGACGTCGAGCGGTGAAGTCTGGTGCGCGATCTCGTCATAGATCTCGGGGCCTTCGAGGACGTGGATCAACCATGGGCGATGACCGGGGCTCGGCGTCGCGTCGGTTCCGTATCCGGATCGTCCTGCCCGGCGGCTGGGGAGCGTCTCGACGAGGCGGCCCAAGCCTTCGCACGACCGGCCATCAGGCAACGTGAGCCTGAACGTGATGCGCGTCGAACCACTCACCAGGAACGCCCTTCGACCGGATCGACACGTCCGATGACGAAGCACAGCATCTCGGGTTTCGGCATGTCGCCTCCCTCGGTCAGCGCAAGAGCAGGCGTCCGCGGCTGGCATCGGGGAACCGAGGCGTCCGGAGAAAGCCGCCTCTGACCGAAGGAACGGCTCACCTGAGCCGAGACACTACTCCCGCCGGGGATCGGTCGGGTCGTCGCGCCGCTGAGCGCTGTCGAGCTCGACGCTCGCCTCCTGCGGGTCCAGCGAACCGGCGGACGGCGATTCGTTGGCGAGCCATTGCAAAGCTGTGCGGTTCGGGACGTTGCCGTCCTTGAAGCTCGCCAGCATCTCGTCTCTCGTCTGCTCGAGGCGGGGCACCACCATCTGGTTGCTCGACAGCCCGAGAGCCTTTCGGATGGGCGTCAGCGGCGAGACCTTCGCCCGTTCGAAGTAGTGCGCGATTCGCGCCACGGCATCGTCGCGTCGAGATTCGTACAGGCGCGACGCCTGGTCGAGAGAGCGGGCGACCGTCAGCTCGCCATCAAGCAGCATCATGAACGCGTCGACACTGACGGGCGCCGGCGGTGGAGGGGCGATCGGTCGATCGTCACGCCGTTGGGCAGAATTGGCCATGCCTCGGGTCTACACCACGCAGCGAGACTTCCCGCGATCGCGCTGGTTGGTCAGTAACCCTCGAGTCGAGCGGCGACCTCGCGGTAGCGAGACACGGGGATGAGGTGTACGCCGTCGAACGCGCCGGAGTCCTTGATGTCAGCGACCATCCGGCATGCGAAATCCACGCCCGCGGAGGCGTTCTCTGCCAAGTTGCAATGAAGACTTATAGGAAGTCTTATGAAGGCCCGATGGCAGGGTCGCCCCGCCGCTGCAACTGCCTGGCTCGGATTCCTCCGCGGCTCCTCGCTCTCGCAGGTCCAGGGCGGTGAGCTCGTCACGGATCTCGAACCGCGAACTCGAGCGGCTTCGGCGAGAACGAGCAGCGCAAGCTCGAGAAACGCAAGCGCGTCTGGAGCCTTCGTCGGAGAACATCGACAACGATCGCGAGCTTCTGCCGGAAGCCATCGTCCTCGGTCAACTCGCGGTGCTCCACCAGCACTTCGCCAACGGTTCTGAGGGTCACTAGCGGCGACTGCCGGTCAAACGAAAAGAACCTCTGACCTGCGATGATAGCCGGTCAGAGGTTGGAGGCGACGCCGGGAATCGAACCCGGGTAGAGGGCTTTGCAG
>CAZGUH010000069.1:0-15047 GCA_964529005.1 uncultured Ilumatobacteraceae bacterium | reverse complement strand
CACCACCGTCCCCACCAACTGGTGGACCTGACACCTCAACCCGCGGACAGGAAGCGCTAGGTTCGATTTCTTGATCAACCTGCAACGTTGGGGCGGGCGGCGCACCCAACCCCTGGGTTTGTCACGTCACACATCACCAACCCTCGTTCCTGTCGAGCGTCGGAACGCGCGGCGCTGTATGAGTCCCGCGAAGTGGTGGGGTTCGCGTCGCGCGATCCGTGGTGATCGTTAGTCGCCGGGTTCGAGCTCGGCGGTGACGATGTCGGCAGTCTCGCGCGTGTAGAGCGCGGTCATCGAGGCCTCGGAGAAGTAGCGGCGAGCGATTGCCCATTCGTCGTGCTGGTCGGACAGAACGGCGCCCACGAGGCGGATCACGGCTGGGTCGTTCGGGAAGATCCCGACGACGGCGGTGCGGTGGCGGATCTCCTTGTTCAACCGCTCCAGCGGGTTGTTGCTCCAAATCTGCCGCCAATGAGCTTTCGGGAACGCGCTGAACGCGAGCACGTCGGTCTTTGCGCCGTGCATGAGCGCGGCGGCCTTGGGGAATCGGTCGGTGAGCATGACCGCGACCTCGTCCCAACGCGCGGCGACGTCGGCCGGCGTCGTCAACGCGAAGATCGATCTGAACGCTGCGGCGACCATCTCTTGGTGGGCCTTGGGCACGGGTGCGAGCAGGTTGCGGACGTAGTGCACCCGGCACCGCTGCCACGACGAACCCTGCAGGTTCTTGCGGATCGCAGCCCGGAGCCCTTCGTGGGCGTCGGAGATCACGAGCCGCACGCCGGCCAGTCCGCGGGCCTTCAAGGAGCGCAGGAACGCGGTCCAGAACGTCTCGGCCTCGCTGTCGCCGACGTCGACGCCGAGCACCTCACGGCCGCCCTGGGCCGTGACACCAGTCGCCACGACGATCGCCCGCGACACGACCTGGCCGAGCGCGTCGTCGCGGACGTGGACGTAGATCGCGTCGAGATAGACGTACGGGAACTCGGTGTGACCCAGCGTCCGGTTGCGGAACGCCGAGACACGCTCGTCGAGCCCGGCACAGATCCGCGACACCTCGCTCTTGGAGACGCCGGCTGTGGCACCCATCGACTGCACCAACGCGTCCACTGATCTCGTGGAGACCCCGGACACGTAGGCCTCCATCACCACCGCATACAACGCCTGGTCGATCCGCCGGCGCGGTTCGAGGATCGACGGGAAGAACGAGCCCTTGCGCAGCTTCGGGATCGCCAACTCGAGATCGCCGGCCTTCGTGGTCAGCGTCCGCGTGCGATGCCCGTTGCGCTCGGTGAGCCGGCCCTCGACCCGCTCATATGGGCCGGCGCCGATCACCTCGGTCGCTTCGCTCTCGATCAACTCCTGCGCCAGCCACTGGGCCAGCTGGCGCACAAGATCAACGCCGCCATCGCGCGTGCGCAGCGCGACGACAAGTTCGGACAGGGCAGACTCATGCAGAGCCATTGAATCGCCCTGGCTTCGTTGGAGGCTCCTGATCTTGGAAACGAGGATGGAGCCATGCCACACGAGTTGTCGCCTGGGAAGCCGAACACGCGTCGGTACACGGAGGCTGAGAAGGAGCGAGCGGTGCGCGCGGTGCGTCAGCTGCGCAAGGAGCTGGGCACGGATCACGGCACGATCAAGCGGGTCGCGGACCAGACCGGGATCGGTGTCGAGTCGTTGCGGAGCTGGGTGAAGCAGGCCGAGATCGACGATGGGGTGAAGCCCGGGCTGACGAGCGACGACGCTGAGCGGATCCGCGGTCTTGAGCAGGAGGTCCGGGAGCTGCGTCGAGCGAATGAGATCCTGCGCAAGGCGTCGGCGTATTTCGCCCAGGCGGAGCTCGACCGCCCATCGAAGTGATCGTCGGGTTCATCGACGATCACCGTGACGTGCTCGGGGTCGAGCCGATCTGCCGTGCGCTGCAGATCGCTCCGAGCACGTACTACGCGGCCAAACGCCGCCAGGCCGTGCCGTCGGCGCGGGCGGCTCGTGACGCGGTGATGATGCAGATCCTGATGGTGTTGTGGGTGGCGAACCGCAAGGTCGACGGCGCCCACAAGCTGTGGAAGGCAGCCCGCCGGGCGGGGCACGACATCGGCCGAGATCAGGTCGCGCGGCTCATGCGCGTCATGGCGATCGAGGGCGTCAGCCGCCAGCGGCGCAAGGTGTTCACCACCCGAGCCGATCCTGACGCGTTGCGAGCCCCCGATCTCGTGAACCGCAACTTCCGAGCGGGTCGGCCCGATGCGTTGTGGGTCACGGATCTGACGTACGTGCCGACGAGAACCGGGATGGCGTACGTGTGCTTCATCGTTGACGCGTTCTCCCGGCGGATCGTCGGATGGCGTGTGGCGGCGCACATGCGCACGGAGATGGTCCTCGACGCGCTGGAGATGGCGAGACGATCGCGTGGCAGCCGTCGCCTGGTCGGGCTCGTGGCGCACGCCGATGCGGGGTCGCAGTTCACGTCCGTGCGGTTCACCGAACGCTTGGACGAGATCGGCGCCCGCCCATCGATCGGAACGGTTGCGGACAGCTATGACAATGCTCTGGCCGAGACCACCAACGGCCTCTACAAGACCGAGTGCGTGTTCGGGCCCGACGCCCCCCGGCCGTGGGACGACGTCGACGAGCTCGAGCTCGCCACCCTCTCCTGGGTGCACTGGTTCAACGAGCACCGCCTCCACAGCCACTGCGGCGATGTCCCGCCTGCAGAGTTCGAAGCAGCGTTCTACGCTGCCCAACAGGCCGACCCCGCCGGGGTTGGAATCAAATAGCCCGAGCCTCCATCAGAGCCAGGGCGATTCACATCGGTGTGATCTCCTCGGTCGTTCTTGCAGGAACACACCAAGAATCACGCCGATGGCTCACCGGCAGGTGGACCTACGAAAGCCCACCACTCAACGGGGCTCTATCCGGGCGCTCGGGCGGGCGGAGGTGGGCGGCGTGTTTCGCCCTCCACCGGGCGCCGAGGAAGACCAACCCGGCTCCAAGTGTGGCGATCAGCGCCTGGACGGGCCAGTACTGGGCGTCGAGGTTGCCCTCGTGACGCACGCTGATCGTCTGAATGGGAAGGACGATCAAGAAGGCCACGGCCAAGATCGCCCACGCCAGCGTTCTGCCGGGCACGAATCGTCCGAGCGGCACGCCGAGCACGATGACGAGGAGGAGTTCCATGTTGACCTCCGGGGCCGATTCGTCACGCGGACGTGGCGCTCGAGAACAGCCCGAGCTGTTCCATCACGGAGGCGAGGTCGAGGATGCCCCAGCGCTCGGTGATCTGACCATCGTGAATGCGCCACAGGTTGATGCCGTCCATGACGACCTCGTTGCCGCTCGGAGGGGAGCCGAGGAAGTCGCCTCGATGGGTGCCCCGGGCGGTGAACCGCTCCGCGACGAGGTCGCCTTCCGCGACGAGTTGGTGGAGCGTGCTGCGCCAATCCGGGCAGGCGGCGCGGACCATGGCCGCCGCCTGCCGGAAGCCATCTCGTGTGCCGGGCGTCTGTGGGAAGGGATGGTGGTTGACGAAGTCCGGACTGAGGCAGCGCTCGACGGCGTCGAGGTCTCCCTCGGTGAAGACGGCTTGGATGAAGTCGTCGACGACGTGCTTGTTTCGCTCTGACATCTCGTCTCCGTTTCGGTCGGTGGTCTGTTGCTGGACGGTAAGACGCCGAAGAAGAAGCGCCTATCCCAGACATCTGGGATGGCGATGAGGGGTCCGCCGCGGGATGCTGGAGACATGGACAAAGCGGCGTTTCGCGACGTCGAGCGGGTCGTCGCGGGCCTGTGCCATTCCGGCTACGAGACATCCCGCCTCAAGGCGGAGGTGCTGACGCGGCTGGGTCGGGTCTTGCCGATCGAAGCGGTCTTCTGGGCGACGACCGATCCGGCGACCGTCCTTCCGACCGAAGCGCTGCGCGAGGGCCTGGGGGACGACTCGTTCCAACCGTTCCTCGAGAACGAATACCTCGCCGACGACGTCAACAAGTTCGTCGATCTCGCCCGGACGAACACCGAGGCGCGGAGCCTGTGGCAGGCGACGAAGGGAGAGCCCGACTCGAGCGCTCGCTATCGCGAGATCCTCGGGCCTCTTGGCATGGGCGACGAGCTGCGCGCTGTCTTGCGGTGCGACGATGCCACGTGGGGAGCGTTGTGCATCCACGCCGAGGCTGGGCACGTGTTCTCGGCGGACGAGATCGCCTTCGTGCGCCGCCTGCTGCCGCACCTCGCGGATGGAATCCGGACCGGCGTTCTGATGTCGAACGTCGACGTTGCACCGCCGTCCCAGGCGCCTGGGCTCGTTCTGCTCTCCGACGGAGCCGAGCTCGTCGGAACGACGCCGTCCGGCGAGGACTGGCTCGCCGATCTCGAGCCGGCGTACCGGGGTTTGCCGCAGGTGGTGCATGCAGTCGTCGGACGCCTACGCGAGCTCGAACGCTCGGACGAAGCCGGCGTGCCGCGCGCACGGGTGCGGACATCGAGCGGACGATGGGGAGTGGTCCACGCCTCGCGGGTCGCGACGCCGAACGCGGCGTTCGCCGTGATCATCGAGGAGGCGGCCGGCGGAGATCGCCTCACTGATCGCGGAGGCTCATGGCCTGACGCCCAGGGAACGGGAGATCACGCGGGAGGTCGTTCAGGGTCGCTCGAGCCGTGAGATCGCGGCGGCCGTCGGGATCTCCGTCAACACCGTTCAGGACCATCTCAAGTCGATCTTCGACAAGATCGGCGTGCACAGCCGGCGCGAGCTCGTCGCGTTCATGATGGTCAACCACTACAGCCCGCACATCGCCGCCGGCCGCCCGATCGAAACCCGCGGCTACTTCCGGTTCTGACGCGGAGAAGACTCGGGTGCGCCTCGTCGGCGAGACGTCCGACAGCCCGGTCTGGCCCCGATCGAGGCAGTCGCCCCTGACGTGTTCCGTCTGGGTAACGAACGTCGCAGCGAAGCCGGCCGCCGGGTCCTACGCACGTGCCGTTGCAAGCCCAGCATCGTCCGTTCGGCGAGGTCGTCGTCGCCGGTGAGGAGGTCGATCGGATCCGCGCCGTCGCAGCTCGCGGGCAACAGCCGCCGGTCGTCGGCAGAAGCCGGAGATGTTGCGATCCGGATGGGCCCGTCTCATCGGAACTGTCCCGGCTGCCGGCCGATGCCCGGAGGCCCTGCGAAGGCTTGGGCGATCGGGAGCCACGTGCGCGCCACGTCACCGACCGCGACCAGACCCGTGTCGGCGACGTGCCGGCGCTGGGTCACCACCAAGCAGAAGTCCAGCAGCGACCCAGACACCACATCGGCTGCCTCCGGGGGGCCGAGGACCAACTCGCCCAGCTCGACGCGGATCGGCGCGTCGGGGATCGGGAGACCTCGGGCACGGAAGCTGTTGGCGACGGCCCGCCACCCGATGAACGCGACATGGTGCAAGTTCGCCGTTCCCGGTGCAGCGCCCAGCGCGTCGCGGACGTCCTGACCATGCGCCCAGGTCTCCATGATTCGGGCGGTCACCAAAGACGCGACGGTCATGTCCGGCCCATACCACGGAGTCCGAACGCTGGGGTCGGCTGCGGAGGCGACCGCCGCGAGTTCACGACCCGACGCGTCGAGCCAAGAAAGCACATGGTCGCGAGGGCACTGCTCATGCATTGCTCGGGCCCTTTCGACGACCCCCTCGACATCGCCGACGAGGTCGGCCCGGTGCGCGCGAAACCCGCCCGGATCGCCGAGCGACTGCGTTGCCGCCTGATCAAACCAGGCGAGGTGAGTCAGCTGGTCTCGGATCGTCCAGCCCGGCGCCGGCGTCGGCAGGTCGACGTCACACCGAGCGAGGACGTCGAAGAGCGAAGCACGTTCGACCGCAAGGTCTCGGCAGAGCTCAGCGACGTCCACGGACCCTCCCGCCGGCGGCATGTACGACCCTCATCGGCCCTCACACACGGGAACAGACAGACGTATGGTGACGGTGGATTCTGCCAGCGACCCCCAACGGAGCCGGCTGCAGCGGGGAAACGGTGACCGGAAGCACTCGGCTCACGGCGCCAACCATGCCTCGACCTCGTGCCGCTGGATCTTGCCGGTGGTGCTGCGCGGGAACTCGGCCTCGTCGACGTAGCGGATCTCCCTGGGCAACTTGTAGGACGCGAGACGCCCACGCAAGTGCTCGGTGATCTCCGCTGGTCGGAGGTCGGGTCGTGACACCGCGACGAATGCGATGGGGACCTCACCCCAGCGCTGGTCGGGCTTGCGGACGACGACGGCGTCGATGATCTCGGGGTGGCTGAGGAGCTGCGACTCGATCTCCGCCGGATAGACGTTCTCGCCCCCCGACTTGATCATGTACTTCGCGCGGTCGACGAAGTCGAGCGTCTGGTCCTCGTGGCGAACGAACAGGTCGCCGGTGTGGAACCAACCGCCGCGGAAGTCCTCGGCGTTGGTGTCGGGCGCCGCCCAATATCCGGAGAACAGGGTCGGTCCACGGACGAGCATCTCACCGGGAACCTCGTCGGGGACGTCGCAGTCGTCGGCGTCGACGAGGCGGATCTCGCAGAACGGCGACTCCTGCTTGCTCAGCGACGTCGGTACGACGCCGGCGGCCAGCGTGTTCGCACATGCCGGGGCGAGCCCCGCTTCGGTCGACCCGAAGGTGTTGAGGTAGGGCGCGCCGAGCAGTCCCGTCAGGTCGGCGAGCTGCTGTCGCGGGACGAGGTCCGCCATCGCGCCGACGGTCCGGACACCGTTGATGTGTGGCTTCGTGGCGCGCAGGTGGTCGATCAGTCGGTCGATCATCCCGGGAATCGCGACGAGCCACGAGATGGTGTGTTCCTCGAGCGCCCGGCTGAACACCGTGAGGTTTGGACCATCCGCCACCACGACCGTCCCGCCGAGCAGCAGGGTGATGAGGCTGTGATCGGTCGATGCCATGTGGAAGAACGGCGCCCACGCCAAGAACGCGTCGTCGGACGTTGCCCCGGTGAGCAGGACGAAGACCGCCAGGCGCGCCAACATCGCCCGGTGACTGATAACGGCGCCCTTGGGTAGGCCCGTCGTACCGCTCGTGTAGAGGATGACAAGACCGTCCTCGGGCTCGGCCCGGATCGGCGGCGGTGTCGAGGGGAGCGACGCGAACTGCTGGACGAGGTCGGCGCCGAATACGAGCGTCGGCGTCGCCCCGTTGGTGACCCGGCCGGCGGTGGCGGCGAAGTCCGGCGAGGCAACGACGACCGTCGGGCTCGCCAGGCCGACGCAGTGCTCGAGCTCACGGTCGACGAGTCGACCGTTCAAACACACGACGATCGCGCCGATCTTCGCGGCAGCGAGCTCGACTTGGAGGTACTCGTGGCGGTTCTCCGAGAGCACGGCCACGCGGTCACCGCGGCTGACGCCGAGGCCGGTGAGGTGGTGGCACCACCGATTCACCGCTTGGTCGAGCTCGGCAAAGGTCGACCGTTGGTCGCCGTCGACGACCGCGCATGCATGAGGGCGGAGTCGAACCTGCTTCTCGAAGAGGCCGCCGACCGTGACGGCGAACGCCGAAGCGGGAACCGTCCCGTTCCAGTCGGCAGTGCTGACGTGGCCCATGGGCCGATCCTCCTGCTGGTGCGCAATCTGGCTGAGCCTTAGGCCAACGAACATCGCAACGGTCGTGCGCCGAGACGCCCGACGAACCTCCTACCGACGGCCATCACGTCAGGGACGTCGCGGACTGCGCTGGCGCTGCACCGAAATCCGTCACCTCGACCAGCGGGAAGTGGCAAGCGACGTAGTGGTCGGGTGTTCCGGCGACAAGCCGCATCTGCGGCTCCTCCGAGGCGCACCGCTGCTCCGCCCTGGGGCAGCGGCTGCGGAAGCGACACCCGCTCGGCGGATCCAGCGGCGATGGCAGATCTCCCGCGATCATGGCGTCTTCGACCGCCGCGTCCGGGTCGGGCACCGGGATGGTCGAGAGGAGCACGGCGGTGTAAGGGTGGGCCGGCCGCGAATGAAGCGAGTCCGGTGGCGCGACCTCGCACAACTTGCCGACGTACATCACGATGACCCGGTCGCTGACGTTCTTCACGACCGTGAGGTCATGCGAGATGAAGATCAGCGTCAGCCCGTAGCGCGCCTTCATGTCCTCTAGCAGGTTGAGGATCTGCGCCTGCACCGATACGTCGAGCGCGGACACCGGCTCGTCGCAGATCACGATCTTCGGATCGAGGACGAGCGCCCGGGCGATGGCGACTCGCTGGCACTGACCGCCCGAGAACTGGTGCGGCCGTTTGTCACGAGCGACGTCGGGATCGAGGCCGACTGCAGTCAGCGTCTCGTCGACGGTCGCCCGGCGACTGCGTTCGTTGCCCCAGCCCCAGACGCGTAGCGGCTCGGCGACGATCTCGCCCACCCGGCGGCGGGGATTCAACGAGCTGATCGGATCCTGGAACACGAACTGCAATTGGCGCCGCACCTTGCGCAACTGCGACGAGGAGAGCTTCGTGAGGTCATCAGCGCCGAACGCGACCGAGCCCGACGTCGGTCGCGGCAGCTGCACGACGGCCCGAGCCGTGGTCGACTTGCCGCACCCTGACTCGCCGACGAGACCGACGGTCTCGCCCTCGGCGACATCGAAGCTGATGCCGGAGACGGCCTGAATCTTCCGGCCCGACGTCGCCGGGAACTCCACGGTGAGATCCTCGACTCGCAGCAGCACGCTGCCCGGCGGTCGGAGATGAGCCTTTCCGCTGCCAGCCACTACGAACCTCCCTTTCGCGCTTTGATCACGCCAACCGCGGCGGCATCGCTGACCGCGGCTGTGGCTTGGGGCAGTTCGGTGGCGAGATTGCGTTGCAGGGCCTCGGCGCCTGCCTCCGTGCCGATGGGGAACCAGCAGCGGAAGTGGTGGTCGCTCGTCTCGGCTTCGATCAAGGGTGGTTGCTCCTCATGACACTTCGGCTGCGCGTACGGACAGCGTGGTGCGAACCTGCACCCGGGAAGTGGCGAGATGAGGTCCGGCGGCCGACCGCCGATGATCTCGAGACGCGTGTGGCTCGGCTGGTCGAGCTTCGGGATCGACTTGAGAAGCGACTCGGTGTAGGGCATGCGCATGCGCGAGAACAGCGTGCGGGTGGGCGCCTTCTCGACGATCTGCCCCCCGTACATGACCGCCATGTCATCGGTACGTCCGGCGACCACGCCGAGGTCGTGGGTCACGAGGATCATGGCCAT
The DNA here is from genome assembly GCA_964529005.1 of uncultured Ilumatobacteraceae bacterium. GTDB lineage: Bacteria > Actinomycetota > Acidimicrobiia > Acidimicrobiales > Ilumatobacteraceae > CAZGUH01. The sequence goes on along the minus strand of CAZGUH010000069.1, from coordinate 5,851 downwards.
GTTGCGCTCGCGCTGCTGGCGGGCGAGCAGGCTGAGGATCTGCGCCTGCACGGTCGCGTCGAGCGCGGTCGTCGGCTCGTCCGCGAAGAGCAGTTTCGGGCTGCAGATCAGCGCGATCGCGATCATCACTCGCTGACGCATGCCACCCGAGAGCTGATGCGGGTACTCATGCAAGTGGCGGCGCGGTTCGGGGAGGCCAACGGAGGAGAGCAGTTCCACTGCGGTCTCGGTGGCGTCGCGCTTGTCCATGCCCAGATGGAACCGCAGCGACTCACTCACCTGCTTCCCGATTCGCATGACCGGATTGAGCGAGGTCATCGGATCCTGGAACACCATCGCCATCTCGGTGCCCCAGTAGTGGCGCATCTGCACCGAGTCCAGCTCGGTCAGCTCCACCCCCTCAAACAGCACGCTGCCGTCCCGTTCGACGTTGGTCTTGGGCAGCAGGCCCATGATCGACCGTGAGAGCACCGATTTTCCGGAGCCAGATTCGCCGACGATGCCGAGGGTCCGGCCCCGGTCGAGCGTGAGGCTCACGTCGTCGACCGCACGCACGATGCCATGTGGCGTCGGGAACCGTACCGAGAGGTTCGTTACCTCCAGCATCCGCAGGCGGTGATTGTCAGACACAATCGTACTCAAGACCGTCAGCTGACTGCTGTCAACCCCGGGCCGCCGTCACCGTGGCCAGCGCCGATGTCCAATGCGGTGATGATCCGCGTGATCGCGACGTAGTACGCGGCGACCACGACGAGGTCGACGACCTGCTCTGCCGGCAGGTGCGTCATCAAGGTCGAGAAGGTCGCATCGTCGACAGGTCGGTCCTGCGCGATCGCCTCCGCGGCCCGGAGAGCGGCCCGATCCAACCCGTCGAGGGGCAGCTCGTCGAGCGCGCCGCGAGCGATCGCGTCGATCTCAGGACGCCGGACCCCGGCATCGAGCGCCAGCCGTTCGTGTCGCTCGAAGGCGTATGGGCTCGCCACCGTCGAAGCCACGCCGAGCACCGCCAGCTCACGCAGTCGCGGATTGAGCTTGCTCTCGTCGCGAGTCCACTTGCCGATGGCCGTGATGGCCCGAAGCGCACCAGAGCTGTGGGCGAGCACGCTGGTCAGCGGGTGTGCACCGTCGAGGAGCGGACGGTCCTCCGCAGCGAGGGCGCTCTGCGGGAACTCGGACAGTCGGGCCATCAGCGATGCCTCACGTGATGCCGACTCGGCGGGTTGCTCGGCATCAGATGATGAAGCTCATGTTGCCGAGATGGTCGTTGCGATTGATGAGGTCGACCCGTCGCAGGGCGATGCGGAGACCGTCGTCGCTCGGTCGCAGCAAGTACCGGATGTACCCCGTGTACAGGGACTGACGGCCGCGCCGCCACTCGGCAACGCTGAGCACGGCGTTGACCTCGATCTCCCCATCGTCAGCCTGGCCAACCCGCACGTTGGTCACTGAGTGCGCCGTTTCGGATCTCGGCTCCTGCGCGTACGCGAGGCCGCTCTCGAGACGCCAGATGCGCTCGGCCAGGCGGGCGTGGTCGTCGTAGATGATCGAGACCCGACTGTCCGGATCGGCGTTCTGGCCGCCTGCCGGCACCCAATACAGGCCATCAGGCGTGAAGAGCTCGAGCCACGCCGCGTAGTTGTGGCGATCGAGGAGCGCCGCTTCGGCGTAGAGGAAGTCCTCGACCGTCGATCGCGTGCTGAAGGGGATGACATCTGAGTCGGTCACTGGTCAGTCCTTCCAGATGCGATCCCACACCGGGATGTTGTTCGCCGGTGACGCCTCGACGCCGTGCACGTCCTTGCCCATGACCAGGTTGATGTCGGGATGGAGCGGGAACAGCACGGGCAAATCGTCGAGCAGCGCCCGCTGGATCGTGTGGCTCGCCTCGACTCGGACCTCGGGATCCAGGGCTGCGCGTGCGTCATCGAAGGCAGCGTCGACCGCCGGATTCGAGTAGCCGCTGTAGTTCGCCGGCTGCGCGGTGTAGAAGAACGTCCGCAACATGTCGTCGATCCCGACAGAGAACTGACCGTGCCAGACGGCTTCGAACTGCTGCGTGGAGGAGCGGGTGATGAGATCGCCGATCGACTGGAGCTGCTCGATGTCAACGTCGACGTTGTCGTAGCTCTGGAGCTCGGAGAGGAACCACTCGGCCTCGGGCAGCCAGATGGCGAACGTCAGCATGGTGAAGTCCAGCGGCTTGCCATCGGCAGCAAGCTCGTCGAAGAGGGCCTGCGCCTTGTCTCGGTCTGGTTGGACCTGCGTCAGCGATTCGTCGTAGTACGGCGAATCCTCGAGGAAGATCGCGTCAGCCACTGGCGCGTGCCCGCCGTAGACCGCTTCGTTGAGCGCATCTCTGTCCAGCGCGTACGCGATCGCCTGACGGGCACGGATGTCGTCGAAGGGAGCGGTGGTGACGTTGAACGTGAAGTTGCTGGTGCCACCGTTGATCGGCATCTGCATCGTGTTGAGGTTGGAATCGTCACGAGCCTTGATGGCCGTCTGCGTGCTGACGGTGAGGAACATGTCGGCGCTGCCGCTCACGACCGAGTTGTAGCTCGACGTCTCATCCGTGACGACTCGGAAGACGACCTCGTCGAGATACGGCGCGTCACCGTAGAACGCTGGGTTCTTCACCACGGTCAGCTCACTGCCGGGAGCCCACTTCTCGACCGTGAACGCTCCGGCGCCGACCGGGTGATCGCCAAATCCGTCCGGATCGGCCTCGATGGCCGTCGGCGAGCCGATGAAGTTCAACGTCGAGAGAGCGATCGTCGTCGGGAAGTCCCCATTTGGGCCTGCCAACGTGATCTCGAGGGTCAGATCGTCGACGACTTCCATCGACGTGATCTCGTCTGCGATCCGAGCCTGCGGCGCCTCGTTGGCTGGATCTTGCAGCCGTTCCCAGTTGAACTTGACTGCTTCAGCGTTGAAGGGCGTCCCATCCGAGAAGGTGGCGTCCGGCTTGAGCTTGAGCTCCCAGGTGATCCCGTCGCTCGATGTGAAGGAGTCGGCCAGCCGCAGCGACGCACCATCGGGCGCATCGATGACGAGGCCGTCGTAGATGGCGAACATGATCCTGCCGTAGATGCGGACGTTGGTGACCTCGATGGGGTCCCACCCGCCTTGGTTCGCGAAGTTTGTCAACATCACGAACGATCCGCCCGTGACCGGTCCGCCTTCGTCCGTCGCACCCGGGTCCTGGGCGCCTGCCGACCCGTCGGTCGAATCCGAGTTCGACCCACACGCCGCAAGGACCAAGACAACCAACAGTGCGATCAGCAAGCGAGGACGGCTGCATCGAAAAGACATTGGACGGATTCCCCCCGGCGTTCGGCGCATTTGCCGCACGATCGTAGGACAATCTCGTTCGACAGTCAAGAGAGATGCGGATGGATTGGAGTGTCCCGCTGGGTTGCTGGGGTGAGCGACGCTGGCGCGGGACTGGACAAGGAGCCCGGCTCGGTCCGCGCCGGAGTGTTGGAGCTCCAGCTCCCTGCGACGCTGGCGCCGCGACCCATACCGCTGCGACTCCTACCGCGACGGCCGCATGGCCAGGCCCTCGTGGCCTGCTGTCCGGCGAGCCTGAAACCCGCCACAACGCCCCGGGCGTACCCTCACGGACAGGCGCGATCCGACCGCAATTCGTTCGCGCCTCCAAATGCACACAGCTTGGTTCGTCCTCCCCGGGCGGAGGTTTGCGTCGCTTGCCGGTCCCGCTCAATTGGTGGCATCAGACCACCGGATGTGAGGCTAAAATGACGGCGTGATCGTCAGACAAGGACGGAGGACTCCCTCGAAGCCCCCACCGGCAACTGCGAAGGGAGCAGACGTGGGCGGTAGTCCCAAGGAGCCCGGCGCGTTGGACCGAGCGGCCAAGCTGATCGTGTCCGGCGTACGAGACGGTCGGTACGCTCCGGGTCAGCGTCTGATCGAGGCCGATCTCGTGGACGAGTTGGGTATCAGCCGCAGCTCTGTGCGTGAGGCCCTTCGGCGGCTCGAAGCCCAAGGCCTTGTCGAAATGATCCCGCACCGCGGCGCCAGGGTACGGCGCCTCACCCAGGACGACACCCGGGAGCTCTACGAGGTTCGAGCCGCCATCGAATCCGGTGCTGCCCGCCTCGCCGCGCGGCGGATCGACGTCGGCAAGAACCGCAAGCGCCTCATCGAGAGCTTCGAGGCGCTCAAGGCCGCAGCCGGCGATGGCGAGCTCGCCAGCTACCTCGATGCCAACAGCAACTTCCACGACACCATCGTGGAGCTCAGCGGGAACAAGCAGCTGGCAGGGCTCATCGACGTGGTCCGGCTTCGCACCGTCCGCCTCACGCTTCCCGCTTACTTCAGCCGCAACGCCGCGAGCACGGTCGCCCTGGGGTTGCGGGATCACGCGGAGATCGTGGAGCGAATTCTGGAAGGCGATGGCGATGGCGCCGCTTCCGCGATGCTGCGCCACATCGACGCGACGTCCGAGATCGTCATCGCCGCGATCGCGAGCCTGCAGTACAAGTAGTCAGCGCTCGTCGTACAGCTAGTGCTCTGACCACGAACGTTCGCGCGCTACGCTGCCGCGGTTCGTGGGTGGCCCCATCGTCGTTGTTTCTCGCTGCGGAGGCGGGCGGCATGGCGGCGTTGGGCGGCGAGGATGTCGGGGTCGCGGGTGTGGGCGTTGCGCCAGCGGAGGTAGTTGTGGATCGCTCTCCCGAGGGCCGGGTGATCGCGGTGGTCGCTGTTCGCGATGACGAACTGGCGCAGCGGTCCGAAGTGCGCCTCGATGGGGTTCGCCCATGACGCGTAGGTCGGAGTGAACACGAGTTCGACCCGGTTCGCCTCGCACCACTCGCGGATGTCGCGACCGCGGTGATGGTTCAGGTTGTCCAAGATGACGTGGATCGGGTCGTCGTCATTGACGCTGGCGCGGATCGCTTGCAGAGCGCGCAACGTCGGCGCGGCGCCCTTGATGGGTTCGAGGTTCCCGTCGAGGCGGTCCGCGCCGATCGCGTACCACGCATAGAACTGCCTTGAGCCGTGCGGCTTGTGATAGTTCGCCCGCAACCGTTCGGGCCGACCCTTCGGAGACCACGCCGCGCCGCCGACCGGGCGGATCGTCAACGGTCCGAACTCGTCGAACGCGAACGTACGGTCCCGTGCGTGTTCGAGCAGGTGCTCGATCCGGGCGAGCTTCTGCTCCTTGAGCGGGTCGGGAGACTCCTTCCACGTCTTGGTGCGTTGGAACGTGATCCCCTCGGCGATCAGGATCTGGCGCAACCGCTCGCGACCGATCCGCACCTTCCGACCCTTGCCTGTCGCGAGGTGCTCGGCGAGCTTGCGGATCGACCAGTGCGTGAACGGGCAGCCGAGCTTGGTGGGGCGGGTGTTGGCCGTCTTGACGATCAACGCGCGGTCAATCGTCGTGATCTGGCGGGGCCGGCCACCCGCCCACTGAGGGTCCAACGATCGCATCCCCAGATCGTTGAACCGATGAATCATCTCGCGAACCCGATCCGGCGACGTCTGCACGAGCCGGGCGATCGCGGTCACGTCGTTGCCGCCCGCCGACGCCAACACGACCATCGCCCGACGCCATTTCACGATCGACCGGTCCGACTTTCCGCCGCGCCGCACGATCTGCTGCAACTGCCGACCCTCCACGTCGCTGACACGACGCACACGCACACGTTCAGCCATCACCGCAGTCTGCGCGACCCACGCCCCAAAATGGTGGACGCGTGCACCCACCAACCTCCGTGGTCAGAGCACTAGCCCGCCCTGTTCAGTAGCGGGTTGGTGGTGAGGGGGCTGTTGTGTCGCGCGACATGTCTGACACTGATGTCGCGAGACATCCCTGACGGTC
>CAZGUH010000068.1:0-15831 GCA_964529005.1 uncultured Ilumatobacteraceae bacterium | reverse complement strand
ATATTCACATGAGGCTTCGTACGCTCAAACTTCGCCTTGCTCATCGCGGGGCTTCCTCCGTTACGGGGCTGTCAGCTGTGTCGTGGGTTGTCAAGGATCAGATCGATCAGCGGGGAGCAGCGAGGATCACTCGCCGCGCACGCGCTTGATGATGTCGCTAGCGATGCCAGCCGGCACTTCCTGGTAGGAGTGGAACTGCATCGTGTAGGTGGCGCGCCCCTGGGTGCGCGACCGAAGGTCGGTACTGTACCCGAACATCTCCGACAGCGGCACCTGGGCACGAACGACCTGCGTCTTGCCGCGGGCCTCCATGCCCTCGATGCGGCCGCGGCGGCTCGACAGATCGCCCATGACGTCGCCCATGTAGTCCTCGGGCGTGACGACCTCGACCGCCATGATCGGCTCGAGCAGCACCGGTTTGGCCATCTCGGCTGCCTTCTTGAAGGCCATCTGACCGGCGATCTTGAACGCCATCTCGCTGGAGTCGACGTCGTGGTACTGGCCGTCGACCAGCGTGGCGCGCACGTCGACCGTGGGGTAGCCGGCGAGCACGCCGTTCTCCAGAGCGGCCTGGATGCCCTGGTTCGTCGGCTGGATGTACTCACGCGGGATGCGGCCGCCGGTGATCTTGTCGACGAACTCGTAGCCGCCGCCGGGGCCGGTGGGCTCGAGCGTGATCTTCACGACGGCGAACTGGCCGGAACCACCGGTCTGCTTGACGTGGCGGTACTCGACCGCTTCGACGGTCTTGGTGATGGTCTCGCGGAAGGCGACCTGCGGCTTGCCGACCGTGGCATCGACGTTGAACTCGCGCTGCATGCGGTCGACGAGGATCTCGAGGTGCAGCTCGCCCATGCCGCTGATGATCGTCTGGCCGGTCTCCTCGTCGGTGCGGACGCGGAACGTCGGGTCCTCGTCCGACAGGCTCTTCAGCGCCTTGCCGAGCTTGTCCTGGTCGTTCTTCGTTTTCGGCTCGATCGCGACGTCGATGACGGGCTCGGGGAACTCCATCCGCTCGAGGATGACCGGGTGGGCCCGGTCGCACAGAGTGTCACCGGTGGTGGTGTCCTTGAAACCCAATCCGGCGACGATGTCACCCGCCAACGCGTGCTCGAGGTCCTCGCGCTGGTTGGCGTGCATCAGCAGGATGCGCCCGAGCCGCTCCCGCTTCTCCTTCGTGCTGTTGTAGACCTCGTCGCCCTTGCTGATCTGCCCCGAGTAGACGCGAAAGTAGGTGAGCTTGCCGAACGGATCGGCCACGATCTTGAACGCCAGCGCGGCGAACGGCTCGTCCTCGCTCGCCTTGCGCTCGACCGTCTCGTCGCCGCGCATGTTCAGGCCCTGCGCCGGCGGGATGTCGAGCGGGCTCGGCAGGTAGTCGACGACGGCGTCGAGCATCGGCTGGACGCCCTTGTTCTTGAACGCCGAGCCGCACAGGATCGGCACGAAGTCGAACGCGAGGGTGCCGAGGCGCAGCGCCCGCTTGATGTCGGCCTCGGTGACCTCCTCGCCGCCGAGGTACTTCTCCATCAGCGTGTCGTCGCTGGTGGCGATGGTCTCGAGCAGCTGCTCGCGGTACTCGTTGGCCTGGTCGACCATGTCGGCCGGGATCTCGACCTCGTCCCACTTTGCGCCGAGCTCTTCGTCGCGCCAGATGAGCGCCTTCATCTTGATGAGATCGACGAGGCCGGCGAAGGGCTTGTTGCTCTCCGGGCCGCCGGCGCCGATCGGCAGTTGGATGACGGCCGGGGTGGCCTCCAGGCGGTCCTTGACCATCTCGACGGTGCGGTAGAAGTCGGCGCCGATGCGGTCCATCTTGTTGACGAAGCACATGCGCGGCACGCGGTACTTGTTCGCCTGGCGCCACACCGTCTCGGTCTGCGGCTCGACGCCGGCGACCGAGTCGAACACGGTGACGGCTCCGTCGAGAACGCGCAGCGACCGCTCGACCTCGATGGTGAAGTCGACGTGGCCGGGCGTGTCGATGATGTTGATGCGGTGGTTGTTCCAGACGCACGTGGTGGCAGCGGACGTGATGGTGATGCCGCGCTCTTGCTCCTGCGCCATGTGGTCCATGGTCGCCGCGCCCTCGTGGACCTCACCGATCTTGTAGCTCTTGCCGGTGTAGTAGAGGATGCGCTCGGTCGTGGTCGTCTTGCCCGCGTCGATGTGAGCCATGATCCCGATGTTGCGGGTGCGCTCGAGGGGGAACTCTCGCTTGGCCATCTTCACTTCACCTTGTCAATCGTGGGGGTGTATCGCGGGGGAACATGAGTGTGACCGGGCCGCTCGACCCGGTCACCTTGCGTTCGGTGGGAATTCCATGCTACGGCCGGCAGGCCGCATCTGGGCAGCTCACCAGCGGTAGTGGGCGAACGCCTTGTTGCTCTCGGCCATCTTCTGCATGTCGTCGCGCTTTTTGATCGATGCGCCGAGGCCGTTGGCCGCGTCGAGCAGCTCGTTTGCCAGGCATTGGGCCATGGTCTTCTCGCGCCGGTTGCGGGCGAAGTCGACCGTCCAGCGGATGGCGAGCGTGGTGGCGCGGCGCGGGCGCACCTCGACCGGCACCTGGTAGGTGGCGCCACCCACGCGGCGGCTGCGCACCTCGAGCGGCGGCTTGACGTTGTCGATCGCTCGCTTGACCGTGGCGACCGGCTCGCTGCCCGTCTTCTCCTCGATGATCTTCATCGCGTCGTACACGATGCGCTCGGCGGTGCTCTTCTTGCCGCGCAGCATCACCTTGTTGGTGATCTGAGTGACGAGCAGCGAGCGGTAGATCGGATCGGGGCTCAGCTCCCGACGCTGTGCCGGTCCCTTACGAGGCATCTGTCAACGTCCTTTGAATGTCGTCACTTGGCGCGCTTCGCGCCATAGCGGCTGCGAGCCTGCTTGCGGTTCTTCACGCCGGCGGCGTCGAGCGCGCCGCGGATGATCTTGTAACGCACACCCGGCAGGTCGCGGACACGACCGCCGCGCACGAGCACGATGCTGTGCTCCTGGAGGTTGTGGCCCTCCCCCGGGATGTAGGCCGTGACCTCGAGGCCGCTGGACAGCCGCACACGGGCCACCTTGCGCAGCGCCGAGTTGGGCTTCTTCGGGGTGTGGGTGAACACGCGCGTGCACACTCCGCGACGCTGCGGCGACCCCTGGAGGGCCGGCGTCTTGGTCTTGGAGAACTTGGTGCTTCGGCCCTGACGGACCAGCTGCTGAATGGTGGGCACGCGGCAACCTCTACGAACTTCTCGACGGCCAGGGGGACGACGATCGCACGGGCGCTCCGGACAGCCCAGTGCGCAGGACCCTGCAATGTTAGAGGGACCCCCCTACCAGCGGCAACCCGGTCCGCGGCAGCGACTGCGCCGGTGGACTACCCTCCGGCACCACACCAGACATGGGGGGTCAGATGGCAATCCGCGACAAGATCGCTTCCAAGGCTCAGCCGTTCCTTCAGCCCGGCGAGCAGGTGCAGGCCGCGTTCGCCGGCCAGACGTTCAACGGCTACTGGGCGTTGCTCAGCTGGCTCATCGTGCTGTTCAAGAACGCGTACCGCTCCGTGGTCGTCACCGACCGGCGCATCGTGGTGATGGACACCGGCAGGTTCTCGCAGACCGCGGCGAAGTCCGTGATCCGGGAGCTGCCGCGGTCGACCCAGCTCGGCCAACCGTCGGGCCTGTGGTGGAAGACCGAGGCCCTCGGCGAGCGGCTCTACATCCACAAGCGGTTCCACAAGGACGTGATCGCCGCCGATGCGTCCCGCCCCGTGGCGTCCGCCGGGTCCACGCCGCCCCCGCCGCCTCCGCCGGCCTGAAAACGCCATCGGCGCAGTCCCCGCCGCGATCGCGACCGGAACTGCGCCGATGACAACGCTGTGGGACGTCAGGCTTCGGCGGTCTCGCCGTCGGCCGTGTAGGTCCCGTGGATGTTCGAGAGCCAGGCCGCCGGATCCTCCTCGGCCTCGCTCGAGTAGTACGCCATCGGCTGGTAGTCCGGCGCCGCGACGTCGAACTCGCGGTAGCGGCCCATGCCCGAGCCGGCCGGGATCAGCTTGCCGATGATGATGTTCTCCTTGAGGCCGAGCAGGTTGTCGCCGCGGCCGTCGATCGCAGCCTCGGTGAGCACGCGCGTGGTCTCCTGGAACGACGCCGCCGACAGCCAGCTCTCGGTCGCCAGCGAGGCCTTGGTGATGCCCATGATCTCGGGCCGGCCTTCGGCGGGGCGCTTGCCCTCCTCGACCATCCGCTTGTTGGTGTCGCGGAACACCTTGGCGTCGGCCCGCTCGCCGGGCAGGAAGTCGGTGTCGCCCGGCTCCTGCACGCCGATGCGCCGCGTCATCTGGCGCACGATCAGCTCGATGTGCTTGTCGTGGATGCTCACGCCCTGGTCGCGGTACACCTTCTGGACCTCTTCGACGAGGTACAGCTGCGTCTCGCGGATGCCCTTGATCTCCATGATCTCCTTCGGATCGAAGGGACCGTCGGTGATCGGCTCGCCGGCGCGGACCTCCTGACCGTCGGAGACGATCGGGCGGCTGCCGGTGGGCAGGACGATCGTGTGCTCGTCACCCTGGTCGTCGATGATCGTGACCGGGATGCCCTTGCCGTTGTCCTCGTCGATGCGCACGATGCCGGTGGCGCGGGCCAGGCGGGCGGAACCACGCGGCGTGCGGGCCTCGAAGAGCTCGACGACGCGGGGCAGACCGCCGGCGATGTCCTTGCCGGCCACACCGCCGGTGTGGAACGTCCGCATCGTCAGCTGCGTGCCCGGCTCACCGATCGACTGGGCGGCGATGACGCCCACGGCCTCACCGAGCTCGATCGGCTTGCCGGTAGCCAGCGAGCGGCCGTAGCACAGCGCGCAGACGCCGAGCTCGGCATCGCACGTGAGGACAGAGCGCACCCGCACCCGGTCGATGTTGGGATCGTCGCGCAGCGCGACCGCCTCGGTGTCGGACAGGATCGTGCCCTTCTGGAGCACGGCGCCGTCGGCCAGGGTCACCGGCTGGAGCAGCGTGCGCCCGAACAGCTTGGTGTCGAGGTAGTTGCGCTTGTTCGCCGTGTCTGGGACGACGTTGTCGATCCACAGACCGAGCGTCGTGCCGCAGTCCTCCTCACGGACGATCAGCTCCTGGGCGACGTCGACGAGACGGCGCGTCAGGTAGCCCGAGTCGGCCGTCCGCAGAGCGGTGTCGACCAAGCCCTTCCGGGCGCCCGGCGTGGCGATGAAGTACTCGAGCGTCTCGAGTCCCTCACGGAAGTTCTTCTTGATCGGGCGCGGGATCATGTCACCACGGGGGTTGGCCACCAGGCCGCGCATGCCGGCGATCTGGCGCATCTGGGTCATGTTCCCGCGGGCGCCGGAGCCGACCATCATGTCGATCGGGTTGAAGCGCTGCGCCTTGAACTCGGCCTCCATCGCCCGCTGCACCTCGGCGGTGGCATCGGTCCAGATGCGCACCTCCTGCTGGCGGCGTTCGCCGTCGGTGATGATGCCCTTGCGGAACTGGCCCTCGACCTTCTCCGCCTGGCTCTCGTAGCGGTCGAGGATGTCGCGCTTGGACGACGGCGTCTTGACGTCGTCGATCGACACCGTCAATCCGCTCTGCGACGCGTAGCGATAGCAGAGGTTCTTGATCTGGTCGAGAGCGGTGGCGACCTCGGCCTTCATGTAGGTGTCGCTCAAGCGCTCGACGATGATGCCCATCTCGCGCTTCTTGATCACCGACGTGACGTGCCCGAAGCGCTCCGGGTAGTCGGCGGGCAGGGCCTCCTCGAACAGCAGGCGGCCCGCCGTCGTCTCGAACGTGTCGCCGGGTCGACGCATCGTGATCTTGGCGTGCAGCGACAGGCTCTTTTCGTCGAGCGCCCGCTGCACCTCCCACAGGTGGCGGAACACCCGGCCCTCGCCGGGAGCGCCGTCGACCTGCTCGGTGAGGTAGAAGCCACCAATGACGAGGTCCTGCGTCGGGGTCACGATCGGCCGGCCCGATGCCGGCGAGAGGATGTTGTTGGCGCTCAGCATCAGCACGCGGGCCTCGGCCTGCGCTTCGGCCGACAGCGGCAGGTGGATCGCCATCTGGTCGCCGTCGAAGTCGGCGTTGAAGGCGGTGCACACCAGCGGGTGGATCTGGAGCGCCTTGCCCTCGACCAGCACCGGCTCGAACGCCTGGATACCCAGGCGGTGCAGCGTCGGCGCACGGTTGAGCATCACCGGATGCTCCTTGATGACGTCCTCGAGAACGTCCCACACCTGCGGGCGGCGACGCTCGACCATCCGCTTCGCGCTCTTGATGTTCTGCGCCAGCTCGAGGTCGACCAGGCGCTTCATCACGAACGGCTTGAACAGCTCGAGCGCCATCAGCTTGGGAAGACCGCACTGGTGCAGGCGCAGCGTCGGGCCGGCGACGATGACCGAACGGCCCGAGTAGTCGACGCGCTTGCCGAGCAGGTTCTGGCGGAAGCGCCCCTGCTTGCCCTTCAGCATGTCGGACAGCGACTTGAGCGGGCGGTTGCCCGGACCGGTGACCGGCCGGCCGCGGCGGCCGTTGTCGAACAGCGCGTCGACCGCCTCCTGGAGCATGCGCTTCTCGTTGTTGACGATGATCTCCGGCGCGCCGAGGTCGAGCAGCCGCTTCAAGCGGTTGTTGCGGTTGATCACGCGGCGGTACAGGTCGTTGAGGTCGCTGGTGGCGAAGCGGCCACCGTCGAGCTGGACCATCGGGCGCAGCTCGGGCGGGATCACCGGCACGACGTCGAGGATCATCGCCTTCGGGTCGTTGATGCGCCGGCCATGCTCGTCGCGCTGGTTGAAGCTGGCGACGATCTTCAGGCGCTTGATCGCCTTCTGCTTGCGCTGCGCGCTGAGCGGCTTGCGGCCCGAGGTGGTGACGTCGATCGCGGCGCGGAGCTTCTGCTCCTCCTCGTCGAAGTCGATGCGGTCGATGAGCGCCTTGATCGCGTCGGCGCCGGTGCCGCCCTCGAAGTAGTCGCCGTAGCGGTCGCGCAGCTCGCGCCACAGCATCTCGTCGTCGATGATCTGGCGGGCGTGGATGCCCTTGAACTCGTCCCACGTGCGCTGGAGCAGGTCGAGCTCGGCCTCGTAGCGCTCGCGCAGGCTCTGCACGTCGCGCTCTGCAAGGCGCTGGCGAGCCTTGACGTCGGAGTCCTTGGCGCCTTCGGCCTCCAACTTCGCGGCCTCGTCCTCGAGCTCCTTGTACCGGCGATCGATCGCCAGCTCGAGCTCCTTGCGGATGGCCTCACGCTCTTCGAGGTACTCGTTCTCGAGCGAGGACAGGTCGTTGTGGCGCTTGTCCTCGTCGACCCACGACACCAGGTTGGCGGCGAAGTAGATGACCTTCTCGAGCTGCTTGGCCTTCAGCTCCTCACGCGGCTCGATGCCGGCCAGCAGGTACGCCAGCCAGCTGCGCGTGCCGCGCAGGTACCAGATGTGCACGACGGGCGCGCTGAGCTCGATGTGGCCCATGCGCTCGCGGCGCACCTTCGACCGCGTCACCTCGACACCGCAGCGCTCGCAGATGATGCCCTTGAAGCGCACGCGCTTGTACTTGCCGCAGTAGCACTCCCAGTCGCGCGTCGGCCCGAAGATCTTCTCGCAGAAGAGCCCGTCCTTCTCAGGACGGAGCGTGCGGTAGTTGATGGTCTCCGGCTTCTTCACCTCGCCGTTCGACCAGAAGCGGATCTGATCGGCGGTCGCCAGCCCGATCTTGAGCTGGTCGAACATGTTGACGTCAAGCATGTCGGCCCCGTTCCTCGTCTCTGTCGTTCTCGTTCGTCAGCCTGATCAGAACGCCCGCTCGCGCCGGCGCTGCTCGCGCTCGCGGTCGTCTTCGTCGGTGCCGCGCTCGGGCCGGCTGATGTCGATGCCCAGCTCCTCGGCAGCACGGAACATCTCGTCGTCGGACTCGCGCATCTCGATCTCGGCGCCGTCGGTGCCGAGCACCTCGACGTTCAAGCAGAGCGCCTGCATCTCCTTCATGAGCACTTTGAAGCTCTCCGGGATGCCCGGCTCGGGGATGTTCTCGCCCTTGACGATCGCCTCGTAGACCTTCACCCGGCCGAGGACGTCGTCGCTCTTGATCGTGAGCAGCTCCTGCAAGCAGTACGCCGCGCCGTAGGCCTCGAGCGCCCACACCTCCATCTCACCGAAGCGCTGGCCGCCGAACTGCGCCTTACCACCCAGCGGCTGCTGGGTGATCATGCTGTACGGGCCGGTGCTGCGGGCGTGGATCTTGTCGTCGACCAGGTGAGCGAGCTTCAGGATGTACATGTACCCGACGGTGATCGGGTTGTCGTAGGGCTCGCCGGTGCGGCCGTTGTACAGCACGGCCTTGCCGTCCGGCTGGATCAACCGCGTGCCGTCTGTGCTCTCCGGGTTGAGGTTCTGCAGGATCTGCTGGATCGTCGGGTGCTTGCCCGCCGCCTCCTCCTCGTCCCAGTGGGCGCCGTCGAACACCGGCGTCGAGATGAACGTGCTCGGCTGCGTGTTCGGGCGGGTCTTCGATTCCGTGCCGCGAACCGGCGCCGCGCCGACCTTCTTGTCGTCCTTGGGGTCGGTCCAACCCCAGCGGGCGCAGTAGCCGAGGTGGGCTTCGAGCACCTGACCGACGTTCATCCGGCTGGGCACGCCGAGCGGGTTGAGGATGATGTCGACCGGCGTGCCGTCTGCCATGTACGGCATGTCCTCCACCGGGAGGATCTTGGAGATGACGCCCTTGTTGCCGTGACGGCCGGCCAGCTTGTCGCCGACGCTGATCTTGCGCTTCTGCGCCACGTAGACCCGAACCAGCTGGTTGACGCCCGGCGGCAGCTCGTGGCCGTCTTCGCGGGTGAAGACCTTGACGTCGATCACCTTGCCGCTCTCGCCGTGGGGCACCTTGAGGCTGGTGTCACGGACCTCGCGTGCCTTTTCACCGAAGATCGCTCGCAGCAGCCGCTCCTCCGGCGTCAGCTCGGTCTCGCCCTTGGGCGTCACCTTGCCGACGAGGACGTCGCCGCCATCGACCTCGGCGCCGACGCGGATGATGCCGCGGTCGTCGAGGTCGCGCAGGATGTCGTCGGACAGGTTCGGGATGTCGCGGCTGATCTCCTCCGGCCCGAGCTTCGTGTCGCGGGCGTCGACCTCGTGCTCGTGGATGTGGATCGACGTGAGCACGTCGTCGCGAACCAGGCGCTCGCTGAGGATGATGGCGTCCTCGAAGTTGTAGCCCTCCCAGGGCATCAGCGCGACGAGCAGGTTCTTGCCCAGCGCCAGCTCGCCGTGATCGGTGCTCGGGCCGTCGGCGATGATCGTGCCCTTGCGCACCGTGTCGCCCTCGGTCACCCGGACGCGCTGGTTGATGCACGTGTCCTGGTTGCTGCGGCGGAACTTGGCGAGGCGGTAGACGACCTTGCCGGCGGTCTTGTACTGCACCGTGATGGTGTCACCGCTGACCTCGGTGACCTCGCCGTCCTCGACCGCCTGGATGAGGTCGGCGCCGTCGCGGGCGACCCGCTCCTCGATGCCGGTGCCGATGTAGGGAGCCTCGGCGCGCAGCAGCGGGACGGCCTGCTTCTGCATGTTCGCGCCCATCAGGGCACGGTTGGCGTCGTCGTGCTCGAGGAACGGGATCAGCGCCGTGCCGACCGAGACGATCTGCTTCGGCGAGACGTCCATGTAGTCGACTTCGTCGGGCCGCACGTAGGCGATGTCGGTGGTGGCGCCGAAGAAGCTCTCCGCCTCGAGCATCTTGCGCAGGTCGTCGAGGCTGGCGGCCTGCGGCGACCGGCGCACGAGCACGCGCTCTTCGACGAACGAGCCGTCCTCGTGGAGCGGCGTGTTCGCCTGGGCGACGACGTAGTTCTCCTCTTCGTCGGCCGCCATGTAGACGATCTCGTTGGTGACCTTGCCGTTGACGACCTTGCGGTACGGGCTCTCGATGAAGCCGAACTCGTTCACCCGGGCGAACGTGCTGAGCGCGCCGATGAGACCGATGTTCGGACCTTCCGGCGTCTCGATCGGGCACATGCGGCCGTAGTGGCTGAAGTGCACGTCGCGCACCTCGAAGCCGGCACGCTCACGGCTCAGGCCGCCCGGACCGAGCGCCGAGAGGCGGCGGCGGTGGGTGAGACCCGACAGCGGGTTCACCTGGTCCATGAACTGGCTCAGCTGGCTGGTCCCGAAGAACTCCTTGATCGCCGCCACGACCGGGCGGATGTTGATCAGCGTCTGCGGGGTGATGGCCTCGACGTCCTGGGTCGTCATGCGCTCACGCACGACGCGCTCCATGCGCGACAGGCCGATGCGGACCTGGTTCTGGATCAGTTCGCCGACGCTGCGGATGCGCCGGTTGGCGAAGTGGTCCTGGTCGTCGAGCCGGTATCCGGGCTCCTGCTTGACCAGGTGGAGCATGTAGCTGACAGCCGCGACGACCTCGCAGCGGCTGAGAACGTCCTGGTCCTCGGCGGGCACGTCGAGCAGCTCGCCGGACAGCCCGAACAGCTCACCCATCTTGGCGACCTCGGTGCCGAGCTTGCGGTTCAGCTTGTAGCGGCCGACCCGGCTGAGGTCGTAACGACGGTTCTCGAAGAACGCGTTGCGGAAGTACGCGCGGGCGCTCTCCACCGTCGGAGGCTCGCCGGGGCGTGCGCGCTTGTAGATCTCGACCAGGGCCTCGTCCTGCGTGGGAGCGATGTGGCGCTCCTTGTTCCACTGCCCCTCGAGGAAGTCGAAGTGGGCGACGAAGCGCTCCAGGAAGCCGGGCGCATGCTCCTCGTCGTAGCCGAGGGCGCGCAGCAGGGTGAAGATGCCCATCCGGCGCTTGCGGGCCACGCGGGTGCCGGCCGACACGTCCTTGCCCGGCTTGTGCTCGACGTCGAACTCCAGCCACTCACCCCGGTAGGGATGCACGGTTCCCTTGACGAGCTGGTGCTTGTTGAGGTTGCGCAGGCGGTAGCGCTCGCCGGGCTCGAAGATGACGCCCGGGCTGCGCACCAGCTGGCTGACGACGACGCGCTCGGTGCCGTTGATGATGAAGGTGCCCTTGTCGGTCATCATCGGGAAGTCCCCCATGAAGACCGTCTGCTCCTTGATCTCGCCGGTGTTGCGGTTCATGAACCGGGCCCGCACGAAGATCGGGGCCGAGTAGGTCATGTCCTTTTCCTTGCACTCCGCCATCGAGAACTTCGGCGGCGGGCGCAGGTCTTCGTCGTCGGGGTCGAACTCGAGCTCGAGCTGCAAGGCCTCGCTGAAGTCCTTGATCGGCGAGAGGTCGCGGAACGTCTCGGCCAGTCCCTCGTTGAGGAACCAGTCGAAGCTCTCCCGCTGGATCGCGATCAGGTCCGGCAGCGCGAGGGGCTCGGCAAGGTTGGCGAACGAGTAGCGCTCGCGGGACGCGGAACGAGAGGCCACGGTTACTCCTTGCTGCAAGGGGGGCAGAGATCCGACCGCGATGCGGCGCGAAACGCGGGCATCGGGGCGCGCAACGTCACAGGACCGAGAGAAAGGCGAGAGAGTCGGCGCACGGCAACCGACGATCCTATCCCGTAAGGACATCAAACGTCAACCGTCTCCGGCGGCGCCCACCGGACGGGAGTTCAGTCCGCCGAACGGTAAGCCCAGGATGCCGTCGTCGTCAAGCACTGCGCCGCGGGTTGACGAAGACTTGCACCCTGAGCAGGCATTCTGGCCCCTCGACCGCCCGCCTCGACCACCCCTCCCACCCCCTTCGCACGGGCGCGATCCGCTGCCGCCACGGCGACATTCCGCGCCCAAGCAGCCGTCACGGGCGCGATCCGCTGCCGCCACGGCGACATTCCGCGCCCGAGCGGGGGCGCGACAAGGGGCCCGGACGCTCGCACCCGGGCCCCTTGTCGACCTGCGTGGGACTACTTGACCTCGACGGTCGCGCCAGCCTCGGTGAGCTTGGCCTTGGCCTTCTCGGCGTCGTCCTTGTTGACCTTTTCGAGCACGGGCTTGGGAGCGCCGTCCACGAGGTCCTTGGCCTCCTTCAGACCCAGGCTGGTGAGCTCGCGCACGACCTTGATGACCTGGATCTTCTGGGCGCCGGCGTCGGTGAGGACGACGTCGAACTCGTCCTGCTCCTCCTCGGCGGGAGCGGCGGCGGCCGGGCCGGCAGCGCCGCCGGCGGCGGCGACGGCGACGGGCGCCGCGGCGGTGACGCCGAACTTCTCCTCGAACGCGTCGAGCAGATCCTTCAGCTCGATCACGGTGAGGTTGCTGATGGCGTCGAGGATCTCATCCTTGGTGAGTGCCATTGGTGGTGTTCCTTTGCGAAGTGGATTGCGTGGGTGTGGGGGGCGAAGGCGGTCAGGCCGCCTCGCGCTGGTCGATCAGGGCCTTCAGCCCGTAGGCGAAGTTGCGCGGCAGGGCCTGGAGCAGGCCGGCCGTCTTCACCAGCGGGGCCTGGAGCGCGCCCGCGAACTGGGCGAGCAGCACGTCGCGCGACGGCAGCTCGGCCAGTGCGTCGATGTCGGACGCAGCCAGCGTGCGACCGCCGAGCGAGCCGCCCTTGACGATCAGCAGCGGGTTCGCCTTGGCCGCGTCACGCAGGGTCTTGGCAACGCCGGCGACGTCTCCGCTGACGAAGGTGATGCCGGTCGGGCCGATCAACAAGTCGGCCAATCCGGCAACACCCGCCCTCTCGGCGGCGAAGCGAGCCAGGGTGTTCTTGTACACCTTGTACTCACCGCCGACGGCTCGCAGATCGCGGCGCAGCTTGCCCAGGGCGCCGACGTTCATCCCTCGGTATTCGGTCACGATGGCGGCGTCGGCCGCGGCGAGCTTCGCCGCCACCTCCTCGACCACCGCGACCTTCTCCGGACGGGGGTTATCCATTCGATGTCCACCTCCTCTCGCTTCGACTCGGGGTGCTCGCATGAGCGAACACCACGAGGAGCGAGACGGTGCACCGTCCCCAAACCCTTGCAGCATCCACCTCGGCTGGCGGGTCGGAACCCATTACCCACCCGGCGCGTACGGGAGCCGTACCGGGTGGACCAGCGGTCTTCGGCGAGCGACCGGTTCAGTTGTCGGCGACAGGCTACCGCCGACTCGAAAGATGTCAGGCCTCGGCGCGCAGGCGGTTCGTGTCGACCTTGACGCCGGGGCCCATGGTCGACGACAGGCTGATCTTGCGCAGGTAGCGGCCCTTCGCCGCGGCCGGCTTGGCGCGCTGGAGCTCGTCGAGCACGGCGCGGAAGTTCGACTCGAGCGCAGCCGGATCGAAGCTGACCTTGCCGATCGGCACGTGGACGTTGCCGTAGCGGTCGGTGCGGTACTCGACCTTGCCGCCCTTGAACTCGCTGACCGCGCGGGCGACGTCCTGGGTCACCGTGCCGGTCTTCGGGTTGGGCATCAGGCCGCGGGGCCCGAGCACCCGGCCGAGCCGCCCGACGAGTGGCATCATGTCGGGCGTCGCGATGGCGACGTCGAAGTTGAAGTTGCCCTTCTCGATCTCGGCCGCGAGGTCGTCGGCGCCGACGATGTCGGCGCCGGCATCGCGGGCCTCCTGGGCGGCGGGTCCGGCGGCGAACACCGCCACGCGCACGTCCTTGCCGGTGCCCGAGGGCAGCGCAACCGTGCCGCGCACCATCTGGTCGGCCTTGCGGGGATCGACGCCGAGACGGACGGCGACGTCGACCGACTCGTCGAACGAGGCCGAGGCCGTCGCCTTCACCAAGCCGATCGCCTCGGCGGGGGTGAAGAGTTGATCACGGTCGAAGCGCTTCTGCGCGTCGGCGTACTTCTTGCCGGACATGTTGTCTCCCTCTGGGTGATGACGCCGCCGGGCGAGGTCGTCCCGGACGAGCGTGTGGTGTGAGAACTCAGACGACCTTGAGGCCCATCGAGCGGGCAGTGCCGCGCACCTGCTCCTTGGCGGCGTCGAGGTCGTAGGCGTTGAGATCGGGAAGCTTGATCTTCGCGACCTCTTCCACATCGGCCTCGGTGACGGTGCCGACGACGGTCTTGCCGGGCGCGGTCGAGCCCTTGTCGAGGCCGGCCTTCTGACGCAGCAGCACCGGGGTCGGCGGCGTCTTCAGCACGAACGAGAACGTGCGGTCCTCGAAGACCGTGATCTCGACCGGGACGATCGTGCCGACCTGCGACTCGGTGGCGGCGTTGTACTGCTTGACGAAGTCCATGATCGACACGCCGTGGGGCCCGAGCGCGGTACCGACGGGCGGGGCCGGTGTGGCCTTGCCTGCCGGGATCTGGATCTTGACGATCGCGGCAACCTTCTTCTTCGCCATGGCGTGTTCTTTCCTGGTTTCTTCGTGGTGACGTTGCGGTCGGGCGGACTACAGCTTGGCTACCTGGCTGAAGTCCATCTCGACGAGGGTCTCTCGTCCGAAGATGTTCACCAGCACCTTGAGCTTCATGTGATCGGCGTTGATCTCGGCGATCTGGCCGGAGAAGTCGGCGAACGGGCCTTCCTTGACGCGCACGCTCTCGCCGACTTCGTGTTCGAGCTTCGGCTTCTTGCGTGCGACCTGGTCTTGGCCGTCGCCCTTGGCCGACAGGAACGTCTGCACCTCACGGCGCGACAGCGGGGTGGGCTTCTGCCCGTGGCGGCTCTGGCCGACGAAGCCGGTGACGCCGGGGGTGTTGCGGATGCAGTACCACGACTCGTCGCTCATGTAGCAGCGCACGAGGATGTAGCCGGGGAAGACCTTGCGCTGGACGACCTGCTTGCGGCCGCCCTTGAACTCGACGACCTCCTCCATCGGGATGACGACTTCGAAGATCTGCTCCTCCATGTTCATGCTCTGGATGCGAGCGTGGAGGTTGGCCATGACCTTCTTTTCGTACCCCGACTGGGTGTGGACGACGTACCAATCGCCCGGACGGGTCCAGGGGTCGTCGACCGGGACGTCCTCGCCCGCCTCGTCGGACGCGGCGTCGTCGGACTCCGTGCCGTCGGAGGCCACGTCGTCGTCCGCACCCTCGGAGGTCAGGTCGAACGCGACGTCGACCTCGTCGTCGACGACGTCGGCTGCGGTCTCGTTGTCTGGAAGCATCTCGTCGCTCATGATCGATCAGTTCTCGTAGAGCCAGCCGGAGAGCACTCCGAACAGCGAGTCCAAGCCGAAGATGTAGGCGGTGTAGAGCACCACCGTGAAGAGCACGATGATCGAGAACCGGCGGACCTCGGGCCATTTCGGCCACGCCACCTTGCGCATCTCATCGGCGACCTCGCGCATGTACTGCCGCGGGCCGGTGCGCTCGCCCGGCTGTTTCGACGTGGCCTGACGCTGGGCGCGCGTCGGCACGCCCTTCTCGTCCAGCGCGCCCATCTTGCGCAGCTGGCGCTTCTGCTCGCGGTTCAGGTCGTCAAGGGACATGGGTGCTCCCCGCACGGGGTGGGCGGAAGGTGTGATGGGCAGGGCAGGAGGGACTCGAACCCCCGACCGTCGGTTTTGGAGACCGATGCTCTACCAGCTGAGCTACTGCCCTCTGCGGTGGGCTTCGCAAGGCTACCAGCCCACCTGTGGGATCGGCCCGGCGCGACGCCGGGCCGACGGCTCGTCAGCGAGTCTCCTTGTGAACCGTGTGACGGCGCTCATGAGCGCAGTACTTGTTCATCTCGAGGCGCTCACGATCGTTGATCTTCGACTTCATCGTGATGTAGTTGCGCCGCTTGCACTCCGTGCACTCGAGGGTGATCTTCACCCTCTTGTCGTTCTTGGGCATCGGGGGCCTGTCCTTCCGTGGGGTCTGCGCCCCACACCCGTCACCGCGCTCGTGCGAGCGCTGCGTTGCTTACTTGATGATCTTGGTGACTCGGCCAGCGCCGACCGTGCGGCCACCCTCACGAAT
>CAZGUH010000067.1:0-15883 GCA_964529005.1 uncultured Ilumatobacteraceae bacterium | reverse complement strand
TGACTACGGATCAGAAGGTTAGGGGTTCGAGTCCCTTCGAGCGCGCTGAGCAGATCAAGCGATCTGCCAGGACCGATACGATCCGAGGGCCCTGCCGAGAAGGCGGGGCCCTTGGGCGTTTTCGCCCCAAGTATGCGGGATGTATGCGAAGGGCGGTATTCCATGGCGTGGAAGCAGACCGGTCAGCCGACCGTTCAGAAGCAGCGCGACAAGTGGGTCGTGCGTGTCGACGGCATCGACACCGAGACCGGCCGTCGCCGGCCGCGACAGGTCGGCACGTTCAGCTCTCGTCGCGCCGCCCAGTCGGCTGCCACGGCGTTCGCTGCGTCAGGGGCGCACATCGGGGACCGGGACACTGTCGGTCGTGTGGTGGACCACTGCGTTGCCGGCAAGGTCGACGTCGGCAGCAAGACGCGACTCCAGTACGAGTGGGCAGCCGGCCACATCCGGTCGGGCATCGGCGGTGTGCGCATCGACCGACTCGAGCGGAGCGACGTGGCCCGGTGGCTCGACGGACTCGCCACCGGTGGCACGTTCTCGCGCCGGTCGATCCAGATCATGAGGATGGTGCTCCGCGCTGCGTTGGACGACGCGGTCGAGTTGGGCGAGCTGCGTCGCAGTCCCGCCGCGCGGGTCGGCCTTTCACGCCAGGTGGCGAACGCTGGTCGACGGCGAGAGGCCGAGGCGTGGACAGAAGATGAGCTGGGTCGGTTCCTCGCGGCCATCGCCGATCACCGATGGGCCAGTCCGCTCCGGCTTGCTGCGCTGTATGGGTTGCGTCGCAGCGAACTGCTCGGCCTCACGTGGTCGGCCGTCGACCTGCGCAAGGGCACGGTGCGAATCGAGCAGGCGTTGGTCGAGGTGCACGGCCGGCCAGAGTGGACTGACGGCAAGAACGCCCGATCCCGCCGCACGATCCCAATCGACCGGACGATGGCGTCGTCGCTGAGCGCGCATCGCCGGTTGCAGGCAGAGGAACGCCTCGCTGCCGGCGTGGCCTGGGCGCACCACGACCTCGTCATCGCGACTCAGCAAGGCCGACCGGTCTCACCGGGCAACTTCGACCAGACCCTCGAACGGTTGGTGAAGAAGGCGGGCGTCCCACGGCTGACCTCGCATGGTCTGCGCCACACCGCGGCGCCCCACATGGTGAAGAACGCCGCCGACATCGGAGAGATCCGGGCGGCAGCGGACATCCTCGGCCACAGCCCCGACATGATGATGCGCACCTACGCCCACGCGATGCCGGAGTCGCTGAACACGGTGACGGACAAGATCGAGCGTCGTGCGAGGCGGGCCGGTGGACGGTGACGGATGAGAGCACCGAGCATCAACAACCGGCACGAACGCGTACAGAACACGCTGTATCTACACTGGAAGCGTGAGCGATGAGATCGAGGACATCCCGATCGAGCGGTGGAACGCCGCGCTTCGCGACGCGGGCCCAGCGACGGACGATGACGTGTCGATCACCAAAGACGGCCGCCGGCTCGACACACCCGAGAAGCTGCTCGCGTTCATCGCGGAGCTTGACGCCGAGCGGGAACGCTTGAGCAGTGGCGCCGCTGGACGATCCACCTGAGTTCCAGCTCGGGCTGATCCTCGAAACGTTCGACCGTCACGGGGTCGAGTATCTGCTCGTCGGTGGTGTCGCAGCGCTGGCGCATGGGGCGACCCGCGCGACGAAGGACTTCGACTGTCTCCCTCGCACGTCCGAGGAGAACCTCGAACGCCTGAGCGCGGCGCTCGACGAACTCGATGTTCGGCTGCGCGTCGAAGGGATGAGCGACGAAGAAGCCAAACGTCTGCCGTTCCACCTTGATCGTCTCTGGCTCGATCGCATGGAGATCCTGACGCTGCGCACTGACGGCGGCGATGTTGACGTCCTCTCCAACATCCCCGCCCGGGACGGACGCCGGCTCGGCTTCGACGAACTCCACGGTCGGGGCGAAGCTTCGTCGAGTTGGAGGCGTGGTGGTCATGGTTGCGAGCCTGGGCGACATCATCGCCTCCAAGGAGTGGGCCGACCGTCCGAAGGATCGTGAAGCGCTGCAAGAGCTGCACGGTCTCGCTCACCCTGGGGTCGGCGCTGCCGACGACGACTCGATCTCGGGCGAGGAGCCGACCACCCCGGATCTGTAGTCGAAGCCCTGCTCGCAAGCCGAGCGGGGCATTCGACCGCTGACAGAGATCTTCTTCGCGAGCTGTAACGATCGCGGCCCCTCGAGGGTGGGTCCTGTCACGCGAGAGCTGTCACGAATCCGCTTCTCGTGAGGCATGACGCGAGGGCGGACGAACCGCGAGATCGGCGCCGAGTTGTACGTGTCGGAGAAGACGGCGAGCGTCCATGTCTCGAACATCCTGCGCAAGCTCGGCGTCACCTCCCGGGTCGAGGCCGCCGCTGTCGCGCAGAGGGCCGGCGTTGCCTGAGACAGGGTGCGACCGCTGGCGACGCCGCTGATACCGCTCGTCTATATTCCACGCCCAATCTCCGCGTAGAGGGTCAGCCGGCTTGGGGGCGAAAGACAATCAATGATCTCGGAGCGTTCACGTCAGCCTGGGCCCTTCGGCCGCCGCCTGCTGGCCGTCGTGCTGCTCATCGCAGCGTGCGTCGCATCGGCGCCGTCGTCGGCCACGGCTGCGGCGCCCGACGGCGCGTCCCGGCTCGTCGCCCTCCAACCCGCCCGCCTTGCCGACACCCGCTTGCCCGATTGCACGTGCTCGGCCATCGATGCCAGCACGATCCGCGTGACGGTCGCCGGCCGAGCGGCGGTGCCCGGTGACGCCATCGCAGCAGCGCTGACGATCACCGTCACGGGCGCACGGCAGGCGGGGTACGCCACCGTGTGGCCGAGCGGAACGCCGCGCCAGGAAACCTCCACCCTCAACTGGGCGAGCGGCGAGACGCGCGCCAATGGCGCCATCGTGCCGATCGGCGCCGGCGGATCCGTCGACGTCTACGTCGACGGCAGTTACGACGCCGCCGACCTCATCGTCGACGTGACCGGAGCCTTCGTCCCCGTCGTCGGTGGCTCGTCGGAGGGACGGTTCCAGGCGCTCCCGCCCGATCGTCTCGTGGACACCCGGTTCGGCGCGCCGGTGGCTGCCGGCAGCACGACGCGAGTGCCGCTGCCGATGGCCGTTCCGCCGGACGCGATGGCCTTGGCGGTCAACGTCACCGCCGTCGACTCAACGGGCTTCGGATATCTCACCGCCCACGCAGCCGGCTCGGATCTCCCGGCGACGTCCACCGTCAACACCGACGCGCCCGGCCAGACCCGGGCGAGCACGGCGATCATCCCGGTGTCGCCGGGTGGCATCGACGTCTTCAGCTCGATGGCGACGCACTTCATCGTCGACGTCGTCGGTTGGTTCACCGGCGCGAGCGCGCCGCCGGCCGACGAGGGCCTGTTCGTGCCGTGGATCCCACAGCGTCTGTTCGACACACGCCAGTCGTCGCGGCCGGCGGCCCGCAACTACGTGGTCGAGCTGCACGGCGGTTCGCCGGCCGCAGAGACGACGATCACCACCGTGTTGACGCAAGCGAGCGCGCTGGTGACGAATGCGACGTCCACCGGGCAGCGCCGCGAGGGTTACGTGACCGCGTTCCCCGCGCGGACCTCCCAGCCGGAGACGTCGTCGTTGAACTGGCGGAAGGGCGAGACCGTCGCCAACCTCACCATCACCAGGCTGTCGACCGCCGGTGTGGCGTACTACTCGTCAGCGACGACCGAACTGATCGTCGACCTCACCGGGTACTTCACCGGCCCACGGACGCCGGCCATCCTCGACGCGCCGACGGTTTCGCCCGAGCGCGCCGTCCAGGAGCCGCAGGTCGCTGCTCTCGTCGAATCCGCCCTTCCTGCGGAGGTCTGGGACGCCCTCGTTCACGTCGAGATGGCATACCTCGAGAACCCCACGTGCAGTGGACGCGTGGGCTCCGCGAACAGCCGGTCGGTCTTCCTCGCCCGTGGGTTCTTCACGGTCTGCGCACAGACCGACGTTCCTCGTGGGGCCGCGGCGCACGAGGTCGGGCACGTCCTGTCGACGAACTGGCTGCTGGACCAGGAGGGGGATCCGCAGGAGCGAAGCGACAGGCTGTTCGCGCTCGAGCCGAGCGCGCTCGAGTGCATCGCCGAGGCCATCGGTCGCGAGCTGTTCCGCATGGCTGGCCTCGGGCCGTACCCGCGGGGCTACGGCGGGTTCTTCGATGCGTGCGCGCGCCAAGGCGAGCCGCTGGCACAGGAGATCATCGCCGACGTCCTCCAGTGGCCCGTCGGGATGAACCCCTTCGCCAACTACTGAGCCTCGTGCTGCGCGCGCAGTCCGATGTGTGACGTGCCCGACCACGCCCCGCGTCACGCGTCGAACGCTGACATCACCCGGACGATCGGGCCACGGTGACGCCCCAGAAGGGGTGGTGAGCTGAGGCGCCGAAGTGAATCCGGCTTGAATTCGGCGAGGCCTTACGAAAGTACATCGGCTCTTGCCTTGCATCAGCCCAGCGCCCCGACCCGGACGCACGTGCCGGGCGGCGGCTGCGTTCCCGTGATCAGATGCGTTGGAACCATCGACCCCGACCGAAGGGAACGCGGCAAATGGACCAGCACACGATCGACGCAGAGCTGTCGGCGACCGGCGCGCAGGAACTGCTGGACGCCACGTCCTTCGGTCACCTCGCGTACACCGCGGGCGACGGGGCGCCGCGGGTGATCTCGATCGGCTTCTACTGGACGGGCGCCGAGTTCGTGGTGTCGACGGCGACGACGGCGCCGAA
This sequence comes from uncultured Ilumatobacteraceae bacterium, assembly GCA_964529005.1. GTDB lineage: Bacteria > Actinomycetota > Acidimicrobiia > Acidimicrobiales > Ilumatobacteraceae > CAZGUH01. Next base: position 11,106 of record CAZGUH010000067.1, on the reverse strand, counting down.
GGTCGCAGCACTGACGGCCCGTCCGGACGTCGCGCTGGTGATCGATCGAGGTGACACTCCGGGGGACGCGCGAGCGCTGTCGGTGAGGGGAAAGGCGAGCGTCGAGATCGTCGACGGTGTGGTGCCCGAGTACCTCGCCGCGGCGCGCAAGTCGATGGATGCCGAATCCGCGGCCGAGTTCGAGAAGAACTGCCGCGCGGTCTACCCGCAGATGGCCCGCATCGCGATCCGACCGACGTGGGTGCGCTTCTACGACTTCGGCGCGGGACGGATGCCGCGGTTCCTGACGGAGCTCGTCGAGCGCGCCCAGTCGTGACGCGCGCCTTCGGGCGCCCGCGATGGGCGCGCGGGCGCTCGAGCCTGGCAACGTAGAGGCGTGACCACGCGACGTTCAGGAGACGGCTTCGTGCGCTGCTCCGACGGCCACGTTCGGTGGGGCCTGTTCGGCGCCGCGGGCGTGTTGTTCGTGGCGCGTCGAGATGTCGACGATGAGCGCCTCGTGATGCTGCAATTGCGGTCGCAGTTCGCGCACGAAGGCGGCACGTGGTCGTGCTCGGGGGGCGCTCTCGACCATGGCGAGAGCCCTCTCGCTGGCGCCTTGCGGGAGGCATCCGAGGAGGTCGGCGAACCGCCGGAGCCGATGCGCGTGCTCGGACAGCATGTCTTCGCGCCGGCCGACGACTGGAGCTACACGACGGTGGTCATCGAGGTTGCCGCGCCATTCGGTCGGTCGCAGAACTTCGAGACCGACGAGGTGGCCTGGGTCCGATGCGACGAGGTCGAGACGAGACCGTTGCACCCGGGCTTCGCCAGCGCGTGGCCGTACCTGCGCAAGATCATCGACCAGCCGTCGGCCGGCTGAGAGGTCTCGCCACCCGCCCGGTCACGGATCGAGCAGGTCGCAGATGATGTTCAAGCCAGGCGCGACGCACAAACCGCGCGGCGGTGTCGTCGCGGGCGGCGCTGTCGTCGTCGGAGCGGGAGAGGTCGTCGCCGGCGAGGTCGACGCCGGGGCCGTCGTGGTGGGCGACGTCGTCGCCGGCTCAGCCGTTGTCGAGGTGGCCGGCCGCGTCGTGGTCGGTGGTGGGGTCGACGGCTGAGACGTGGGTGACGTCGTCGGCGACGTCGTCGGGGTCGTCGTCGGCGTTGTCACCGGCCGGGTCGTCGACGGGTCGGGGCTCGACACGTTGGGGAGGGTTGTGCTGGCAGACGGCGGCTCGGGCTCGGCGCCGCCGGCAGCCACCGTGGTGCCGGTGGCTACCTCGGGCTCCGGCACCGGCCCCGCCGATGCCTGGTCAGCGTCCGGAAGGGCGGCGGTCGCCGAGCCAGGGCGGCGATTCTCCGCCCGATCGCTCGGCTCGCCGGTGATGGTGTCGGCAGGCCCCGACGAGGTGTCCGGCGATACACCGGCAACCACGCTCGACGATGGGGTCATGACGGCAGGGTCCGTCCTCCGCTCGGTGGTCCTCGTCTCCGTTGTGGTGGTCGTCGTGGCGAACGAGAGCGGTGTGAGCGCCTGGTTCGGCGAGCCGCCGCCCATCGACCGGTAGCCGGCCCACACCCCGTAGCCCACCACCGTGACGAGCGCGGCGGCGACCAGCATGCGCAACAGCCGGCGCAGCCAGGAGCCGGAGTCGTCCCAATCGTCCATGGACCCTCCCGATTGGTGATGCGGGTCAGGCCGATGCTACGAGGCGCCGCGACGCCTTGTGTCCCGGCGCGCCGAACGGCAAGAGATGGAGCGCGCCCGCCACCGCGCGCGACGGCTTGCTCACCGAGTCGTCGCTGCATCGTACGCTGTGGGCCGATGACGCCTGACGTGCAAGAGCTCTTCGACGCTGCGCGTGCGGTGCAGCCGAGGGCCCACGCTCCGTACAGCGGCTTCCATGTCGGCGCCGCGGTGCGCAGCGCGAGCGGAGCGGTGTTCGCCGCGTGCAACGTGGAGAACGCCGCATTTCCGGTCGGGACCTGCGCCGAGGCGGGAGCGATCAGCATGATGGTGTCCGCGGGGGAGACGCGGATCACCTCTGTGTTGACCGTCGCCGACGGGGACGCGGTGACGACGTGCTGCGGCGGCTGCCGGCAGCGCATCCGCGAGTTCGCGGCCGACGACGTCCCCGTCTATGCCTGCGGTCCCGAAGGCGTGCGAAAGACCTTCACCGTGGGCGAACTGCTGCCACACTCCTTCGGACCCGACAACCTCGAGGAGAACCGTCCGCGATGACGGACCAGATCCCACCGCCACCTCCGTTCGCGCCGGGCGCGATCCCCCCGCCGCCCACCGCGGGCGTGCCGCCACCACCGCCGACCACGCCGCCGCCCACCGGGTTCGGCACGCCTCCGGGAGGCGGGGCGGGCGACTCGTCGCCGCGCGGGTCACGCCGCACCGTGGCCATCGCGATCGCGGCCGTCGTCGCCGTCGCTGGTGGCGCCGCCGTGGCGTGGGCGGTGACGCGCGACGACAGCGGCGACGATCCCACGAGCGACCGCACCGAGCGAACCGATCGCTCCAACCGCTCCGATCGGACCGACCCGGACGAGACGACCGAGGACTCCGATCCGCCGGACAGCACCGAGCCGCAGGAAGCGACGACGACCACGCGTGCATCCACCACGACGACGTCGCCGCCCACGACCGCGCCGCCGTCGACCATTCCCTCCGGGGCGATCGACCTCGGCAACGGCACCTACATTCCCGTGCCCGCCGGATGGGAGCGCACGACCGCCGAGGACGAGGTCGTGACACTCAGCGACGGGGTCACCCGCCTCACCATCCAGACGTTGGCACGCACTCCTGGCGAAGAGCCGCTGTCGCTCGCCCAGGAATACGTCGACCTGTTCGACGCCGACTTCACCTCGGTGTCGTACAGCCCCGCGTTCCAGTTCGACACGTACAACGGGGTCGTGCCGGCGCGTTCGTTCGGTCTGTACTACCGGACGTTCGACGACGACGGCTCCAGCCTCAGCGGTGGTCTGTACCTGTTCCAGCGAACCGACGGCCTGAGCGTGATCTACGACGTGTGGTCCGACGCGTCGGCGGAGTCGGGGGCGTTCCCCGACGACGAGTTCAACATCTTCCTCGACAGCTACCTCGACGCGCCGCAAGTCGACGACCCGGTTCCGTTCGCAGACATCCCGCCGTTCCGCGTCACGTCGTCGCATCCGTTCGCCACCTTGGAAGGGCTCGTCGGATACAGCGTGCCACCGAGCTTCTCGATGCTCGAGAACGGCGCCGGCTACGCGGTGCTGTCGAACGGCGTCGTCGACGTGTACACCAACGCGCTCGGGGGACTGGCATCCGCCGAGGATGCGTTGGCCGCCGTGCAGGCGTCGCTCCAGTCGTCGCGCGAGGGTTTGGTGTTCGACCCGCCGACGGTGCACCCGATGGACGCCAACGGCATCGTGCAGGTCAGCGCGTCGTTCACGGGGCCGTACCCGGACGGTCGGTCGGCGGCTGGCGGACTCGACGTCTTCTGGAACTCGGCTTCGGGCAAGGCGTACTCGTTCGCCCGCTTGTGGGTGGCGACCGAGGACGGGGTCGAGCCCTTCGACGCCGACACGACGTACATCTACCAGTCGGTGTACGACGCGGTGAGCGCCGAGGTCGCGGCCGCCAGCTAGCGCGATCCGGCGACAGTAGGGTGACGCGATGGCAACGTCAGCCGAGATCGCCCGGCGAGCGCTCGGGCTCATCGACCTCACGGAGCTGTCCGACGATGCCACCGAGGAGAGCGTCGACGCGCTGTGCGCCAAAGCGGTGGGGCCTCACGGCCGGGTCGCGGCCGTGTGCGTGTGGCCGGCGTTCGTCCGCAGATGCGTCGACGCGCTGGCGGGCTCGGGTGTGCGCGTCGCGACCGTCGTCAACTTTCCTCACGGCGGCGACGACGTCGACGCGACCGTGGCCGAGACTCGCCAGGCGATCGGCGACGGCGCCGACGAGGTCGATCTCGTGTTGCCCTACCACGCGTTCGTGCGCGGTGAGCTGGGCACCGCGATCGCGATGGTCGAGGCCGTGCGCAACGAGGCGCCCGCAGCAGACGGCAAGCTGCTGAAGGTCATCCTCGAGACCGGCGCGCTGCCCGACGACGATGCGATCGCGTCCGCCACCGCGCTGGCCATCAGTCACGGCGCCGACTTCGTGAAGACCTCCACCGGCAAGATCGCGCACGGCGCGACGCTCGCCGCGACCGCGGTGATGCTCCGGGTGATCCACAACTCGGGGCACCGCGTCGGCATCAAGCCGAGTGGTGGCATCCGCACGGTGCACGACGCCGAGCTGTACCTCGAACAAGCCGACGACGTCATGGGCGCCGGATGGGCGACGGTGGAGACCTTCCGTTTCGGCGCCAGCTCGTTGCTCGACGCGATCATCGACGCGCTCGACGGCGACGGCGCTCGGTCGAACGCTGCTCATGACGACGGGTACTGAACGCGTGTTGCCGCAGGAGATCATCCGCGCCAAGCGCGACGGCGCAGAGCTGACACCCGACGACATCGCGTCGTTCGTGCGTGGACTCACCGACGACACGGTGAGCGAGGGTCAGGCGGCGGCATTCGCGATGGCGGTGTTCTTCCGCGGCATGACGATCGACGAGCGCGTCGCGCTCACCCGTGCGATGACCACCTCCGGCACGGTCCTGACGTGGGACCTGCCCGGCCCGGTGCTCGACAAGCACTCCACGGGCGGTGTCGGCGACACGGTGAGCCTCATGCTCGCGCCGGCGGTGGCGGCGTGCGGCGGGTACGTGCCGATGATCTCCGGCCGCGGCCTCGGACACACCGGCGGCACCTACGACAAGCTGGAGAGCATCGGGGGATACGACGCGACGCCGTCGATGGCGACGTTCAGGCGGGTCGTGCGCGCCGTGGGCTGCGCCGTGATCGGCCAGACCGCGGATCTCGCGCCGGCGGACAAGCGGCTGTACGCGATTCGCGACGTCACCGCCACGGTCGAGAGCATCCCACTGATCACCGCGTCGATCCTCGCCAAGAAGCTCGCCGCCGGTCTCGATGGCCTCGCGATGGACGTGAAGGTCGGCAACGGCGCATTCATGGCGAAGATGCGCGACGCGCGTGAACTGGCGCAGAGCCTGGCGACGGTCGCGGCCGGCGCCGGCTTGCCGACAACCGCGCTGCTCACCGACATGGACCGGCCCCTCGCCGACGTCGCCGGCAACGCGCTCGAAGTCGCCTACGCCGTCGAATACCTCACCGGTGAGCGGCGCGAAGCGCGGATGCACGAGATCGTGCTCGCGCTCGGAGCCGAGATGCTCGTCCTCGGCCGGTTGGCGCGCACGGTCGCATCAGGGCGCCAGAAGATGCAGCGAGCGATCGACAGCGGAGAGGCCGCCGAGCGCTTCGCCCGGATGGTGGCGGCGCTCGGCGGGCCGCGGGACATCCTCACCAAGCCGTGGAAGCGCATGGACCGCGCGCCCGTGGTCACGCCGGTCTTCCCCGAGCGCCCGGGCGCCGTGACGGCGATCGACACCCGCGCGGTCGGGCTCGTCGTCGTCGGCTTGGGCGGAGGTCGCACCCGCCCTCAGGATCCGATCGATCCGAGCGTCGGCCTCACCCGGCTGGCCACGATCGGCGACGAGGTCGGGGCGGACCGCCCGCTCGGCCACGTGCATGCGCGCAACGACGACGCCGCCGACGCAGCCGCTACAGCATTGCGCGCCGCGTACCGGGTCGGCGCCCGCCGTGGCTCGGCGCGCGGCGACGTGGTGCGCGAGAGGGTGGCATACGCTGGCCGGCGATGACATCGCCGCGCGAGCCGTTCCTCACCGCGAAGCTCCAGGGTTTCGGAACGACGATCTTCGCCGAGATGTCGGCGCTCGCCGTGGCGACGGGCGCCGTCAACCTCGGCCAAGGCTTCCCCGACGATGACGGCCCCCGTGAGGTGCTCGACGCCGCGAAGGCCGCGATCGACGGCGGGATCAACCAGTACCCGCCGGGGCCTGGCCTGCCCGTTCTGCGCACGGCGATCGCCGAGCATCAGCAGCGTTTCTGGTCGCTCTCCTACGATCCCGACAACGAGGTCTGCGTCACGGCCGGCGCCACCGAGGCGCTGGCAGGGGCATTGCTCGGGCTGCTCGACACCGGCGACGAGGTCGTGGTGTTCGAGCCGATGTACGACAGCTACCAGGCGTGCATCGCGATGGCGGGAGCGATCGCCCGCCCCGTGTTGTTGCGGCCTCCGTCATTCGCCTTCGACGCGGACGAACTGCGCGACGTGGTCAACCCCAAGACGAAGCTGATCCTCCTCAACTCGCCCCACAACCCGACCGGAGCGGTGTTCACCCGCGAGCAGCTGGAGCAGATCGCCGCGCTGGCACGGGACAACGATCTGATCGTCGTCACCGACGAGGTCTACGAGCACCTCGTCTTCGACGGCGCGCGGCACCTGTCGATCGCCACCCTTCCCGGCATGCGCGAGCGCACGCTCGTGATCTCGAGCGGCGGCAAGACGTTCAACACCACCGGCTGGAAGATCGGGTGGATGTGCGGGCCTGCGGCACTGGTGAGCGCGGCGCGCACCGCGAAGCAGTTCCTCACGTACGTCAACGGAGGCCCGTTCCAACCGGCGATCGCGGCAGGGCTGCGGTTGCCCGACGCGTACTTCGCCGAGCTGGCCGCCGACCTCCAGGCGAAGCGGGACGTCCTCTCGGCCGGCCTGGCGGAGGCTGGCTTCGTCGTCTACCCGAGCGGCGGAACGTATTTCGTCACCGTCGACGTGCGCCCGCTCCAGCCCGACGGCGACGGCTTGGCGTTCTGCCGGAGCCTCCCGGAACGTGCGGGGGTCGTCGGCATCCCGACCGTCGTGTTCTACGACCGCGCCCACCAGCGCGAGGGCCGCCACCTCGTCCGCTTCGCGTTCTGCAAGCGCCACGAGGTGATCGCGGAAGCGGTCGCCCGCCTGAAGACGCTGTCCTGAGCGCCGGGCGCGCACCCCGCGGCGCAGACCGTGCGGGGCGGCGTAGCCTGGAGCCATGTTGTTCCGGAAGTCCGTCGAGATGGTGGCTGCCGATCAGGCGTTGCCCGGACGCACCGATCAGACGATGCCGGTGCCCGACGCGCACTACGTCAACGGAAACCCGCTGCGCGGTCCGTGGCCCGAGGGCTTCGCCACCGCGGTGTTCGGCATGGGCTGCTTCTGGGGCGCCGAGCGAAAGTTCTGGCAGGCCCCCGGTGTGTACTCCACCGCAGTGGGCTATGCCGGAGGCTTCACCCCGAACCCCACGTACGAAGAGGTGTGCAGCGGCATGACCGGCCACACCGAGGTCGTGCTCGTGGTGTTCGATCCGTCGGTCACGAGCTACGACGAGATGCTCCGCCTCTTCTGGGAGAGCCACGATCCGACGCAGGGCATGCGCCAGGGCAACGACGTCGGAACGCAGTACCGCAGCGCCATCTACACCACGGATGCCGCGCAGCAGGCTGCGGCCGAAGCGTCGAAGGCTGCCTACGCCGAACGGCTGCGCGCCGCGGGCTACGGCGACGTCACCACCGAGATCCGTCCAGCGGGCGCGTTCTACTACGCCGAGCCGTACCACCAGCAGTATCTCGGCAAGAACCCCAACGGGTATTGCGGCCTCGGTGGCACCGGGGTCAGCTGCCCCGTCGGACTCGCTGGTTGATCCGCACCCGCAGCTGGTCCACGGGGCTCGCGGCGCTGGCTACGGTTCGGATCATGAGTGACTTCCTGAACAAGGCCAAGGACGCGTTGGAGCAGGTCGAGGACAAGATTCCGGACCCGATCAAGGACAAGGTCGAAGACGCGAAGGAGAAGCTGGTCGACAAGCTTCCCGACTCCGTGGGCGACAAGGTCAGCTCGTTCGTCGACCTCGACGACGACGGAAAGTAGTCGCCTCTCGCCCCCTCCTCCTCCTACGGCCTCCACGCCGCGAGGGCATCGCACGCTGCCGCGATGTCGTCGCGGTCGCCCGCGTAGCTGAAGCGCACGAAGCGCCGTCCGCGGGCGAGGTCGAAGTCGAGGCCCGGCGTCGCCGCCACGCCGATCTCGTGCAGCCATCGGTCGCACAGCTCGGCCGCGTCGGCGGTCAGGTGCGAGACGTCGGCGTAGACGTAGAACGCGCCGTCGGCATCGGCGATGTGGCAGATCCCCGCGGCGCGCAACCCGTCGGACAGGATCGATCGGTTGTTGGCGTAGCGCTGAACCTCGGCGTCGAGCACGGCCTGATCGTCGAACGCGGCGGTCGCCGCGGCCTGTGACAGAGCCGGTGCACAGATGTAGAGGTTCTGCTGGAGCCGCTCGACGGCGTCCACCAGCCCGTCTGGCACGACGACCCATCCGATGCGCCAGCCGGTCATGCAGAAGTACTTCGAGAAGCTGCCGACGACGAAGGCCTCGGGTTCCACGGCGAGCATCGTCTCGGCCCGCCGGCCGTAGGTGATGCCGTGGTAGATCTCGTCGGAGATCAGGTGAGCCCGTTCCCGCCGCGCCCACGCGGCGATCGAGCGGAGGGTCTCGGTCGCCATGACCGTCCCGGTGGGATTCGACGGCGACGCCACCACGACGCCGTCGAGCGGCCGGGCGGCTTCGAGAAGCGCGGTGGTCGGCGACCACGACGTCTCCGGTCCGACCGGAAGCGGAACGGCGTCGACACCGAACGCCACCAACGCGTTGCGATAACACGGATACCCCGGCTCCAGCACGCCGACGCGCTGGCCAGCGTCGAAGCATGCCAGGAACGCGAGCGTGAACCCCGCGGAGGCCCCCGCGACGGCGAACACCCGCTCCACGGGAACGTCGATCCCATACCAGTCGCGGTAGTGCTCGGTGATGCGATGGCGCAGCGCGGGCAATCCCGGAGCGTTGGTGTAGCTCTGGTGAGCCCCGGCTTCCAGCGCACGCATCGCCGCCGCCCGCGCGGAGGGGGGAGCGGGAGCGGCGGGTTGCCCGACCTCGAGGTGCCGCACGCGCCGGCCGGTCGCTTCGATGGCGGCTGCCCGCCGCGCCATCGCCATCGCGTGAAACGGCGGCACCTGGGCGGCGCGCAGCGCGCTGGCGAGGACGGTCACCGCAGGGGAATCGGGAAGCAGCGATCGCTGAGCGTGCCGAGCGCGTACGACTGGTAGTCGACCCCAAAGTCGCTGTAGAGGTGGCGGCACCGCTCGCTCCACGCCAACGCCGAGGCCGACGACATGCGATGCACGACTTGCAGCACGCCGCCGTCGTAGACCCGGTATTCGGCCCAGGTGCCAGGGAAGTCCTTCACACAGCCGACCTCGATCGTCGGAACGCCACAGCGCAGACGGCGCACACGGTGCCGATGCGTGTGGCCGGCGGCGTAGGCGACGATCGCCGGGCGGCGCTCGATCACGCCGGTCAGCGCGTCGCTGGCGTCGGGGTCCAGGCCGAAGTACCCGGGGTCGCGCTCGCCGTCGATCCACTGCTGATGGTGGCCGAGGACGATGACGGGATCGGTGCTGTCCGCGGCCTGCGCGTCCAACCAGTCGATCTGGTTGGGGGACAGAGACCCCGAGGCGTAGTGGGGCACCGTGGTGTCGAGCAGGGCGACGGCGACGCCGGGCAGTTCGATCCAACTGTCGCCGGCGTACGCGTCGCGTGTGTCCTGGGCGTCGTGGTTGCCGCGCACGACGTGCAGCCGTTCGCCGAAGCGCGTGCGGTAGCAGCGTTCGAACGTCGCCCACTCCTCGGGCTGCCCGTCGGCGGTCACATCTCCCTTGACGAACACTGCGTCGACGCCGGCAGCATCGATCTCGTCGGCCGCCGCCGCGTTCATCGTCTCGGGGTAGGGCGGCTCCCCCGGAGCGGAGCGCTGGATCGGGCCCTGCGGGTCGTCGTCGACGCGGCCGCATTCGACCTCGCCGAAGTGCGTGTCGTTGACGGTGCCGATGCGGCACCGCATGCGGCCGGAGGGTCGGCGCAACGTCCGGACGCGACAGCCGAGCAGATCGTGGTCGGTATCAGGAACGAGGCCGGTGAAGCGATGGGCCGTCGCCCCGTCGTGGATGACGACCAGGTCGTCCGCGACGGTGGTGACGTCCATCCGGCTTACAGCCAGGGTCGAGCGCGGCGCGCCGGGAGTGGTACCGACCACCAGCGACCGCTGAACTTCCAGGTCGGCCGCCGCCGTTGCGGCGTCTCGGCGACGGAGGCGCGCGGCCACAGCGCCTCGACCGCCGCGACGATCGCAGCGGCCTCCTCGTCGGAGGGGGTCGGGGTCACGACGACGGAGTTGGCTGATGTTTTGGTGATGATGCTGCTCATGACGACCCTTTGATGACGACGCTGTTCGTCATCTTGTCGTGCCAAGTCTGCCGCTTCCCATCCCAGAGCATCCACAGGAAGCCGAGAGAGCAGAACAACGAGCTGATGATGCTGGCGAAGTAGCGGCCGGTTGCTCGGCCAGCGCCGATCGGCTGCAGGGTGCGGGCGTCGACGAGACGGTTGCCGGTCGCTCTCATGCCCGGAGATGCGCCCTTGCCTTGCCAGCGGACGATCATGGCGATGCCGAGGATCCAACCGATGACGCAGAGGCCGATCCCGATCGCGAGCGGACCCCCCTTCGGTGAGCCTGCCGGGCAGAAGATCTCGTCGTCGATCGAGACGCAGTCTTCGTACGCCTCGCGAAAGAAGAAGATGCTCGCCACGTAGAACGGCAGCCCGATCAGGAACCCGACGAGGCCGTCGAGGATCATCGCGCCCAGGCGGCTCCAGAACCCTGCGAAGACCGGCGTGCCGGGCGCGCCGTATGGCGCGTACCCCGGCGGAAGCCCGGCGGTCGGAAACCCAGCCGGTGGTTGCGGCGGATAGCCGGTGCTGTACCCGGGCGGTGGGCTCGACGGCGGCGGAGGCGCCCCCGGCGGCGGTGCGGGCGGTGCCGGCGGCGCTGCAGGGGGCGGCGTGGGCGACCACGGGGGAGGCGGTGGTGACCCTGGCGGCGGCGGCACGTTGCTCACGTGCAGCGACTCTACGCGGCCCTCCACACTCGACACAGGATGAGACGACACCCAGGACCGCGATGAGGCCAAGGACGCGGGGCCCCAACCAGCCGCGAATCGTCATGAGGCTCAGGGGCGAAGGCTCAGTCCTGCGCGCGGCAGCGATGAGCCCACACC
>CAZGUH010000066.1:0-16703 GCA_964529005.1 uncultured Ilumatobacteraceae bacterium | reverse complement strand
GCACTAGGACGGACGACTTCGGGACGGCACGGCCGTGCCTACTTGATCGGTGGGAGCCGGTCGAGTACCGACGCGGTTGCGGTGCCAGTGGTGATCGAGATGGCGACATCGGCGAGGCGCAGATTGTGGTTGCGCGCGTGGTTTCGCAGGAGACGGAACGACGACTCCAGATCGAGTCCCTCGCGTTCAGCGATTATCCCTTTGGCCTGTTCGACGACCACGCGGCTGTTGAGCGCGTTGCTGAGCTGCTCGTTGACGACCTGCGCCTCGTGCGCCGCTCGGTGTTGGAGGATGGCGATCGTTGCGACATCCGCCAGCGCCTGACCGGCGTCGACCTCGCCCTCGCGCATCTGCCCCGCCTGCTGGTGGAACAGGTTGAGGGCACCGATCACGGCACCTCGAAGCCGCATCGGTAACGCGTGCACGGATCCGAACCCAGCGTCCCGGGCTTCGGATGCGAATCGAGGCCACCGGTCGTCGGCGCGGGCGAGGTCTTGGTTGAGGACCGGGCGTCCTGTTCGGAAGCAATCCAGGCACGGTCCTTCCTGGGACTGCACCTCGAACAGTTCCAGCAGCCGCATCGTTTCGCTTGAGGAGGCCATGACGCGCAGCTCACCGTCGGGGTCGGCGAGCATGATCCCTGCGGCGCTGACGTCGAGCACGTCCATGCAGTGGTCGGTCAGCCGGCTGAGAAGTTCGACGACGTCGAAGTCGGCGACGAGGGTGTCGGCGAGCTCGACGAGTGCCTGGGCGAGCTTGTCTTGTCTTGGCATCGAACCTCCGATCAGCTCACCCCCTCGCGAACCGCGTTGGTCACGGGAGGTGAGGCGTTCACCGATCCTACGGGGCGGGATGGTGGTCATCGGTCCGTGTCGCTGTCGTCGGAGTCGATGTTGTCGGGTTGGAAGCGCAGCGTGCGCGACACGACATCGGTGGCCACATCCGTGAGGGCACGGCCGTTGCCGAACGCGTGGGCCCGAAGTCGCACGAGCGCCTCGCCGACGGTGATACTCAGCTGCGCGGCGACCATGCCGGCGGCCTGATGCACGACGTAGCGGAAGTCAGCGTTGGCTGCCAGCCCCTGGGCGAGCGTGTCGGGAGGAGCGTCGGCTTGGAGCATCAAGACGGCCTGGGCGGCGACGTCCGCCATGACCAGCGCGTCGGCATGCTGGTCATCGGTGAGGGCGCCTGGATGTCTGTCGTAGAGGTTCATGGCCCCCATACGGACGGCGCCGACCCGTAATGGGAACCCGAACACGGCACGAGCGCCTGCCGCCACAACTGGACTGCTGAACGCTGGCCAGCGAGGAACGGCCGGCCGGGCGAGATCTGGTTCGGCGACCGGGACGTCCTGCTGGTGCGCGTCGATGCAGGGTCCCTCACCGAGGTCGTATTGCAGCCGTTCGATCAACGCGGCCACATCGTCGGTCGTGCAGATCGATCCCCGAGACACGTCACCAGCCATCAACATGATCCCTGCCCCACTCATGACGGTGGCCTCGGCACAGACCTCGCACAGCCGCCGCGTGCCAATCTCCGGGCCGGCGCTCGAGAGCATTTCAAGGATCCGAAGCCGACGTTCACCCGACATCGACAGCCACTGCTGCGATCGCGCGAGGACACAGCTCGATCGACGGACCCCTGGCGCACATCAGTCACCACGCCTTGGTCGATGGCGCCGCGACCTCGTCGGAGGAGGCCTCGATGAGATCGCTCAGCCCACAGATGCCGAGGACGCTGCGAGCCATGTTCGACGGTGCACGCAGCGTCAGGCTGCGCTCCTGTCGACCAAGCGCGACGCGGATGGCGACAAGCACTGAAAGCGTGGAGGCGTCCATGAAGGTCACATCACCCAGATCGACGACGAGATCGGCGTCATCGAGCGCGGCCGCGCTGGACAGCATCTCTGCCAAACCCGACGCTGTCGAGCAGTCATGCTCGCCCCGCAGCATGACCACGGTGGCGACAGGTGACCGCGACGTTGCCTCGCTACAAGTCCCACGATCACGGTCGTTGGACGGGAACGGAAGGGTTCTCTCGCTATCGACCGAAGCCGTCCGCATGGTGTGCGTCATGGCTCTCCTCCCAGGAGACCGGAAACCTGACGCGCTACCAAGGTCCAGAGCATCGCTCCCGGACCAACCGACAAGGTGGCCCAACACGTGCGGGATCTTTCGTGCTGACCGAAGGCTACAGCCAATCGGAGGGGGTAGGTCACCGGCCGTGCACGACAGCGGAGGCGACGATCAGCGGCCGGTGTAGTACGAAATGAGTTGGCGAGCGGCGCAGGTGGCTCGGCAAGGAATTCGACGAGACGGACACCAGAGCCGTCCGCCACGATCACCGCCCCCGGGGTTTCGGGTGGTGGCGCGTGGATCGCCGCCATCATCTCGTCGATGACCGCGTCGGGGATCCGCTCGACCCGTGCGGCCGCCCGCACGCTGCCCCGACGTGGGCCAAGCGCCTCCTCGCGCATCGACGCGATCAGGTCCGACTGATACTTCGGTCTGTTGAAGTTCTGATCGACGGTGGTCGTCACGACGTCCCTCTCGTCGGCAGGGCAGCCGTTCGCGCGACCGGGCGGCCGGGCGTGATGAGTCCCTTTCGTGTTCGATCACCCCGGGGGATCGGGCGGGTTCGCCGACTGCTCCGATCAATGTCAGCTCTCGGCCGCGCCGGTCGAGGCGGATCGGCGCGGTGATCAACGCCCTGCGACCGGCGAACCCATGAACGCCAGCGCCGTCGCTCGACCCAGACGGTGCATGGTCGTTGAACGCCGACCTGAGCTGCGCGAACGCGTCCGCGCTGCGCGTCGTGTGCACCAATCGCGCTCCCGGAAAACGGTCGACCTCGCCCCCGAGCACACGCTGATCGATACCGTGCGCGAGGACGACGACCGTCGCGGTTCGGGGTCGAACGACCATCTTGAACCAGTCGACCCACTCGTCAGGAACCCCGCGATCGACGACCTTGGCGAAGACCACACCGACGCAAGCGCCGAGAACGAGACCGACGATCCAGCCGATCGGCCCAGCAACGAGGAGACCGAACAAGCCCGCCCACATCGCGCCAACGACCCCCAATCGCCCCGGCTGGGGGTCGATGGTCTCGCGAACGCGCACACGTTCATTGCCGTCCTTGACCACCAGCACCGTGTCGACAAGACTCAACCTGCGATCCACGCTCAGCCCCGCGATCGCAAGCATGAACTGCTCCGCCCGATTCAGCGAGTCGAACGACAGGCCGAACAACGTCTCGTCTCCCAAGCTGTCACCGACAGCCACTCGATCGCGATGATTGCCACCAACTGGGCGAACCGACGGTGCCTGACCGCCCATGCGAAACCCACGGCCCGGCAACTCGATGAGAGTCGCTGGTTCGACGATGCGAACCGCAACCGGGAAAGCAAACACGTCGAGCCTCCTAGAGGTGTCGAGCACGCAACCAGGGTCCGGAGCAACGCGGTCAAGAGCGAAATGGCTCTTTCCCAACCCTACCCCCGGTAAACCCGACGCACGCGGGTGACCCCGCGTCCCACCGAGCGCCGCAGGAAGCGCCCCGAGTCGGATCGGCACCCTGTCGGCGCGAATGTGCTCGACCCGACTGAACGCCCTCCGGGTACTCAACTCCAGAGGCAACCACCGTCGGCGACGTTGATCGCTCTCTCGGCGGCGCCGCAACTTCATCAACACGCCTCATCGAACGGTTGGAGCTCGGCGTCACCGGTCGTGATGGCCGCGAGGTGAGTCGACGTCGGCGACATTGTCCTGATCGCGGCGCGCTCGGGACGGGGACCACGAAGCCGCCTCGTCACCGATGGGAGACGAGGAGAACCGGAGCGATGGCCAGCTGCACGATCTTCGCCGCGTCCGACCCCGCGAACAGTCGCTCGCGACCGGTCCTGGCGTGAGTCGACACGGCGACCAAACCGGCCGGGTGGTCAATCAGATGATCGCGGATGCCGGCCGCGACGCTGAGAGCATCCGGATGCACGTGCCCCGAGACGTCTGCCACCGCGTCGCTCCAGCGCTCGACAAGTCCCGCCACGTACGCCTCGGCGTCGCCATCTGGACCGTGACGCCGTCGCGCCTCGCCGCCGTCGGCGGCGGTGAGCACCGGCTCGATCACGGTCAATATCGTCATCGACATGTCCAACGCGCGAGCCCAAGAAGCCGCGATCGGGAGCACAGCCTCCGACTGCGGCGACCCGTCGACGCCCGCGACGAGACGCGGAACTTCGAGCAGTCCCGCGGTCCTCGGCCGCACGAACTGCTGCTCCGCGATGAGCGCAGGTCCGACAAGCACGATCGGGTGTGCCGCGCGGTGAACGATCTCACCCGCCACTGATCCGAACATCGCCGTTGCGACGCGACCCCGCCCGCTTATGGACAGGCACAGAAGGCACCGATCGAGCTCACTCGCCGCCCGTTCGATGCCGTCGGCGACATCGTCCGCTTCGACCACACGCACACTGAGGCTGTCGTCCATGCCCTGCCGATTCAATGACTCGACCACCGCAGTCAGGACATCGTCTTGGGACTCGCGCGCACCCACCACGGTGACCATGTGCAGCTCCGCATCGAAACGTCGAGCGAGCGCCACCGCGGTCGGGACGGCGCCCGCTGACACGACAGATCCGTCGAGCGGGACCAGCACCGTTCGGTACGCGAGGTCGGCATCAAGTTCGAAAGGGGCCATGAACAAGTATGCATCGGTCCGCTGAAGCCAATGGCCGCTCGCGCCCGGGACCTTCACTTCCAAACGGCCGCTGTGCAGGCCGCATCGCGCAGTCAGCGCGTCGCGAGCCGTCGGGGCGCCCCGCGCAAGGCACGCCTGCTCGTGCGAGCTTGACGACGGCCCCCCGGCCGCCCATCAACTCACCGGTTGACATGAGCTGTGCGAGGAGACGCCCAGACTTCGAACCGGCGACACCAGGCACGGCGCCCTCGACGCGCGGACGACATCCGCGGCGGCGGCCCCCCGAAGAGCCCGTTGCATCCCCGATCGAGCGCTCGTCGTTACCGCGACGAGACCGGCAGGACGGCGATCCAGGTGAACCCGGACGCCGCTCGCGAGACCGAGGGGATCTCTGACCACCTCCCCGTCGACGGCCGAAACCGTGCCTCTCCACTGCTGCACAAGGCTTTCGATGTAGCTCTGGACGTCGCGCCCTCCATACCGGCGGTCGGATC
The DNA here is from genome assembly GCA_964529005.1 of uncultured Ilumatobacteraceae bacterium. GTDB lineage: Bacteria > Actinomycetota > Acidimicrobiia > Acidimicrobiales > Ilumatobacteraceae > CAZGUH01. The sequence continues at coordinate 11,511 of CAZGUH010000066.1, read as the reverse complement.
GCCCAGGTGACCAGCCATCATCGGCGACGGTGAGGATCGTCATCGACATCTCGAGCGCCCGAGCCCAAACGGCAGCGATGGGCAACACCTGCTCCGAGTTGGCCGAGCCGTCCACACAGGCCACCATGCGCGACACCGACAGCGGCTCTGGCCAACTACGAGGGCGCGGCGACCATCCCGGATTGTCGGCCATCGGACCAAGCGCCACGAGCGGACCCGAGGAGCGCTGCAACACCGACCTCGCCACCGAACCGACCACCGCGCCGCGCAGACGACCGCGGCCATGGGTGGTCATACACACCACACAGGGGTCCAACTGCTCGGCACGTCCTGCGATCGCCTCGGCCGGATCGTCGTCGGTCACGACGAGAACGCGGTCGTCACCGACATCGACGCCAAGCGCTGCGGAGGCAAGCGCGCGAAGACGCGTCACGTTGTCGCGCCCGCCCGCGACGCTGATCGTGTGCACCTGCGCAGCAAGGCGCGAGGCCAGCGCCCGAGCAGTCGGCATCGCCTGCAACGCGAACTCCGACCCGTCGAGCGGCACCAGGACATGCCTCAGCCGCAGCGGCGCTGGATCTCGTGGCGACGTCGTCATCGATCAGCATCCTCCATCGGGACGAATCGAGCACGGCCGTCCAACCGCACGACCGCTCGGAAAGCCTTTAGGTTGCAGATTCGGCTGGTGCAGCTGGTGACACAAGTTCATGTTCCCGTTCGCCCTTCCGGTGCTGACGGTCGGCCTGTTCCTGCTGACGTTCCAGCGGACGTTCGGCGCGCGGTCCTTCGATGTCTCCGCCGGAGCAGATCCGCTGCTCTGCCAGCACCTCTTCTGGATCCTCGGCCGCCCCGAGGCCTACATCTTGATCATGCCGACCTTCGGCATCGTCAGCGAAGTGCTGCAGGTGTTCTCGCGCAAGCCCCTGTCCGCCGGTTACCACCTATTGGTGGCCGGAGATCATCGGCAAGCTTCTCAACCAGCAGCTCGACAAGACGAGCCCTTGGCGATGATCATCGGGATGAACCTCACGCTCGGGGGTGCACGTCCTCGGGCTCCAGGGTCAACCGCGACGCTGGGACGAACTGTGGGCTGTAACACAGAATATCACCGGCGGTGTGCACGCTTGTTTCGTCTCGTCCGGATACTCTGCTCCCGATGACATCACAAGCTGAGCAAGCAGGTTCGGTGTCACGCCCACGTGGTCGACCACGACAGTGGACGAGCGAAGCGGAGCGCAATCGTGCAACGGCGCCAAGACATGGTCGTACGCCGTCGCGACCTCGTGCCGAAGGTCTGTTGTCATGTTCAGCCGTGTTCGTCGCGGCGGATGGTGGCGCCGCCTTTGCGTTCATGGAGCCGGTCGAACCGGCTCGCCAACAGGTTCTCCAGTTTCTGAAGGGCGCCGCCATATGCCTCGCTGACCGTGGAGGCGTGGTTGGTGACTGCGATCGGTGACTGTCCGGTGGGCCGAGCTTCCACCATGCATCGCTTGTCGGCGGCACCGGACTTGTGGGCGTTCTCGTCACCCAAGTGGACGTCCACTCGTGTGATCTGATCCCTGAACCGCGACAGCGCCGTGGCGACGTCTGCCGAGACCTGCCGGATCAGCTCGTCGTCTCCTTCGATATTGCGATCGCTGTTGACCTCTATCTGCATGTGGATCTCCTCTCTGGATTCCCGGGTCGATCCCACCGATCGGGCGGCCGCTCAACACGTTCGGACGTCGGATGACGACGTGATGCGCGACCAGGGTTGTCCGATCAGTGGCCCGGCTCTCAGGTGGCACTTGCGTGCGGTGGCAATTCCGGGGTGTTGGCCGTTGTCGGGTTGCCGCCGGCCAACGTCGTGGGGTCGGTGGTGTCGCCGGCTGGGTGCGGGGTGTGGGAGGTCATTCGGTCGACGAAGCGTAAGAGTTCGACGGGTACGGGGAAGATCAGCGTCGAGTTCCGTTCGGCGGCCACTTCGGTCATCGTCGACAGCAGTCGCAGCTGCATCGCTCCTTGGCTGCGCTCGAGTGTGGCTGCGGCCTCGCCGAGGGCGCTCGCTGCTTCGAGCTCGCCTTGGGCGTGGATGACCTTGGCGCGACGGTCGCGTTCGGCCTCGGCTTGGCGGCTCATGGCCCGGCGCATGCCTTCGGGCAGCTCGACGTCTTTGACCTCGATCTGAACCGGCCGGCCTTTTGCGTCAGGTCGGGGTGGGTGTTGGGGCGATGGTGTCGCCGCGTGGGCGAGCGTAGTGGTCGGTCTCGAACTCGTCGGGTGGGACGTGGCCGAGCTCGCTGTGAAGACGATGGCGGTTGAACCACTCGACGTAGGCCAAGGTGGCGAGCTCGACGTGCTCGACGTTGCGCCACGGTCCCTGTCGGCGGATCAGCTCCGTCTTGTAGAGCCCGTTCACGGATTCAGCCAGCGCATTATCGAAGCTGTCGCCGATGCTGCCGATCGAGGGACGGGCGTTGATCTCGGCGAGACGCTCGCTGTAGGACACAGAGACGTATTGACCTCCGGCGTCGGAGTGGGCGATCACCCCGTCGAGAAGTTGGTGGTGGCGGGAGAAGATCGCCATGTTCAGCGCGTCGGTGACGAGATCGGTGGTCATCGACGCGGCGGTGCGCCAGCCGACGATGCGACGCGAGAACACGTCGGTGACGAACGCCGTGTACACGAACCCTGACCACGTCGGCACGTAGGTGAAGTCGCACACCCACAACTCGTTCGGGCGTTCTGCTTGGAAGCGACGTTGCACCAGATCGGGCGCCCGGGGCGACGATCGATCCGAACGGGTGGTGATCGTCGTCTTCGTGCGGATCGCGCCGCGAATGTCCAGCTCACCCATGAGGCGGCTGATCCGGTCCTTGTCGACGACCAGGCCGTGCTCGCGAGCGAGAGCGGCTTTGATCTTGCGTCGCCCGTAGACCCGATAGTTCGCCTCGAAGATCGCCACGATCAGCGGCTTCAACGCCTCATCAGCGATCCGCCGGGCGCAAACCGGCCGGGCGAGAGCGGAACGGATCGCTGACGGGGCGATCGGATGGTCCGTGGTGGACAGCACCCTGCAGATCGGCTCGACCCCCGTGATGGCGATGAGCGGCCACGAACGCCGCTACCTCTTTGACTGGCGGTCGAGCGCCGCCCCGAAGAAACTCGCTGCGTCCTGCAAGATCTGATTCGCGCGAGCGAGCTCCCGGTTCTCTTTCTTCAACGCGGTGACCTGCGCGCGCAGCTCCTCCACCGACCCCGGCGGCGCCGGCGGACGTGCCTTGGCCGGGCTGGCCGCCTTGACCCAGTTCATCAGCGTCGCCGCGCTCATCGACAGCCGCGGCGCCAACCGCTCACACGCATGCGACCTTGTCTCGTCCGGCTCGATCTCCTCGAACACGAACCTCACCGCCTGGTCCTTGAACTCGGCGGTGTACTCCTTCCTCCGTGGCATCTTGCAATCCTCCCAGGGACTGTGAGGACCTGACGCAAAGCCCCGGCCGGTTCAATCTGGTGGTGGACGAAGCCCAGCTTGGCGACAGGTCTCCTGTGACTGTCAACGGGTAGATGGAGGCGACGCCGAGCGTCTCGGTGATGTCGTTGATGGCGTCGATCGTGAGGTTCCAGTACTCAATCAGTCGGGCGAAGTCGTCGGTCACGCGGGTGGCGTGGCCGCGGTCGAGCAGGCGGTGTGCGTGGGCGGTCTCTGCGGCGTCGCGGATGTGGAGGTAGTGGGCGAAGGTTTCGGCCCAGTCCTCGATCGGGTGGGCGGTCGCGTAGGAGGTGATGTGACGATCAGGGCGCCATCCGGCGGGTGCTGCGTAGTGGTGTGCGAGGGCGGCGCTGTAGTCGGCTGTTTCGTCGCCGAACAGCGTCCGGAACCGGTGGAGGTCGTTGGGTCGGGTGACGAGGCAATGGAAGTAGTGGTGGCCGGCTTCGTGTCGAAGGTGCCCGATCACGGTCCGGAACGCCTCGCCCAGCTGCCATCGCAAACGTTCGCGGTGGCGGTCGTCGGCCTCGGCGAGATCGAGTGTGACGACGCCGAGGTTGTAGCCGGTGGTGGCGCTGCCGTCGTCGAGGTGAACGAGGTCGAACGCGAGTCCATCGGAATGGTCGGGCGAGAGCGGCTCGACCGCCAAGCCAATGTCATCGAGCTGATGGATTACTCGACGTTTGGAGGCTTCGGCGCTCGACCACGCTGTGACGGCGTCAGGACGCGAGTTGTCGGGCCGGCCACGGGTCAGCCGGCAGGATCGGCACCACACGTCACCTATGTCGGCCGGCACCATCCAATTGCATCCGTAGGCGGCGTTGAGGCAGCGCCACCAACGCTCGTCGTGTTCGCCGATCGCGTAGCTGGTGCTGTCCGCTGCCACCAGGCTGCGCACGGCAAGGTCTGCGGGTACGTAGCCGAGCAGCGCTCCGCAGCGAGGGCATTCGCCCGAGTCGAAGCGCACATGGTGGCGGCACGAGTCGCATGACCATCGCCGCATCTCCCCGACCGTATCCATCAAACGCCGTGAGACCGACGCTGTCAGGGACGGGGAACACGGTTTCCTCCGCTACGATGGGTACACCCCGTAGGGACGCCGTGTTGAGTGCAGGACGACTCGTGTCGCCGCACAGCACACTGGCTCGACGCCTCTGCTCAACGCTCAGGAGTACGCGATGCCCAGTTCTCCCGTCGGTTCGGCGATGGAGATCCGCCTCCGGGTCCGAGTCACGCCGATGCGGGCGTTGCAGGATGACGTTCGCAGTCGATGCGCCGAAAGCTCCTCGATCCGGGGTGGTGATCGTGCCTCGACCGTCGTCCGGTGTCGATTCCGAACGCAGTGACCTGATGCTGCTGTTCGAACGGAACTCATTGACGCCGACAAACTCGATCGCCCGCAACTCGATCCACCACCGTGACGGAGGAGCTCCGAGATGACGGCCTGGGAGTACCTGATCGTGTCGCTGCCGACGTTCGGGGAGGCCAAGGTCACCCAGGGCGAGTCGGCGTCCGTCGAGATGTTGAACCGCGAGGGCGCAGCCGGCTGGGAAGCGGTCGGGATGGTCACGCTTGGCGACAGCACGGTGGCGGTCTTGCTCAAGCGGCCGGCGCCGCTCGACTACGAGGCGAGCCGTGGGTTGCCGGGCCACCGATGACCGCAGTTGGCCACACCAATCCCGGTCGGCGATCGGTCCTGACGGCGGTGATCCGACGGCTGTGGCCATGCCTCACCGAGGCGACGCTGATCCCGACCGCCCTGTGCTACGCCGGACTGATCGTGAGCGGGCTCACCCTCGGGATCGCCGCCGCCGGGGCATGGATCTATCTCACCGTCGCCTACCGCGTTGCCACACGTCGCCCGATCTCCGGATTGCTGTTGCTCGCCACAGTCGGGTTCAGCCTGCGACTGACGATGTACGTGTTGAACGACAACGCCTTCGTCTATTTCGTTCAGCCGATCGCACGCACGGTCGTCGTCGCAGTCCTGTTCACCGCATCGGCGTTGATCGGCCGCCCGTTCGTTGCCCGCTTCGCCCGGGATTTCTGTTCATTCGCCCCTGACGTCGCCGCCCGACCCGCGATCGCATCGCTGTTCCGCCGGCTGACCTTCTTGTGGGCGGCGGCGCAAGGTCTGACGGCCGCCGCCAATCTGACGTTGCTGTTGACGGTGCCGACCGCCGTGTTCGTTGGAACCGCAGCGGCGAGCGCCTGGCTGATGATGGGGCTCGGCACAGTGATCACCGTCGTCGACTCCGTCAAGACAACTCGCGACGACGGGCTGCTCACGACCGTCACCCACGGCGGACACCTCCACGCCTTCATCGCACCACCGCGAGTAACCATCAATGCCTGACGAGCCGCCCCCAACGACCGCCGGCAAGAAGGCTGGCAAGCGACCTTCAATGCGACGGTTGGCGTTCGTCATGCTCCGGACGACGCGAGGAGCGATCACGTATGGCCCGTCGGCAGGTGAGGGCAAGCCGCGCGAGCAAGCGACCGACGCGCGCCGCTCGAGCCGCGCCCTTCACGCTCGCGTGCGCGACGGCCGGACGGGCCGCGAGCGCGCGGCGAGCACGACATCAAAGCGAGGACGACATCGGCTCGGTTGAGCGCCTGCGGCCCTGCGCGACGGGCGATCCGGGCGTCTTCGCGGGCATCAAGAGTCCCCAACTCCTCAGCGTTGACCGAGAGGCGATGAGAACGCAGAACACACGTCACGACGAACGGCACTGCGTCATCCCCAACCCACCCAGACCGAGGTGGTGGTCGCCATGGCGAGAGCGCTCTCGCCGACACCCGGCTCCCAGTACGCGGATACGTTCGGTTGACGTGGAGAGCTCGGAATCACCATGACCTCGTCACCGAACTCGACATCGCGTCCGGTCGTGTGCGTCGCCAACCGACTGCCGATCCAGCGCACCGACATCGGATGGGGATTGGCTCCCGGCGGCCTTGTCACCGCATTACGCCCGGTGATGGACGCACATGAAGGCGTGTGGGTGGGATGGGACGGCTCACATCGGGGCGTGCCCGAACGGCTGCCGTCCATGCGCATTGGCCTGCGGAGAGTCCGGCTTACACGCACCGCCATCGAGGAGTCCTACCACGGCTTCTCCAACCGGACGCTGTGGCCCTTGTTGCACAACGCCATCGAACGCCCAATCTTCGATCGCGCGTGGTGGTCTCGGTATCGGGAGGTGAATGATCGGTTCGGGCAAACAGCCGTCGATGCGCTGAGAGAGGTCCCCGGCGCTCTCCTGTGGGTGCACGACTACCACGTCATGCTCGTCCCGAGCTTCGTCCGGCAACTGGTCCCGGATCAGCGGATCGGTTTCTTCCTCCACGTGCCGTGGCCGTCGCCCGACATCTACGCCCGCTTGCCGTGGCGCAACGAGGTGTTGCGTGGTCTGTTGGGGGCGGATGTCGTGTCGTTTCACATCGAGGCATACCGCACGAACTTCATCCGGGCCTGCGGACGGCTGTTGCGCACCGATGGTGTCACGGTCCACGGCAGCGACCTGCGACTGCCCTGCGGACGCGTCGTCCGCACCACGGCTGCGCCAATCTCGATCGACGCGTCAGCCGTGCGGGCCATCGCCATGTCGACCGACACCGACAACGCGGTCGCTGCCATACGGGAACAGTTCGCCTGCAAGACGGTCGTTCTCGGCGTCGACCGTTTGGACTACACCAAAGGCATCGTCGAGCGGCTGCTGGCCTTCGAGCTGCTCCTCGAGCGACGCGCCGACCTGAGAGATCGCCTCGTACTGATCCAGATCGCCGTGCCCAGCCGCGACGACGCACCAGAGTACCGCGACCTACGCGACACCGTCGAACGCCTTGTCGGCCGGATCAACGGACGCTTCACGATGCCCGGCGGTGACGTGCCGGTGCACTACATGTTTCGGAGCGTCCCACCGGCGCAGCTGTTCGGCTACTTCGCTCTTGCCGACCTGCTCCTCGTCACACCGCTGATCGACGGCATGAACCTCGTCGCCAAAGAGTTCGTCGTCGTGCAACACGCCCGGGGCAGAGACGGAGCGCTGATGCTCAGCGAATTCACCGGCGCCGCCCAAGAACTCCGCGAAGCAGTGACGTGCAACCCATTCGACCTGGAAGGTCTCGCCACGCGGATCGAGGCCGCATTGGCGGTGGACCGTCACGTTCGGCGTCGGGCGCTGCGCATCATGGCCGCACGGGTTCACCGTCACGACGTTCACGCTTGGTTAGATCAACAACTGAGCGCCATCGAGGGAACAGCGTCTTGAGGAACGGCTCGGTCGTCAGCGACAAGTCATCGACGCCTCATTCATCCTCCTGAGCCCCTTTGGTCGCATGGGCCATCGACCAACGCCGGCGGCCACGCAGGGCCGACAAAGCGAGCGTGCGACCGAGACCGCGAAAGCACCGCCTTCGAAGGTTGTTCGCCACCGCGATGGCCGAGGAGACTGTTGGCGATACCAACCGGAAGATCTGCGAAGAGGTTTGTACGCCCACCTGCGCTTGGTGACTCACACGAGGGTACTGATCCCGGTCAGGACACCCGCGCCACTCGCCACAGCGGTCGCGCGACGTCCGTCGTCGACCTCTACGATCATCACCTGCCCGGTAGCGACACCGGACAGCTCGTGATCGGCCACTTCGATCCGCCATTGGTGATCGACCATTCGCGAGGTGTCACCCGGCGCGCCGCCGGACCGCACGACAGTTGTCTCGATGAGCTGGCCGGAGCCCGCCAGGACCTGGTCTCTGCCTGCTGTCGCCCGGAAGTCCGCTGCCTTCGTCGTGCTCATGAGGCGACTGTAGGCGTCGTCGCTGATGTCCGCCGACGCCCCAGATGAACAGCAGGCCAACACATTGCGCCCCGGGCTGCAGCCAGACCGACTGCTACGGGCACGCCGTTCGCCCAATCGGCGAAAGTTCCGATCGGTCGCGACCTGGTCAGAAGCACCACCGAGGTCTGCGCCCATGACGCCACGACCACTCCCACAGAGATTCGGACAGTTCCGGCGGTGGCCGATACCTGCTGTGGCTCCGTCATGACGTCGAGTCATGGGCGGCGAAGCGGAGCCGCGGATCAGCGCAGTAGGAGCGTCGTAGGCCGCATCCGCGGCATAGCGGCGGGCTTAGAACATGTCGAGTTCGAGACCTGAAGATGCTGCGCGCTCCGACGTGCGAGCGCGGTCGAGCGGTGTGGTGCGATCGGTAATCCATTGCTGGCGGCGTTCCATCTTCCAGGTCGCCGTGAGGTCGTCGATCGCTGGGTCCAGATCGTCGGCGTGGACATAGACGGTGGAGCGATGGCGGCCTCGCGAAAGGGCGACGTAGGCGAGCTCTCGACCGCCGCCGTCTTCGAGATAATGGGTCGTGTCGACGGTGGCGCCTTGCGAGCGGTGGACCGTGATGGCGTAGCCATGGGCGAGGCGGTCGCTGGCCGTCAGCGCCTGCGGCAGGAGCAGCTGCCGGCCGTCGTCGAAACGAACTGCGAGCGCGCCCAGGTCGGCGTGGACCTGCTCGATCGTTCCGGTCTCGGACGTGACGATCTGACCTGCGTATGGCGCGAGCGTGACGATGCGGTCGCCTTGTCGGTAGCGGCGGCCGCCGGGCGCGGTGATCTCGGGGCCGGTGAGCCAGCCACGCTCCGCGTACGCCTGCCGTGCGAGGTGGTTGAGGGCATCGACGTTCGCCCGTCGCCATGCGAGCATCACGGTGTCCATGCCCGCGTCGGTGTCGGCCAGCCAGCCGTCGAGCACTGCCCCGACCGTCTCGGCACGATCAGCGCCCGTGACGACGCGGTCGCGAGAGGCGAACCAGTCGACAGCCCGGCTGACGTTGCCGTGGCGGAGGTGCTCGAGCGCCTCGCGCTCCGTGAGGTCGGCCTGGCGCACGTTGTCGCTGAGTTGCCAGATGTGTCCGTCGAACCGCCGGACGAGGGCTTCGAGGCCACCGCCGGGCCCGACGGCGCTCAGTTGGCGGAAGTCGCCGACGAGCACGAGCTTGGCTTGCGCGCGGATGGTCTGGTCGAGGAGACGGTGGAGATCGTGATCGTCGGTCATGCCCGCTTCGTCCAGCACAACCAGAGTTCGTTGGTCCAGTGCTTCGCTGCCGCGATCGAGGCGAGCCAATAGCGAGGCCACCGTGGACGATTCGATGCCGGCGTCGCGGCCGACGGTGCGGGCGGCCTGACCAGAGGTTGCCGTGCCGACGACCCGGTAGCCGTGGTGTTCGTGAGCAAGACGGACGGCTTCGAGGGCGGTGGTCTTGCCGGAGCCTGCGATCCCGATGACGACGTCGAGGCTGCGATTCGATTCGCAGATCCCCCGGACCGTGGCCCGTTGGCTGACGGTGAGCGAGGCTCCGAGGGAGGCTTCGGTGATGTCGAGCGCCTCGCTGACGACGACCGGGGCAACCGGGAGAGCGGTACGGGCGTGGTGGCGGCTCCACGCGCGCTCCTCGATCGCCTGCTCTGCGTCGATGACCGAGCGCGGAGCCCACACCCGTTCACGGATGCCGTCGAACGGCTCCAGCTCGACGGCGTCGGGGTGGACGAGGACGCGATCGACGAGCCGGTCCACGATCGAGGGGTCGAGGCCGAACAGGTGCGGGGCAGCGGCGACGATCACGTCGCGCCGGCAGAACACCTTGTCGGATGCGAGACGCCCATCCGGTGCGAGGAGTTGGGTGGCGAGGCGGTCGAGATCGTCGTCGTCGAGATCGGGGGTGATCCGCCGGCCGTGCGCTCGGTTGACATCGTGGGCGATCCTGGCGATCGTGTGCGGACCTGCTTCGATTTCGGCTTGCCAGCGCGCCATCAGATCGGTGACCTGTTCGTGGCGTTTGGCGCTGCGGGTGCGTCGCGCTGCGATCGCTCGTTGGCGATAGCTGCTCTCGACCGCCCGGCCGGTAGAGGCGTCGATGTCGCCGGTGCGCTTGGAGTGCCTCGCCATCACCTCCTCGGGGATGCCGGCGATCGCCCAGTGACCGAGTCGGCCAGAAGGACCGTCGTCGGCGACGATCCCGTAGCCCAGCTCGACCGCAACCCGGGCAGCGCGCAGGCGTCCGTAGGCGGTGGCTGCGTGCAGGTGCTCGCGCCACAACGCCGTGTCGGCAGCCTTCCAGCCGCCGCGATCATCGAGCATCTCGACGACGTTGGCGATCAGCACGTGGTCGTGCAGACACGGATCACCGGCGCGAGAGGTGGCGTGCCGGGTGACCGCGTACAGCAGGCCGGTCGTCGGCGTCGGGGTCGCCCCGCGCCCACGTCGACCGCCGCGCTCTCGGGTGACCTGTTCGAGGTAGTTCAACGTGCCGTCACGCTCAGCGTCGAGGATGCAGTGCATGTCCTCGGCCCGGCCGGTCACGCCAAGTTCGGCGACCGACTTGTGCGCCGACACCACGATCTCCAAACCGGGCCGCTTCGTCGACGCCAACCGCTCACCGGTCACCGGGTGACGGGCACCACCCGGGCCGAAAATGTCCTCGTAATGCTCGGCCGTGACGTGGCCAGCGAGGCCGAGCCGGCTCGCTGCGCCGCCGCCCCACGACAAAGGGCTCTCACCGCGTTCGGCGTAATAGGCCATCGCCGAGCCCGGGTGATCGTCCAGGCGACCGAGCACGGTTTGACGGTGGTACTCGACCGAGTCCACTCCCATCATCCGCATCCACGCCACGACCGGGTCTCCTGACACGCCCGAGGCACACGGGACGCCAGCCGATCATCCGGAACCCAACTCCCGGGATAGCTCCCGACTTCACTCCCGGTGCCGTCCCGGGCAGAGAATCGTCGAGCGCTCCGACGTCCCGGTGATCGCCGACATCCCGCGACCAGTGGGGCCGCTGACCAGGGGTTGGGACCTTCCCGGGACCAGACCGGGAACGTCCCGGGACGTTCCCGGTGTGCAGCCCGATCCGGGTTGCAATCGTGTCTGCTCCTCCGTCTGACTGTTGAGGGACTCGGGCGTGGGCAAATGTCGCCGATCGAGTCGGGAGTGACCTGGGAGGAGAAAGCCTCGAGGCGGGAACGCGATCGGGAGTTATCC
>CAZGUH010000065.1:0-16955 GCA_964529005.1 uncultured Ilumatobacteraceae bacterium | reverse complement strand
CCGCCTTCGGACACCCCGCCGCCTTCGGACACCCCGCCGCCTTCGGACACCCCGCGGCGTTCGGGCACCCCGCGTGGGCGGGGCCGTGTGCCCCGGCGGGATGCGGGTGCGACAGCGGCGGTCCGATCGAGACCCGGCGGGCGCCGCACCGCAGCTCGGTGGCGAGCGCCCCGGCCGAGCACGATCTGCTGCGAGACGGCGGCGGCGCACGCGCTCCGCGCGTCGTCGTGCTCGACACCGGCCTCGCCCGCGAGGGGCTGTTCGGCGCGATCGATCGCGTCACCGCACGCGCCGCCGAGCCGTGGGGGCCGACCAAGCTCATCGCCGGGGCGCCAGGCCCGTCGCCGTTCGTCATGACCGACAACCGCGACGCTCCGGACGAGAACGAGGACCGCTGGATCGACCCCGTCGCCGGCCACGGCACGTTCATCTGCAGCTTGATCTCCCGCCTCGCGCCCAGCGCGTCCGTCGAGGTCGGCAGGGTCCTGGAGACCACCGGCGAGGGCAACGACGCCGACATCGCGTTCCGGATCGCAGCGCTGCTGCCCGATCCGCCGGACGTGCTGTGCCTGTCGTGCGGGTGCTACACCGAGGACGACCGCGCCCCGCTCGGGCTCGCCACGGCGGTGGCGGCGCTGCAACACACCGGCACGGTGGTCGTCGCCTCGGCGGGCAACGACGCCAGCTGCCGGGTCACCTGGCCGGCTGCGCTGCCCGGCGTGGTCTCCGTCGGAGCGCTCGGACCCAACGGCGCGGCGGAGTTCACCAACTACGGCCCGTGGGTGCGGGCATGCGCACCGGGAGTCGACATCGTCGCCCGCTACTTCGACGGCGTCGACGAGGTCGACGATCATGACGCCGACACGGCGGTGTTCCGGGGATGGTCGAAGTGGTCGGGCACGTCGTTCGCGGCGCCGATCGTGGCGGCGGCGATCGCCCGCGAGGTCGGGATGTACGGCATCTCGCCCCAAGAGGCCGCCGAGCGCGTCGTCTTCGACGAGCGCTTGTTCCGGTTTTCTGGTCTCGGCACCGTGGTCAACCTCCACTGAGCCTCCGCCGGCGCGGCGCGACGTATCCAGAGCGGGCCCGGCGCCTCTATGGGGGGTGCGTAGGCTGGCGACCGTGGACGAGGGCGAGTTGATCGGCGAGGCGCCCTTGGCCGCGCTCGTCGAGCGGGCCCTGGCCGGCGATCAAGTCGCCTGGCGGGCCCTCGTCGATCGCCTCAAGGGCGTCGTCTGGAAGGTGCTCTACTCGTTCGACCTCGGCGAGGAGGATCGCAAGGACGCGTTCGCGTCGACGTTCTTCCGGCTCTACGAGAAGCTCGGCACGGTCCGCGAGCCGGAGAAGCTCCCCGGCTGGCTGGCCACGACGGCACGCAACGAGGCGATGACCTCGGTGCGCCGCCGGCGCCGCGCCGTGCCAGTCGCCGAGCTGCCGCTGCGCGAGTCGACACATGCCGATCACGATGCCGGCGTGCTCGACGACGAGCTGAAACGAGCGATGCGCCGCGCGTTCGACAACCTCCCGGCCAAGGCACAGGCCCTGCTGCGTTTGCTCTGTTCCGAGCCGCCGATGGCGTACGACGACATCAGCCGGGTGCTCGACATCCCCCGCGGATCGATCGGCCCTACCCGGCAGCGATACCTCGAGCTCCTTCGGCGGAGCCCCGAGCTGGCGCCCTTCCTGGAGAGCGGGACCTCATGAGCGACGAACAGACCTGCACACCCTCGGGTGATCCCGACGAGTGGACACTCCAGCTGCTCGCCCATGTCCTCGACCTCACCGAGCCGGCGCCCGACGACGCCGTGTCGGCGGCGTACGCGGCGATCGAGATGCAGTCGATCAACGACGAGCTCGCCGCGCTGGTCTTCGATTCGCTGCACGACGACGAGCTGGTCGCGACGCGCGCCGCCGAGGCGGAAGTGCGCTTGCTGAGCTTCGTCAACGACCACATGACGCTCGACCTCGAGCTGCACGCCGACGGGCGCACGATCATCGGTCAGCTCGCGCCGCCGACGTCGGACTCCGTGGAGATCGAGACCGACGGCGGCGAGCGGCGCACCGTCGAAGCCGATGCGTTCGGCCGCTTCCGGGTGACGGTGGACGGCGGTTCGATCCGTTTCCGGGTCGTCGGCCGCCTCGTCACCCCGTGGATCACCCGCTGAGCACGCCCGACGCGGGGAGTCTCCTCGTCACCCACCGCTGAGAACACCTCCCCCGCGCCGTCTACCGTGTATGACGGCCGTTTCACGAGGGAACGCCCAGACCACGTCGTGTGCGACGAAGGAGACTGACATGCCCCGCGCGATCTGGACAGGATCGATCGCCTTCGGCTTGGTGAACGTCCCCGTGCGCGCCTTCCCGGCGGTGAAGGACCAGCAGGTTCACTTCCACCAGCTCGAAGCCGGAACCGGCGCCCGCATCAAGTACCTGAAGGTGTCGGCCGCGTCGGGCGAGCCCGTCGACGCGGAGAGCATCGAGAAGGGCTACGAGATCGCGCGCGGCAAGTACGTGGTCGTCGACCCCGACGAGCTCGATGCCTTGCGACCCAAGACCACCCACGCCATCGATATCGAGGACTTCGTCGAGCTCGCCGAGATCGACCCCGTGTACTACGCCGGGACGTACTGGCTGGCTCCGGACGGCGAGGCTGCCAAGCGCGCCTACGGCTTGCTGCTGAAGGCGATGGAGAAGGAAGGCCGCGTCGGCATCGGCCACGTCGTCATGCGCAACAAGCAGTATCTCACCGCGGTGCGGCCGCTCGACGGGGTGCTGGCGATGTCGACGATGCGCTTCGCCGACGAGGTGCGCGCCGCCGACGACCTCGACATCGAGACCGACGAGCCGTCCGAGAAGGAGATGAAGCTCGCCACCTCGATGATCGATTCGCTGACGGTCGAGTGGGATCCGAAGAAGTACAAGGACACGTACACCAAGCAGTTGCGTGACCTCATCGCCAAGAAGGCCGAGGGCCAGGACATCACGGTCGAGGAGGAAGAGGAGCGCCCGGCGAAGGTGCTCGACCTCGTCGCCGCCCTGGAGGCCAGCGTGTCCGCAGCCCGCGGCGAAGGCAAGAAGCCCGCGGCGAAGCGCAGCACCAAGGCTCGAAAGTCGGCGTAGCCCGAGGTGGGTGCGCCAACCTCTCTGCACGGGCGCCGTTCTGCACCAGCTTCGGGGGATGGCCCGTGAGGTGGACGGTGCACGGCGAACGGCCGATCTACGAGAGCGAATGGGTCAGCCTCACGCTGGTCGACGTCGAGCTTCCGAGCGGCCATCGCTTCGACCACCACGTGGTGCGGATGCCCGCGCACGCCGCCGGGGTCGTGGTGATGGATCCCGCGCGGGGCGTGCTGCTGCTGTGGCGGCACCGGTTCGTCACCGACACCTGGGGCTGGGAGATCCCTGCCGGCCGGGTGGACGCCGGCGAGACGCCGGCCGAGGCCGGCGCGCGTGAGACGCTGGAGGAATCGGGCTGGCGTCCGGGCCCGCTGCGCCTGCTGACGTCGTACTTCCCGCACAACGGCCTGGCGGATTCGTGCTTCCACCTGTTCGCCGCCGACGGAGCCACCCACGTCGGCCCGCCGCTCGACCCCGACGAGGCCGAGCGGGTCGAGTGGCGCTCGTGGGGTCAGGTTCGGGCCGACATCGCGGCGGGGCGGATCGGCGACGGCCTGTCGCTCACGGCCTTGCTGTGGGTGCTCGCCTACGAGCCGTCCCCGAGGTAGGCGGCGCCGCGCGGCGACAGCCGGTAGCCGACCTCCAGGCTGACCGTCATTCCGAGGTTCTTCAGCTTGCGCACGTCGATCTTGAACGACTCCCGATCACGCCCGACCATCGCCGCCAGGTCGCCCGCACGGCGGGCAGGGTTCGCGGCGATCAGCCGCAGCGTCTGGCGGGTCCACGGCCCACACGCCGATGACCGGTCGAGCCGATCGAGCCGGCGATCGATCTCTGCGCGGGCGTCCTCGTCGAGCGCCGCGTCGGACGCCAGCACGGTGCGCGGGTCCGGCTCGCGCACCAGGTGGAACGCGACGCGGTGCAGCGCCGCGGAGGGCTCACCGGGGATCTGGGCGAGCAACGAGGCGACGTCGGGGAACCCGGCCTGGCGTGCGTCGTCGGCGGTCAACGTGGACGCCTCGACCACGTGAACGTCGTCGACGTGGAGGATGCCGACGCCGGTGCGGTAGCGCCGGCCGGCGACGACCTGGCTGCGCTTCCAGCGGCGGAACGTCAGCGTGACGTCCCCGGCTTCCACCCCGGCGCGGAAGCGCTGCGGGAACAGCACCTCTCAGGAGAGCTGCTGGGCGAGGTAGTTCTCGTAGCCGATCTGGCGGATCGTCTCGAGCTGGGTCTCGAGCCAGTTGGTGTGCTCCTCCTCGCCGACGAGGATGCGGGCGAGCAGCTCACGGGTGCCGTTGTCGGCCGCTGCGACGGCGGCGGCGATTCCCCGGTTCAGCCGCTCGATCGAGGCGTGCTCGACCGCCAGGTCGCTCTCCAGCTGCTCCTTCACGGTCTCCCCGACGCGCAGCGCCCCCAAGCGCTGGAGGTTCGGAACGCCTTCGAGGTACAAGATCCGCTCGACGAGGTCCTCGGCGTGCTTCATCTCGTCGATCGACTCGTGGCGGATCTTCTCGGCCAGCTTCTCGTAGCCCCAGTTCTCGCACATCTTGGCGTGTACGAAGTACTGGTTGATGGCCGTGAGCTCGCTGGTGAGGACCTCGTTGAGCAGCTCGATGATCTGGGGGTCGCCGTGCATGCCCGGACGCTACCAGCGCCTGTCAGACGGCTGGAGCGATGACACCCGGCCGCACGGTGACCTCGTCGAGCATCTCGTCGAGCCACACGTGACAGGCCCCGCAGTTCGTGCCTGCCCCGCAAGCGTCGCCGATGGCCTCGACGCTGCACGCCCCATGCTTGATGGAGCGGCGGATCGTGCGCTCGGAGACGCCGTTGCAGTGGCAGAGGATCGCCATAGGGACCTGTTTAGGTTGCCCTAACCATCGGTGGTTGTCAACATCCACATGCCAAGTCCGACCGCCACCACGCACAGCGCGGTGATCCCCACATGGTGCACACTGCCAGCCGAACCTGTCCGCGTGTAGTCCACGAACAGCGTGCGGAGCAGGCGCACGGCGGGAGCGGCCGTCGTCTGGGGATCGACGGCCAAGCGCAGCTGGCGACGGGACGATTCGACGGCGACCCACGCGTAGTTGGCGACCCCCGCCACCCCGAGAACCGCGCCGAGCCACTGTCGCCAGCGGACGCCGTCGATCCACCGGGCGATCGCGACGACGACGAGCGGCAGCACGACGACCGTCTGGCGGCCGGGCCACCAGAAGCCGTGCATCGTGAGCGCGAGCCAGGTGGCAGTCGCCCAGCCGGCGGCGAGGACGCCGAGGAGCGCCACGGCGTGCGGTGGGCGGCGGCGCACGAGCGCGCCGACCGCCGGGAACGCCAACGCGAACGCCGGCTGCCACACGACGAGGCCGTAGTTGCGATCCGTGAGCAGAGCGGTGAGGCGCACCGTGCGGCTGGCGTAGTCGGGCGAGTCGCCGACGACGGTCAGCTCGCCGCCGACGAAGTGCGAGCCGGCCGCGTACGCAGTGACCCCTCCGTACCAGCGCTGGTGGAGGACGACGAAGGCGATCCCCATCACGGCGAGGACGGCCCCGATCAGACCGATGTCGCGCCATCGCCGGCGCTGCGCCAGCCGGACCGCGAGCGCGAGGACGATCGCCGCCGCGGTCGGCGCGTACTTCACGCTCAACCACGGCAGCGCCGTGACCGCAGCGACCGCGAGCACCACCTCTCGCCGGCCGAGCGCGCCGGTGACGGCGGCGACGCCGATCAACACCGCCAGCGCCCCGACGATCTCGGGATAGACCTGCGTGCCGTACACCGCGAGCGGCGGCGACACCCCAGCGAGCAGCGCCGCCCCGGTCGCCGTCGCGCTCGACACGCCGAAGCGGCGCACCGCGAGCCACAGCGTGGCGGCGGCCACCGCTCCGGCGATCACGGCCAACGTGAGCTTGGCCGCCACCCAGCCGCCGAGGCGCATCGGCGCCGCCAGGATCGCCGGCAGCAGCGGGTCGTGGGGCGACACGAGGCGCCCGTCGGCCTGCACCTTCTCCTGGAGCAGCAGGCCCACCTGGTGATAGGGCACGTAGCGCAGCTCTGCCCGCTCGTCGCTGACGTCGAGCGACAGATCCTCACCGATGCTCGTCGCGGTGAGCAGGTAGTGCGGCTCGTCGGCCGTGGTGCGCGCGCCACGCGTCGCCCACATGCCCGTGCCGCATGCGACGACGACGGCCACCACGGCGGCGACGACGGCCATGCGGCCGCGCAGCGCGGCGGCGGTCATGCCAGGAGGGCGCTGGCGTACCAGTCGGTCTCGTCGCGCACGCCCGGGAGGGCGAAGAAGAACCCTCCGCCGACCGGGAGGACGTACTCCTCCAGCGGTTCGCCCGCCAGCCGGGCTTGCGTCTCGAGGAACTGGCGCATGCGCCGCTGGTAGGAGACGAACGCCAGGCCTTGGTCGAGGCGGCCGATGCTGTCGTATCCCCGCGAGAAGCTGAATCCCCTGCGCAGGATCAGCGAGTCGGCGGTCTCGGGCGTCCGCGGGTTGGCGAGGCGGATGTGGGCGTCGAGCGGGATTCGCTCGCCCTCGGGGTCATCGGCGTAGTCGGGCACGTCGGTCTCGTCGCGCATGCCGAGCGGGGCGCCGGTGCCCTTGTGACGACCGATGATGGATTCCTGCTCGCGGAGGCTCGCGCGGTCCCAGAACTCCACGAACATGCGGATCACACGGACGACGTGGTACGAGCCGCCGACAGCCCAGCCCGGTTCACCGTCCGCGTCGGCCACCCAGACGTAGCGATCGGTGACCTCCGGCTGGTCGGCGGCGAGGTTGGCCGTGCCGTCTTTGAAGCCCATGAGGTTGCGCACCGGCGCTCGGCCCGGCCGAGGCGCGTCGCGCCGGTTGAAGCCCTCGACCATCCACTTCAGCACCAGGGTGTCGCGGGTGCGGCGCATCAGCTGCCGCAGAGCGAACAGCGTGACGTCGGGCGAGTCGCCGGAGATCTGGAACAGCAGGTCGCCGTGGCTGCGCTCGGGATCGAGGCGGTCGTTGGCCAGGAACGGCATCTCGACCAGATCGCGTGGGCGGCGAGCCGCCAGCCCATAGCGGCCGTCGAACAGGGAGGCGCCGACCGACACGACGACGGAGAGGTCGGCCGCGGGCGCCGCCTCGCCGAGCGCCCCGGTGTGCGCCGGCGGCAGGCCCGGGTCGAGCGCGGGGTACGGGCGACCGGACATCATGTGGCGCGCCTCGTCGGTGAGCGCGCGGAACGTCTCGGCGAGTTCAGCGCGATCGGCCGCGACCGCGTTGAACGCGGCGAGCAGCCCGCTGGCGGGCGGGTGGGCCGTGATCCCTGCCTGGTGCGGGCCGTGGAACTCGACGAACGCCGGCGCAGGGAGCCGGTCGGCGGGGTCGCCGCTGCGGGCCGACGCGGACCGTTCGGACGAGGGCGAATCGCACGCCGCGACCGCGCCCGCGGCGCCAGCCGACGCCAGCGCGCCCGCCAGGAAGCCCCGGCGGGACAGGCGGGCGCGCGCCGTCATCGTGGCCGCTCGTGCTCGGCGGGCGCGTCGTCTGCGGCGCCGGCCTCGGCCGTCATGCGAGCCCGAGGGTGCCGGCGACCTTGGAGAGGCTCTCCGCCAGGCCGGCGAGCGCGGCCGACATCTGAGTGCGGTCGTCGTCGGTCAGCGTCTCGTACGACGCCCAGCCGTCGCCCTCGCGGTACGTCTCGAGCAGCGCTGTGACCTCGTCGAAGCCGGCGACGATGTCCTCGGCCAGCGCGCTGTCGACCTCGGCGAGCGACGGCTGGAGGAGGTCGAACGCCGCCCGGGAGCCTTCGACGTTGGCCGCGAAGTCCCACAGATCGGTGTGCGAGTAGCGGTCCTCCTCGCCCTGGATCTTGCCTTCGCTGACCTCTTCGATCAGCTCCTGCGCGCCCAGCGCGACGACGAGCGGGGGCAGCTCGATGGACGGCCACTGGTCGCGCAGCGTGGCGATGTCGGCGTCGAGCTGGTCGGCGATCGGACCGGCGTCGCTGATGTCGCCGGTCTCCCACAGCAGGTACTCGAGCTTGTGCCACCCGGTCCAGGCGGGATCGTCGGGGCCGGCGAAGTCGTCGACGCGGGCATCGACGGCGGTGTCGATGTCGGGGATCAGCCCGGCGACCGGCTCGATGCGTTCCCACGCCTGGCGGCTCGGGGCGTACGCCGCCTTCGCGGCCTCGACGTCGCCGGCGCGCACGGCGTCGGTGAAGACCCCCAGCTCGCCGATCAGAACGTCGATCTGCCCGGCGACGAACTGCTTGTACTGCACCGCCGCTTCCGTGAGCGCCGGGTCGCTGACCGCGGCCACCGAGTCGTCGACCTGGATGCCCGACGCCGACCCGCTGCCGCTCGCCGACCCGGACGCGGAACCCGAGGCCGACGCGCTGCCGCTGCCCGACGCCGAGCCGCTCGCGCTGGCCGAACCGCTGCCGCTCGCGCTGCCCGATCCGCTCGCGCTGCCGGACCCGCTGGCGCTCGCAGAACCACCCGAACCGACGACCTTCACCGAACCACCGTCGTCGTCACTGCACGATGCCAGGACGCCGAGCGACAGCACGGCAGCCAGCGACACAGCAGACAAGCGGGTGTTTCGCCTCATGGAAGATCCTCCTGGTTCACGCTGGTAGGTGACCTTAACAAGACCAGCGTGCCAGGCGGAATCTCACTGCTTCTTGGCGGCCACCTTCGCGACCAGGTGCTGCGGGAGGACGTCGTAGTGCGAGTGCTCCGCGCGGAACGTGCCCCGCCCGCTGGCCAGCGAGCGCAGGTCGGCGCCGTAGCGCAGGATCTCCGCGGTGGGCACCAGGGCGACGATCTCCTGGCTGCCGTCGTCGGTCGGCGAGGTGCTGACCACTCGGCCTCGGCGGCCGTTGAGGTCGCCCATGACGTCGCCCTGGTAGGCCGCCGGCACGACGACCGTGACCCGCGAGATCGGCTCGAGCACGGCCACGCCGGCCGCGGCGACCGCCTCCTTGAAGCCGTGCGCGGCCGCGGTCTTGAACGCCATCTCGCTCGAGTCGACCGAGTGGAACTTGCCGTCGTAGCACTCGACGGCCACGTCGACGACCGGGAAGCCGTACACCCCGGCGGTGTCCATCGCTTCCTCGATTCCCTTGCGCACCGCCGGCAGGTACGTCGAGGGAATCGCACCGCCGACGATCGACGTGGTGAACGAGAAGCCTTCT
This sequence comes from uncultured Ilumatobacteraceae bacterium, assembly GCA_964529005.1. Lineage (GTDB taxonomy): Bacteria > Actinomycetota > Acidimicrobiia > Acidimicrobiales > Ilumatobacteraceae > CAZGUH01. Next base: position 7,650 of record CAZGUH010000065.1, on the reverse strand, counting down.
CCGCGGGCGAGCGGCCGCACGCGGAGGTTGGCGACGGCGTACTGCCCGTGGCCGCCGGTCTGCTTCTTCACCTTGCCTTCGCTCTCGGCTGTCCCGACGACCGTCTCGCGGTACGGGAGGCGGATCTCCTCGGTGTCGACGTTGACGCCGAACTTGCGCGCCAGGCGCTCGAGCGTGACGCCGATGTGCGTCTCGCCGGCCCCCCACAGCAAGGTCTGGTGGGTCTCGTCGTTGCGCTCCACCGCGAGCGCAGGATCCTCGGCACGCAAGCGCGCCAGCGCCGCGCCGAGCTTGTCGTCGTCGGCCTGGGTGCGCGGCACGATCGCCACCGCGACGCACGGCGGCGGGGCGTCGGGGGGCCGCACGCGCACCGGCGACCCCTTGGGCGCCAGCGTGTCGCCCGTGGCCGTGGCGGTGAGCTTGGCGACCGCGGCGATGTCGCCCGCCACGACCTCCTGGACGGCCGCCTGTTCCTTGCCGCGCAGGGTGAGGAGGCCGTGCAAGCGCTCCTCGGCGCCGCTGCGGCTGTTGACGAGGTGGTCGTCCGAACGCAGCGTCCCCGAGAGCACCTTGAACAACGACAGCTGTCCCACGAACGGATCGGCGACGGTCTTGAACACGTATGCCAGCGCGGGCCGCGTCGCATCGGCGGCGACCGCGACCACCGTGTCCCCGGCTTCGACCTCGACCGGCCGATCGGCGGGGCTCGGGCCCAGCTCGCAGATCAGGTCGGCGAGCCGATCGAGGCCGACGCCCGTCGCCGCCGACCCGACCAGCACGGGGAACGCCTGGAGACCGAGCACCTCGTGGGCCAGCGTCCGCTCGAGCTCGGCGACGGACGGGACGTCGCCGGACAGGTAGCGCTCGAGCTGGTCGTCGTCGCCGGACACGATCTCCTCGACCAGCACCTCATGCATCTGGTGCTCCTCGGCGGCTACCTCGTCGGGCATCTGCATCGCGTGGTGCCGACCGTCGGCGTCGTACTCGTAGGCCTGCTCGGTCAGCACGTCGGCCACCGCGTGCATGCCGTTGCGCTCGTCGATCGGCAGCTCGACGGCCATCACGTGCGGGCCGAACGCGGCGCGCAGCTCGTCGAGCACGCGATGGAAGTCGGCGCGGTCCTTGTCCTCCTTGTTGATGAACACCATGCGCGGGATGCCGAGATGGGCGGCGCGTCGCCACAGCATCTCGCTCTGCACTTCGACGCCTTCGACCGCGCTGACGACGAGGACGGCGAGGTCGCACACCGACAGCGCGCCGTCGACCTCGGTGGCGAAATCGGCGTACCCGGGCGTGTCGATCAGGTTGATGCGGTGGACCACGCCGTCCACCGTCCACTCCAGCGGTGCGAGCGCGAGCGACAGCGAGATCTTCCGCTTCTGCTCCTCGGGCTCGGTGTCGAGCAGGCTGGAGCCGTCATCCACCTTCCCGGCGCGCACGATCGCGCCGGCGCGGACCAACATCGCCTCGGCCAACGTCGTCTTGCCCGCTCCCCCATGGCCGATCAACGCGACGTTGCGGATGCGCTCCGCCGGAACAACAGCTCCCACGGCTACCCCCAGATGCAGTCGTGAGAGGCACGGTATCAGTCGTTCGCGAGGAGGTGGATCAGGCTGCTGGTGTCCCATCGACCGCCGCCGCGGGCAACCACCTGTGCGTAGAACTGGTCGATCAGCGCCGTCGTCGGCAACCGCGCCCCGTTGCGATCGGCCTCGCGCAAGCAGATCCCGAGGTCCTTGCGCATCCACTCGACGGCGAACCCGAAGTCGAACTCGCCGCGCGCCATCGTGCGCGCCCGGTTCTCCATCTGCCAGCTCTGCGCCGCGCCCTTGGAGATGACGTCGACCACCTGATCGATGTCGAGGCCGGCCCGACCGGCGAAGTTGATCGCCTCGGCCAGGCCTTGCACCACGCCCGCGATGCAGATCTGGTTGACCATCTTCGTGAGCTGGCCCGCGCCCGCGGGCCCCAATCGCTCACACGTCTTGGCGTACGCCATCAGCACGGGGCGCACCGACTGGAAGAGCTCGGCGTCGTCGCACCCGCACATCACCGTGAGGACGCCGTTCTCCGCGCCCGCCTGTCCCCCGGAGACGGGGGCGTCGACGAAGCCGACACCGCGGTCGGCGCAGGCCGCCGAGAGCTCACGAGCGAGGTCGGCGGACGCCGTGGTGTGGTCGACGAGCACCGAACCAGCGGGCATCCCCGCCAGGACGCCATCGGACCCGTAGACGACCGCCCGCACGTCGTCGTCGTTGCCGACGCAGAGCAACACCACATCGCATCCCTCGGCCGCTTCCCTCGGCGTGGGAGCCGCCCGATGACCGTGCAGCGCGACCCACGCCAGCGCCTTCGCCGGCGACCGGTTGTAGACCGTGACGTCGTGGCCGGCGTGAGCGAGATGGCGCGCCATCGGGGCGCCCATCACCCCCATCCCACAGAACGCGAGTCGTGCCATGGCGGCAGTTTCGCATGTCGACCGCTGCCCGCGACCAGGGCCGCATTCAGGCGCGCTCGAAATAGCGGCGCAGCTCCCAGTCCGTCACGCTCTGGTGGAACGCCTGCCACTCAGCCTTCGCAGTCGTGAGGACGTGATGGTGCACGGCGTCGCCGAAGCACTCGCGAGCGATCGTGCTGGCCTCCCACAGCTCGATCGCCTCGACGAGCGTCGACGGCACTCGATCGAGATGCAGGGCGTCGTACCCGTTGCCGGCGTAGGGCGGCGGGGGCTCGAGTTGGTTGCGGATGCCGTAGAGGCCACCGGCGATCGTGCCGGCGAACGCGAGATAGCTGTTGGCGTCGGCGCCCGGGATGCGCGACTCGACGCGGGTGGAGGCGCCGTGGCCGACGACGCGGAAGCCCAACGTCCGGTTGTCGATGCCCCAACCGACGCCGGTCGGCGCCCACGAGCCCGGCTGGAAGCGCTTGTAGCTGTTGACCGTCGGGGCCCACAGCAGCGTGAACTCGCGGGCGGTGTGGATCAGGCCCGCGAGGTACTGATGGAACAGCGGGGTCATCCCGTCGAACAACGCCACCCCCTCCGCGCTCCACAGGCTGGAGTGCACGTGGCAGGACGAACCGGTGTCGTCGAACGCGTACTTCGCCATGAAGGTCACCGACCGTCCGTGGCGCGCCGCGATCTCCTTCGCCGCGGTCTTGTAGACGGTGTTGCGATCTGCCATCTCCACCGCGGTGGCGTAGTCGAGGTTGATCTCGTGCTGGCCGCGCCCGGCTTCGCCCTTGCTGAACTCGACCGGCACGCCGGCCGCCTCGAGGCCGCGCCGGATCTCGCCGATGACGTACTCGTCCATCGTCGTCTGGAGCACGTGGTAGTCCTGCACCCACGGCGAGTGCGGGCGCAGACCGCGGTAGCCGTTGTCGAACGCCTCGCGATAGCTGTCGTGGAACAGGTAGAACTCGATCTCGCTGCCGACCATCGGCACGAAACCCAGCGCCGCGGCCGCCTCGACCTGGCTGCACAACACCTGCCGCGGCGCGACCTCGATCGGCGTGTCGTCGGACGGGTCGAACAGGTCGCACATGATCATCGCCGTGCGCTCGACCCACGGGAGGATGCGCACCGTGGTCCAGTCCGGACGCGCCGCCATGTCGCCGTAGCCCTGCTCGTAGCTCGTGAACGTGTACCCCGCCACGGGGTTGTTGTCGATGTCGCAGGCGATGAGGTAATCGCAGTTCTCGGTGCCCTCGTCGGCGACGTGGTCGAGGAAGAAGCGGCCCGTCGTGCGCTTGCCGGTCAGCCGCCCCTGGAGATCGGGGAACACCATCAGCACGGTGTCGATCTCACCCGCGCGGATCTTGGCCTCGAGCTCCTCGCGTGTCACCGTCACCCGCTGCGCCATGTTCGTGGACGCTTAGGAGGTGGCGGCTTTCTTGGCCTTGGCGGGCTCCTTGGACGGCTTCAGCACGCCGCGCGCCAGCGCGTCGTCGAGGTAGACCTCGGCCTCCTCCGCGCTGACCTTCAGCGCCGGCGAGATCTCGCTGATGAGGTTGATGCGGGCGCGCTCGTACATCGTGCGCTCCGCGGCCGACAGCGACGCGTCGCGGTTGCGGGCGGCCAGGTTCCGCACCACCTCGGCCACCTGGTAGACGTCACCGCTCTTCAGCTTCTCCTGGTGGTTCTTGAAGCGCCGGCTCCAGTTGGAGGGCACCCGCGGGTCGGGCTTCGACAGCACCGACACTAGGTCTTCGAGCTCGTCGGCCGACACCGGCGGGCGCACACCGACCTCTTCGGCCTTGGCCACCGGCACGTTGAGCGTCATCTCGTTGATGACCGTCTTCAGGATTAGGTACTCCTGCGTCTCACCGAAGGCCGTCATCTTCTTGGTGCCCACCACGATGCACGCGCCATGCTGCGGGTAGATGACCGTTTCGCCCTTCTTGAACTTCACACAACACCTCATGTGGTCGGCGATACGCAGGCGGGCCGCCATGCGGACCGCGCAAGGGTAGACCGCGCGAAGCGCGAATCCACCCTGGCAGCGCCCCTGGCACGATTCGAACGTGCGCGCTACGGATTAGAAGGCCGTTGCTCTATCCAGCTGAGCTACAGGGGCGAGGCTACGAATCGTACGCGACCGTGGTCAGGGTGCGTCGGAGGAGATCGAGCGCGCTGATCACCGACATCTGGCGCATCTGGTCGCGATCGCCGGCGACGCGCAGGCGGCGTGCCTGCGGTGGCGCAGCGCCGACCGCCAGCCCGACGAACAGCGTCCCGACCGGCATGCCGTCCTGCTCGGTGGGCCCGGCGACACCGGTGAGGGACAGACCGACGTCGGCGCCCAGCACTCGTCGCGCGCCGTCGGCCATCTCGATCGCCGCCCGCTCGCTGACCACCGGCCCGTCCGAGACGCCGAGCAGGTCGCGTTTGACATCGGACGCGTACGACACGATGCTGCCGCGCAACACGTCGCTGGCGCCGGGGATCGATGCGAGGCGTGCGGCGACCAATCCCGCCGTGACGCTCTCGGCCACACCGAGGGACATGCCGCGCTCCCGCAGCAGGTCGAGCACGACGCTCTCCATCGTCTCGCCGTCGACGCCGAACACCTGAGGGCCGAGGATCGCGCGGACCTCCGCGTCCCACCGGTCGAGCTCCGCGATCGCCCGCTCACGGGTCGCCGCCTTCGCCGTCAGCCGCACCTTCAGGCCCTCCCAGCCGCTGGCGAGGAACGCCAACGTGGGCCCGCCGGGCACCTCGTCGAGTTGACGGATGACGTCGTCGAGACGCTCGTTGAGCCCACTCTCGCTCTCGCCCCACGTGCGCAGCACCCGGCTGACGATGACGGCCTGCTCTCCGCAGCGCCGGAGCAGATCCGGCAGAACCGCCCGGTCGATCATGTCGCGCATCTCGTGCGGCACACCGGGGACGGCGTAGATCACCTTGTCGCCCACCGGGCAGATCAGCCCGGGGGCCGTGCCACGGGTCTGGGGGATGACGGTCGCCCCACGCGGGACCTGCGCCTGGCGCAGGTTGTTGGCCGGCATCGGACGGCTGCGGGCGGCGAACAACGTGCGGATGACCGCCGCGACCGCCTCGTCGTGCTCGAGCGGCGCGCCCATCAGCTCGGCGATCGCATCACGGGTGAGATCGTCGTGCGTCGGGCCGAGGCCACCGCACACGATGACGGCGTCGGCGACCGCCAGCGCCGATCGCAGCTCGGCGACGACCCTCCCGAGGTTGTCGCCGACCTTCGTCTGGCGCAACGAATCGATGCCGATCGCGGCCAGCTGCTCACCGATGTAAGCGGAGTTGGTGTCGACGATCTGCCCGAGCAGCAACTCGGTGCCGACCGCAACGACGTCACACCGCATGGGCTGGCTCCTGCGGCGAGCCCACGCGGGCTCGCCAGAAGTACTGGAACCCGCTCCACACGGCGAGCACGACCGCCGTCCAGAGCAACAGCTTCCACAACCACGTGGCGTCGAGCGCGGTCACCGGCAGGAGCGCGAAGCCGACCGCGCACTGCTGCGCCAACGTCTTCATCTTCGCGAGCCGGCTTGCCGGCACGCTGACGCCCTTGGCGCCCACGAACGTGCGATAGAGGCTGATGGCGATCTCGCGCACGGTGATGACCATGACCGGCAGCAGCCAGAACACGTTCCGGCTGACGAGCGTGAACATCGCCCCCAGCACGAGCACCTTGTCGGCCAAGGGATCGAGGAAGGCTCCGCTCTTCGTGGTGCCATGGCGACGGGCCAGGGTCCCGTCGACGAAGTCACTGCTGCACAACACGAACCACAGCACGAACGCGCCCCACGCGCCGCCGGGCTCGGCGGGGATCAGCCAGAACATGATGGGCGCGAGCAACAGCCGGCCGGCGGTGATCAGGTTCGCCCACGTCGCGAGGGCATTGGGATCGACCGCCATCAGACGTCTCCCTCGGCGCTCGCCCCGGCCGCGATCAGATCGGGGCCGAGCGCGTCGACGATCTCGACGTCGTGGAACTCGCCCACCGCGAGATCGCCGGGGACGAGCACGACGCCATCGATCTCGGGCGCCTCGCGATGGCTGCGGCCGATGCCGGCGCGATCGACGAGCACCGCCGTGGTCGAGCCGATGACCGCGTCGCGGCAAGCGGCGGTGATGCCGTCTTGCAGCTCGCGCAGCTCGGCGAGCCGCTCCGCAGCCAGCGACGGGGCGACGGTGTCGTCGAGCCCAGCGGCGTACGTGCCCTCCTCGCGGCTGTATGCGAAGAACCCGCACCAGTCGAGCTGCGCCTCCTCGACGAACGCGAGCAGCTGGTCGTGGTCCTCCTCGGTCTCGCCCGGGTATCCGACGATGAAGTTGCTGCGCAGCGCGGCCTGCGGTTCGCGGCGGCGGATGTCGGCGATGCGGTCGAGGAACCTCCGGCCGTCACCCCAGCGGCGCATGCGGCGCAGCAGCGGCTTGCTGACGTGCTGCAAGGACAGGTCGAAGTACGGCACACCGGTGGCGCAGATCGCGTCGACCAGCGCGTCGGTGAGGTCGCTCGGGTAGAGGTACAGCAGGCGCACGCGGTCGACGCGCTCAGCCACGGCCCCGACGAGCGGGACGATCGCGCCGGCGCCCAGCTCGTCCGGCCGGTCCTTGCCGTACGAGGCGAGGTCCTGGGCGACGAGCACGACCTCGCGCGCGCCGAGCGCGTCGACCTCGGCGAGGACCGCGTCGACGTCACGGCTGCGCTGCGGACCGCGGAACGACGGGATGGCGCAGAAGCCGCAGCTGCGATCGCACCCCTCGGCGATCTTCACGTAGGCCCACGGCGCCGCGCTCTTCGGGCGCGGGAGGTTGAGCAGGTCGAACGCCGGGGCGGGCGCCGTCGCGACGGCGAGCTTCTTGCGGCCGATCGAATGGCCGAGGTGGACCGGCACACCGAAGCCCGACACCTGGTCGACCTCGGGCAGGGCAGCGGCCAGCTCGTCGCCGTAGCGCTCGGCCATGCATCCGGTGACGACGAGCCGAGCCCCCGCGCGGCGACGGCCGTCGAGCGCCAGGATCGTGTCGATGCTCTCGCGGCGCGCCTCGTCGATGAACGCGCAGGTGTTCACGACCACCAGATCGGCAGCGCTCGGATCGTCGGTCGCGGCCATCCCGTCGGCGAGCAGTGAGCCGACGAGCTTTTCGGAATCGACCTGGTTCTTCGGGCAGCC
>CAZGUH010000064.1:0-17197 GCA_964529005.1 uncultured Ilumatobacteraceae bacterium | reverse complement strand
GCGCCGGCAGCGGGGGGATGTCGGCGTGGCACATGGCGTCACCTTTCGTTGGGGGTCGGGTAGGCGGCGGCGACCAGTTCGGCCTCCGTCGGCGGGCGGTAGAAGCCGCGTGGATGACGGGGCCCCCAGCTGACGTTGCCGACGACGAGCGCGTCGAAGACCCGGGGTTCCCACAGCTCGTCGTCGACGATCACGTCGAGGTCGCTGTAGTACTCGACGAAGTTGCCGGCCGGATCGCGGAGGTACCAGAAGAAGTTGGACCCGATGTTGTGGCGGCCGAGGCCCCACACGTGCCGCTCGGGGGCTTGGGCCAGCAACTGGCTGGCGCCGCGGCCGACCTCGTCGACGTCGTCAACCTCCCACGACGTGTGGTGCAGGAAGTCGACCGGTGCGCTTTGCACGAGCAGGTTGTGGTGGTCGGTGGAGCAACGCAGGAAGCGGGCACGGCCGTTGACCTCGTCGCTGATCTTGAAGCCGAGCGCGTCCACGAACAGCAGATACGTGCCGTCGAGGTCGGTGGAGCCGAGCACGACATGGCCGAGGCGTCGCGGCCGCACCGGCCCGCTGCGGAACGCGCCGTCGGCCCGATGGTTGCGGCGCGGCGTGTGGCCGGGGCCGTTCGGTTCGTGCACCACCGGCGCCTGCTGGGCGAGCCGGGGCGCGACCTCGACGTTGACCGTCACGTTGGTGCCGGGGTCGCGCACCACGAGGCGGTCGGGCGCCGGGCGGCTCCACGCGAGCGGTGTGGTGTCGAGTCGGGAGGCGATCCGGTCGAGGTCGTCGGGATCGTCGGCGCCGACGCCCATCTCCACCAGCCGGCGCCGCGGCGTCTCGACCAGCCGCAGCTGCTCGCCACCGTCCACCGACGACAGCCGCCGGGGGCCGGTGCGTTCGAGACCGAAGTCCTCGTAGAACTGCTCGGTGGCGTCGACGTCGGGCACGCCGAGGGTGATCGTGGTCAGTCGGTGCAGCGGCATCTGCGGTCAGTCCTTGCGCTCGACGCAGAGGTTCCGCATCGAGCCGACGCCCTCGATGTGGCTGTCGATCACGTCGCCGGGCTGGAGGAAGCGCTTCGGCTCGCGGGTGGAGCCGACGCCGGCGGGCGTGCCCGTGAACAGCACGTCGCCGGGCAGCATCGTGACGTGGTGGCTGATGTAGCTGACCAGGGTCGGCACGTCGAAGATCAGGTTCGACGTGCGGCTGGCCTGCATCGGCACGCCGTTGAGGTGGCACGTGATCGGGAGGTCGTTCGGCTCGTCGAGCTCGTCGATGGTGACGAGGTCGGGGCCGATCGGCCCGAACGTCGGGAACGACTTGCCGAGGTCGAGCTGCATGATCGGCTTCTGGAACTGCACGCGCCGCTCGGAGATGTCCTGGCCGACGGTGAGCCCGGCGACGTAGCTCCACGCGTCCTCGGCGGCGACGCGCTCGGCACGGCGGCCGATCACGGCGACCAGCTCGACCTCCCAGTCGGCGCGGTCGCTCGGGAGCACCACGTCGGTCGTCGGCCCGCACAGGCATGTGGGGAACTTCGTGAAGATGGCCGGCTTCTTCGGGGCCTCGATGCCGGCCTCCGCGATGTGGTCGGCGTAGTTGGCGCCGATGCCGAACACCTGCCGCGGTCGGGGGGAGGGCGCCCCGACCAGGATGGCGTCGTAGGGCACCGCCGGCGCGTCCACGCCGCCGGCGACCCACTCGGTCAGCTCGGCCCAGCGGTCGAACGCGGCCGCCGGGTCGGGCGAGAAGCGGCCGCCGCTGGCGTCGTGGACGTCGACCGCGCCGCCGGCGGTGACGACGCACAGGCGGTCGTTGATGTTGGCGATGCGCACGAGCGATCAATCTCCCGGGGTGAGGGCTTCGCCTTCGAGCACGCGGCGGATCTGGTCGCGGAGCTGGTTCTTGGCGAGCTTGCCGACGGCTGTTCGGGGCAGTTCGGTGACCACCTCGACGCGCTCGGGCCACTTGAACTTGGCGACGTCGAGCGCGGCCAGGTGGACGCGCAGATCGTCGAGCGTCGGTGCTGCACCGTCGACGACGAGAAAGGCGCACGCCCGCTCGCCCAGCCGTTCGTCGGGCATGGCGACGACCGCGGCCTCGACGATCGCTGGGTGTTCCAGGAGCACTGCTTCCACCTCGGCGGCGTTGACCTTCTCGCCCCCGCGGCTGATGAGGTCCTTGGTGCGGTCCTCCAGCCGGTAGTAGGTGCGGCCGTCGACCACCTCGGCGGCCATCACGTCGCCGGTGTCGTAGAAGCCGTCGGCCGTGAAGGCCTTCGCGTTGTGGTCGGCCTCGTCGAGGTAGCCGCAGATCGTGTACGGGCCGCGGGCGAGCAAGCGGCCGGGGACGCCGGCAGGCACGTCGCCCCCCTGGTCGTCGACCAGACGCACCTCGTCGGCGGGGGAGATCGGGCGGCCGACGGTGGTGCGGCGCGCCGCCTCGGGATCGTCGAGCGCGTGGGTCATGATCAGCCCCTCTCCCATGCCGAACTCCTGGATGACGGTCACGCCGAGGGCGGTGAACCGGTCGAACACCGAGGGCGGCACCTTGCCGAGCGTCAGGGCGACGCAGCGCAGCCCGAGGGCCATCGCCTCGAAGTCGGGGTGGTCGACGAGCGTCGCCGTGAAGCCGCTCGGAAGCACCGTGCGGGTCACGGCTTCACGCGCGAACAGTCCGAGGAAGGTGTCGGGGACGGGGTCGCTCAGCACGAGCGGGGCACCGAGGAGGTGGGCCGTGTGGAGTGAGGTCTGGATGCCCGCGTTGTGCACGAGCGGCAGCACGTACCCGAACACGTCGTCGCCGGTCAGCGCCCAGCGGTCGATGCGCGCCCGGACGTTGTAGAGGTATTCGCTGTGCAGGCGCGGGATCACCTTGGGCCGGGCCGTCGTGCCGCCGGAGAGCTGCAGCACGGCGACGTCGTCGGGCCCGATGGCCGCCTGCACGTCGGCGAGCCACCCGCGAGCACTGTCCTGCGCCGTCGTGGCGGCGAGGTCGGACAGGGCGACGAGACCGTCGAACGGCCGGCGGGTGCTCAGCAGGTGCTCCACGGTCGGCACGCGCTGGGCGAGCTCCTTGGCGAAGGTCGCACCGTCGAAGTTCGCCAGATCGCCTTGCACGATGTGCGCCCGGGCGCCGGTGAGGCGGGCGATCTCGTCGATCTCGTGGTGGCGATGGCGCGACAGCGTGCACACCGGCAACAAGCCGGCCTTGAGCAGCGCATACCAGGCCTCGACGGTCTCGATCGTGTTGTCGAGCTGCAGCGTGACCGCGTCGCCCGGGCGCAGGCCGAGATCGAGCAGGCCGGCAGCCATGCGATCGGTGATCCGGTCGAGCTCGGCGTAGGTGATCCGCTGTTCAGCGGTGACGACGGCGACGCGATCAGCGAAGCGCTCGGCCGCGGCGCCGATGGCGTGGGCGATGGTCTCGTCGCGCCAGTAGCCGAGCTCGCGGTATCGCTCGGCGCGTTCGGCCGGGTAGGCGACCACACCTCGGCGGACCGGGATCACGCGGCGCCTCCGATGAGCGTGACGAGGTCGGCGCGGCCGGCGAGCACACCGGCGCTCGCCAGATCGAGCTCGCTCTCCGCCGCTTCGACCGCGACGGGGACGCCGCCGAGTCGCATCCGTTCGGCGGCGTCGAGCCGCCGCAGCACGCCGCCGTCGCCGGGCTGCGCGGCAACGAGCACGGCGTCGGCGCCCGCGTCGATCAGGGCCGCGGCCGCCTCGGCGCGGTCACCGTCGAGGCGAGCGAGGATCAAGGCATCGGCGTGGTCGGCGCGCGTCTTGGCGACCAGGTCGACGTCGCCCTCGACGTCGCGGACCTCGTCGCCGGGGCCGACGAGCCGGTTCGGCAGCGTCGCGCGCGCCAGCCGCAGCGCCCGCCCGAGGATCGCGCCCGGCGCCTCCGACGGCTCGCGCGGCGCGGGCTCGGCGAGTGCTGCGTCCACGAGGGGACGGTCGGCGGCGGCGAGCGCAGATGCCGTCACCGCGCCCGTGCGCGTCTGGTAGTTGACCATCAGTTGCGGTAACGGCATCTCCATCCGGTCGGGCAGCGACGCCCACCACGCCTGGCTGCGCAGCGCCCGCGTCTGCAGCCGCTCCACCGATGGCCGCCGCGCCGCCTCGTAGGCGGCGAGCGCGTCCGGGAGCTCCGCCGCGGCATCGATGGCGTCGGCGAGTGCGAGCGCATCCTCCATCGCCATCCGCGTGCCCGATCCGACCGAGTAGTGGGCGGTGTGCGCGGCGTCGCCGAGCAGCGCGACGTTGCCGGTCGACCACCTGGTGCAGCGCACGGTCTGGAACGTCGACCACACCGAGCCGTTGCCCTCGAGGCGGGCCCCACCGAGGATGCCGGCAAACGCGTCGGACAGGTACTCGATCGTCGCCGCGTCCGTGCCGTCGGGCCCCGCGGCGCCGAGCGCCAGGCCGGCGTTGCGCAACGACTCCATCCGCGTGTCGACCTGGAAGGTGCAGCGACCGCGGGCGTAGGGCATCACGTGGGCGACGAACACGCCGTGCTCGGTCTCGACCACCTCGAAGCGCATGCTGTCGAGGACGATCGGCCCACCGCACCAGATGTAGGCGAGGTCGCCGACCTCGACGCTCGCCCCGACGTCGCGGCCGAGGCGGGCGCGCACCGCGCTGCCCACGCCATCGGCGGCGACGACGAGGTCCGCGTCCGCCACCTGCTCGAGCTCCGCGCGTCGGCCCCACTCGATCTCGGCGCCGGCGGCCATCGCGTGCTCGGCGAGCACGCTCAGCATCTGCGAGCGGCTCAGCCCGATCGACGTGTTGTCGCCGCCGCGGATGGAGCGGCCGCGCAGCCGCAGCTCCCACGTGTCGAGGGGGTAGCCGATCGCCAGCAGCGCGTCGTGGCTCGCCGGGTCGGCGTCGTGCATGCGGCGCAGCGTGTGGGCGGCGAGCCCGATGCCGTACCCGAAGGTCGCGCCGGGCGCGCGCTGCTCGGCGACGCGCACGCGCCAGCCGGGATGACGCAGCTTCAACAGCCGGGCGGCGTACAGGCCGCCCGGACCACCCCCGATGACGGCCACATGCAAGGGTCCGCGCACTAGCCGGCCACCCCCCACAGGGCCGCGAACGCCTGGGCGTAGTCGAACGGCAGCTCGGGGAGGGCCGAGGTGTCGATGTCGGAGTCCGGGCCGACGATCCACAGCGGCTCTGCCTCCTCGTTGTGCACGGTCGGGTCGCCGCCCGTCTTCGCCCGCAGCACGGCGTCGATCGCGGTGAACCCGTCGTACGTGTTGGGCACGACCACCCAGCCGACGTAGCCGTCGGGCGAGTCGACCATCTCCTGCAGCAGGGCGGGGGTCGGCAGGTAACCGACGATCTTGACCGACTCGTAGCCGTTGCTGTCGAGGCCCGGTCGCACGCCGGCGGCGAAGTTGCCGAGGGTCAGGACGTAGTTGAGGTCGGGGTTGCGTTGCAGGGCGGAGACGATCGATGTCGACGCCTGGCCCGACGCCAGCTCGCCGACCGGGGCGTCGATCAGCTCGGTGCTGCAGTCCGGGCAGTACCCCTGGAGCTGCTCGGTGAAGGCGTCGAACACTGGGGCGAGGAACGTCAGCGCACCAGAGGTGAGGATGCCGACGTGGGCGGCCTCACCGGCCTGCTCCGCGTCGGCGGCGGTGGCGGCGGCCATGATCTGGCCGTAGAGGTCGGCGTTGGCGGTGATCGTGTTCACGGCACCGGTGAACGCCTCGGGCTCGCTGCTGCCGATCTGCACGATCGGCACGCCCTGCTCCTCGGCTTCGGCGATGCCCTCGGCGATCGCTGCGGCCTGCACCGACGGCACGACGATCGCATCGGCGCCGGACTCGAGCGCCGACAGGACCGCAGCCGTCGCCTGGGCCGGATCGCGACGATCGGCGTTGATCACCTCGACGCTCCAGCCGAGCAACTCGGCCGCCTCCGACATGCCCTGGCCGATCAGCCGGTCGGTCTCGTTGCCGGTGGCGATGAGGTACACCTTCAACGCCGCCGGGATCTCCCCCGAGATCGTCGGCAGTGGCGCCAACTCGGTCGCCGGCACCTTGAACCGCTCGAGGTCCGCTTGCGCCGCGCTGGCGGCGGCCTCCGACGTGGCCGTCGACTCGCCGGTCGAGCCGGTCGTCGAACCGGCGCCCGTGCCCGCCGTGGTCGACGCCGCGGCGGCGTCGTCGCCGTCGTCGCCGCCACATGCCGCCAGTGCCAGCGTGGCCCCGGCCAGCGCCGCGACAGCCCGCCGCGTCCACGTTGCCCTCCGGTGTGTCACCTTCATCCCATTCCCCCCATGCGCTCCATGTCCGACATAGCAGAACAACTTTCTGTATTCGCAGCTTGCCCGCGCGGATGGCCACGCGTCAACCCGGCGGCCCGCGCGCTCTGCACATACCAGTAGGTACACACGCCGCCCATGGACGCACGCGGTTGACCGGCGCCATGGCGGAGCTGCTGTGGGAGCGCGGTACGCCGCGACGAGCTCGCGCGACGCGATGGTGCGCGCCGGCGTGGGCCAGGGCAGCCTGGAGCACGACTTCCGCGGGAAGCGCGACCTGGCCGTCGAGGCGCTGTCGGCCGTCACGAGTGACGTCACCGGCGAGGCGTCGCTCTCGACGGGGAGGGATCCCCGCTGGAGCGCCTGAAGGCCTACCTGACTCGGCGAGCGCACGGCAACACCTGGCAGCAGGCGCGCGCAAGGTCATCATCTCGGCGCCGGCCGATGGCGACGTGAGGACCGCGCCGAGCACCGCGGCGACGACGAGCGCGGCGCAGGCAAGGATGATGCGGTCCGGCCCGACGGCGATCTCGTCCGGTGAGGTGAACCGTCCGCGTCGGCAGGATGCTGCGCGGGTCGTCGAACCCTGCTCACCGGCGATCGTCCCGGCCTGCAACCGTCACCTGAGCGGGGCGCTACCGCACGCGCCCGACGCGGCCGCGGGAGATGACGACGGCCAGCAGCAGGACGGTCCCCGAGAAGAAGTTGGTGACCCAGGCCGACGCGCCCATCAGCTGGAAGCCCTTGATGCCGGTTCCCATGATGATCATCGCCAGCAACGTGCCCGGCACGTTGGGCCGCTCGCGGTACTGCGTGGCCCCGAGAAACAGCACCGACGACGCGGGCAGTAACAGGCCGTTGGTCGTCGTCTCGGTGCCGAGCCCGACCTTCGTCGCCAGCAGGAACCCCGTCAGCCCGGCGGTGATCGCGCTGACCAGGAACACCGACAGCTCGATGCGCCGGGTGCGGATGCCAGCGAGACGCGCCGCGGTGACGTTGCCGCCGACCGCCTGCAGGCGCCGACCGATCGGTGTGTGCTCGAGCACGTAGTGCAACACCACGCCCAGGCCGAGCACGAGGAGGAAGAGGTACGGGATCTTGTCGAAGAGCTGGCCGCGGGCGACGGTCAGGTACGGCTCGCCGAAGTCGGCGCGGATCGCGTTGTGATCGGCGATGTACTCGGTGGTGCCGGTCACGACCGTACCGACGCCGAGCGTGATGAACAGGCTGTTCACGCCGAGCCGGCTCACGAACAGGCCGTTCACCAGGCCGACGGCCGCCGCCGAGGCGACGACCGACAGCACGATCAGGATCGTCGGGAGCGACGTGTGCTGGCTGAGCCAGGACGACTGGATGACCGCCAGCCCGGCCACGCTGGCGAACGACAGGTCGACGTGACCGGCCACGAGCGGCAGCAGCACGCCGAGGGCGAGGAGGCCGGTGATCGCCTGGTCACCGAGCGTCGAGCGCAGCGTCGTCGCCGACAGGAACGTCTCGGTCTCGGTGACCGCGAACAGCGTGACGAGCGCGGCGAGGATCCAGACCCCGCCGAAGCGGGTGGACAGGATGCCGACTCGGAGGTTGCGCCGCTCCATCGGGCCGTTCGCCGGCGCCGGCGAACGGTGGCCGTCGGCGGTGATGGCGGCTGGCGTCAGGGTGTCGGTCATGAGGCGATCCCTTCGGAGGTGCTGAGGGCAGCGGCGTCGATCGCGTGCACGGAGAGCTCGGCGCCGACCAGCTCGGCGCGGATCACGCCGTTGGTGAACACGAGGACGCGATCGCACAGCCGCGCCAGCTCGTTCGAGTCCGACGAGCACACCAGGACGCCGGCGCCGTCCGCGGCGGCGGCGCGCAGGAGCGCATGGATCCGGTCAACGGCGCCGACATCGACCCCTTGCGTCGGCTCGTCGAGGAGCAGCACGTCGGGATCGAGGCGCAACGAACGGCCGAGCAGGACCTTCTGCTGGTTGCCGCCGCTCAGCGATTGCACCGGGAGCGCTGGATCGCGCGGGCGCACGTCGAGCCGCTCGAACCAGTCGGTTGCGATGGCGCGCTCGCGGCTCCGGTCGAGTGGGCCGAACCGGACTCGGGTCGGCAGGTCGCTGACGGTCAGGTTGGCCGCGCCGCTGAGCCGGCCGAACAAACCGTTGCGCAAGCGGTCGGCGGGCAGCAGCCCGATGCCGGCGCGGATGGCCAGATCGGGCCGACCGGCCGCGACGGGACGGCCGCCGACGCGCACGACGCCGCGCCGGGGGATCGCGCCGAACAGGGCCGGCGCCACCGAGTCGCGGCCGGATCCGTCCAGTCCGGCGATGCCCAGGATCTCACCGGCGCCGAGATCGAAGTCCGCACGACGGACGCCGCCAGCACTCAACCCGCGCACGGTGAGCGCCGCCGGCCGGGTGGCCTCGGGCGCCCGAGCGGCGGCCGGGCGATCGAGACCGCGGCCGACGATCAGCTCGATCAAGCGGTCCTCGTCGAGGTCGCCAACACGTTCCACGGCGACGACGCGGCCGTCGCGCAACACCGTGGTGCGGTCGGCGATCGCGAACACCTCGTCGAGGCGGTGGGAGATGTACAGGACCCCGAGGCCGAGGTCGGTCAGGCGGCGCACCGCGTCGAACAGGTGGTCCACGCCGGCTGCGGCGAGCGCGGCAGTGGTCTCGTCGAGCACCACCAGCGACGCCCGTCCGCGCGGCGCGTACAACGCGCGGGCGAGCGCGACGCCCGTGCGGTCGGCGACCGACAGCCGGGCGACCGGGGCGCGGACGTTGACGCGGTAGCCGAGCTGCTCGAGGATCTCGGACACCGCCCGGCGCGCCGCGCTCCAGTCGATGCGACCGCCGCGCCGCAATGGATAGCTCGTGCCGAACAGCACGTTGTCGACCACATCGAGGGTGTCGACCAGGCCGAGATCCTGGTGCACGAAGCGCAGCCCCGCCGCGTACGAGGCCTGGGGATCGCCAGCGGCGATCGTCCGGCCCCCGACGGCGATCTCGGCGCTCGGCAACGGCGTGTACACGCCGGCGAGGATCTTCACGAGCGTGGACTTGCCGGAGCCGTTGTGGCCGACCAGCGCGTGCACCTCGCCGGCGTCGACGGTGAGCGACGCCGCGTGCAGCACCTGCTGCCCGCCGAAGGCCATGCTCAGCCCGCGCGCGGCAAGCGCCGGGGCGGCCGTTGGCCGACCGGCCATCAGCCCCGGGCCGCGTTGTCGGTGGCCGCCTCGATCTGGTCGGCGATCGCCGGCCAGCCGAAGGACTCCACGTCGATCTCCGGATGCGTCGCGTCACACGACGCGCACCGGCGACGCTCGATGTCGTCGTTGAAGCCCACGCAGATCCGGTGGTAGCCGCGCTGCGGCGGCTCGTCGGTGGTGTCGAAGTCGACGCGATGGAGCAGCGCGCCACAGGCGTTGCAGTAGAAGGCGACCGCCTCGACCTCCGTCGCCTCGGCCTTCATCAGCAGCTGCACGCACGGCTCCTCGGTGAGCACCTGGTACGGCAGTCCCGCCGGCAGGTACACGTGGTCGCCGGGCTTCAGCGCATGCTGGCGCACCGGACCTTCCGGGAAGCGCACGGCGGCGCGGCCGTTGAAGTGCACGAGCACCGCGTCGTGCTCGTGGATCAGGTGGAACGGCTGGTCGCGGTCGTTGCAGCTGACGTGGAACTGCGGGTCGAGGCCCGCCGGCACGACCGGCCAGAACGCGTAGGGCCCGGCCTCCGCGGCGAGCGCGAACGAGTTGGCGAAGCGTTGACGGGCGAGGGTCACGACGGCACCACCCCGGTGAGCCGCTCGGCTGTGAGCGCACCGACGTGGTTGGTCGCCGCGTCGGCAAGGCCGCCGCGTGCGGCCTCGGCGGTCTCGAGGTTGGAGCGGTAGCGGCGCCATCCCCACCCGACGAGCGGGAACGGGTCGTTGACGTGCCCGCACTTCTCGCACGTGCGCAGTGCCTCGGTCTCGTTGAACCGCTCGGCGCCGTTGGCGCACTCGATGATCGTGGCGAACCGCTCGATCTCGCCGTGCTCGGGAGCATGCGGCACGAAGCCGTACTCGTGCGACAGCAGCAGGTGCTTGCACTCGGAGCACCGGAGCGCGAACGTCTCGCGCTGCTCCTCGTAGCCGTGGCGCTGGCTGATGGTGATCACCATCGCCGTGCCGTCGTCCGGCTCCAGGTCGTGCTTGTCGGGCCCGACGGGGTGCGTCGCCCCGTTCACCGCCACCGTGCCCGGCGGCATGCCACCCGGGCCGGCCTTGCCGAGGCACGTCACGATCTCCGTGACCGAGTTCTGGTGCCAGAACCGACCGGCCAGCCGATCCGGTCCCGGCGAGAAGCCGGCCACGGTCGGGACGATGGCGTCGGGCCCGGTGTACGGGAACAGCGGCAACAGCGGCGTGCACGAACCGGCGAGTGCCTCGAAGGCGTTGACCTTCAACGGTTCACGCTGGCCCGAGTACGGCTTCACCGTACGTTGCTGGTCGGCCATCGCGGACTCCCCTTTCTCGCTCGCTTGCGACACGAGCCCTTCCCCAATGTCTCAGCATACAGAACACTATTCCGCGCTGACAGGTGCCTTCAAGGCCGACTCAGGCCGGCGTGGCGGTAAGGTCGAAGGCGCGCTCGGCGTTCTCCGACAGGATCTTGCGCCGCAGGTCGTCGGACAGCTCCAGCTCGAAGAACTCGTCCACGGCGTGCGGGAAGTTCGAATCGTGGTGGGGGAAATCCGTCGTGAACACGAGGTTGTCGGCGAGGCCGCACGCGGTGGCGAGGTACTCGAGGTGGTCCTCGTCGCACTCGGCGGTGATCGCGCACTGGCGGCGGAAGTAGTCACTCGGCTTGAGCTCGAGCCGGACGTCGTCGATGTAGGGGCGGTACAGCTCCCACTGGTCGTCCATCCGCTGGAGCAGCCACATCAGCCACGTCGATGCCGTCTCCATCACGAGCGGCCGCACCCCCGGGTGCCGTTCGAGCACGCCGCTCGTGCACAGTTCGGCGACCGCCGACATCGCCTGGTTCGAGCCCTGCAGCACGGCCGACACGACGTCGGTGCGCTCGCGTCCGAGGTAGCGCAGCGGCGGGTCGGCGTACAGCTTGGGCGCCATGCCGTAGAGGTGGAGCCCGAACGGCACGCCGAGCTCGTTCAGCGTCGGCCAGAGCGGGTCGAAGTGCGGCTCCGACAGGTTCCAGCCGTCGACGTTGCCGGTGGTCATCGCCACGCCGGCGGCGCCGAGATCCTCGACGCAGCGCCGCGCCTCGCGCGCCGCGAGCTCGGGCGACTGGCGGGGCAGCCAGCCCCAGAAGCGCAGGCGGTCGGGATCGGTCGCGCAGTAATCCGCGGCGTAGTCGTTGTAGGCCCGGCAGAGCTCGGCGACCAGTGTCGGATCGAGTCCGTCGGCGGTCGTCACCACGAACAGCAGGGTCGGCACCAGGATCGCCAGGTCGATGCCCTCGATATCCATGCCGCGGAGCGTGTTCTCGGCGGTACCCCCGCCGTCGGAGTGCATCAACGCCAGCAGCGGCTCCTCCTGGAACCGGTCGGTGAAGTGCTGCTGCCGGATCGTCGCCCTGCCGTCGCCGAGCTCCCACGCGACATTGCCGATGCGGATCCTGGTGCTGAAGGTCTCCTGCAGGCCGCGCCCGCCGGGATAGGCGATCTCGATGTCGGCCTGATGCCGCTTCGAGATCCGCTCGGTCCACAGACGCTGCGGCTCCATCAGGTGCAAGTCGGTGTCGATGACGCGAAAGCCACGCTTCATGGCTGTCCCCCTCGTTCGTAGCCCGCCATCGATCGTAAGAACGCCCGTCGAGAACGGCAAGGTACTGTTCAATGATGGTCTGATAAGGGGTTGGTTATGCCACGTTCGAGCTTCCTCGACCGCGACGTCGGGGCCATCTCGCTGTACAAGCTCGAGGTGTTCACCGCCGTCGTGCGCGCCGGCGGCGTGCGGCGCGTGGCCGAGCAGCTGCGGGTCAGCCAGCCGGCGGTGAGCGCGCACCTCAAGGACCTGCAGGACCGGGTCGGCGTCCAGCTGCTGCACTGGACCGGGCACGAGATGCGCCTGACCGAGGCCGGCAAGATGCTGTACAGCTGGGCGGAGGAGACGCTGGAACGTGCTCGCGAGGTCGTCGACCAAGCGGGCGAGCATGCATCGGGCCACCGCGGGCGAGCGCTGATCGCGTCGAGCCTGCCTGCCGGGCCCTATCTCGTCGACGAGATCCTCGCGCGCTTCGCCGAGCGGCATCCCGGCGTCACGCTGAGCGTCACCACCGACTTCCCGCTGCGACTCGCCGAACGGCTGCTCGCCGGCGAGCGCGACCTCGCCGTGCTGGTGGACGAGGAACGGTCGGCCAAGGATCGCGGGCTCGACTACGAGGTGGTCGGCGTCGAGGAGGTGGTGCTGGTGGTGGCCGCCGATCGGCCACCGTTCGGAGCGACGGCCACGCCGGCCGAGGTCGCGGCGTGCCGGTTCGTGATCCCGCCACGCGAGACGATCATCTCCGGCACGTTCATGCGCGACCAGCTCGGCCCCGCCGGCGTGCTGCCGCTCGACGTCGTCGGCGAGTACGACCACCCGGAAGGCATCAAGCACGCGGTGCGCCACGGAGTGGGCGCCACGTTCCTGACCCGCCGCGCCGTCGCCCGCGAGATCGAGGCCGGCGAGCTGAGGGTGGTGACGATCAAGGGCATCCCGCTGGCGCTGCCGGTGATGGTCGCTCGCGGCCGAGGTCGCTGGCTGTCGCCGATGCACGAGGAGCTCCGCCGAGTGCTGCGCGACGAGCTGCGAACGATGCTCGCCTGACCGCCTCGTCGGCGCTGAGCGAAGTTCTTCTGGACGAGTTGAGTTTCTGCTGAGTAGAACGTCGTCATGGCATCCGATGACCCGCGGCTCGACCGCGACATCACGCTGACGTTGCAGGGCGACTGGGGCACGGCCAACATCCACCGGATCTGCGGCTGGATCGCCGCCAACGTGATCGCCCGATCGGGCCCGGCGAGCCGGGTCGGCATCTGGACGGGCACCGGCGGAATGGCGAACCTGCGGGCGGTCGCCGATGGCGAGGTCGACGTGTCCGTGGCGACGCCGGCGTGCTGCGTGGCGATGGCGGTCGAGGGCCGTCTCTGGGGGGAGCCGATGCCGGGGCTGCGCGCGCTCGGAGTGATCCCCCAGGTCGACCGACTGGTGGTCGCCCTCCGGCGCGACGCCGGGATCACCTCGTTCGCCGACTGGCGCGCGCAGCGCGCACCGCTTCGCGTCGCCACGGCGGCGGACGACGACGACAGCTTCGTCGGTTACGGCGCCCGCGCCCTGCTCGCCGCCGAGGGCATCGGCGAGCCGACCCTGCAGGAGTGGGGCGGCGCCTTCGTGCCGCCGGCGGACGGGCTGCTCGGCGTGTTCGATCTCGTCCGCACCGGCGCCGCCGACGCGATCGTGTTCGAGGCGATCATGTTGCCGATGTGGCAGCAGCTCGCCGTGGATCCGGGTCTGCAGTTCCTGGCCGTGACCGACGACGCGGCGCGGTCGCTGGCATCGGCTCACGGGTGGCCGTCGACCTCGGTCGCGGCCGGCCAGTTCCCCGGCCTCGACGAACCACTCCACTGCCTCGAGTTCAGCGACTTCCTGGTCGTCTGCCGCGACGACCTACCCGACGACGTCGCCCACCTCATCGGGTGGGGCCTCGGCGAGACCCGAGCGGTGCTCGAAGCCCAGTACCGCCACCTGCCGCCGGACCGGAGCCCGGTGACCTACCCACTCGACCCGGAGCGCATCGGCGCAGCACCGATCCCGTTGCACCCGGGCGCCGCCCGCTACTACCGGTCCCTCGGCTGACCGGCGGTAGGGGACGCCCGCCGCGGGCGTCACGACGCGGCGTGAGACCGCCGGACGCCGCGCCGTCCCGACGCGCGTCCACGAAGTGCCGTTCGGGGGCAGGGCGAACGCGGGACTCCTCCAGGTTACCAGTGGGCTTCGGAGGGTGCGTCGCCGAAGTCGGGGATGGGAAGGCGCTGTCCGCCGCGCTTGGCGGATTCGTGGGCGATCAGCCCGGGGGCCGTGAAGCGGGCGGCGCGCCAGGCGTTGACCGGCGGGTGTGTCAGCGTCGTCACGGCGCGGACGAAGTCGTCGGCGAGGAAGTGATGCGAGCCTTCGTGGCCGTTCAGCGCGCCTTCGAACTCCGCCGGGAGCCGGCTGCGGTCGTGGACCGGAGCGGTGCGTGAGAAGAAGCTCTGCAGCAGCGCGGTGTCGACGTCCTCGTAGCCGGCGGGCAACGGCCACACCCGGGTCACGAACTTCTCACTGATGTCGATCGTCGTGCCCTTGAGGTGGTCGCGACCCTCGGTCTTGATGCTCAGCGTCGTGCCGGTCGTGGTCTGCTCCACGACCGACTCGGTGCCGAAGAAGCGGAAGCGGGACTCGGGACCGTCCCAGTACCCGACGCGACGGAACTCGTTCGTGCGCATGGCTCCACCGTCGGCCAGCTCGAAGAGCGCCGTCATGTTCGAGAAGTCGTTCCCCCACGCGGACACCTCGCGGTCGAACACCCCGTCGCCGCGATCGTCGCTGATGCCGATGCAGCTGACGGACGTGGCGTACGTCGGGAGCGCGCCGAGCACGCCACCGATCGCGTGCGTCGGGTAGAGCATCGGTGGGTAGCTCGCCGTGCGCTTCCAATCAGGCCCACCGCTGTACTCGAACGCCTTGTAGAACCCGTTGTCCATGTCGTGCACGTAGTCGCCCTCGGCATAGAACACGCGGCCGAACGCGCCCTCCGCGTGCTGCTGGCGGGCCCAGACCACGACGGGGTTGTAGTAGCTGGTCTCCCCCATCATGTAGATCAATCCGGTCTGCTCGACCTTGCTCACGATCGCCGCGATCTCGTCGACCTCGATCGCCATCGGCACCGCCGAGTAGACGTGCTTGCCGGCATCGAGGGCCTGGAGCGTGAGCGGGCCGTGCGACCACCGCTGCGTCATGATCGCGACTGCGTCGACGTCCGAGCCGAGTGCGTCCTCGAACGTGTCGAACGTCCCCGCGAGGTCGTACTTGCGCTGGTGCTCCGCGGCGCGCTCGGGAATCAGGTCGCAGGCGTACACCTCGGTGACGGCGGGGTGCAATTGCCACAGCGAGATGAAGCTGCGAGCGAACTGGCCGGTGCCGATGACAGCGATCTTCATGGGGAAGCCCTTCGGTTGTTCGTTTCAGTGGTCGACTGATGTCCGTGTGACAGAATACTTTTCTGATAAACAGAATTCATGGGATCATTGCCGGGCTGTCGCCCCCAGGCGACCGAGAGGGGATCAAGCGAATGCGTGTCGTCGTCGTCGGAGCAGGGATCGGTGGGCTGACGCTCGCCCACGGTTTGCGGCGGGCCGGGATCGACGTCGTCGTCTACGAACAGCACGGCGAGGCGCGCCCCCAGGGCGTGACCGTCGCCCTGGCCGAGATGGGCTCGACGGCGCTGCACGCCTGCCTCCCGCCCGAGCACGTGGCGATGCTGGAGGCCACGGCCGGCGGGGAGCGCAAGCGGATCGCGCTGCTCGCCGAGGCTGACGGGGCGTTCGCCGTCACCGGCGAGGTCCCGGGCAGCGGGCCACGCGTGCCGGTGCTGACGATCTGCCGGCGCGTGCTACGCGCCGTCCTCGTCAACGGCCTCGAGGACGTGATCCACTTCGGTCGCCGGGTGGAGCGATTCGCGCAGCGCGCCGACGGGACGGTGGCGGCGTGCTTCGCCGACGGCAGCCACGACGTCGCCGACGTGCTGGTGGGGGCCGACGGCATCGGCTCGGTGGTGCGCCGGCAGTACCTGCCGGAGGTGCACATCGTCGACAACGGTCGCCGCACGTTGACCGGCGCGACGCCCTATCGCGCCATCGCGGCCACTGGCCTGGAAGCCCTCGTCGGCGACGATCTGGCACGCCTCCACGTCGACGGGACGCTGGCGATGATGCTCATCCCGATGCGTTTCCAGCAACGACCGGCGGACGCCGGCGCGCGCTGGTTGCCCTGGCTCAGCTCGCCCGACATCGCCGACGCCGAGAACTACCTGCAGTGGGTGCTGTTCGCCACCCCCGAGCAGGTCGGGCCGATGGGCTCGCCGCTCGAGGCGTGGGCGAAGGCTCGGGAGCTGGTCGCCGAGCTGCCGCCGGCCGTGCGGATGATCATCGACGCTGCGACGCCCGAGGCCACGGTGGCGATCCGTGGCGGTTCGCTGGAGCCGGCTGACCCGTGGCCGACGACGGGCGTCACGCTGCTCGGAGATGCCATCCACGCCGGGGTCGGAACCATCGGGGCCAACATGGCGATGGAGGACGCCCACCGCCTGCGCGATGCGCTCGTCGCTGCGGACCGCGGCGAGCGACCGCTGCTCGACGCCATCGCTGGCTACGAGGCCCAGATGCGCCAGGACCGCTTCCCCGCGCTGCAAGCCGCTGCGTCACGGTCGGTCTGAACCCGAGTCCCTGATCCCCGTTCGCGCCCGCTCAGAACATGCCGTTCGGCGTCTCCCGAGCGTCAGGCACTTTGGACGACGTCCCAGTGCTCGACGATGTTGTCGGCGAACACCGAGTGGAGGATCCCGCCCGTCAGCCGGGCGCCGCGTCGAACGGGGCGTAGCAATCGAACGTCTCGATCGAGCGGATGCGTGCACCGTCGATCTCGACGAACTGGGCGACGTCGGCGACCAGGACCTGCCCGGCGCGCAACGAGCCGGCTGCGATGGCGAGCACGCCGCTCCACCGCAGCGTCAGCGCTGCTCGGGCGCCGGTCGAGATCGCGGTGATCACCTCATAGCGCTGCGAAGCGAGCAGCGAGGCACCGGCGGTCGACGCGGCGAGCATCTCGTCGAGTGACGTCGCCGGCTTCCGCGTGCCCGGTGGCGGCGCGGTCGATCCCGCTGCGGCGCGGCGGGCGCCCCGACGAGATCGTCGGC
>CAZGUH010000063.1:8220-19064 GCA_964529005.1 uncultured Ilumatobacteraceae bacterium | reverse complement strand
GTTTTCGCGGACGCGGCCCCCTCACCACCAACCCGCTACTGAACAGGGCGGGCTAGCGCCAGATGCGCCACGGCCGGGCGTTTCCGGTGTAGGTGTCCAGCGGTTCAAACGGCAGCCGCTGGACGCCGTCCTTCCACGACGCCACCGCGGTACCGTGAGCGTGGTGGCCGACCCTGATCAGGTGAGGACCTACACCGACGAGGACAAGGCGCGCATCATCGAGGCATATGTGCGCTGGGACCCGGACGATGAGAGCCAGGAATCTCTTGCGCGTCGCCTCGGCACCACGAAGACGACGATGATGAAGATCATGGCCGAGGCCGGTGTGGATCGGAAGCGGCCCGTCCGAAAGCACACGAGCAGCTGGACGACCTGAGCGGCGTCGCAGGCTCGGGCGATCGGGAGGCGCTGGGCCGAGCGGCTGGATCCGCTGGTAACCTCGGCTTTCACCACTCGGACGAGTCGCCTCGCTTGGGCTGGACGGCCGATCGTGCTGTCGCCCCGTGCAGGCCCGACGCCTCGACCTTGTCGAGGAGGTTGGCATGCAGTCCGTTGCGTCTCATCGAGTCCCTGCTGGCCGTCGAGTCGCTCTGCTCAGCACCTTTCCGCCACGGAAGTGTGGCATTGCCACATTCGCCGCAGCGCTTCAGGCCGAACTGACGCGTGCGGGCGATTCCGTCACCGTGGTGGCGATCGACGACGGTCGTGAGGCCACCGAGCGGCGCGGGGCCAGGTACGAGCTTGCGAACGGCATCGCGACGAGCGTTCGTGAGACCGCCCGTGTCTTGTCGCAGGGCGATGTCGCTCTCGTCCAGCACGAGTTCGGTATCTACGGCGGCGTCGACGGGGACGAGGTGCTCAGCGTGCTGCGTTCGTTGACCGTCCCCGCCGTCCTGACGCTGCACACCGTTCCGGCGCTCCCGAGCGCACACCAACGCACCGTGCTGGAGGCCGCGTGTGACGTCGCCGCCCGTGTTGTCGTGATGACCGGCTCGTCCCGCGACCGCCTCGTGTCGGTCTACGACATCGATGCCGCGAAGGTCGTCGTCATTCCGCACGGAGCTGCTGGACCGAGCGGCTCCGCCGCCTCCTCTGGCGACCGCCAGCTGAGCGGACGTCTGCATCTGCTGACGTGGGGTCTGCTCGGCCCGGGCAAGGGCATCGAGCACGTGATCACCGCGTTGTCGTTGCTGACGGACCTCCGGCCGCGGATCAAGTACACCGTCGCAGGGGCGACGCATCCCAACGTGTTCGCGCGGGACGGCGATCGCTATCGCCAGAGCTTGATCCGCAGCGCCTGGGCCTCCGGAGTGGCAGCGTCCGTCCATTTCGACGACACGTATCGCGACCTCGCAGATCTGTTGCCCTTGGTCGCATCGGCGTCGGTCGTCGTCCTGCCCTACGACTCCCGCGATCAAGCGACCTCTGGAGTGTTGGTCGACGCCATCGCGGCCGGCCGCCCGGTGATCGCAACCGCCTTCCCGCACGCGGTCGAAGCGCTCTCCACCGGTGCCGGCATCATCGTCCCGCACGAGGACCCGATCGCTCTCGCCGCCGCCATCCGCGCAGTCGTCGCCGATCCGGAGCTGATCGCGGTCATGTCTGCTCAGGCCCGGGCGATCTCACCGACGCTGAGCTGGTCAGTGGTCGGAGGTCAGTATCGAGACGTCTGCGAGGCCCTCGCCTCCACGGTCGACGCCCGGATGGCGATGTGACCGAGCGGGGGCGCCGCAGGTTCGAGCACCTCGTGGCGATGACCGACGAGCAGGGACTGTTCGAGCACGCGTGCGGCGTAAGGCCACGCGTGGAGCACGGATACTGCACCGACGACAACGCTCGTCTGCTCGTCGTCACCGCGCGCGAGCCGGCGGACATCGCAGCTGCTCGCTTGTGCCGCATCGCGCTGAGCTTCGTGGTCGCCGCGCAGGCGCCGGACGGTCGCGTGCGCAACCGTATGAGCAGGGGCGGCCGCTGGACCGATCGGGCGACGACGGACGACTGTTGGGGCCGAAGCCTCTGGGGTCTCGGCGCCGCGGCCGCGCGCCTCCAGGACGACGAGCTCGCGGATCAGGCCCTCGCATGTTTCGAGCGCGGGATCGCGCAGCGGTCTCCGTGGCCGCGCGCGATGGCGTTCGCTGCGTTGGGCGCCGCTGAGGTGCTTCATCGTCGTCCGGGCCACAGCGCAGCTCGTGCTCTGCTCCTCGACACCGTGACCGTGATCGGCGTCCCGCGCCCCGAGCCGTGGGTCTGGCCGGAGACCCGGCTCCGATACGCCAACGCTGTGCTCGCAGAGGCGGTGATCGCGGCCGGGGCGGCGCTCGGCGCCTCCGTCGTGCGTGAGCGTGGGCTGTCCATGCTCCGCTGGCTCCTGGAGGCGGAGAGCAAGCATGGCCACCTCTCCGTGACCGGCGTCCGGGGCCGAGGACGGACCGACGTGGCGCCTCAGTTCGACCAGCAGCCGATCGAGGTAGCGGCGATGGCTGATGCCTGCTGGACGGCGTTCACCTTGACCGGCGACGCCGACTGGATGCGGGGCATCGGGCTCGCCGCCGCCTGGTTCGACGGCGCGAACGATGCAGCGGCGGTGATGTACGACTCAGCGACCGGCGCCGGCTTCGACGGCCTCCGCAGCGACGGCGTCAACCTCAACTGTGGAGCCGAATCGACGTTGGCGATGATCTCGACGATGCAGCGCGCCGACGCCCTCGAGCAGCTCGTGCCGTGATCCAACGCAGCGCACGTCTCACCGATACGGGCATCCGCATCACCCCTGACCCAGGACGCGCCATCGTCCGCTTCTTCGTGCCCGGGCGTGAAGACGTCGGACCTGGGGACTCGCGGGCGGAGTCCGTGATCGACAGGATCATGGGCCTCGAGGAGCACGAAATCACAGCGGCGCTGCGCGACATCGAGGGGCGACTCGCCGATCGACACCACCGCCTGTACGAAACCTTCGAACAACACGCCGCGCAGATCGCGCATCGTCTCGACGCCGAGAGCTCGTTGACGATCGATCGACGACGCTTGCTCGGAGCAGCGTTCACCCACGAGTACGCGATCGAAGGCGCAGCGCTGTGCAATCCCTCGATCGTCGCCTGTCCCGAACAGCCCGCCAGTGGCGAGACAGCGTTCGTGATGAGCGTGCGAGGAATCGGCGAAGGCCATCGCTCCTCGATCGGCTTCCGCACCGGCGCCATCGACCGCGTTGGCACGGTGACCCTCGATGCGCCGGGGTCGCGGCCGCGAACCGCTCCAGCGATGCCTGGGCAGCATCATCGCAGCGTCCTGCACCGGCGGCTTGCCGAAGCAGACGACGACCACGAGAACGCGGCATACGTTCTCGACGAGCTTCCCGAGTGCTTCGGCGACGAGCAGCTGCGCAGCCGAACAGAGGCCTTGATCGCCGACGCCCCGATGCGGCGCAACGCCGCGTCGACGGCCCAGCGCATCGTGCAGCTGGCGACATCTTCCTACCGAGTCGAGTTCACGCCCGACACGCAGCTGTCCGAGCGTGTGCTGTGGCCCCATGCATCGGCGGAGGCGCACGGGATGGAGGACGCCCGGTTCGTCGAGATCACCGATGGCAGCGGGCCTCGATATTGCGCGACGTACACGGCGTTTGACGGCGTCAACGTCAGCCAACACCTCCTCACCACCGACGATTTCGTCTCGTTCGCGATCACGCCGATGGCGGGCTCCGCGGCGAAGGGAAAGGGTCTCGCGCTGTTCCCGCGACGCGTCGGGGACCGCTATGTGGCGCTGTCGCGCGCGGACCGAGAGACCAACTCGGTGGCCTATTCCGATGATTTGCTCTGCTGGGACAACGCGGAGGTCGTCGCCGTTCCGCGCCGGCGGTGGGAGGTGCTCCAGGTGGGTAACTGCGGCTCGCCGATCGAGACATCTGAAGGCTGGCTCGTGCTCACCCACGGTGTCGGAGCGATGCGCACCTATTCGATCGGAGCGATGCTGCTCGACCTCGATGAGCCGCACCGAGTAATCGCCACGACGGACGAGCCCCTCCTCGCCCCCGGCCGCAGTTGTCGCGACGGCTATGTGCCGAACGTCGTCTATTCCTGCGGCGCCCTCGCGGTCGGTGGGCGCCTCGTTCTGCCCTACGGCATCGGCGATCAGATGATCGCGATCGCCACGGTCGAGATCGACGACGTGATCGCGGCCATGTCGAAGCCCGCCCATCGGACCGTGACGAGTTCGCAACCTGAAGGAGACGAAAATGCCTGAGAAGACGCCTCAGCGACCCGCCGGAAAGAAGCCCGGCAAGACGCTCAAGGAGAAGCGAGCCACGAAAAAGAGCAAGAAGGCGAACGGCAGCTCCAGCGGGTGACTCAGCGATCCTCAGCCGTCGGCGCGCAGCCTATGCAGCGGCTGCCGCGTCGATGGCTGCGCAGCGCCAGCAGTAGTCCGGCGCATCTTCTTCGTCGAGATGGACCCACATCCGACGGGGGCGCATCGTGACCGCGCGGGTGTCATTCTCGAAGCGGACAGCGACGCTGTTGGTGGACCCGCGGTTCGTCTCCACGATGGCCACAGTTCCTCGAGTGAGGCGAAGGTCGGGCGTGCGCGAGTCGTGGACCAGGACGCTGTCGCCCGGTCGGAGCGCGTTCCACTCGAAGCGCATCATCGCTGCAGCTCCTCTCGCGGGCTGCCGAGCAGCTTCGGCGCGCATGCCGGGCACAGCCAGAACTCAGCGTGCATCGGCACATAGTCCGGGTCACCGGCGAACATCTGGAGGCACCGCCAGCATCGTCGTTCGGGCGGGTCGACGACGGTAGCCGCCGGCCGCCACGGCGCACCACCTTGGGCAAGCTGTGCAGGTCTGGGCATGACGTCCTCTCTCATCGGTCGGAGAGGCGTCGTCGCCGTGAATGGCGTCTCAACGAGGTGTCTCGTCAATGTACCGCCATCGTGGGGCGTCCGTCGCGGACGCCGAGCGCGTCGATGCTCCGCTGGCACCGTGTCAGCGGATCGTCAAGATCGGACGATCGCGCATCTCTAGGCGGATTATGGGTAGATGTCACCCGGCGGGGTGCGTCATGGTTCAACAGCGCAGCCATCGCATCCGCAGGAAGTTGGGTCACGGTTTCGTCAACACGCCAACGCCGTGGAGGGTTGCGTCATTGACGATGACGGCGCGCCCGACCCGACCGTCTTCGATGCGCACCTCGAGTGGGTCGGTCTGTGAGCGGAACGCTTCCCACATGTTCGGACCGGACGTGATGTCCATCTGCCATTGCTCGACCGCGCCGACGCCCGACTTGCGGTTTGTGGGGACGCTCCGCCGGTTGATCCTGCCAGTGCATTGATGCATCGTCCCGTCCGGGAAGGTCAACACGAAGGACACCAACGGCGAGACAGGGATGGGCAGACGGTATCTCTCCGCCGCCGGGATCGCGCCCGACCCTCACGTCGTGCGCAGGGCTTGACGTCAGGCCAGCGGACCAGCGCCCGTCATGGTGCTGCCTCTGACGAGGCCTGAGCCGCGCCTGCCATCAGCGAGCTCAATCTCGACGAGCTGATCGCGTGGCGACTCCGTCGGGTGATGGAGGGACGGGCCCTTGAGGTCCACGATCCTCCACCGACGTCTCTCGGCGGCGCCGTCGAGGACGATGCGGGTCTCCTCGACCTCTTCGACAAGGATGCCGGTGCACGTTCCATCAGAGTTGCGGCCCGCGTAGACGCGGAAGGTGGCCGCTAGCTGCGTTTCGCTGACCCACCTCTTGTTGGGCATCGGGATGCTCCTTTCGTCAGAAGCGAGCGGTCGACACCCTGCGATTCGGGGCGGGCGATATGGTGAATCGCACACTTCTTGGTCGCAGACGCCGATCGGCAGCACGGCACCGCCGATTCCACCGCCTCCTTCTGAGCTCGATCTACTGGAGGCGTTGAACAATGGCCGGCACCGGCGCTCCCGCACTCGACACCGAACTCGCGTCCGCAGTATGGCACGCAGTGTTGCCGACAGACGCAGAGATCAGGCGGGCACGGCGCACGCTCCAGAGCAAGGCGCTCGCCATCGGCGCCGTGACTGTGTCGAGCTACATCGGCCTCGTGATCATGGACGTGTCGCTCCCGTTGCGCTTCGCATGCGCAGTCGGGCTGGTGCTCGGACTGATCGCCACTGCGACATGCGTGATGCACGACGCGAACCATGGCGCGTTCTCGGCGCATCGCTGGCTCAACAGGCTGGTCGCGTACACCGCCGACGCGCTGGGAGCGAGCTCCTGGCTCTGGCGTGTCAAGCACAACGTCTTCCATCACGGCAACACGAACGTCGACGGGGCCGATACGGACATCTCACAGGCGCCGTTCGCTCGGCTCACCGCGGGCCAACCGTGGCGACGCTGGCATCGCCATCAGCACATCTACTTGTGGTTCCTGTATGGGTTCATGACGCTGAAGAACGTGGTGATCGGCGACCTCGGCAACCTGTCCCGCAACGTCATCGGTGCCCACCCGCTTGGACAGCGCCGGAGCGCAGCCGTCGCCGGCAAGGTGATCGCCGGGAAGCTGTGCCACCTGGGATGGGCAGTGGTCGTGCCGTTGGTGTTCAACCCGTGGTGGAAGGTGCTGCTGTTCTACGTGGCGTGTTCGTGGGCAGTGGGCCTTGTCCTCGCCGTGGTCTTCCAGTTGGCGCATTGCGTCGATGTCGCCGAGTTCCCTGGGCCAGATGCTCCGCGTCGCGGCCGGGACTTCGTCGGTCACCAGCTGCTGACCACGGTGGACATCCGCTCGCCGATGCCCGCGGTGGGTCATGTCTTTCGCTGGATCGTCGGTGGTCTCGATCACCAGTTGGAACATCACCTCGCGCCGCGGCTGCCACACACGATCTATCCACTGCTGGCTCGACGGTTCCGATCTGCCTGCGACGCAGCCGGGCTGCGGTATCGGCTGCATGAGAGTGTCGTCGCGGCGATCGCCTCGCATGCCCGGCTGCTCAAGTCGCTCGCCTCACCACCGTCGGCCGATCTCATCGTCGGGCAGGTGCGACGATGAGCACACCCCGAACCTCGAAACGAGACCTGGAACGGCTCCGTCGGGAAAAGGCGGCTCGCAAGGCCGAGAAGCGTCAGGCGCGGGCCGAGTCAGCGGCCAGCGCCGCGAAGGACGCTCCCGGCACGACGCCCCAAGAAGTCGTGCTCGACAGCCTCGCCGCGCTGCACAAGCGCTTCAGCGATGATCAGCTGCCCCTCGACGAGTTCGAGGAGCAGCGCGACCATCTGCTCGCCCAGCTACGGGTCGACTGACTCTCGCCCTGTCAGCCGCGGGGGTCTGGCCTCGCGGCGATCCCGCCGCCCGCTCGGGAGGCGTACAAGCGGCCGTCGGGGAACGACACGAACCACGATTCGACGTCGTCCGATGGCCAAACGAAGAACTCGCGTCCTCCGGCGAACGCGACGCGCAGGAGGCCGTCCCACGACGCACGCGCGTGGTCGACGACTGCGTCGAGAACCGCCAGGGCCGGCGACAGATCCGTCACATGCCGCACGTCGAGCCGCACCTGCGCGCCGCCGTCAGCGACGATGAACGAGCCTTGCATCGCCACCGCGACGCCGCCGTGCAATCGGAGGGTGACCCCATGGTCGATCGCGATCTGGGTGACTCGCAAGCCACGCAGCGGGAAGGTCAAGCCGTCGAGGTCCTCGATAATGTCGAGGAACTCAGTGGGATCAGCCATCCGTCTTTCCGGACAGAACATCGACGAGCAACCCGCTGCCGCGTAGCGTTGCCTCGTCGGAGATTAGGACCTTGCCCGTCCGGCCGTCGGAGAGGACGATGTCGAGCGGCGCGGATTGGCGGCCCATCTGGTCGTAGATCTCCGGGCCGTCGAGAACGTGGATCACCCACGTCGGGGCCGCGGCGCCAGCGGGCTCGACTCCGGCCGATCGATACCGTGCCGCCCCCGGGCGACGGGCTGGGATCGTCTCGACGAGGCGGCCGCGGCATTCGTGCGACTGCCCGTCTGGCAGCGTCAGAGTGAATGAGATGCGCGTCGAGCCGCTCACGCAGATGGCCTGAGGGCGAGCACGCGGCCTCGCGCGGCACCGCAATGTGTCCAACGGGATCGTGGCATGTGGCCTCCCTTGGTCTGCTCACGCAACGGCCAACGGCTGGCGTCTGCGGCGACCGGGCCCATCGAAGGGTGCTGGACTGAGCCGTCGTCAGCCTACCGCCGATCTCGGCGGCCCTCTCCGCCACCGACGACCGGCGTCGGCCTAGCGCCTGATGGGTGCGAACGAATTCAGCGCCTCCGCGCAGCTCCCCCTGCCAGGGCGTACCGGCCAGCCCCGAGCAGCGGTGGGGTCATGGTCCGAGTCGCCCCTCCGACACTGTCACGACTACACGCGGTCGAGCCCGGACGAGGAATCGCCGGTCTGGGTGGTAGGTCACGGTGATGCCGAGTTCGGCGTAGACCTCGGCCTTGTCGGCGGGGTCGGCCGCGTTCAGCGTGGCGGTGATGTCTCGGAGTGATGCCACGAGTGCCTTGATGTCGTCTCGTGCGAGCTTGTTGCTCGGTTGGGCGCGGAGTGCGGATTCGAGGCGGCGGCGCTCGAGGGTGGTCTGCGCGATCCACTTGCCGACGGTGGCGGCGGCGTCGGGCTCGTTGCGCATCACGGTGCGATAGCTGTCGAGCTCGGTGTCGAGCTGAGCGATGCGCCGACGGATCGCTTCGTGGCGGGCGACGACGTCGGGGTCGGGTTCGGTGGCGACTGCGAGCGTGGCGCAGTGTCGTCGAGGTGGTATGGGTCGAACAGTTCGGCGAGCCAGCCGTCGAGGCCGGCGAGCAGGGCGTCCTCGCGGACGTAGATCGTGTTCGGGTGCTGTGTCCGGTCTGTCGGGTCGGCGCGGTGGAGCTGGCAGCGGTAGTAGGGGCGCCCGTGGTTCCAGACGCCTTCCATGCGTCGCCGGCAGGTGCCGCAGCGGATGATCCCGGCGAGAACGTACTGGCGCCGGTCTTGGGCGAGCGCGTGGTGGCCTTGGTCGTCGACGCCAGCAGTTGTTGGGCGTGTTCCCATTGCTCTGTGGTGATGAGCGCGACGTGTGTGGGTTGCGTGGACCACACCCGGTCGTCGCGGTCGTTCCACCGCATGCGTGTTTCGTGGCCGGCGGCGACGTCGTGGACGCGATGAGGATCTCGTGGCGCTTCTGGCGGTTCCAGACTTGGAAGCCGGTGTAGCGAGGGTTCGTGAGGATCGCCCGCACCGCGGAGTGCGCCCACGCAGGGCCGTTGTGGGCCCGGTGGCGGTTTCGCTCCGGGTCCGACGCCGACGGGGCACGGGATGGCGTCAGCGGTGAGTTGCCGCGCGATGGCGTGGACTGAGTCGCAGGCGAGGAACGCATCGAAGATGCGTGTCACCACCGGGGCGGTCAGAGGGTCCGGTTCGAGGTGGCGGAGCCGTTGCCCGTGGGCTGCCTTGGCCGGGTTGGCGTGCAGGTCGCCGGCGACGAGCTGGTAGCCGTAGGTCGGCCGGCCGCCTTGAAACCGCCCGTCGAGCACGACCTGCTGGAGGCCGATGACGAGGCGTGCCTCTCACGGTGACGCGACGGTGACGTTGGTTTCGGCTCACCAGCGAGCCTCAGGGGTACACGCGTG
The DNA here is from genome assembly GCA_964529005.1 of uncultured Ilumatobacteraceae bacterium. Taxonomy (GTDB): domain Bacteria; phylum Actinomycetota; class Acidimicrobiia; order Acidimicrobiales; family Ilumatobacteraceae; genus CAZGUH01. Next base: position 9,454 of record CAZGUH010000063.1, on the reverse strand, counting down.
AATGCGGTTCGCTTCCCTCGCCGCGGGCGCGGCGCTGTTGTGTGCGGCCTTCTCGCCGGTTGCCGACAGGTCGGCGAACCGGTCGGTGCCGGCGACTTCGTCCTTTGGCGCCTCCGGGGCGCCGCAGCGGATCGTCCACACCCGTGCGATCGGCGCGACCGTCGACGGGGTCTTGTCGGGGATCGGCACGCGGGCATTCGGGTCGACGCTCGAAATCCCAATAGCCGACCGTGCCGGTGTGCCTGCGTCCGCCGCCGTGGTCGCGGTCAACCTGACCGTGGACGGGCCGACCGAGCAGGGGCATCTGACCGCATTCCCGTGCGGAACGCAGCGGCCGGTCGCCTGGAACCTCAACTTCCGGCCGGGCGACACGGTCGCCGCCTTCGCGCTCGTGTCCGTCGGGGTTGGAGGGGCGATCTGCGTGTTCAACCACGGTGTCACCTATGTGATCGTCGACGTAGCAGGCTGGTTTCCCGCGGGGGACGTCGAGATGCTGCCGGCGCCAAGGCGGCTCCTGGACACCAGAGTGGGCGCGTCGACGTTCGACGGGCAGCACCAGGGCACCGGCGGTCGGCCTGGGGCCAGCACGCTGCAGCTGCCGGTGGGCGGTCGGGCCGGGGTGCCGGCGGGGGCCTCGACCGTCGTCCTGAGCGTCACGGCTGACGATGCGGGTGCGTGGGGCCACGCCACCGTCCACGCATGCGACGAGGAGATGCCCATGGCCTCGAATCTCAACTACTCGGCGGGTGGAACAGTCGCCAACACCGTCATCACCGCGCTGGACGGTCATGGTGACGTTTGCCTGTACACCTCGGCGGCGGCAGATCTCATCGTCGACGTGGCGGGGTGGGTCCCCCTGCCGTCAACGAGCGCGGCGGCAGTGGATGTCGCGGCGGCCCGCCGAGTGCTGGACACTCGCCCCGGCGCGCCCGCCTTTGACGGCCGACTGAGCGGTGTCGGGATGCGCCCTGCTGAAAGCACACTCGCGGTGCCCATCGCCGGACGGGCCGGAGTGCCCGCCGGCACCGGCGCAGTCGTGCTCAACATCATCGCCGACGCGCCGCGCGAAAGAGGGTGGGTCACCCTGCACCCGGAGGGGACCGAGCGCCCGAACGCATCGAATCTGAATTTCGACCAAGGGCGGACGATCGCCAATCTCGCAGTTGATCGGCTGCGCGCCGGCGGCGAGCTGTGCGCTTTCACCTCCGGGCGCGCGCATCTCGTCATCGACGTG
>CAZGUH010000063.1:0-8120 GCA_964529005.1 uncultured Ilumatobacteraceae bacterium | reverse complement strand
CGTACGAGAACGGCGACCGACCGGTGCTCGGCGCGTTCGAACTGATCGCGACAATTGCCACGAGCTTTCCGGGAACGGATGGCTTGTACCGCTCGCCGTCGTCGCCTGAGCACGTCCAGCGCTACCTGGATGCCGCCCGTGCCCACGGGCTGTATCTGATCTTGGACATTCAGCCCGGCCGATCGGACTTCCTCGCGGAGGTTCGTCGCTACGAACCGTTCCTCCGCCAGCCCGACGTGGGCGTCGCGCTCGACCCCGCGTGGCATGTCGGCCCCGGCCAGGTGCCCGGTGACGTTGTGGGACAGGTCAGCGCGGCGGAGGCGAACGCCGTTGCCGATTACTTGGCCGACATCGCCGCCAGCGAGGGGGTCGGGGAGAAGCTGCTGGTGGTGCATCAGTTCCAGGACCGCATGCTCACCGATCGTGCACTGCTGCGAGAGCCGCCCGGCATCGCGTTGACGATCCACATGGACGGGTTCGGGACCCAGCAGCAGAAGCTGTCGACCTACGACGTGGTGGAAGCGGTGCCGCCGTTCTCGAACGGTTTCAAGCTCTTCTTCGACGAGGACATCGACATGTTCACGCCGGCCGAAGCGCTGCGCCTGGACCCGGCTCCCGACCTGATCAGCTACCAGTGAGCGCGTGGCGTAACCAGGCGATGCCCCGCGCGGTCCCCGATGACCGAGCGGTGGGGGGCGATCAGCCGCCGGCGGGATCGCCTCCCGGCTGGACCTACAACCCGTCGTCGTGGTCGCAGCGGATGCCGATCATCGTCCTGGCGATCGTTGGCACGGCGATCGCTACGTATCTCAGCATGTATCAACTGGATGTCGTCGACAGCGTTTGGGAGCCGTTCTTCGGCGACGGCAGCGAGACGATCCTCGATTCGAGCGTGTCGCGAGTGCTGCCGATCCCCGACGCCGCGCTCGGCGCCGCAGGGTATCTCGCGGATGCTGTGACCGGCGCGGTGGGAGGCAAGCATCGATGGCGCACACAGCCATGGCTGGTGATCCTGTTCGGCCTCGCGGTCGGGCCGCTGGGGGCCGCGAGCGTCGTGCTCGTGATTCTTCAGCCGGTCATGTTCGACGCGTTCTGCACGCTGTGCTTGGCCTCGGCCGCGATCTCGATCGTGATGATCGGGCCCGCGATGGACGAGGTGCTCGCAAGCATGCAGGCGCTGCGACGAGTGCGCGACGAGGGAGGTTCTGTATGGAGGGCGTTCTGGGTAGGAGCCGGTGCTTGAAGATTGGTCAGGGCGCCGGGATCGCGTGCGGGGTGCTGTTGATGTTCGCCCCCGCGGTGTTCGGGTACGTCGACACGACGGCCGAGGATGTCCACCGCATCGTTGGGCCGCTCGTTCTGACGTGGTCGACGATCGCAGTGTGGAACGCGACCCGTGACCTGCGGTGGTTGAACGTGCCGGGCGCGCTTGCGTTGGTAACCGCGCCATTGGCCGGCGACCATCCGACCACGGCGACGATTGTCGCGCTGATCACCGGCGTCGTTCTTGCCGGGTCCGCTCCGTTCGGGGGTGCAGACAACGAACAGCGGGACGTTGGCTGGCGCGGGTTGCTGCAGGCGGGGAGTCGAGGCGAATGAGCGACGTAGTGGTGATCACCGGCGCGACGGCGGGGGTGGGGCGGGCCACTGCACGTCTCTACGCTGCTCGCGGCGCGCGCATCGGCCTCTTGGCGCGAGGGCGTGAGGCGCTCGAGGCGACCGCTGCTGAGGTCCACGAGGCCGGGGGCGAGGCGATTGCCGTGGCCACCGATGTCGCCGATGCCGGGCAGGTGAACGCCGCTGCGGCGGCCATCGTCGAGCGGTGGGGCACGATCGACGTGTGGATCAACAATGCGATGACATCGGTGTTCGCGCGGTTTCTGGACGTGTCCGCCGAGGAGTTCGAGCGAGTCACCGATGTCACCTATCACGGGTTCGTCCATGGGACGCGTGCCGCGCTCGAGGTGATGGTGCCGCGCGATCGGGGCACGATCGTGCAGGTCGGCTCGGCGCTGGCCTATCGGGCCATTCCGCTTCAGAGCGCGTACTGCGGCGCGAAGCACGCGATCGAGGGCTTCACCGAGTCGATCCGGTGTGAGCTGTACGCCACCGGCAGCAACGTCGCGATTGGAATGGTGCAGCTGCCTGCGGTGAACACGCCTCAGTTCGACTGGGTGCTTTCCCGCCTGCCGGGCCGTCCACAGCCCGTCCCCCCGATCTTCCAGCCGGAGGTTGTCGCTCGCGCCATCGTTGCGATGGCCGATCGACCGCGGCGAGAGATGTGGGTGGCCTGGCCAACGGTGCGGGCGATCGCCGTCAATCGCATCGCCCCTGGACTGCTCGACCTCTATCTCGGCTGGCGTGGCACCGCAGCCCAACAGATGTCGACTCCCGCCGACCCGGGGAGGTCGTCGAACCTGTGGGAGCCGGTCGCCGGTGACCATGGCGCCCACGGATCCTTCGACGATCGGGCGCGTCCCCGCAGCGTGATGGCCGACTGGAGCGTTCGACGGCCAACGCTGGCTGGTGTGCGCCGTGCCGCTGCTCAGTTCTTGGCGAGGCGTGGGAACTCACCAGCGGTACGCCGGCGTCGACGCCCATCCGACATCGAGGAAGGCTCGACCCCCACGTCTGCATGATCGGAACGAATACCCACGTGATGGTTCTCTGCGGCCTCCGCTGTGGTTGCCTGACGGGTGAGCGGGTACGTCGTTCCGTCAACTCATCGAAGGGAGTCGCGACCATGGCCGTGAACACCACCGAGACCGGCGATGTGACCGGTACCGCCGACAAGGATTACAACATCATCTGGTTCACCGAGGCCTGTCTCAGCAACGCGTTGCGCCTCGAGGTCTACATCAAGGACGCAGAGCGATCCGGAGATTCGGAACTCGCCGAGTTCTTCCGCAAGGCCCAAGCAGAGAGCCGTAAGGGAGCCGAGCAGGGCAAGCGGCTGCTGGCCCAGCGGATCAGCAGCTGACGCCGGTCGTTGACGCAGCGTTGGCAGCGACCCTCCTCAGGAACCGCGGCCGAAGCTCCCCCAACGTCGCCCAGCCCCGTGGCGGCATCTGCGTATCCGGGTGCACTTCGTCCCCAAGGGCTCGACAGTCTGCACGCAGGCGACACTGTCCTTCTCCTCACGGACGAGGGATCTTTGCGAGCGGCGCGCCAACAGCTCACCGGTGAAGTCGACCAGTGAAGCTGCGGCCAATCGAATGGGTAATCAGGTTCTGCTGCGAAGTGCCTCCACCGCGTCGTCGATCGATGCGACGACCGCGACTCGCATCCGTTCGCCGGTGACGGATCGTGCCTCCTCCGCGTTCTCGGGCGAAACGAGAAACACATCCGCTCCCGCGTCGATGGCGGCGCGAACCTTCTGCTCGACGCGACAGTGCCGACATCACCGTCGGCGTTGATGGTCCCCGTGCCGGCGATGGTGCGGCCGCGGGCAAGGTCGTCGTCGTGCGCTCGGTCGTAGGCTGCGATCGCCATCATCAGACCGCCCGAAGGCCCCGCGATCTCGACAACAGGACATCTACGATCACCGGCATCTCGATGACGCGGTTCATCGTCCGCAGCAGCGCTCCAAATCCCGCCTCGTCGGTTCTGGCGAGTCCGATGAGTTCGACTTCGTCCGTCAGCTGGGCGTCGTCCCGCCCGAACGTGACGGTGACCTCGTCACCCGCTGCGTGCGCGGCGAGCATATTGGAGACGTCCGCAGCAAACGTGACGGCTGCGCCATCGATCGCAACGATCACGTCGCCCGCTTGGAAGACCTCGTCGGCGGGCACGCCGTCGGCGATCGCCAAGACCTCGGCTCCGCCGCCCTGGATACGCACATGCCATCCTGCGGCACGCGTTCCCACCGCCCATGCGAGACGTGCCGTCTCTTCGAACAAGCGACGTTGCGCTCGGATGAACTCGTCCTCGCCGATGTCGGTCGGAATCGCCGACGATCGCTCCACGAGATCGGTCGCGTCGTCGAACACGGCCCCGATCGTCTCGAAGAGGCTGGCATCGTCGAGCTGAACGGACGTCAGAAGGTAGTGGCCGTTCGCGTCAGCGACGTCCCCGGACACGTCGATGAGCTCGCTGGTCTCGAATGTCGGCCCGGGAGTGATCGCCAGCCAGGGGAGCGGCACCACGGCGGCGGCCGCCACCAGCGCCACCACGGACAGCAGGAAACCTGCCCGCCTCATCGCGTCCCGATCGAGCGGCCGCCGGCGAGCGACAGGAGGCGGTTCAGGGTTCGAGCCATCTGCTGCGCCGCGATCACGCCGACCGCTTTCGCGTTACAACGACGACCCAGCGAGGCTCTCGGTCGCTATTACCGGTACCGCTTGCCAACCCCTCGGTTCGAGGCCGCCGGCCGACGATGCGAGAGACTCGCGAGGACATGGCACGGTGCCTTGCCAGTCATACGTGTGGGCGTCCGGCCGACAATGGGGTGTGCCCATGGATGGTCGCCCCGCACCTGCCGTCCTAACGAGCAGACACGGCTCGCCGGATGCGTTGAAGGGTGCGCCGTGACGCCTCGCGCCAAAGGTTGGCCGCCTCGATCGAGCGACGGGGGATCTGCTCGACATTGTGACGGACGGCGAGGATTGCGTTGAGTTCCCCTCCGAGGAGAAGACCGAGTGCCAGCAGGTAGAGCCAGGTCAGCACGATGAGAACACCGCCGAGGGTTCCGAGCACCTGGTTCTGCCCCGACGCAATTGCAAGGTAGATGCGCAGCCCCAGCGAGAGCACCGCCCACGAGGCGGTCGTCAACATCGCTCCGGGCAGCTCCCAGCGCCAGGGGGTTCGATGGTTGGGCGCGAAGTGGAACACCGTCGCCGCCCATGCCACCAAGACGACGACGACAAGCGGCCAGCGAGCCCAATCCCACGCGGCGGCGAACGCGTCGCCTCCGCCGATCTCGTCCGCGAGGCTACGACCGGCGCCAAAGAGAGGACCGACCACAAGCGCTGCCAGGACGACAGCTACGACGATGACCGTTCCTGTGGACAAGAGCACGGCAAGCACCCGCAGCGGAACGTAGCCTCGTCGCTCCTCGATGTCGTACACCTGGTCGAGCGCCCGGATGATGCCGGTGAAGCCCCGCGACGCGGCCCACACGGCAGCGACTGCTCCGAACGTCAACACGCCAGGGTTCGTGGTGTTGAACAAGCTCTCGACCGCATCGATCGTTGCTGCGGCGTCGTCGCTCAAGATGCGCTCGAGATTGCCCGTGACGGTGTCCCGCGCTCGCATGGCGACGTCGGCGCCGACGAAGAGATCGAGGAATCCCAGCGCCGATGCGACCGCAAGCAGCGCGGGGAACAGTCCGAGCACGGAGAAGAATGCGACCTCGGCGGCGAGGCTGGTCAGGCGATCGTCGCGTGCTTCGACCGCGAGCTGGCGCATGACGTCGACGATGGCGGCCGTGAGAGGCCTCGCATCTCCGTTATCGCGCGCGCCGGAGAGGTCGGCTGGTGTTGAGCTGTCGGCTGCGATTCTCCCTATTCCACCGGGCCACGCAGACGGAGCGAACGAGCCCCGGTCACGTTCGCGTAACACCTCGCCCACGGTGGGATGCAAGCGCCGGTCCATGGGTAGGTGGGTGGCCGTGGGCTGATGCCGACAACCCAGACGACGTGAAGGTCCGTCCGTCAGCTCGCGGCCCCCGAAAAGACCGGCGACACGTTCACGTTTCGGTGCGGCGCTGGGTCGGGCCGGCGGTCTCGCTCAAGTTCAGCGCCGTGTTGACGAGCCCGATGTGTGAAAGCGCTTGAGGGAAGTTGCCGAGCATCCTGTTCGCGAGGGGATCGTACTGCTCTGCGAGCATGCCCACGTCGTTGCGGAGCGCGAGCAGCCGCTCGAAAAGGGCGACCGCTTCCCCGCGACGCCCGATCATCGCCAGCGCGTCAGCAAGCCAGAAGGAGCAGAGAAGAAATGTGCCCTCCTTCCCGGCCAACCCGTCGACTGACGGCCCCGAGCGGGTCCGATAGCGCTCGATGAAGCCGTCGACGGACAACTCACGTTGCACCGCCGCAACGGTGGCGATCACGCGATCGTCTTCAGGTGGGAGGAAGCCGACCATCGGAATCATGAGGAGGCTGGAGTCCAACTCGGTGGATCCGTATGACTGTGTGAACGACTGTCGCTGGGAATCCCATCCCTTGCTGCAGACTTCAGCGTGGATCTCTGCTCGCATGGTTCGCCAGTGGTCGCGGGGGCCGTCGAGGCCGTAGCGTTCGATGGCACGCACAGCGCGGTCGAAGGCCACCCAGCACATGACCTTGGAATGCACGAATTGCCGAGGCTCGCCGCGGACCTCCCACAGCCCGCAATCGGGTTCCCGCCACGTCGACTCCAGCCAGTCCATGATTTCGCGCTGGAGGTCCCAGGCGTCGGGGTTCGGTTCGATGCCAGCCCGACGCGCCTGGTGAAGGGTGTCCATCACCTCGCCCGGCACGTCCAGCTGGAGCTGGTCCGCGGCCCCGTTGCCGATGCGCACTGGAGCGCTGGACTCGTAGCCGCGCAGCCACGGCAGCTCGAACTCGGGCAGGCGTCGCTCACCGGCGAGGCCGTACATGATCTGCAGCTCGGCGGGGCGGCCCGCGATCGCCCGCAGCAGCCAGTCGCGCCATGCCACCGCCTCGCCGTCGTAGCCCGCCGCCAGCAGCGCCTGAAGTGTGAACGTCGCGTCGCGAAGCCAGCAGTATCGGTAGTCCCAGTTGCGAACTCCACCGAGCACCTCCGGCAGTGACGTGGTCGGCGCAGCCACGAGGCCGCCGGTGGGAGCGAAGGTCAATGCCTTCAAAACCACGAGCGAGTCCCGAACGTGCTTTTGCCAGGGGCCGCCGTGCACGCAGCGCTGCGACCACTCCTGCCACCACCTCAGGGCGCTGGCCAAGGACTCCTCCGCGCCGACGGGTCTCGGCGGCGGCTCGTACGACCGATGCCATGTCAGCACGAATGACACCCGGTCGCCCTCGCGCACCGTGAACGTGGCGTTGACCGAGCGATCGTCGACGTCGACCGGTGTGCCCGAGTGCAGCTCGAGGGCATCGGGCCCGGCGACGAACGACACGGCTCCGTCCAGGCGGCGCGTCCACGGGAACGTCGAGCCGTAGTCGAAGCGGACGACGAGCTGCATCTCCATCGCCACCGACCCCGAATGGCCCTCGACGATGCGCACCACGTCGGGCGCCGCGCCGCGGATCGGCATGAAGTCGATGATCCTCGCCGTCCCATCGGACGTTTGCACAGTCGTTTCCAGAACCAGTGTTCCGGGAAGGTACCGCCGACTCGTCTTCGTCGATGCGGTTGCCGGTCCAAGCTTCCAGTGACCTTGCGATCGATCACCGACAAGCGCGGCGAAGCAGGCTGCGGAATCGAACCTCGGCAAGCACAGCCAATCCATCGAACCATCGACGCCGACGAGTCCCGCCGCCTGAGTGTCGCCGATGAGGGCGTAGTCCTCGATTCGCATGACCTCGCTTCGCATTTCACCTCGCGACGGTTCGCCCATACCCGTCGTGTGAATCGATGACACCCTTCTGCGTGGGACGCATAGGCTGGGCGAGAGACGGGTAGACGTCTCGCTCGGAATCGAGGATGTCCTCGAGCCGATGGGAGGTACCAGGCGTCGAACTTCGCCATCGGATCGTTCAGAATGGGTCCCCAGAGCCGGAGCCCGAGCCTGAGGTGCCGCCGCCGCACCGCCCCGTTCCCAACGTTCCGCCGACCCGGCCCCGGCCGAGCGTGCCACCGACGTCGATCATTCCTGAGCCGGGTGTGCCAGAGCCGCAGCCCGCGCCGGTCAACGTCTGCGCGTACCCGGAGTCGAGCCATCGGACACGGACACAGTCAGTCGAGGGCCGTGCCGACGCCGAAATGGCTCACGGGAATCACGCTCAACGTGCCGTCGGTCTCCACAACCACGGCTTCGATCGATGAAAGGTCGCCATACCCGGCGCCCCCTGACGGCCTGACGGACTTCGCACGTGCTCAGACGCTGGCGTCGTAGCGCGTCTTCGCGCCTCGCCGGAGGACGACGACTGGCTGCGCCTTGACAGCTCGACGCACCGCGGTCGAGCGGGACGCAGCCCGAGTAACCAGGTACTGGAGTCCCA
>CAZGUH010000062.1:0-19887 GCA_964529005.1 uncultured Ilumatobacteraceae bacterium | reverse complement strand
GGCGTGCGCTACTTCACCCGGTCAGATGCGACCCACGGATCGGGCAGGAGAGCCGGAAAAGTCGATGGCGATCACGCGCCGCGGGTCTCTACGCTGGGCCGAGCACGCGGCGGCTCGCGATGACTTCTCCCGCTCGGCAGCGTCAGCAGTGTCATGGCATGCACGGAGGTCGACGAAATGTCGAGAAGCGAGCTGACGGACTCGGGCGCCGAGGCGCACACCGACGCCGTCGGCGCGGTCGATGGGGGCGAGCGCACGTTCCGGCGGCTTCTCGTGAACACCCTGGTCAGCGGCGTGACGAGCACGTTCTTGTGGTTCGCGCTGACGTTCTGGGTGTACCTCGAGACGCGCTCGGTCGTCGCCACCGCGGTCGTCGGCGCCACGTTCAGCCTCACCTCGGCGTTCATCGCGCCGGCGTTCGGCTCGTTCGTCGATCGGCACCGCAAGCACGCGGCGATGATGCTGGCGACGTCGACGTCGACGGTCTGCTTCGCGGGGGCGACTCTGCTCTACGCCGCGTCCGACACGCACGATCTCCTGCGCCTCCGCAGCCCGTTGTTCTGGATGCTGGTCGCGCTGACGCTCGTCGGGTCGGTCGCCAGCATGGTGCGCAGCATCGCGCTGTCGACCTGCGTGACACTGCTCGTCCCCGAAGGTCGCCGTGACCGTGCCAACGGCCTGGTGGGCACGGTGACCGGCCTGTCGATGGCGATCACGTCGGTGTTCAGCGGCATCGTCATCGGGCGATTCGGCATGGGATCGGCGTTCCTCATCGCGTTGGCGCTCACCGTCGGCGCGCTCGTCCACCTGTCGACGGTGCGCATCGAGGAAGCGGCCCCGGAGATGCACGACGGCTCGCGGTCGCGCATCGAGGTGCGCGTCGCCGTGGAGGCGATCCGCGCAGTGCCGGGGCTGTTCATGCTCATCCTGCTCGCCGCGTTCAACAACCTGCTCGCCGGCGTGTTCATGGCGTTGATGGACGCCTACGGGCTCTCGCTCGTCTCCGTCGAGACGTGGGGCCTGCTGTGGGGGTTCATCAGCTTGGCGCTGATCGCAGGCGGCCTGGTGGTCGCCCGCACCGGCCTCGGGCCGACCCCGGTCAAGGTGGTGCTTCTGGGCAACCTCGTCAACTGGGTGATCTGCGCGCTGTTCCCGCTGCGGTCGTCGATCGTGCTGCTGACGATCGGCATGTGTGTGTGGTTGGCGCTGATGCCCGTGATCGAGGCCGCCGAGCAGACCGTCTTGCAGCAAGCGATCCCGTTCGACCGTCAGGGACGGGTCTTCGGGTTCGCACAGATGATCGAGAACGCCGCCGCGCCGATCACTGCGATCTGCATGGGTCCGCTCGCGGAGAACGTGTTCATGCCCACGATGTCCGACGGACGCGGGGCCGACTGGATCGGCGGCTGGTTCGGCACCGGGCCCGATCGCGGCCTGGCGATCATGTTCACCCTCGCCGGGCTGTTCGGCGTCGTGGTCACCGCAGTGGCGCGGGCCTCCCGCTCGTACCGGCGGCTCGCCGCGGCCTGAGCCGCGGCATCGGCCGCGGTGCGCTCAGCCGTTGAGGCGTGAGATCGCGGCGTCGTGCAGCAGGCCGTTGGAGCTGATCGCCGTGTCGGAGGTGGAGCCCCGGCGCCCGAAGCGGTCGGTGAACGATCCGCCCGCCTCCTCGACGATCACCTGCACCGCGGCCAGGTCGTAGGGCGCGACCCCGACCGCGTCGACGGCGAGGTCGACCGCGCCCTCGGCGACCAGCATGTGCTGCCAGAAGTCACCGAAGCCGCGCGCCCGGTACGCCGCCTGCTGGATCTCGACCAGGCGCGGGGTGAGCCCGAGGTCGTCCCACCCCTTGTTGAACGTGACCGAGACCTGCGCCTCCTCCAGCCGACCCACCTGCGAGACGCGGCACGGCCGACCGTTCGCCGTCGCGCCGCCGCCCAGCACCGCGCTCCAGCGCGCGTGCAGCGCCGGCGCCGACACGACGCCCACCACGGGGCCGAGATCGCCGTGCGTGAGCGCGATCAGCGTTGCCCACACCGGGATGCTGCGCACGTAGTTGCTCGTGCCGTCGATCGGGTCGACGATCCAGCGCCACGGCGACGACGCCGCGCCGGTCAGGCCGTGCTCCTCGCCGAAGACGCCGTCGCCCGGCCGAGCCGCGGCCAGCGCCTCGGCGACCATCGCCTCCACGCCACGATCGATCTCGGTCACCTCGGTGCGGTTGGCCTTCCAGTCCAGCGTGAAGCGCTGGTCGTCGTAGGCCGGCCGGGTGATCACGTCGGCGCGCCCTGCCAGGTCGAGCGCGAGCTCGAGGTCGTCGGCGAGGTCGCGTTCGCCCGTCATCGGTGGTCGCGGGCGCCGTCGATCAGCTCGCGGGGCTGCCCAACGAGCCACGGATGGCGCTCACCATGCCGGCGGCGTCGAGCCCGTAGCGGGCGAGCAGCGCGTCGGCCTTGCCGTGGGGGATGAACGACGTCGGGAGGCCCAGCACGTGCACCGGCGCCGCGGGCGCCAGCGGATGCAGCCGCTCGAGGATCGACGCGCCGACGCCGCCGTCACGGATGCCGTCCTCCGCCGTGAACACGACGCCGTGCTGCGCCGCGTCCTCGAGCATCGAGGGGTCGAGCGGCACGCAGCTGCGCACGTCCCACACGGTGATGAACACGCCGTCCTGAGCGAGGATGTCCGCGGCGCGCAGCGCGACGCCGACCATCTTGCCGACGGCCAGCACGCAGACCCTGCCGTCGCCGGGGCGGGCACGGCGCGCTCGCTGGCCGACCCCCACCTCGTGCTCGGGCACCTGCCGGGCGGCGCCTTTCGGATAGCGGATCGCCACCGGCCCGTCGTCGGCCATCTGGAGCGCGTCGTGGAGCATGACGTGCAGCTCCTGCGCGCTCGACGGGGCGAGCAGCCGCATGCCCGGCACCTTGGAGAGCATCGCCATGTCGTACACGCCGTGGTGGCTCGGCCCGTCGTCGCCGGTGATGCCGGCGCGATCGAGGCAGAACACGACCGGGAGCCGGTGCAGGGCGACGTCGTAGACGATCTGGTCCCATGCCCGGTTGAGGAACGTCGAATACAGCGCGACCACCGGCCGCAGGCCGCCCATCGCCATCCCGGCGGCGCCCGTGACGGCGTGCTGCTCGGCGATGCCGACGTCGAAGAAGCGGTCGGGGAAGCGGGCGCCGAACGGCAGCAGGCCGGTGGGGCCCGGCATCGCGGCGGTGATCGCCACCACGCGCGGGTCGGCCTCGGCCTCCTTCACCATCGCTTCCGCGAACGCTTGGGTGTACCCCGTGGGGACGGCCTTGGGCGGGCCCGTCGCCGGGTCGAACACCGGCGCGTCGTGGAGGTGCTTCTCGTCGTCGTCCTCGGCGGGCGGGTAGCCGCGGCCCTTCTGCGTCAGCACGTGGACGACGATCGGACCCTCGGCCGACAGCGCGATCGCGTTCCGCAGCGCGTGCTCGAGCGACTCGATGTGATGGCCGTCGACCGGCCCGACGTAGCGCACTCCGAGCGACTCGAAGAACGACGTCGACTGGAGGAACTCACGGACCGCGGCCTTGAAGGCCTCCATGCCCTTCTCGGCTTGCTCGCCGACGAGCGGGAGCTCGCGCAGGAAGCGTTCGATGCGCCGCTGGCGGCGCACATACACCGGGTTGAGGCGGATGTTGGCGAACCCGTGGGCGAGCTTCTCGGTGATCCGACCGGGCAGGTTCGAGCCATCCGGCGGCTCTGGCAGGGGCGCCGCGGCGAGGTTCGAGACGGTGGGCGCGTAGCTGCGCCCGTTGTCGTTGAGGACGATGATGACGCGGCGCTTGCTGTGGCCCAGGTTGTTGAGCGCCTCGTAGGCCATGCCGCCGGTCATGCTGCCGTCGCCGAGCACGGCGACGATGTGACGGTGGTCGTCGACGCCCGCGTCGCGGGCGACCGCCATGCCGTAGGCGTAGGAGAGGATCGTCGACGCGTGGCTGTTCTCGACGAAGTCGTGTTCGCTCTCGCCGCGGTTCGGGTAGCCGCTCAACCCGCCGGCCTGACGCAGGCTGGCGAAACCTTCCCGCCGGCCGGTGACGATCTTGTGGACGTAGGCCTGATGACCGGTGTCCCACAGCAGCGCGTCCTGGGGCGAGTCGAACACCCGGTGCAGGGCGAGCGTCAACTCGACGGCGCCGAGGTTGGAGCCGAGGTGCCCGCCGGTCTCGGCCACCGCTTGGACGACGAAGTCGCGGATCTCGCCGGCCAGTGCGTCGAGTTCCGGATACGACAGCGCACGCAGGTCGCTGGGCTGGCGGAGGTCGTCGAGCTGCATGTCGGACGCGACGCTACCCGGGCGCTCACCTGTGAACCATGCACGGCGCGCGCGGCGCGTCAGCCGACCGCCTCGGGAGTGTCGACGACCGAGTCGTCGAACGCCGTTGTCGGGTCGGGCTCGTCAGCCGGAGCTCGTGGTTCGGGGCCGTACAGCAGCCACGCGACGAGGGCGCCCACGACGGCGAGCGCGGCGCCGCCCACGACGTCGAGCCAGTAGTGGTTGGCGGTGGCGACGACCGCCCACGTGGTGAGCAGCGCGTGGGTGAACCCGAGCACCCCGAGCCACCGGCGCCGTGTCGCGCTGAGCGCGAACGCGCAGCTGAACGCCCAACCGGCGTGGAGGCTCGGCATCGCCGCGAACTGGTTCGACACGTCGGCCACCGGTCCGGCCTCGTAGTTCCACGGACCCTTGTGCGTCTCGAGCGAGTCGTCGAACCCGTAGTCCGGCAACCCCTCCTCGGCGGCCATCTTCGCGCCGCCGTACGGGCCGTCGTGGTTGATCAGCCGTGGCGGCATCAGCGGGAACAGCGCGAATGTGACGGCGGCGCACGCGGTCGAGATCGCGACCGCGAGGCGCAGGCGTCGGTAGTGATGGGGGCGCCTGTGGTAGAGCCACACCGCCACCCCGGCGGTGACGACGAAGTGGGCGATGCTGTAGTACGCGGCGAGCCACGGTAGGAGCCGCAAGGTGTTCGTGGCGTCCTGGAGCTGTGGCTCGTTGAGGATGTGCAGCCAGTCCTCGATGCGCAGCACGTGCACGGCGTTGTCGAACGCCGTGCGGGTGACGTGATCGCCCGAGCCCGAGCCGAACTGGTTGCGCACGAAGGTGTAGACGGCGTACACGCCGACGACGAACAGCGCCTCGCGCACCCACGGGCGCATGTACCAGCGCACCGGGGCAGCGCGGCCCGCCGCCGCGTCGCTCGTCTCAGCCATGCCGGGAAGTGTAGGAGCGGCTCCCTTGCCGCGCCGCCCTGGCGGGCGCGACGCCACGCCGCGTTCGGTCAGGCCCGAGGGTCCGGCTCGCCCGGCCGGGCAGTCGCTGCCAGGCTGCCGAGCAGGGCGCGCCACCAATCGCCGAGGCGGCGTTGGAACACCATCAGCTCGATGCCGTGGCGGGCGGCATGGCGCAGCGGGATCGTGTCCCATCCGGCGTGCTCGACGGTGACGCGGGTCTGCCCGGAGACCGATTGGAAGCGGACGTCGACGTCGGTCGACTGGTCCGGGCCGAACGAGGCGTGCCGCCAGCTGAACGCCAGCCGCCGAGGCGGCTCCCAGGCGTGGATCTCCCCGATGATCAGCGCCTCGCCGTCGCCATAGCGCTCGACGAGGCGACCGCCGGCGAAGCTGCCGTCCGGGCCCGGTTCGAACGCCAGCGTCCCCTGCCGCCGGTGGTCGAACAGGAACAAGGGATGTGGCTGCCACCAGGCCCCGATCTCGCCGACGAACGCGTCGAACGTGCGCTCCAGGGTCGCGTCGACGCGGATCGCGACGACGACTCGCGCGCTCACGGCTGGGACTCGACGTGACGCTTGAATGCCCGCAGCTCGTCGTGCCAGGCGGCGTCGATGGCCTGGAGCCACTGGTGGAGCTCGGTGATCGGGGCGGGCTGGAGCGTGTAGATGCGGACCCGGGCGTCGCTCGGTGGATGGGTCTCGTCGACGAGGTGGCTCTCGCGCAGGACGCGCAGGTGCCGGCTCATGACCGACGGCGTCACGCCGAGCTCGGCCGCCAGTTCGCCGGCCCGATGCGGTCGGCGGCAGAGCAGGTCGATGACGCGCCGGCGCTGCGGATCGGCGAGCGCAGCGAGCGTGCGATCGAGCGTTGCCGGCGCGGCCGACGTCGTCATCTGCGCGCCGTCATGCCCAGTTCGTGGCCTCGATCTTCACGCCGATGGCCTGTTCGGCCTCGGCGCGGGAGACGTCGCGCACGTGCTGCGCGAAGGTCCACCGGTGGCCCTCCAGATCGACGGCGCGGTAGACGTGGTCGCCGTAGAACTGGTCTTCGGGCTCCATCTCGATTTCGGCGCCCGCCGCCCGGGCCCGTGCGCAGTGCTCGTCGATGCCCTCCGTCAGCTCGACGTGCAGGTTCTGGGTATTCGCCGCGCCGATCGAGGCGGGGCTCTTGGCCCACGGCGCCCATTCTCCGCCCACCATGATCCGGCCGCGGCCGCCCATCGCCATCTCGTAGTGGCTCATCGTGGGGTCGCCGTCGGGACCCTCGATCGCCATCGTCGTCTCGAAGCCGAAGGCGTTCTCCAACCACGTGAGAGCGGCGCGGGGATCGCGGTAGAAGACGGCGGCGACGAACACCGGCTCGGTGATCATGGCAACTCCTTTCGCAATTCGAAAACAGTTTCCATGATCGCGAACTATCTGTCAACAGGCTCCCACCAGCGGGGGTGAGGAACGAGCGCGCGGCGCTCAGCGAGATTTCTGGAGGAACTGCTCGACGTCGACCAGCACCCGCGTCACCTTCCCGCAGGCGACCAGCCCGCGGGGATCGGACGCGGAGACCGTGAAGGTCAACCGCCGGCCTTCGACCTTCTCCAGCATCGCCTCCGCGACGACCTCCACGCCGATCGCGGTCGGCTGGACGTGGTCGACCTGGACGCGCATGCCGACGGTGGTCTTGCCGTTGTCGATGCGGCTGCCGAGGGCGTTGACCGCCGCCTGCTCGCACAGCGCGATCACGCGCGGTGTGCCGAGCACCTCGACCGAGCCGCTGCCGAGGGCTGCGGCGGTGTCGGCCTCGCCGACGACCAGCCGAGCCTCACCGCGCACGCCTGTCGAAAGGTCCACGATCCCCCACGCTATGCCCAACCGCGGCGTTCGCACGAAGCATGTGCGGCGAGGGCGTTCGGACCACCGATCGGTAGGCTCGCCCGATGACGGCTTCGCTGATCGACGAGCAGGTGATCGAGCGTGTCCTGTCTGCGGCGCTGCGCACCGGCGGCGACTTCGCAGAGGTGTACGCGGAGGAGAAACGGTCGTTGTCGGCGGGCCTCGACGACGGCCGGGTCGAGCAGGTGTCGAGCGGGCGCGACCGCGGCGCCGGCATCCGCGTGATCTCCGGCGAGACCACGGGCTTCGCGCACACTGCCGACCTCAGTGAGCGCGGGCTGCTGGCGGCGGCCGAAGCCGCCGCGGCGGCGGCGAAGGGCAGCGGCCCCGGCACGCGCGCCGTCGCGCTGACCGGCCGCCGCGACGCGGTCACCGGCGCGCACCGTGACGACACCGCGAGCACGTCGGACAAGGTCGAGCTGCTCCAGCGCATCGATGCCGCGGCACGTTCGACCTCCGGCTCGGTGGTGCAGGTCTCGGCGGGTTACGGCGACAACAGCAAGCGGCTGCTCGTCGCGAACAGCGACGGGGTGCTGGCGACCGACCACCAGCGCCGCACGACGGTGCGCATCAGCGTGGTCACCAACGGCGACACCGGCATGCAGACCGGGTTCGAGTCGGCCGGGCGCACGACCGGTTTCGACCTGTTCGACGACGTCGATCCGGAAGACCTCGCCCGGCGCGCGGCGCAGCGGGCGATCACCAAGCTGCGCGCCCGCCCGGCGCCGAGCGGCACGATGCCGGTCGTCATCAAGGCCGGCAGCGGTGGCGTCCTGTTCCACGAGGCCTGCGGCCACGGGCTCGAGGCCGACCACATCCTGAAGGGGGCGAGCGTCTACGCCGGCAAGGTCGGCGAGCTCGTCGCGTCGCCGCTCGTCACCTTGGTCGACGACGGCACGATGCGCGGTGAGTGGGGCAACATCGGCATCGACGACGAGGGCCACCCTGCGTCGTACAACGTGCTGATCCGCGACGGCGTGCTCACCGATTACATGTGGGATCACGTCCGCGCCCGCGCCGAGGGTCGCGCCAGCAGCGGCAACGGTCGTCGCCAGAGCTACATGCACCTGCCGATGGTGCGCATGACCAACACCTACGTGTTGAACGGCACGGAAGATCCCGACGAGATCATCCGCGCCACCGATCACGGTGTGTACGTGGCGATGTTGGGCGGCGGCAGCGTCAACACCGCCACCGGCGACTTCGTGTTCGGGATGACCGAGGCCTTCCTGATCGAGAACGGTGAGATCACCGAGCCGCTGCGCGAGGGCAACCTGATCGGCAACGGCCCTCAGGTCCTGCGCGACATCGATCTGCTCGGCAACGACTTCGCGATGGGCAACCCGGGCACGTGCGGCAAGGACGGCCAGGGTGTGCCGGTGGGCGACGGCCAACCGACCTTGCGGGTGAGGGCGCTGACGGTCGGAGGAACGGCGTCATGAGCACCTCCACGACGCCCGCCGAGGTCCACCCGGCGGTCGAGCAGCTGCTCGCCATCGGCGACCGCATCGTCGCCCAGGCCGGGCCGGGAGAGCAGGTCGAGGCGTTCGTCGCGCGCAACCGTGAGACCGAGGTGCGGATCTACAAGGGCGACGTCGAGCACTTCGTCAGCGCGCAGAGCGAAGGCGTCGGCATCCGCGTGATCCGTGACGGGCGCACGGGTTTCGCCTACGCCGGCACGCTGGACGAGCGCGCGATCGCCGAGGTGTTGGCGGAGGCCCGGGAGAACGCCGGCTTCGGCAGCGTCGACGAATGGGCTGGGCTCGCCCAGCCCGACGGTGTGGCGATCACGCCGCAGGTCCTGTGGAACGACGCGCTCGACCAGTACCCCACGGATCGCAAGATCGACCTCGCCAAGCGGCTCGAGGCGATGACGCTGGGCATCGACGCCCGCGTGCGTGTCGATGACGCCAACTACGCCGACGTCGCCGGGGAGGGAGCGGTCGTCAGCACCACCGGCGTGCGCGCCGGCGGGCGCGAGAACGGCTGCTTCCTCAGCGTCAGCACGCTGGCCGACGACGGTGACGAAACCCAGACCGGTTTCGGGTTCGCGGTCGGGCGCGAACCGGACGAGCTCGACGTCGACCGCGCCGCGCGCGAGGCGGTCGATCGCGCCACGCGCTTGCTCGGCGCCACCAAGCCGGCCAGCCGCCGCGTCACGGTCGTGCTCGATCCGTACGTCACCGCCATGTTCCTCGGCGTGCTGAGCAGCACGCTCAACGGCGAGAGCGTCGCCAAGGGCCGCAGCTTCCTGGCCGGGCGCATCGGCGAGCAGGTGGCGTCGGAGGTGTTCACCCTCGTCGACGATCCCACCAACCCGCTCGCCTACACCGCGACCGACATCGACGGCGAGGGGCTTGCCGCCCGGCGCAACGAGTTGGTGCGCGGCGGCGTCCTCCAGGGCTTCGTCCACTCCAGCTACAGCGGCCGGCGCGTCGGCGTGCCGAGCACCGGGAACGCCGTGCGCGGCGGGTTCAAGGGCACGCCCGGTGTGGGATGCCTGGCGATGCAGCTCCAGCCCGGCACGCGCAGCCAGGCCGAGATCGTCGCCGGGGTCGACGACGGCGTCCTGATCCAGATGCTGCAAGGACTGCACAGCGGCGTGAACCCCATCAGCGGTGATTTCTCGGCGGGCGCGTCCGGTCTGTTGATCGCCAACGGCGAGCTGGGCGCCCCGGTTCGCCAGTTCACCATCGCCTCCACCTTGCAACGCATGCTCCACGACGTGGTCGAGGTCGGCGCGGACGTCGAGTGGCTGCCGATGCGCGCCGCGGGCGTCAGCCTCGTCATCCGCGACGTCACGATGAGCGGCAGCTGAGCCCGCTGCGCTCGTCCGCGGCGTGCCCATCGCCGACCTAGCCTTTCCCATGGAGATCCCCGACGGCGCCCGGCGGCACCTCACCGACGATCACGTCGTGTGGCTCACCACGGTGACCGACTCCGGAGCCCCGGCGCCGTTCCCGGTGTGGTTCGTCCGCGACGGCGACGACATCCTCGTGTTCAGCCAGCCGACGTCTCGTCGCGTGCGCAACATCGGCGCACGCCCGTCGGTGTCGCTGAACTTCAACTCCGATCCGCACGGTGGCGATGCGTGGATCATCTCCGGCACGGCGTCGACCCGCCCGAACGTGGCCCCCAGCTCGGCGCCGGGCTACCTCGAGAAGTACCGCGCCAGCATCGAGGGCAAGCTCGACACCACCGTCGACGACATCGACGCCACGTACAACACCGAGATCCGCATCCGACCGACGAGCGTCAGGACGATCTGACCTCGCCTTGCGCCCGCAGCCGTGGGCGCGTCCGGTGGATCGGTTACCGTCGGCCGTCGTGACGCCCGCCCCCCGCAACGGCGCCGACTAGGACCCGCCAGTGCCGATCCTGCATGCCGTCGTGCTCGGCCTCGTCCAGGGCTTGTCCGAGTTCCTCCCGATCTCGTCGAGCGGCCACCTTCTGCTCGTCCCGTGGTTGTTCGACTGGCACGACTTCGACGACGTCTCCACGGAGAAGGCGTTCGACGTCGCGCTGCACATCGGGACGTTGGTGGCCGCGGCGGCCTACTTCCGCGTCGACATCGTCCGCTACAGCCGTGCAGCCGTGCGTTCGATCACCACCCCCGAGGACCGCAGGAGCACCGACGTCCGCGTCGCTTGGCTGCTCGTCGTGGCGTCGATCCCCGCCGCGCTCGTCGGCGCCGTGTTCGAGGACTGGATCGACGAGAACCTCGGCACACCGACGGTGATCGCCATCTCGCTGATCGTCTTCGGGCTGCTCCTCGCGTATGCCGACCGTCAGACCGGCAAGCTCACGCTGACGGAGTACCGCGGGAAGGATGCGCTGCTCGTCGGCGCAGCGCAGGCGCTCGCCCTCAACCCGGGGACGTCGCGCTCGGGCATCACGATCACCGCGGCCCGCCTGCGCGGGTTCGACCGCGACGCGGCAGCGCGCATCAGCTTCCTGATGAGCCTTCCGATCACCGCCGGAGCGGTGGCCGTGAAGATGGCCGGCCTTGCGTCGGACGGCGTTCCCGACGGGCTCGCCGTCCCCATGCTGGTCGGCATCGTCACCGCCGGCATCTCGGGGTGGTTCGCGGTGTGGGGGACGCTGCGGTTCGTGCGCACGCGCAGCTTCTCGCCCTTCGTTGCCTACCGGATCGCCGCAGGCGTCCTCGTGCTGGTGGTGATCGGCGCGGGGTGGCGCTGACGGACACCTCCGTCAGCTCCTTGCGTCAGCTGCTCGGCTCCGGCTCCCACACGATCGTGGCCTCGCCCGTGGCCGCGGCGCCGGCCACCTCGGCCGAGCGCTCGGCGGGCACGGCGACCACCACTTGGTCGTCGTCGACGCCGATGACCACACCGCCCGACAGCTCCGCTGCGCCTGCCACCACCGCGACCCCGTCGCCGACCGCCACCGGTGGCCGCGCCGAGCGTGCGACGGCGATCGCGACGGCTCGCGACCCGTCGGGGATCAGGGCCGCGGGTCCGCCGGGCGCGGCGACGTCGACCGCCACCACGATCTCGCCGGCGCCGATCCGCTGGCGCGCGACCGCCCCCTCGGGTGTCTCGTGGAGCGCCGCCGGCGGGACGAGCGGCTGCGGGCGCGGCCGCGATTCGACCGCGCCGGCGAGCGGCTCGCCGGGCGCGATGTCGGACGTGGCGACGACGACGTGGATCGGTTCGCCCCACGCGTCGCGAGCGGCGTCGGCGCGTTGCTGGGCACGGACGACGCCCGCCGCCGCGACCAGCGCGAAGCCGGCGACGAGCAAACGCGCGATCCAGGGACGGCGAGCCGCGTGCCAGCGCAGGCGTGCGACGACGTCTGCCATCGCACGCGGGGGATCGAGGCGCATCGGCCTCCTCTCATCTCCGCCGGACGATGCCGGCGCTGCCGATGGGGGAAGCCGACGGAACCCTACCGGCGGCGAGCCGGCCGGGTGGTCTCAGTCGCTGCTGGACGAGCTCGACGAACTCGAGCTGGAGGTGGTCGCCGACGACGAGCTGGTCGACGAGGACGAGTCGGACGAGCCGGAGCTGCTCTCCGAGGAGGAGTTCGTGCTGCTCGACCGTGACGACCCGTTGGAGCCACGGCTGTCGGTCTTGTAGAAGCCGCCGCCCTTGAAGGTCACCCCCACCGGCGTGAACACCTTCTTCACCGGCAGCACCTTCTGCGAGCCGGGATGGACGGCTTCCGTGAGGGCCGGGTCGGAGAACGCCTGCTGCACCTCGATCGTCTCGCCTGTGTCGACGAACCGGTACACATAGGTGGGCATTGCAGGCACTCCCGATCGATCAGCACTCTCCGACTGCGAGTGCTAATCGTATCGCGACGATGAACATTCCCCCAGCCGGACACCCGCGTGCGGCGCCAACCTGCCCGCCCCCGGCCGGCGCTCCGTAGGATCCGAGCCCATGCGCGTCCGCACCGCCGTCATCCCCGCTGCTGGCCTCGGCAAGCGCTTCCTCCCGGTCACCAAGGCGGTCCCCAAAGAGCTGCTGCCGATCGTCGACGTCCCCGCGCTCCAACTGATCGTCGACGAGGCGGTCGGCGCGGGCGTCGAGCACATCGTCCTCGTCACGAGCGACAGCAAGCCGGGCATCGCCGCCTACTTCACCCCGTCGCCCGAGGTCGAGGCCGCGCTCGACAAGCTGGGCCGCGGCGATGCCGCCGACAAGCTGCGCCGGGTCGGCAAGGACATCCAGGTCAGCTTCGCCGTGCAGGACCAGCCGCTCGGGCTCGGGCACGCTGTCGGCTGCGCCCGCGACATCGTCGGCGACGAGCCGTTCGCCGTGTTGCTCCCGGACGAGATCATGGGCGACTCGTCGCTGCTCGACCAGATGGCGCGCCTGTGCGAGGCCACCAACGGCAGCGTCGTCGGGCTGAAGGAGATCCCCGCCGAGCAGGTGTCATCCTACGGCGTCATCGATCCGTCCGGGCCGCTCGACGACCACGGCGTCGTGCCGGTGCGCGATCTGGTCGAGAAGCCGCCGGTCGACGAGGCGCCGAGCAACCTCATCATCATCGGGCGCTACGTCCTCACCCCCGACGTGTTCGACGAGATCGCGGTGCTGAAGCCGGGCGCTGTCGGCGAGCTCCAGCTGACCGATGCCCTGCGGGCGCAGGCCGTGCGCAGCCCGTTCCACGGCGTGCTCAGCCGCATCGCGCGCTACGACACCGGGACCCCCGCACTGTGGTTGACCGCCGTGGTCGAGTTCGGGCTCGCGCATCCCGAGCTGGGTGCGGGCTTTCGCGCCTGGCTCGGTGAGCGTCTGAACGACGCCTGACACGCTGCCGCCGCGGCACGCCCGCTGCGGCGCGGTGTCAGTCGGCGCGACGGAACGCGCCTGCCTGCGCGGTCACCAGCCCGAACTCGTCGACGTCGAACTCGTCGACGGCGGGCGCGGCATCGGCCGTGTCGGTCGTCGCGTCCGAACAGCGCGTCCGCCGCCACTGCCGATCTCCGACGCGGTGGTAGCGATGGCGCTCGACGGCGATGCCGAGCGTCTCGACGTCGATCGCGGCGACGAGCAGATCGGCAGCGTCACCGATCTGGAGGGGCAGCCGCCGGATCGGCAGGGTCGCGGTGAACGGCGTGCACGCCAGCGCGACGTCGACGCAGCCGTCGAGGTCGGTTCGGTGGGCGCCGTTGACCTCGCCCCATCGACCGGCGCCGTCGGTCGCCAGCCAGAGGTCGGGCTCGTCGAGATCACGGAACAGCAGGAACTGCCGGACGTGCCACAGCGCGGACAGCCGCACGACATATTGGGCGCGCTCGAGCCCGACGATGCCCGAGGCGGTCCACCCCTCGTTCTCCCACGTGAGGGTGAACTGCTCGTCGTGGGCGCCGTCCCACGTGGACCAGCGCACCGCGAGACCGGCGGCGGGGATCGGCGTGTGCAACGGCATCGTTTGCAGTCTCGCAGCCTGGCATCCGATCGCGGCCGGGTACCGTTCGCATCGATGGTGCCTCTGGATGACGCTCTCCGGCTCGTGCTCGACGCGTGCGCGCCGCTGCCGCCGCGCACGCTGCCGCTCGCCGACGTCACCGGCTTGGTCCTGGCCGCCGACGTGACCGCGCACGAGGAGGTCCCCCCGTTCGCCAACTCGGCGGTCGACGGCTACGCGGTGCGGGCCAGCGACGTCGCCGCAGCGCCGGTCGAGCTGCCGGTCGTCGGCGAGCTCGCCGCGGGCGCGCCGCCCGATGTGACCGTCGGCGCGGGCCAGGCCGTGCGGATCATGACCGGCGCCCCGATCCCTGCCGGCGCCGACGCGGTGGTGATGGTGGAGGACACCGAGCGGCTCGACGGCGGCGCCCGCGTGCGCATCTCGGCGGCGGTGCGATCGGGGGCCGCGGTGCGCGCCGCGGGCGACGACATCCGCGCCGGCGCGGTGGTCGCCACCGCCGGGACCGTGGTGCGCCCCGCGCTCGCCGGCGTGCTGGCCAGTGTGAACGCGCGCCACGTCGCGGTCGTGCCGCGGCTGGGGGTCGCGGTGATGTCCACCGGTGACGAGCTCGTCGACGACGGCTCGCCACTGCGGCCCGGGCAGATCCGCGAGAGCAACAAGACGATGCTCGTCGGGCTGCTCGCCGACGCCGGCGTGGAGCCGATCGACCTCGGCGTCGTGGCCGACGACGAGGAAGCGCTGGAGAGGGTGCTGTGGGGCGCCGCCGAGCGCGCCGATGCGATCGTCACCAGCGGCGGCGTCAGCATGGGCGACTACGACGTCGTCAATGCGGTGCTGTCGCGCATCGCCGACATGCGCTGGATGCAGATCGCGATCAAGCCCGCCAAGCCGTTCGCGTTCGGCGTGCTGCGAGCGCCCGGCGGGCGATCGGTCCCGGTGTTCGGCCTGCCCGGCAACCCGGTGAGCTCGATGGTCAGCTTCGAGCTCCTCGCCCGCCCGGGGTTGCGTCAGATGATGGGCCACCGCGATGCGACCCGACCGCTGGTGCCGGCGATCGCCGACATGGCCCTGCGCCGGTCGCCGGACGGGAAGACGCACTGGCTCCGTGTCGTCGCCCGGTTCGGCGAGGACGGGCGCCTGCACGTGCGAGCGCCCCACGCGCAGGGCAGTCACCAGCTCGCGGCGAGCGCGGCGTGCAACGCGCTGGCTCGACTTCCCGACGGCGACGGCGTGCCCGAGGGTGGCTCGATCGACGTCGTCCTGCTGGGCCCAGCGCTTTGAGCGCTCATCGACAAGCCGGCGGCGCCGATACAGATTTGTGGCTCCCCGCCGGTTCTGTTGCATCGTCGTTGCCGCGGCGGTCGCCGTGGCGGCCTGCGGGGCGCCCGGGCGGCTGCACGACGACGCCCCGGCCGCGGGCGATGTGGACGAGCTGCGCGACGGGGCCACCGCCTCCGAGGTCGCCGTCCGCCTGACCGCGCCGCGGCCGACCGTCGCCGGCTGCGCCGTGTTCCCCGCCGACAACGCCTGGAACACCGACGTGTCGTCGGCGCCGCGGCACCCCCAGAGCGACGCGATCATCGCCACGATCCAGTCCGTGGGCGGCGACTTCTTCCATCCCGACTTCGGCGGCGACGGCGCGTACGGCATCCCCGTCACCGTGGCGCCGGCGACGCAGCCGGACGTGCCGATCGTCTACGAGGCGTACGGCGACGAGAGCGATCCCGGTCCGTTCCCGATCCCGGCCGACGCGGCGGTGGAGGGCGGACCCGGCTCCGACGGCGACCGCCACGTCGTCGTCGTGCGCCAGGGCGAGTGCGCCCTCTACGAGCTGTACCGCGCCTTCCCGGGCGACGGCGGGGCCTGGCACGCCGACTCCGGCGCTCGCTGGGACCTGGGGTCCAACGCTCTGCGCCCGCTCGGGTGGACCTCGGCCGATGCCGCCGGGCTGCCGATCCTGCCGGGGCTGGTCCGCTACGACGAGGTCGTCGCGGGACGCATCGACCACGCGCTGCGCGTGACGTTCTCGCGCACGCAGCGTGGCTACATCCTCCCTGCGACGCACTTCGCGTCGCAGGACACGAACCCGTTGCTGCCGCCGATGGGCCTGCGGCTGCGGCTGCGCGCCGACTACGACATCTCGGCGCTGACCGGACAGGCGCGGGTGATCGCCGCGGCGATGCAGCGTTACGGCCTGATCGTCGCCGACAACGGCAGCAACTGGTTCGTCCAGGGCGAAGCGCACCCGGGGTGGGACGACGACGATCTCGGCCAGCTGAAGGCCATCCCGGGCACTGCGTTCGACGTCGTCGACACCGGCCCTGTGCTGCGCTGATCCGCCCGCGCGGCCCTGCTGGCACGAACTTCTGGCGGAGGATCACTACAGTTGGACGACACATGTCCGACCTCTCCTTCACCCACCTCGATCCGCTCGGTCGGGCCCGCATGGTGGACGTCACGCCCAAGGAGCCCACACATCGCCGAGCGGTCGCTCGCTGCAAGGTGTTCATGCAGCCGGCCACCACAGCTGCGATCGCCAACCGAGAGGTGAAGAAGGGCGACGTGCTCGCCGTCGCCCGTGTGGCCGGCATCCAGGCCGCCAAGCGCACGGCTGACATGATCCCGCTGTGCCACCCGCTCCTGGTCGGGGCGGTCAACATCAACTTCGAGATCGGCGACGACTACGTCGCCGTCGAAGCGCACGTCGACACCGTCGATCGCACCGGTGTGGAGATGGAGGCGCTGCACGCTTGCGCGACCGCGGCGCTGACGGTCTACGACATGTGCAAGTCGGCGGATCGCGGCATGGTCATCGGGGATCTCGCGCTGTGGGAGAAGGTCGGGGGTCGCTCCGGCACGTACCGGCGGGCCGATAACGTTGCGCCCGCTGTCACGAACGTAGTAGAACCGTAACGTTTGACGATTCCGAGGCCCGCCCCGCCAGGTTGCGGACCGCACAGCGTGAACACATGACCGACCTGCACTCACTCCTCCACCGATGCCCGAGCGCCTGCTCGTCGGCAACCTGCTAAGGCGGTAACGAATGGGCAAGATCGTCCTTCTCGCCGTCGCCGCGGCCTGGGCCGCCGTGCTCTTGCCGCCGCTGCTGCGGTCCCGGCTCGAGAACCGTCCGAACTCCTCCGTCACCGACTTCCGGCGGCAGCTCTCCACGCTCCAGCGCACGGTGCCCACCCGCACGATGGTGCCGATGCGGGGCATGGCCCGCCCGTTGACGCAGGGCCCGCTGGCCCGGCCCGCCGCCGGGTACCGCGTCGGTGACGCGCAGCGTCCCGGCCAGGGCCGGCCGGGCATGCACAACGCCACGCTGACCCGGCGGACCCACGCCAACCAGGCGGGCCTGCGGGTGCACGACTCGCATCGGCAGATGCGCATGGTGCGCGCCATGTCGCCGCGCGAAGCGCTGCGCCGCCGGCGGATCAACGTGCTGTTCGGCCTCGGCGCTGCGGTGTGCGTCACCTTGTTCCTGGCGGCGACGACGAAGAGCGACGCGATGCTCTACGCCTTCGCGCTGGCGTTCGTCTCGCTGTGCGGCTACTGCTACAAGCTCGCGCAGCTGCGCCAGAACGAGCGCGATCGCCAGTACGGCGAGACCGCCTGGTTCAACGCCGCCTGAGATCCCCCTGCGCATCTGCGCATCGGTGCGGCGGCCCGCTACAGTGGCCACTCGCATCCGCTGGGGGTGTAGCTCAGTTGGTAGAGCGCAACAATCGCACTGTTGAGGCCAGGGGTTCGATTCCCCTCACCTCCACCCAGCCCCAGGCCCTTCCACCCGAGCGGTGGAGGGGCCTGATGCGTTCGGACGGCGATGTGTGATGCGTGCGGGCCTGGATCGTCGGGGCTGACCCGCCGCCGACTCCTCGGCCTGCTCGCCGCGGCTCCCCTTGGCGCTGCGCTCTCGTCGCGGTCGTCGCAGGCGCCGGTCGAGCCCATCGTGCCGGTCGAGCCGTCGCCCGGCCTGTTCGTCCTTCCGCGTGCCGCGTGGGCGGAGGGCCGTGAGCCCGTGGGTCCGCTGGCCGACGAGGAGGCGCGCTTCCTCCTCGTCCACCACACGGCGAGCAGCAACGACGTCGAGAGCATGGACGACGTCGCCCGGGTGCTGCGCCAGACGTTCGACTTCCACACCGGTCCCGAGCGGGGCTGGCCGGACGTCTGTTACAACTTCTTCGTCGATCGCGCCGGGCGGGTCTGGGAGGGGCGCCACGGCAGCCTCGCCGGTCCGGTGCGGGCCGACGCGACCGGAGGCAGCCAGGGTTTCGCTCAGCTGGCGTGCCTGGTCGGCGACTTCACCGCGGAGATGCCCACCGAGGCCGCGCTCGAATCGCTCACCCGGCTGCTCGCCTGGCTCGCCGACCGCGATGGGATCGACACGGCGCCCGGGGCGACCGTCGACATCGTCTCGCGGGGCTCGAACCGCTGGCCTGCCGGCGCGCTCGTGCGGGCAGCGACCATCTCCGGCCACCGCGACATGAGCGCGACGGCCTGCCCAGGTGAGACGTTCTACCCGTACCTGATGGCCGAGATGCCACAGCGGGTGTCACGCCACCGTGCCGCAGTCGCGGCGCCGGCGAGCACGGTGACACCGACCGTGACCCAGACGGTCGCGACGACCGTGACGCCGACCGTGACGGGCGTGCGCCGACCGTCGCCGTCCGCGGGCGCGTCGGGCACGGCGCGCGTCCCGGGGCGGGCGGTGTCCCTGGCGCCCGATGCCCGCCGGGGCGGCACGTCTCGGGAGGGATGGTTCGCCGTCGGCGGGGCGCTGGCGCTGGCGGTCGGCGCCGCGGTGTGGGCGCGGCGGCCGAACCGGATGTCCACGAGGGGGGTGGCTCCCGACCAGATCGGTAGAGTCGCCGGCAACGACCGATCCGATGGCGAGAGGGGGTCAGGGATGCCCGAGATCGAGCGCAGCGACGAGCAGTGGCGCGAGCTCCTGACGCCGGAGCGTTTCGCCGTGCTGCGCCGCGGCGGCACGGAGCCGCCGTGGAGCGGCGAGTACGTGCACGCCCATTCCGACGGCACGTATCGCTGCGCGGCGTGCGGCGCCGAGCTGTTCGACTCCGACACGAAGTTCGAGTCCGGCAGCGGATGGCCCAGCTTCTACCGACCGAAGAGCGACGATGCGGTCGAGCTCGTCGAGGATCGGAGCCACGGCATGGTTCGGACGGAGGTCCGCTGCCGCAGGTGCGGGTCGCATCTCGGTCACGTCTTCCCCGATGGCCCGCTCCCCACGGGGCAGCGGTACTGCATGAACAGCCTGGCGCTCGATCTGCACACCGAGGAGCGCTGAGCGCTCGCCGGCGCGTGCCACGGAGAACGTGTCACACCCCGAACATATGATCGCTCGCCATGGAGCGCTCGAAGACGACGAGGGCGGAGATCACCGAGGCTTTGGTGGCGTTGCTGGCTGCCGTGAACGAGCTGGCTGTGCGCGTCCGCGCTCTAGAGAACGAACACGCCGTGCCAGATCTCGCACGTCCTCGGTCAACCGAGCGATCGCCGCGCGCAGGTCCCCGTCGCCTGGGTCACTGACGTAACCGAACGCGGTGGTGATCGCGCCGTCGGCCTCCAGCAGTTCGTCCGCCGCGATCGCGGAGGCCCTGCTCGGTTGCGCGCCGTCGCGCTCCCATTCGCTGACCGCCTGCGGGGTGACGCCCGCATGTTCGGCGATCTGGCGTTGCGTCAAGCCGAGTTGCCGGCGGCGTTGAGCGAGCTGCTGTCCTGGCGACATGGTCGATGGCCGTGAGGGCATCCGCTTTGTCTAGGGCGTGTCCTGTGAATCATCGGAGCCAGAGGATGATGGTGGCGATGACGA
>CAZGUH010000061.1:3596-19944 GCA_964529005.1 uncultured Ilumatobacteraceae bacterium | reverse complement strand
CCTAGGCAGCAAGGCGGCGTGGCGGGGTCTGGGGACGACGAGATTGGCATGCTGCGACAGCGCGTCGCCGAACTCGAAGCTCAGCTGGCTCAAACTCGAGTCGGGGGAAACGTCGTTGATCTCGACGATGAGCGGGTGCTGCAGGAGGTCGGGATCTACCGCTATCACCATCCGTTGGAGACATCGACAGAGTTCAGGGAACGACTCGCCGACCTGCAAGAGCGGATCAAGAACTTCGTCAAGAACGGTGAGGCGATCCTCGCTTCAGACATGTTCACTTTCAACAACTCCCTCGCGAAGGGCCGCAAGATGACGGGCGACTTCTCGAAGTTGATGCTCCGCGCCTACAACGCCGAGGCCGAAAGCTGTGTGCGTGCGCTGCGGGCGGGCAACGTGGTCACCGCCAAGAAGCGTCTCGAGGCATCGGTCGAGTCGATCGCGAAGCTGGGATCAATGATGGAGATGCGCGTCAATCCCTCGTACCACCAGACCAGAATCGAGGAGCTGGAGCTGACGGCGGACTTCCTCATGAAGGTGCAGGAGGAGAAGGAGGCGGCCCGCGAGGAACGAGAGCGGCTACGAGAGGAGCGCAAGGCCGAGCTCGAACTGGCTGCCGAACGCGAGCGCCTCGACAAGGAGCGAGCCCACTATGCGAACACGCTGCAAGCGCTGCTGGCGAAAGGCGACGAGGCTGCTGCAGCACAGATCTCCGAGAAGCTGGCGTCGCTCGACGACGCCATCGCGCAGAACGACTTCCGTGCGGCGAACATCCGCGCCGGCTACGTGTATGTGATCTCGAACGCTGGAGCATTCGGGCAAAACATGGTGAAGATCGGCATGACGCGACGATTGGAGCCCCTTGACCGAATCCGGGAGCTTGGTGACGCCTCCGTCCCCTTCCCGTTCGACGTCCACGCCCTGTTCTTCTCCGCTGACGCAGTTACGCTCGAGAACGAGTTGCACGCGGCATTCGCAGAGCTCCGAGTCAACCGAGTCAACGAGCGACGCGAGTTCTTCTTCGCGACCCCTGAGCAAGCCCGCGTGGTGCTCGCCGAGAAGGTCGGCAACCTCCTCGAGTTCAACGAACACCCCGAGGCCACGCAGTACCTGCAGAGCAAGAAGTATTGGCCCCAATAGGCAAGCGCCATCCTAATCGGAGTGTCATCCTCACGGTCTGTGACCACTACGATGCGTTGCGTGGGCGCGGGAATGACATTCGTTTCGTGAATGTCGAGGTCGAAGGCAGAGTGAACGTGCACTTTGCCGTCGATCCAGGCGTCCAACCCGCTGACGATCCGATCGCCGTCTGGCTGCGAGATCAACGGGTGATCAGCGACCCTCCGATCGACCTTGTGCTGACACTGCTGGAGGACCTCGGCCGGCGCGGCCGGCTGGTCGACGTCGCGCCCACTCGGCACGATCGCGCTGTCCGCAGCGACGATTCAGCACTACGTGCTCGCAGTCGAAGCATCGGTTGTACCAGTTGAAGAACGTCTCGCAGTGTTGGCCAGCGTGGGTGAACGACCCGAACCGGTCGGGGAAGTCGGGCCGATACTTCAACGTGCGGAGTGGGCTTCGCTGAACGGGTTGTCGTTCGACACGTGTGGTCGGCTGTGGCTCTTGGTGACACCGAGCTCGGCGAGCATGAACGCGACCGGCTTGGCGATCATCGGCGAGCCGCGGTCGGAATGGATGTAGAGCTGCCCGGCCGCGATGTTCTGCTTGCGGATCGTCTCGGCCAGCAATGCCTTGGCGTTGGTGTGGTTCTCGGCGGTGGCCAGCATCCACCGGGCACGTAGCGCGAGAAGATGTCGATGATCACGTACAAGTAGAACCACGACCACTTCGCCGCACCACCCAAGCTGGTGATATCCCACGACCAGACACGATTCGGGGCGTCGGCCATCAACTCGGGGCTTCTTCGCCGGCGGATGTGTGGCCTGACGACGACGCTCCTTCACCTCGCCGTGGTCGGCAAGGACCCGATACATCGTGCGTTCCGACGCCAGATAGCGGCCCTCGTCGAGCAACTTCGCGTACACCGTCGCCGGTGCCTCATCGACGTGTTCGGGGCTGTTGAGCACCGCGCGGACCTCGGCCCGCTCGTCGGGTGTCAACGCCCTGGGTTGCGTGCGCGGCGGTCGGGGTGGCTTGGGCGATGCCGGTGTCTGGCGGTGCCGGCGATACCAGTCGGCCTGCGCCACCCCGACCGCCGCGCACGCCTGTCGGACCCGACGACCGGGATCAGCTCCGCGATCGCTGTGTCGACCATCGCGGTCACTTCGTCTCGCTCCGTCGGGTCGAGGCGTTGCCGGAAGCGAGCTGATCCAACAACGCTGAGAGCTTTCCCTGCACCTCGATCACCGAGCGGGCCTTGTCGAGATCATCGGCGAGGCGTTCGTTCTCCCCGCAGGCGAGCGATCTCCGCGTCACGCGGATCGGCCTGCGAGCGGCCGGCGCGACGGCCCAGTGCCTCCAACGCGCCACAGTCACGCTGACCGCGCCACTCGGTGATCAACGACGAGTACAAGCCCTCTCGAGCACCGTCACTCCGGGATCGGGCTCCATACCCCCTTCGACGTCCACCACGGCCACGCCGAGGCCGTGCGTGAGAAAGCGCCAGATCCTGCTCGATGGCGCCTACGCGCTGCATCCCGAACGCTTCCTCACCAAGCCGCCATCACCACCAGCCCTGCCCGAAGCAGTCTGGATCAACAAGCCCGACGAGGAGACACCAACAACTCACTGATTCCCAAAGAAACCTGCCTCAGAAAGGTTGACAGGCGCCGGTGGGGTTGCCCCAGCGCGGCGTCCGACAACTCCTTTCGTCAGGGAGTACGAGCCCGGGGTGGGAGATGTTCGACGCCGAGTTGTGTCTCGTCATCAACGGTCCGACCGTTCGGCGGCTCGCGATGCGCGCCACCAATCAATTTGGCATAAAAGCTGATCGTCGAGTCCGTCCCGTTCGTCACCTCGAACGTGCCGATGACCACGACGCTGGAGTCCTCCCCAGACCACCTCGTAGAGCGGACATCAACGAGGTGCAGTCCCAACTCGGCGGATGGCGCAGCTGTCGTCGACGGTGCAGTGGTCGCAGGAACGGTCATGGCGGTCGACGCCGAGGTGGTCGACGGTGGTGCTGTGGATGCTCGGCCGGCGCCGGCACGACGTGCAGATGGCGGCCGTCGCACGTGGGTCGGCCCGGGAGCGCAAGGGCTTCGAGCTGCGCTCTTGCCCCTTTGACCGTCGCGGCGGCCCCGAGGCGCCCGACACCGTCATCAAGCCCTTGGTCGCAATCGACGAGTGACGCGGCGGCGCCCGCGTTGCGGCACCCGCCAATCCGATGACCCATCGATACGACCAAGAGGGCCAGCAGATCGGATGCTCACGTGGAGGGACGTGTTCGCTCGCTCGCCCACGGTTGGAGCTTGTCGGGGTTGCGGACGGCCCAGATGTGGGTGATCCGGTCGTCGACAACGCGGAACGCGTACACCGCCACGGCGATGCCGTCGCGTTCGGCGACGAGGCCGGGCTGACCGTTGACGGTGCGCTCGACGAGGCACGTGCCGCGCAGCCGGTCCGCGATCGCGAGGCATGCGTGGGCGAGCTGCTCGCCGCCGTGCATTGGGTGGGGCAGGGCGCTGACGACGCCGCCGCCGTCGGCAATCGCGCTGGCGTCGGGGTCGAGCAGATCGATGAGGGCGTCGAGGTCGTGGGCTTCCCACGCGTGCTTGAAGCGCCTGACGACGTCGGCGTGGCGGGCAAGAGGTGTCGTGGGGGCCTTCGCGTCCTGGATGCGTCGTCGGGCCGTCGAGGCCAGTTGGCGGCACGCGCCTGGGCTGCGGCCGACGATCTGGGCAATCTCGCCGAACGGGTAGCGGAAGACGTCGTGGAGGACGAACGCGACGCGCTCGGACGGGGTCATCGACTCGAGCACGACGAGGAACGCCATGCTGATCGACTCATCGAGCGTGACGCGGTCAGCTGGATCGGTGTCCGCGTCGGCCGCGCCGTCGCCGATCCACCCGACGCCGGATGGCAGCGGTTCGGGGAGCCATTCGCCGACGTAACGTTCACGCCGGGCGCGGGCCGAGCCGAGCACATCGAGGCAGATGCGGCTGGCAACCGTGGTCAACCACGCTCCGGGGGACTCGATGGCGTCTTGTTGCTGGCTCGACATCGTGTACCAGCGCGTGTAGGTCGTCTGGACGACGTCTTCGGCGTCGGTCAGCGAGCCGAGCAGCCGGTAGGCGAGGGCGAGCAGTTGAGGCCGCTCGCTCATCAACGCGTCCGCGCCCGGATCGTCCGAGGTGTGCGTTGGTTCGGGTGGGTTTTTCATCGGTGCTCCCTGCATCGGACAGTCCACCCTCCATCCGACGAGACAGCCGCGTCAAACGTCAGGTCCGTGGGTCCGATCCGTCGGGCGGGTCGGCTGATCGTCACCCGCTGACCGCTACGTCATCACGCGTCGATGTCCATGCCCGATCGGCCCGTGACCGCGTCCACTTCGCCTGGGTGGCAGAAGTCATCTCGGCGGCGTCCTCAGTGGATCGGCCTGACACTCCGCGGCGCTGCGTCGTCGGGTCCTCCTGACAGCGCTCGACAGCTCCCGCGGAGGCCCCCCATGCTGCAACGGCTCGCCCACTTCTGCTACCACCGCCGCCGGTCGGTGCTCGGCGTCTGGGTCGTGACCCTCGTCGCGTTGTTCGGGTTGAGCTCGGCGTTCGGCGGCGAGTTTCTCGACGACTTCTCAGTGCCCGACGCGGAGAGCGAGGCCGCCGTCGACGTGTTGGAGGCGCACGGGTTCAGCAGCCGCGCCGGGTTCTCCGGCCAGCTCGTATTCCAAGCCGACGACGTGCACGACCCGGCGGTGCGCGACGGCATCGAGCGCCTCTTGGACGCGCTGGAACCGGTGATCGCCCCCGGCGAGATCGTCAGCCCCTACAGCGATGCCGGCTCGAGTCAGGTCAACAGCGACGGCACGATCGCCTACGCCGAGCTCAACCTCGCCGACCGCGACAGCGACGAGTACACCACCGTCGGCGAGCACGCCCGCGCCGTCGTGGAGGCCGCGGAGGTGCCCGGCGCCCAGATCGAGCTCGGCGGCCAGATCTTCGTCGAGCAATCCGAGATGTCGAGCGAGGTCATCGGGTTCACCGCGGCCATGGTCATCTTGCTGATCGCGTTCGGATCTGTCCTGGCGATGGGCCTGCCCTTGATCACCGCCGTGTTCGGGATCGCCGCGGGGATCGCCCTCGTCGGGCTGGCCGCCAACACGATGACGATGCCGAGCTTCACGACCCAGGCCGCGATGATGATCGGCATCGGCGTCGGCATCGACTACGCCCTGTTCATCGTCACCCGCTACCGCGAGGGACTCCACGCCGGCCTCGACCCCCAACAGGCAACCGTGCGCTCCATCGACACCGCCGGCCGGGCGATCCTGTTCGCCGGCTGCACCGTGATCATCTCGATCATGGGCCTGTTCATCATCGGCATCGCCTACCTCGGCAGCCTGGCGGTCGGAATCTCGATCGGCGTGCTCACCACCATGGTTGCCTCGGTGACCTTGCTGCCCGCCGTGCTGGGCTTCGTCGGACGCAACATCGACCGTCTCGGCCTGCCCCACCGGGCCCGGGCCGCGGGCGCCGACCACCGCTCCGTTTGGCGCCGGTGGAGCCGCGTCGTGCAACGCCGCCCCTGGCCCGGACTCGTCCTCGGCATCATCGGGCTCGTCGCGCTCGCCGTCCCGCTGTTCGCGCTCCGACTCGGCACCGGCGACGCTGGCAACCGGCCCACCACCGACACCACCCGGCGCGCCTACGACCTCATCGCCGAAGGCTTCGGGCCCGGCGCCAACGGACCGCTCCTCCTCGCCGCCCAAACTCCAAACGGCGCCACCGACCTCGACACCCTCGACAACCTGTCCGCGGCGCTCAACCAGACCCCCGGCATCGCCTTCGCCTCACCACCGGTCCCCAGCGAGCAAGGCGACGCCGCCGTCATCCAGGTCCAGCCGACGACCTCACCTCAGGACGAAGCCACCCAGGACCTCGTCCACCAACTTCGCGACGACACCATCCCCACCGCCTTGGCCGGGACCGACCTCGCCGTCTACGTCGGCGGGGCCACCGCGGCCGCGATCGACTTCTCCGAGTTCACCGCCGCCCGCCTGCCCTGGTTCATCGCCGCCGTACTGGTGCTGTCGTTCCTGTTGCTCACCGTCGTGTTCCGCAGCCTGCTCGTGCCACTCAAAGCCGTGATCATGAACGTGCTCACCGTCGGCGCCGCCTACGGCCTCCTCGTCGCCGTCTTCCAATGGGGATGGGGCGCCGGCCTGGTCGGCGTCGGCAAGGAAGGTCCGATCGACGCCTGGGTGCCGGTCATGCTGTTCGCCGTCATCTTCGGCCTCTCCATGGACTACGAGGTATTCCTCCTGTCGCGCATCCGCGAGGCCTACGACCGCACCCGCGACAACGCCAACGCCGTCGCCGACGGACTCGCCGCCACCGCCAGGGTCATCACCGCCGCGGCGGCCATCATGATCTGCGTCTTCGCCACCTTCGCGTTCGGCGACCAACGAGCAGTCAAGATGATCAGCATCGGCCTCGCCGTCGCCATCTTCCTCGACGCCACCCTCGTGCGCCTCGTGCTCGTCCCCGCCACGATGGAACTCCTCGGCGATCGCAACTGGTGGCTGCCCCGCTGGCTGCATCGCATCCTCCCCCACATCGACGTCGAAGGCGACCACACCCCAGCCACCGCCGCCCGGTCGAACGGCTCGCCGCCAGGGCGAACCTCGCCGACGCCGACGGACGAGGAAACCCGTCCCGTGACCACGGCGCCCGACAGCGACCCCCATGCCCTCCGGAACTGAGCACCCCAGCCAGACCCGGCGCGCCGGCCGGGCCCGATCGGCAGCACCGCGCAGGACGGATCGATCCGCACCTCGCGAGGGGAGTCCATTGGTTGATGTGTACCGCTCTACAGAATAGTGTTCTGTCGTGACCTCGCCAACGAACGCTCAAAGCCTGCGCAGTCCGGTGTTGTACCCCAACGCGGCCCCGGGGTCGCTGGCCGCCAAACGACCGGACGTCGACAACAGCCACGTGTCGATCACGGGCGATCGCTACTACCGCCAGGACATCTTCGAGCAGGAGTGGGAGCGGATCTGGACGCGGATCTGGCACCTCGCCGGCCCGGTGTGCGACCTGAAGCAGCCGGGCGACTTCTTCACCTACGACTTCATGCACGAGAGCTTCCTCATCGTGATGCAGGAGGACCGCTCGGTGAAGGGCTTCTACAACGTGTGCCCACACCGCGGCAACCGGCTCGTGTACGAGGAGCACGGCTCGGTGTCGTCGTTCGCGTGCCTGTACCACGCGTGGACCTTCGGGCAGGACGGGACGCGCCTGTCGATCAAGGACCCGGAGGCCTTCGCCGGCGTGGACACCTCGCGCGCGGCGTGCCTGACCCCGCTGCGCTGTGAGGTGCACGCCGGGCTCGTGTGGGTGAACATGGACGACAACGCGCCGCCGGTGCGCGAGGCGCTCGGTCTCCCCGAGGGGATGATCGAGACCTACCGCCTCGACGAGATGGTCACCGTCAGCCGCCAGGTGCAAGAGGTCGTCGGCAACTGGAAGCTCGCCTTCGAGAACGTCGTCGAGGGCTACCACTTCGACGTCGTGCACCATCCCGGCATCCGCATGCCCGACTTCATCAACCCGCTCGGCATCCAGTACGACCTCCACGCCAACGGGGCGAGCAGCTGGTTCGCCCCGTTCGGGCAGCCGTCCCCGAAGGGCAGCCAGATCGAGGTCAACGACGCGCTCAAGGGCTTCCTGCGCAACGCGGGCATCGACCCGGAGACGTTCGCCGGGACGGCGCTCGACGTCAGGCCTGCGGTGCAGAAGGCGAAGCGCGAGCACGCGATCAACGCCGGCTTCGACGTGTCCGGGTTCATCGACGAGCAGTTCACCGACGCCTGGGGCGTCAGCGCGTTCCCGAACTCGTTGCTGGCCATGAACTTCGAGGTGGTGTTGATCCAGCGGTTCCAGCCGCATCCCACCGATCCGCTGCGCTACTTCATGACGCCGATCGTGCTCTACCGGCCGGGCTCCGTCATGGGCACCGGCCTGCCTCCGTACCTCAGCGTTCCCGGGATGGATCTCAATCCGTCGAGCATCCCGAAGACGATCCGCTACTCCCTGGAGGACGGCTTCAACCTCGGGCCGCTGATCCAGCAGGACGTCGACATCATCGAGCGGACGGCGCTGGGCGTCAGGTCACGCGGCTTCAAGGGCCCGGTCTGGGGCGAGCAGGAGCAACGCCTCGCCCACTTCCATGCCGAGTACGACCGGTACATGAGGGGCGAGAAGTAGACCCGCGGGCCTGAACGGCGGCCTCGTTCACGCGAGACGGCGAGCACCGTCCGCGGGCGAGGCCGCGAACACCGCGGGCGCGGCGAAGGCGCGTCGCTCGAACGTGGTGGTGACCGCATCGACGACCTGCCCCGCCTCGCCGGCCGGCGCCAGAGCGATGGCGGAGCCGCCGAACCCGCCGCCGATCATCCGGGCGCCGAGCGCGCCACCGTCGAGCGCGGCGTCCACGGCCGCGTCGAGCTCGGGGCAGGAGACCTCGAAGTCGTCACGGAGGCTCGCGTGCGACGCGGTCAGCAGCGGCCCCAGACCGCGCACGTCACCGTCGCGCAGGGCATCGACCGCCTCCAGGACCCGCTGCTCCTCAGTGACGACGTGCCGGGCCCGGCGGCGCAGCACCGGGTCGGCCAGACGGCGGAGCACCGAGTCGAGGTGCTCCGGGGCGACGTCGCGGAGCGCCGGGACTCCGAGTGCCTCCGCGGCCTGCTCGCACGCCCGGCGCCGATCCGCGTAGGCGCCGTCGACCAGGCGATGCGGGCTTCGCGTGTCGATCACGAGCAGGTCCAACCCCGCCGCCGTGAGGTCGACGGGGATGTGTTCGGACTCGAGTGTGCGCGCGTCGAGCAGCAGGGCGCACCCGGCACGAGCGAGCAGCGACGCGCTCGGGTCCATGATTCCGACAGAGACGCCGACGTAGTCACGTTCCGCACGCTGCGCCAGCCGGGCGAGTTCGTGCCGGGGGACTGCGTTCTCGTACAGGTCGGTGCACGCGAGCAGGACGGCGCAGATGAGCGCCGCGGATGAGGACAGGCCGGCGCCGACCGGCAGATCGCCGTCGACGACGAGTTCCACACCGCCGACGGCATGGCCCGCGTCGCGCAACGCCCAGATCGCGCCGGCGGCATAGGAGGCCCACCCGTCGATGCCGCCGGGCCGAACCATCTCCGGCGGGAGCACCAGCGGGCCGCCGGGCTCGCGCAACGAGCTGACGACGAGCGCGTTGTCGCGGCGGCGCGCGGCCGCCACGACGATGCCGCGGGCGATGGCCGCCGGCAAGACGTGCCCGTCGTTGTAGTCGGTGTGCTCCCCGATCAGGTTCACGCGTCCGGGGGCCATCCAACATCCGTCCGGGGCGAACCCGGTGGTCTGCCGGAAGGCGTCCGTCACGCGCATGGCGAGACCGGCGCGTCGCGCAGCATCTGCGCTGCGCTCTCCGGCGGCACGTCGTTGACGAACGCGCCCATCGCCGCCTCGGACCCGGCGAGGAACTTCAGCTTGGTCGGCCGCCGCCGGCACGAGAAGACGCGGAGGTGGAGGTACCCCAGGTCCCGGCCGTGTCGCACCGGTGCCTGGTGCCACGCTGCGACGTACGGCATCGCGACACCGAACACCGCGTCGAGCCGGCGGAGCACCTCGAGCTGCAGCGTCGCCAGGTCCTCGCGCTCGTCGGGCGCGAGCGCCGCCAGATCGGCGACCTGGCGATGCGGATAGAGGTGGATTTCCAGCGGCCATCGGGACGCGCTCGGCACGAAGGCGGTCCAGTGATCGCGCGTTGCTACGACGCGCTCGCCCGCGTCCTGCTCGGCACGGAGGACGTCGGCGAAGAGGTTGCGGCCGGTTCGCTCCTGGTGCCGCCCGGCGACGGCGAGCATGCGTGTCGTCGACGGCGTGACGAACGGGTAGGCGTAGATCTGGCCGTGGGGATGGCGCAGCGTGACGCCAATCTCCTCGCCGCGGTTCTCGAAGCAGAAGACCTGCTCGACGCCGGGCCACGCCGACAGGGCGGTAGTACGCGCGGCGAGCGCGTCGATGATCAGACGCACGCGCGCCGCTGGCAGCTGCCCGAAGGACAGGTCGTGATCGGCAGCGAAGCAGACGACCTCGCACCGACCCGCAGAGGGACGCCGGTCGAGGAGGCCCGGCGCTGCGAGAGCCATCGGGTCGGCGGAGGGCTCCGCCGCGAATGACGGGAACCGGTTCTCGAAGACGACCACCTCGTAGTCGTTCGCCGGGATCTCGGACAGGCCGCCGTCGCCTGACGGGCACAAGGGGCAGTCGTCATCCGCCGGGAGGTGCGTGCGGTCCTGGCGATGGGCGGCGACCGCGACCCACTCGTCCATCGTCGCGTCGTAACGGAGCTCCGAACAGGCGAAGCGGGCATCGAGCCTACGCCGGTCGATCGCGTCACGCACGACAGTCTCGTCGGCGTCGAAGTAGATGAGGTCGCGCCCGTCGGCGAGCCGGGTGGCGGTGGCCTTCACGAAGCAGGAGCGTCGGTCGCGACCTCAGCGATGACGATGTCCTCGACGTCCTCGCGGAGCAGGCCGACCCACTGCGCTCGATCTGACCCCCGGGGATCGTCGATCACCGCCGGGCCCGGTGGGTCGACGTCGAGCACCATGGTGGCGCGGCGGCCGGTCTCGTAGTTCGGCCAGTCCGGCAGCCCGTCGGCGGCTGGGCGACCGGTGCGGGCGAAGGTGAACCACGCCTCGTGCATGCGGCGGGCGAGGGTGCGCATGCCGTCGGTCACCTCGCCGACCAAGACGGACAACCTGGGATCGTCGATGTTGTTGAACACAAACGGGACCTCGAGGCCGTGGTGCGCGCCCAGTGCGCTGGCGTGGTCGAAGCGGTACATGAACACGTCGTCACCCCGGACCGACTGTCGCTCGGCCAGCCGGATCGAGGGCACCCAGAAGACCTCGTCGCCCTGGAGCTCGACCAGCACGTGCGCAGCCGGGACGCCCGGTCGCCGTGAGCGATACGACGCGACCAGCTCGGCGACGCGTTCACGGTCGAGGCTGCGCCCCGACATACGGCCCAGACGCGTGACCAGCTCCGCGTCGTCGAGGGTGTCGTCGAGTTGACGGAGCACGGTGAACACCTGTGCCTCGTCGCGCGTCGTCCCGATGAGCACAGCCACGCCGGCGGCGGATCCCTGGGCGATGCGTTCGATCGGCGACGCCGGCAGGACGACCCCGTCGACCACCGGGGAGAATGGCATGCGTGCGCCCAGTGACCCCTGCAGGAACGTCGACTGCGCATCGAGAATCGCCGCGGCGGGCAGCGCACGAAGCCGGTCGAGCGCGCCCGGCCCGGGTTCGATGCCGAGCGAGGCGATGAAGGTGCTCGCCACGCCCTCGGCCACCTCGCTCGGCGGGGCGTGGTAGGCGCCCGACTCGAGGATGGCCTTGGTAAACAGGCCCCTGGCCGCGGGCATGCCCATGAGCGTGCCGATGCTGATGCCCCCCGCCGAGCATCCGAAGACCGTGACGTTGCCTGGGTCGCCGCCGAACGCCGCGATGTTGTCGCGCACCCATTCGAGCGCGGCCACCTGATCGAGGAGGCCGTTGTTGCCGTTCCCGTCGACGTGCAGGAAGCCGAGCGCGCCCACGCGGTAGTTGATGGAGACCACCACCACGTCGCCGGTCCGGGCGAACGAGGCGCCGTCCTCGCCGGGCTTGGTGCTCGACCCCGTGGAGAAGGCGCCACCGAAGATCCACACCATCACCGGCCGGCGGGAGTCGTCGCAGCCCGGCGTCCAGATGTTCAGACTGAGACAGTCCTCGCTCATCTCCCGCTGCTCGAGGCCGAAGCGGTCGTGCAACTCGCCGCGAGTCCCCACGGGGATCGGACCGAACTCAGTCGCGTCGCGCACACCGGGCCACGGGGAGAGCGGCTGTGGCGGCCGAAACCGCAGATCACCCACCGGTGCGGCCGCGAACGGGATGCCCTTGAAGATGTCGAGGCCGTCCTCGGCTGCACCCCGCACGTCGCCGCCGGTCGTCTCGACAACCGCTGTCGGTCGCCTCCGCTCGATCAAGCTCATCTTGGTTCCTCCTGTTCCGGCGTACTGCGCTGCAGAATCTTATTCTGCGCATCGCTTGTGTCGCGTCGTCGCATCCTCCGTGATGTTGCTCCGCGACCGACCGATGAGTAGTGTTCGCAGAACAAGTTTCTGTACAACGGAATTTCCTGCGTCGCCCGAGGGGTGGGGACGCGACTCGTACCGCGGCAGCGGTGAGCGACCAAGTTCAGGAAGGAACCTCCATGCGTAGATCTCTGTTCGTCTGTGCTCTGGCCGCGGCCGTTGCCGCCTCGAGCACCGCCTGCGGCGGGGACGACGCTTCCCCCGCGACGACCACCGCTGTCGAGACGACGGCGCCGGACGTCGCGGCCAGCCCCACGCCCGGGACCACGCCCGTCGAGGCCACCACGACGACCCTGCCCGCTGACCCGCGGGCGCCTGGGGTCACCGACGACGAGGTCGTCATCGGCATTCCCTACTTCGACTTCTCGGTCGCCCGGAACGTCGTCGGCCACGACAACGGCGACTACGAGGCCGCGTACCAGGCAATGATCGACGACGTCAACGCCCGTGGCGGCATCCACGGCCGCCGACTGCGGGCTGTCTTCGCCCCTGTCAACCCCGTCGCCACCGACTCCGCTGCAGCGGCGTGCACCCGCCTCACCCAGGACGAGCAGGTCTTCGTCGCCGTCGGGTTCTTCCTCGCCGACTCGATGCTCTGCTACCTCGAGACCAACGGGACCGCGGTCATCGGTGGCGGCATCAGCGCCGAACGCCTCGAGCGCGCGTCTGCGCCGTGGTTCACGACGGAGAAGGGCGCGGACCTCATCACCGATGCGGTGCGCTCGTACGTGGAGTCCGGCGCGCTCGACGGCACGGTCGGCGTCCTCAGCTCCGTCGGCGGCGAGGACGCCTACGAGAACGGCATCAAGCCGATCTTCGAAGCGGCCGGCATCGAGCCCGCATCGGTCGCCTACCTCGACCTGTCGTCGCGCGACACGAACACGATCCAGGGCCTGAGCCAGACGATCGCCGAGCGGTTCCAGGCCGACGGCGTCGATCAGGTGCTGATCGTCTCCGATGGCGCCGCCGGACCGTTCCCCGCCGGGGTCAGCCTGACGGGGTACCGACCTCAGCTGCTGTTCGCCTCGATCGACGGGGCCAAGACGTACACGACGACCGAGGGCAATGATCTCGGCGTCGTGGAGGGTGCACTCGCCGCCGGCCTCTTCGACCCGGCCGACGAGTTCGTCGACCTCGGCGGCGCCACCGCCTCGTGCGTCGAAGTGCAGACGGCGGCCGGCCTCGATCTTCGGCCGCTGTCCGAGCTCGGCGAGGCCGACTCGCGTCAGTACGTCGCCTCGCTCGAGGCCTGCCGGAACATCACGCTGCTCACCGCCCTCCTCGAAGCGGCCGGCCCCGATCTGAACTACGGGTCGTTCCAGGCGGCCGGGTACGGCCTCGGCGAGATCGAGTTGCCCGGCTACCCCGATCCGTGGTCCTACGGACCGCCGCCGGCGTCCGACGGCGACCCGCGCACCTACCTGTACGCCTGGGACGCCGACGGCGAGACGTTCGTGCGCCAGGACTCGTGAGCGCGGCGCCACCACCCGAGGGCCGGGCCGGTTCACTCGCCGGCACGGTCCTCGACCTGGAGGCGGAACGTCGCGGCGACGGCCCGGCCGTCGAGGTTCCCGTCGACGTCTTGCCCGGGGTCGGCGCGGAAGAACTGACACTGCGCGACTCGCTGCGTATCGGCGGCCGCTACACCTTCGTTGCCCTCGCAGTGATCTCGGCGCTGGCCAACCTCGAGCAGGCGACGTTGGAGACGCTGGCGCCCGACATCCGCGACTCGCTCCGGGTGAGCAGCGGCACGATGACGTTCATCGCTGCGGCGTCGAGCGCGTTCGTCCTCCTCGGCATGCTGCCGATGGGGTGGCTCGCCGACCGCGTCACTCGGCGTGGACGGGTCATCGGCATTGCCACGTTCGTGTTCGCCGGCATGGCCGCGCTCGGGGGGCTCGCCGTGAACGCGGTGATGCTGTTCCTCACGCGCCTGTTCGCCGGGGTTGCGAACTCCAACCATTACACCGTGCAACAGTCGTTGCTCGCCGACCAGTATCCGATCAGCACGCGCGGCCGTGTGTCGACGATGCTGCACATCGGCAGCCGCGTCGTCGGCACCGTCAGCCCGCTCATCGTCGGCGGCATCGCCGTCGCCTTCGGCGGCGACTCGGGATGGCGCTTCGCGTGCGTCCTGCTCGCCC
The DNA here is from genome assembly GCA_964529005.1 of uncultured Ilumatobacteraceae bacterium. Lineage (GTDB taxonomy): Bacteria > Actinomycetota > Acidimicrobiia > Acidimicrobiales > Ilumatobacteraceae > CAZGUH01. Next base: position 5,491 of record CAZGUH010000061.1, on the reverse strand, counting down.
TGCCCGTCGCTGCCGGGGCGTTCCTCGCGCTCCGCCTCCCGGAGCCGCCCCGCGGCCAGTACGAGAAGCGCGACGTCGTCGGGCAGGTGATCGAGGACGAGGACCCCCTGCCGATCTCGGTCGAGGCGGCCGCATCCCGCCTGCAGCAGATCCGCACGATGCGCTGCGTCATCCTGGCGTTCGCCGCGATGGGCTTCGGGCTGTTCACCGTGCCGGTGCTGGCCAGCCTCTTCCTCGAGGAGGAGTACGGACTCGGTCCGGTCGGGCGAGGCGCCGTGAGCACCGTCGCTTCGGGCGCCGCGCTCGTCGCCATCCCGTTCGTCGGCCGGCACTACGACAAGCTCTATCGCCTCGATCCGGCCCAGGCGTTGCGCCTGATCGGCCTGCTCGTGCTGCCGTCGGCGGCGCTCACCCCGGTGCAGTACTTCATGCCGTCGGCCGTGCTGTTCGCTGTGTTCTCCGTGCCGTCGCAGGTACTGCTCTCCGCGGCGTTCGCCATGATCCCGCCGATCCTCACGTCGATCGTTCCCTACCGGCTGCGAGGGATCGGCAGCGCTCTCGGGTCGATGTACGTCTTCCTGATCGGCGGAACCGGAGGCGCGCTGCTCGCCGCGGTGCTGATCAACGCCTATTCGATCCGCAGCGCGATCATCCTCCTCGCCGTGCCGTCCACCGTCGTCGGTGGGGCCATGATCCTGCGCGGCGCGACGTCGATCCGCGACGACCTCGCGCTCGTGACCGCCGAGATCCACGAGGAGCTCAGCGAACATGAGAGCCGCACTGCCGACCCGGCGTCGGTGCCGGCGATCCAGGTCAACGGCATCGACTTCTCCTACGACCAGGTGCAGATCCTGTTCGACGTCTCCTTCGACGTCCACCGCGGCGAGGTGCTGGCGCTGCTCGGCACGAACGGCGCGGGCAAGTCGACGATCCTGCGCGTGATCGCCGGGCTCGGCACGCCGGGTCGTGGCGTGGTCCGTCACCACGGGCGCTCGATCACGTTCGTGTCGCCGGAGATGCGAACGCGCCTCGGCATCCGCCTCCTGCCCGGCGGCAAGGGCGTGTTCGGCGACATGACCGTGCGGGAGAACCTCGAGATCGCCATGTTCAACCGGCGCCGGGACCGTCGCGCCGCCGACGCCAGCGTCGAGCGGGTGCTGGCGTTGTTCCCCGAGCTCGACCGGCGCCAGGGGGTCCTGGCGTCGTCGCTGTCGGGTGGTCAGCAGCAGCTGCTGGCGCTCGCCCGCGTGCTCGCCGACGAGCCCGACGTGCTGATCATCGACGAGCTGTCGCTCGGCCTGGCGCCGATCATGGTCGAGCGCCTCGTCGGCGTGATCGCCAAGCTCAGGGCCCGCGGCATGACGATCATCGTCGTCGAGCAATCGCTCAACGTCGCGGCGGCGATCGCCGACCGGGCGGTGTTCCTGGAGAAGGGCCACGTGTGCTTCACCGGGCCGATGCGTGAGCTCGTCGAGCGCGACGACCTCGCGCGCGCGGTGTTCCTCGGCGCCGAGGGCGGCTGATGGGCTGGGTCAACCTCCAGGTCGTCTTCAACGGGCTCGTCCAGGGGGCCGTGTACGGCCTCCTCGCGCTCGCCATCGTCCTCGTGTACCGATCATCGAAGGTCATCAACTTCGCCGCCGGCAACATCGGGCTCGTCGGCTCGGGCGTCCTCGTGCTGCTCGACGTCAACTACAACGTGCCGTTCTGGCCCGCTGTGGCGATGGCGCTGGCCGTCGGCCTCGTCTACGGCGCCGTCATCGAGCTCATCGTCGTGCGGCGACTGTTCCGGGCGCCCCGCGTCGTCGTGCTCGTCGCCACGATCGGGGTCAGCCAGCTCTCGCTCGGCATCCTCGGCTACCTCCCCGACTTCAAGAACCCGCGTGCTCCGTACC
>CAZGUH010000061.1:0-3496 GCA_964529005.1 uncultured Ilumatobacteraceae bacterium | reverse complement strand
CGGTTCGATCTGGACCGTGGGTGACGTGCGGGTCACGGGGCCACAGTTGCTGGTCCTCATCGTCGTGCCGCTCGTGGCCGCGGCCCTCGCGTGGTTCCTCACCCGCACGCTGCTCGGGCGCGCCGTGCGGGCCGCAGCCGGCAACCCCGACCTCTCGCGTCTGTCGGGGATCAACCCGAAGATCGTCTCCACCGCCGTGTGGGCGCTCGGCGGCCTGGTCGGCACCATCGCCATGATGCTGATCGGCGGGCTCAACGGCAGCGCCGGCACCCTCGCCACCTTGGGGCCGACTTCATTGCTGCGCGCCCTGGCGGCCGCCCTCGTCGCCCGCCTGGCCTCGTTCCCGGTTGCTGTGGGCGCGGGCCTCGTCATCGGCGTCACCGAGTCGCTGCTGCGCTTCAACTTCATCGCCTCGCCGGGGATCGCCGACGTCGTGCTCCTCGTCGCCGTGCTCGCCGTCGTGGCGACGACCTCGCGGACCTCGGGGCCGACCGATGCTGTGTTCGCCTTCGCCCCCAAGGTCGAGGCGATGCCCGAGCGGTTGCGCACCGTGTTCTGGGTGCGCCATCTCGATCGTCTCGTGCTGCTCGCCGCCCTTGCCGGGGCCGTCGCCCTGCCGTTCGTGTTCGCCCGGCCCTCGCAGCACCTGCTTTACGCGTCCATCGGCGCGTTCGCCATCTGTGCGCTGTCGCTGACCGTGCTCACCGGATGGGCCGGTCAGCTGTCCCTCGGGCAGATGGCCTTCGCCGGCCTCGGTGCGTTGACGGCGGCCGCCTTCACGCGCGGGTTGCACCTCGGCTGGTCGCTGGGGGGCCGCCGTCTCGTCGACGCGCAGCTGCCCGCGCTCCCCTTCGCGTTGTCGATCGCGCTCGCCGGGGTCGTGACCGCTGCCGTGGCGGCGATCGTCGGGTCGGGCGCGCTGCGCGTCCGCGGGCTGATGTTGGCGGCGAGCACGTTCGCCTTCGCTGTGGCCGCCGGGTCGTGGATCTACCGGCTGGACATCTTCTCCAGCGGCCACGGCGAGAGCGTCGCGTTCCGGCGAGGCTCGCTCGCCGGCATCGAGCTCGGAAGCCAACGCACCTACTACTTCGTCGTGCTCGCGGTGCTCGCGGCCACGATCGCGCTGCTCGGCCGCCTCCGCCGTAGTGGCGTTGGCCGCGTCACCGTCGCGGTCCGCGACAACCCGGCGTCCGCGGCCGCGTACACGATCCGCCCGGCGGTGGCGAAGCTGCGCGCGTTCGCCCTGTCGGGTGCGATCGCCGGCGTCGGCGGCGGACTCCTGGCCGGGTCGAGCCAGCAGATCGGGTTCGCCGACAGCCGGTTCCTCGTCGACGGGTCGTTCGCGCTGGTGTCGATGGTCGTCATCGGGGGCATGGGATCGTTGAGCGGCGCTGTCATCGGCGCCGTGTGGGTCGTCGGGCTGCCGACGCTCGCCCCCGATGACCCGGTGCTCCCACTGCTGGCGTCCAGCGTCGGCCTCCTGCTCCTCCTGCTCTACTTCCCGGGCGGGTTCGTGCACGTCGCGTACCGCGTCCGGGCCGCGCTCTACCGGTCGCTGGAGGCGAGGCTGCCACCGCTCGCGAAGGCGGCGTCGGCACCGCCTCCGACGGTGCGCCCGGCGCGTCCGGCCGCCGCCGTGGACGTCGTCCCGTTGCGCGTCGCCGGCGTGCACGTGGCCTTCGGCGGCGTCGTCGCCAACGACGACGTGACCATCGACGTCGGCGCCGACGAGATCGTCGGCATGATCGGCACCAACGGCGCGGGGAAGACGACGCTGATGAACGCCATCGGCGGCTACATCGGCGCCCGCGGCCGAGTCGAGCTGTTCGGCCACGACGTGAGCGCCGCGGCGCCCGCCGTGCGCGCTCGCCACGGGCTGGGCCGGACCTTCCAGGCGGCGACGCTGTTCCCCGAGCTCACCGTGCGCGAAACCGTCGAGGTGGCCTGCGAAGCGCGTGGACGATCGGGTCTGCTCGAGACCGCGATGTTCTCGCCGCGCGCCCGCACCCGATCTCGCCAGCAGCGGGCAACGGCGGCCGAACTGATCGACTTCCTCGGTCTCGGCCGCTATGCCGATCGGGCGATCTCCGAGCTGTCCACGGGCACCCGCCGCATCGTCGAGCTCGCCGGCCTGCTCGCCCTCGACGCCCGCGTGCTCTGCCTGGACGAGCCGACCGCCGGCATCGCCCAACGCGAGGTCGAGGCGATGGGCCCGCTGCTGGTCGAGATCCGCAAGGAGCTCGGCGCGGCGATGCTCGTCATCGAGCACGACATGCCGTTGCTGATGGCCATGAGCGACCGGATCTACTGCCTCGATCGGGGCCGCGTCATCGCCGCCGGCACGCCGACCGTCGTCCGGCAGGACCCGGCGGTGATCGCCAGCTACCTCGGCATGGACGACCGCGCGATCCAACGCAGCGGCGCGACAGCCGGCGAGCCGCGCGTCTGATGAACATGCAGCAGGTTTCCGCAGAACGCGCGCCCGTGCTGATCAGGATCCATCCGCACGACAACGTGGCGATCGTGGCCAACGAGGGCGGCCTACCTGCCGGCACCGTGTTGCCCGACGGGTTGCAGCTCGTGGACAGCGTGCCGCAGGGGCACAAGGTGGCGCTGACGGACCTGGCGGAGGATGACGCCGTCGTGCGCTACAACGCGGTGGTCGGATTCGCCACGAGACCACTGCCGCGCGGCAGCTGGGTCAACGAGCGCGTCACCGCGATGCCGGCGGCGCGCCGGCTGGACGATCTGCCGGTGGCCACGCAGACCGCGCCGCTGCCACCCCTCGACGGCTACACCTTCGAGGGCTATCGCAATGCCGATGGCTCCGTCGGCACGCGCAATATCCTCGCCATCACCACCACGGTGCAATGCGTGCAGGGCGTGGTGGAACACGCGGTGGCGCGCGTCCGCCGGGAGCTGCTGCCGCGCTATCCCAACGTGGACGACGTGGTGGGCCTCGAACACACCTACGGCTGTGGCGTCGCCATCGACGCGCCAGGCGCGGCGATTCCGATCCGCACCTTGCGCAACATCGCCGGCAATCCCAACTTCGGCGGCACGGCGATGGTGGTGAGCTTGGGCTGCGAGAAGCTGCAACCCGAGCGTCTCCTGGCGCGGGTCGGGGTGCCGATCCGCCTGGGAGGGGGCAGCGTGCCCGACGGCGATCGCGTGGACACCATCGTCCTGCAAGACGACGAGCACGTGGGCTTTCAGTCGATGGTCGACGTGATCATGCGCACGGCCGTGCGTCATCTGGAACGACTGAACGCGCGCCGTCGCCAAACCTGCCCGGCGTCGGACCTGACCGTGGGCGTGCAATGCGGTGGCAGCGACGCGTTCTCGGGCGTCACGGCGAACCCCGCCGTCGGCTTCGCCACCGACCTGTTGGTGCGCGCGGGAGGCACGGTGATGTTCTCGGAGACCACGGAAGTGCGCGACGCCATCGACCAGTTGACGGCCCGCGCGGCCACGCCCGAGGTGGCGGAGGCGTTAG
>CAZGUH010000060.1:13039-20140 GCA_964529005.1 uncultured Ilumatobacteraceae bacterium | reverse complement strand
ACGAGACGTTCTGGCGCAAGCGCCCCGATTGGACATACGACCCCAGCGGCTAGGCACAGCTAGGACCGCCCGCGGCTGTCACCGAGCGGTGCGCCACGGTCCGTCGTAATGCTGGGCCACGTAGATCGCGACTCGGCATTCCAGTGACCGTCTCGAGTCGGCGAGGATGGCTCCGAGGATGCTCTCGACTCGCTCGAGCCGGTTCTTCAGCGTGTTGTAGTGGACGTGCATCAGTCTGGCTGCCTCGGCCATGTTGCGTGTCTCGAGCCAGACCGCCAGCGTCTCGATGAGCTCGCCGTTGTGCTGGCGATCGTGCTCGATGAGTGGGCCGATGGCGTCGATGACGAATTCGGTCAAATCGTCGGGCGAGACCGCGGCGAGAAGCCGTTCGAGGCCGAGCTCGTCGAAGACCTCTGTCACGTGCCGGCCCTTGATCCACCGGCCCACGTAGACCGCTCGGCTCGCTTCGCTGAAGCTGCGCGCCAACTCCGTGGGGTCGGTGACCCGCCGGCCGACCCCGATGCTGACGGTTGCGGTTCGGAGCCGTTCGTCGAGTTCGTGCCGGAGACGTTCGGCGATGGTTCGTCGTTCGACGGGGTCGTCGGTCGCGGGGGCGACCAGCGCGGCGATCGTCGTGCTGCGCGTCCACACGATCGCGTCTCGTCCCAAGGTCGCGCGTGCGGCGGCTGCGATCGTCGCCAGCGGCCGCATGAGCGAGTCAGGACTGACCGGCGGGTCGAGCGACGCGAGCAGAACCGCCCGTGGCACGCGGAGGTCCCAACCGAAGCTGGCCGCACGCTCGATGATCTCGGCCGCGGTCGATATGTGACCGGAGATCAATTCTTCGAGGGAGATCGCCGCGAATCGCTCCTCGGCTTCAGCGACGGCGCTTGCGTGCGCCTGTCGCATCGCGGCGGCCATGGCCGCTCGCTCCAAGGCCATGCTCTGGTACTCATCGAGCGGCAGGGAGTCGGTGAAGGCGACGATCGCGCCGTAGGCATGACCGCCGGCTTGGATCGGGTAGGTCACGCCGAGGTGGGCTTCGGGCGACGACGCGAGGCGCTTCACGTCGTTCGCGTCCGGGGGCGCGATCGCGATCGGTTGGCCGTCCGTGTCGAGCACCGCCACGGTGCACTCCAGGATCCCGCGGAGGGCAGCCGCGATCTCCACGGGTCCGCCTCCGTCGAGCACGATTCGGGTGAAGCGTTGATGGACCTCGACGATGCGTTCGAGCCGGCTGCGCTGAGCCGCCAAGAGACCGTCGAGCACCGCCGACGCGAAGTCGCCGACGCCGGCGCCGCCCGGGAGCACGATGACCGGCACGGTCGACCGTGTCGCGGCGTTCAGTGCGTCGACGGGCAGCGCCGCCGACGCATCGAGGTGGATCGCGATGCCGGCCGCGCCCGCCGCGCCAAGTCGGTCGACGAGTTGCTCCCAGTCCTCGGAGCACGACGTCAGCGCATCGAACGTCGTGATGACCAGGTCGCCTGACTCGACTCGCCGCAAATCCTCGGCTGTCACGGCAACGAGTGCGCGGGTGACCGTGCGCGTGAGGGCGTCAGCCCCAGCGATCACGCGTGCCGAGCGGCCGGACAGTGAGTCGGCGACCGCCGCCACGTCCAGAACGCTCCACATCACACCAGTCTCGTCCATCCACTGACGCCCGGCGAGATGATGTCGCCGGCGGGGGAGGTCGGCGGGGCCGGCGCTCACGAGGCGCGCCGATTCATGTCACCAATCCACAGTGTGCGCTCTCAACGATGTCGATCTTGCACCTCGTCCTCAACGGAAGATCGGCCGACAATGAGCCCGCAGGCACAACGATCGGACCGAGTCCGACGAAACCGATCCGTCGCGGCGCGGGAGGACCAGCGGCCGTGTTCGAGTCGGTGGGCTGCCGCAGGACGTGTCAGGAGGAGCGAACCGAATGCATGCACTGATCGAAGCATCGATCTCCGTCCCACTGAGCGACCGGCGAGTGACGGGTCGTTCCGCGACGCCGAGCCGTGCGACCGCACCCGGCAGTGTGCCGCAGCGGGACCGCTCCGAGATCTACATCGGTTGAGATGTCCCTCTGCCGGCGGTCACCCAGTGGGGACGTCAGCGCAGTCGGCCGTGCCGACTGGTCGTTCACGACCTCGCGAGCCGCCGATCACGACCGGCTCGTCGAGGTGGTGTTGAGCGTTCGCGACGAGGTCGAGGCGGTGAGCGAATGGCTGATCTCGTTGCGTCATCTCCGCGACGATCCTCCCGTCTCCCACGATTCGGGATCGCCCGAGCCGATGTGCGCCTCGGCGATCGAGCGTCTCGTGCAGACCCTTCGACGAGCAGCCGATCACCTCGCCGACGTCGATGGCTTCTCCGTCGGCCTGCTCGATCGTCGCGCCGTTTCCCGTCCGTTGCGACGAGCCCGCTTTCAGCGTGTCGAGGCGCTGACACGACGGGCACCCCGTGTGCCGCGCTAGTCCGAACGACGAGTGCGGGAATATCCAGAGGAGGTCCAATGACCGCGATCACGGCCCACCGAGGCATGGCGATCAGCGCCACGAGGCGTCAACTCAGCGATTCCGCCTTCCAGGCGTTCACGGTGCTGCGGGTCGGTTTCACCGTCGCGCCGATCCTGTTCGGAGTGGACAAGTTCCTGGACTGGCTCGTCGATCGGCGCATCTCCTGCAAGCGGAGTTCTACGACGTCACCCTGCGCGACTTCGGGCTGCTGCTCGCCGCGTTGACGCTCGCTCGGCTGGCGACCGCCTTCACACATGGCAAGCCGCGGTCCTGACCCGCACGTCGACCGATACCCCGATCGCACTCCGTCCGCGCGACGTTCGACGAGGAGCACGCAACGATGACCACCACCCGCACCATCGCCGTCATCGGCGCCAGCCTCGCCGGGGCAAAGGCAGCTGAGGCCGCACGCGAATCCGGCTTCGATGGGCGCATCGCCCTGATAGGAGAGGAGAACGAGGCTCCGTACGAACGCCCGCCGCTGTCCAAGGCCGTGCTCCGGGGGGAAAAGGGCTCGGACACGCCGCGAGTCCACCCCGAAGGCTTCTACGCCACCCACGGCATCGAGCTCATCCCCAGCCGGGTCGATGCCGTCGACCTTCCCAGCCGCCGCGTGCGGCTCGAGGGTGGAGAGGCCATCGCCTTCGACACAGCCGTCCTCGCGACGGGCGCCACCCCCCGGCGCCTGACGGTTCCCGGCGCCGATCTCGCTGGCGTCCGCTACTTGCGCACTCTCGACGACGCCGTGCAATTGCGCGACGCGATCCGAGGCGCGACGCGTGTTGCGGTGATCGGCGCAGGATGGATCGGTTCGGAGGTGGCTGCGTCGGCCCGCCAGATGGGGGCGGACGTCGTCCTGATCGATCCCGCGCCGGCGCCGCTTCATCGCGTGCTCGGACCTCGGATCGGCGGGATCTTCGGCCGGCTGCACGCCGATCACGGCGTGCAGCTGCGCCTCACGACGGGCGTCAGCGCACTACGCGGCGCGACGTCCGTCGAGGCGGTCGTGCTCGACGACGGCCGTGTCGAACCGGCCGACGTCGTCGTTGCCGGCGTCGGCGTCGCGCCGCGCGTCGAGCTCGCTCAGAACGCGGGTCTACGGATCGACAACGGCGTCGTCGTCGATCGACACCTCGAGGCCAGCGTCCCAGGCGTGTATGCCGCTGGCGACGTCGCCAACGCGTGGCACCCGCACTACGGGCGGCACCTGCGAGTGGAGCACTGGGCCAACGCTCTGAACCAGGGACTCACGGCCGGACGCAACGCGGCGGGCGCCGCTGATGCGTACACCCGACTGCCGTACTTCTTCTCCGACCAGTACGACCTCGGCATGGAGTACGTCGGCTACGGCAGCGGCGAGGACATGGTGACGATCCGCGGTGACACCGATGCGCGCGAGTTCATCGCGTTCTGGCACCGCGACGGCATCGTCACCGCGGCGATGAACGTCAACATCTGGGACGTCAACGAGACGCTGAGAGGGATCGTCGAAGCGCGAGTGCCGATCGATCCGTCCCGCCTCTCCGACCCGACGGTCGCACTCGGAGCTTTGACCGGATGACCGGCCGGCTTCGCGCAGCACCCGGCGTTCCGCCGACGACGCCGCCCGTCCCGCGCGATGCTGGAGCGGTGGACCAGGTTGGGGGCGACTGGGTGGTGGCTCCGCTGAACGCGGCGCACGTGCTGCTGCCGCTCGACGGATCGTCGTTTGCCCTCGCCGCGTTACGCACGGCGCGGGCTCTGTCGAGGCGTCTCGGGGCGCGCCTCGTCACGATCTCGGTCGCCCCGGACGAGCGTGAGGCCGACCGGCTGCAGCGACATGTGGGCGACGCGCTCGGAGGCCGATCTGGAGTCGACGACGCGGCTGTCGCCGTCTCGTCCGATCCCGCGGAGGCGATCGCGCGACGCAGTGAAGAGTTGGCGCCGTCCGTCGTGTGCATGTCGACGAGGGGCAGAGGCCGTGTCACCGGCGCGGTCCTCGGGTCCGTTGCCCGATCGGTGGTCCGATCGTCGCGCTCGCCCGTGGTGGTGGTCGGCCCCAACGCCGACCGACCCGGATCACTGGTCGGCCGTCCGCCTCGCCCGCCGCGCGATTGGGCAGAGCCGCTCTCTGGTTCCAACGTCATCGCGTGCGTGGACGGTTCGCCGCACTCGGAGGAGATCCTTCCCGCCGCGGCGCGATGGGCGGTGGCGCTCGACATGGGTCTTCGCATCCTCACCGTCGCCGAGGATGCTCCGGCGGACGTCGGTGGCGACCGGCCGAACAGGTTCGGGCCTCGACATCCACAGCAGTATGTCGACGGGCTGGCCGAGCAGTGGCGCGAACGAGTGCCGAGCTGCGTCGGAGAGGTCGTCCTCGATCCGTTGAGCGTGGCCTCGGGGCTGCGTTCGCACCCGGCCGCCGGCCCCGGCAACCTGATCGTGCTGGGGACACAGGCCCGCACGGGGCTCGATCGTGTCCGGCTGGGCTCGACCGCCGCTGACATCCTCCGGACGTCCGCCGCCCCCGCTCTGGTCGTGCCGACGTTCGAGTCGGACATCGGTGGCGAGCACGGCGAAGAACGTCGAGCCTCCGGCGGGCGATGAGCACATCGTCGTCCGGGACTCTTGCGGCCGGCCGGACCCAGCGCCGAGACTTGGTGTCGAGCTGGTCGTGAGCCTTGCGAGCCAGGTTGGGAGGACCGATGTTCGACGTCGATGAGCTGGTGTCCGACTGTCTCCGAGCGGTTGCCGACGCGGAGCCGCGCCTTGCCGTGAAAGAGGTCCTGGAGCGCGCGGTTCGTCAGCCGGATGACGTCGCGCTGGCCTTGCCTGCCACGCGCGCCGAACTGGTCCCGTTGCACGTGTCGGAGAATCTGACCGTCATGAAGGTCGTGTGGGCCCCCGGCATGGGGTTCCGCCCCCATAACCACTTGATGTGGGCGGCGATCGGCTTGTACGGCGGTCAGGAGGACAACATCTTCTACCGCCGGGCCGACAACGGCATCGTGCAGTCTGGGGGCCGCGTGTTGTCGACGGGCGACGTGACGCTGCTCGGTGACGACACGATCCATGCGGTCGAGAATCCCTCTCGGAGGTTCACCGGCGCCATCCACGTGTATGGCGGTGACCTCACCGCTCGTGCCGGGCGAAGCGAGTGGGATGAAGCGACGAACCAAGAGGTGCCCTACGACTTCGAGCGCACCCGGCGATACTTCGCCTCCTTCCCAGCTCGCAGCTCGGACTGAGCAACGGGAACGAGCAGATGGCGAAGATGAGAACGACGCGGCATCGAGGCCGTTCCCCGGTGTTCCGTCGGTGGGCACTGGGGATCACGACGCACGGTTGACCGCGGGTCGGATCGATGAGGTCGGGCTCTTGCCGACCGGCGGAACCGCCGGCGACGTGATGCTCTCAACTCGCGTTCAGACGCGCTGACACGTCGCGGCGATCTCATCCAGGAGCGCCGGGTAGCCGTCGACGGTGGCGAACCCGTGCCGCCCGGTCCGCAGCGCGTCCGGAGCGCGGAAGAGGACGCCGTGATCCGCCACGCGCAGCATGTCGAGGTCGTTGTAGGAGTCGCCGACCGCGACGACGGCGTGGCCGCCGGCTTGCAATCCAAGAACGGCGTCGGCCTTGTGGCTGTCGGTGCGCAACTCGTACCCGGTGATCCGGCCGGCCTCGATCGTGAGCGTGTTGCACAGCATCGGCGGATCGCCGAGCCTGCGCAGCAGTGGCGCGGCGAACAGGTCGAAGGTGTCGGTGATGATCACGACGTCGGCGCCGCGCCGCAGTTCGTCGAGGAACTCACGCGCACCGTCGAGGGGCGAAATCTCCTCGACGACATCGGCGATGCGTGTGAGTCCGATCTGGTGGGCGGCGAGGAGCTTCAGGCGGTCGTCCATGAGCCGGCGGTAGTCGGGTTCGTCGCGGGTCGTCCGGGCGAGGTTGGGATGCCGGTCGCGTCGGCCACAGCCACCCAAACCTCGGGAACGAGCACGCTCTCCAGGTCGAGCGTGACCACCCAACTCCGAGCGGTGCGAATCGCCACATGGGGCTCAGCGGCGATCGCCTTCGGTCCGCTCCTCACGACCCCATCATTGCCGGTGCTGCCGGGCCGCTGTCATCTCGCGGCCGCGACCGAGTGCTACCTTCACACCACACCCGTCGTGCAGCGAAGCCGGTGAGAGTCCGGCGCTGTCCCGCAACTGTGAGCCGATCGTGTCCAAGCGGTCGGTCAGCCAGGTCGCCTGTGCGACGGGATCGGATCAAGTGCTCTCGAGGTTGGAGCGATTCGAGGCCGGCATCACCGGCGGACGATCGGACACACCCTCGGCGACAAGGAGGGTGTGATGAGGATCGGTGCGACATGGCGAAGAGTGCTCTTCGGCGTTGCGAGCGTCGCGGCGCTCGTCGCGTGCGGCGACGACGGCCGGCCCGACGCGACGATCGGTGCGCAGCCGCAGCGGATCGCTGGTGCTATCGACGACGCTGACCGCTCGTCAACGCGGGGACCTCGGTGTCGGCGGTCGCCGATATCAAGCACGCGTACCGAGCCGGTCCGAGCCAAGAAGGGGATCGACTTCTGAACGACCATGAAACGCAGTTGGGCGCC
>CAZGUH010000060.1:0-12939 GCA_964529005.1 uncultured Ilumatobacteraceae bacterium | reverse complement strand
TCCGAGCCAAGAAGGGGATCGACTTCTGAACGACCATGAAACGCAGTTGGGCGCCGAGGTCGTTCGATGAGCCGGCTGCGGCCCCTGATGGTCCTCGGCTGCTCGTCCGGAGCGGGCAAGAGTCTCGTCGCCACGGGACTGTGCCGTTGGTTCGCTCGGCAGGGGATCGACGTCGCGCCGTTCAAGGCGCAGAACATGTCGAACAACGCACGCGTCGTCGGCGGCGGTGAGATCGGCGTCGCGCAGTGGCTGCAGGCTCGCGCAGCCGGTCTCGAACCGACGGTCGACATGAACCCGGTGCTGCTCAAACCCGAAGCGGACACGCGTAGCCAGGTCGTCGTCAGCGGCGTCGCTCGCCCGGATCTGACGGCGATGCCGTGGAGATCGCGGCCGCCGCACCTCTGGCTGGCGATGACGGACGCCTACGCGGCACTTGCCGAGTCTCACGAGCTCGTCGTGATCGAAGGCGCCGGAAGCCCGGCTGAGATCAACCTGCCCGACCTCGTCAACAACCGCATCGTCGAACACGCCGATGCCACGGCGTTGCTCGTGGCGGACATCGATCGGGGCGGCGCCTTCGCCCATCTGTTCGGAACATGGAGCCTCGTCCCGGACGCGACCCGCGAGCGGCTCGCTGGCTTCGTGCTGAACCGCTTCCGAGGGGACGTCTCGTTGCTCGAGCCGGGGCCGAGCGAGATCGCTCGACGGACCGGGATGGCCAACGCCGGCGTTGTGCCGATGCTCGCGCACGAGCTGCCGGACGAGGAGGGCGGCACCGTGCGCGCGTCGCCACCGGACGACGCCGCCTCGGTCGCGATCGTCCGCTACCCGTGTGCGTCGAACCTCGACGAGTGGCATCTGCTCGGACATGCCGCCCACGTGCGCTGGGCGACGACGTCAGCTGATCTGAGCGGCGCCGACGTGATCGTCCTGCCCGGCTCCAAACACGTCGCCGCCGATCTGGCGTGGATGCGCGACCGCAGCCTCGACCGTGCGGTGCGTGCCGCCTGCGAACGCGGCGTGAGGATCGTCGGGGTGTGCGGCGGGGCGATGATGGCCGGCACGCGGGTGAGCGATCCGCATCACGTCGAAGGCGCCGGCGGGGAGATCGACGGGCTCGGCTTGCTCCCGCTGTCGACCAAGCTGGCGACCACGAAGACGACGACTGCGACGCGCGTCCGCTTCGGATCGCTTCCCGTTCCGTGGACCGGACTCAGCTCGCGTGAGGCCGACGGGTACGAGATCCGCCACGGCGTCGTGGCAAGTGATGCGACTGCTGTCGCCCACGGCGTGTGGGTCTCCGGCAACGTGCTCGTGACGACGGTCCACGGGTTGTTCGAGGATCCCGACATCGTCCACGCGGTCTTCGAGATCCGCCCCGCGCCGGTCCTCGACGCCACCTTCGACCAACTCGCCGACGCTGTCGAGGACAACCTCGACACGTCGCTGCTGCGCCGGCTCGTCGGAGTGCAGTGATGGCGCTGGGATTGGCCGTCGCCGCGGGATGGGTGATCGACCGATTCGTCGGAGAGCCGCCGGCGTCGATGCACCCCGTGGTCGCGTTCGGTCGCCTGATGACGGCCGTCGAGCGACGCACCTACCGCCCGACGCGCAGCGCCGGCCTCGCTCATGCGGCGACCGGCGTGACGATCGGAGCGGGGACAGGGTGGGCGATGCAGCGCGTCACCGGCCGCCATGCGGCGACGACCGTGGCGGTTGCGGTATCGGTCGCCGGACGCATGCTGGCCCGCGAAGCGGCCACAGTCCTGACGTCGATCGAGCGCGGGGACATCGCCGCGGCGCGCGAGCGAGCGCGTGGTCTCGTCGGTCGCACGACCGACGAGCTCGACGGGCCGGACGTGACGCGCGCGGTCATCGAGTCGGTCGCGGAGAACGCCGTCGACGCCGTCGTCGCTCCGCTCTGCTGGGCGGCTGTGGCGGGTGCTCCGGGTGTGCTGGCGCACCGTGCTGTCAACACGCTCGACGCGATGGTCGGCCATCGCTCCGAGCGCTACGAACGGGTTCGGATGGGCCGCAGCGCGGGCGGACGACATCGCCAATTACGTCCCCGCGCGGGTCGCCGCGTTGGCGGTGGCCGTGCTCGTCCCGAACCGAGCCGTGTCGGTGGCTCGGACGGTCACGCGGGATGCCGGTGCGCATCCCTCACCGAACGGTGGTGTGATCGAGGCCGCCGTGGCCGCGGCGCTCGGCATCCGGTTGGGCGGGACGAACCGCTACGGCGACAGGATCGAAGAGCGAGGAGTGCTGGGCGACGGTCCACCTCCCACCGTCCGCGAGGGGCATCGGGCGATCCGGCTCACCGCCACTGTGGGGGGCCTCGTCGCGACGGTCATCGCGAGTGGGTCGCTGTTCCGCTCGCTGCGAGCGACGAGGCGATGAAGCTCTCCGCCAGATCAGACGCTGAGCGCAGCACCACCACGCTCGCTGACATCGCTGGGTACGACGGCGTCAAAGCGGAGATCCGCGAGGTGGTCGACTTCTTGCGCGACCCATCGAGGTTCGCCGCGATCGGCGCCCGGATCCCCAAGGGGATTCTGCTGGTCGGCCCGCCGGGCACGGGGAAGACCCTGTTCGCACGCGCCGTCGCGGGTGAGGCGGGCGTGCCCTTCATCTCCATCACCGGGTCGGAGTTCCTGGAGATGTTCGTCGGTGTGGGCGCCGCTCGCGTGCGGGATCTGTTCGCCACGGATCGAAGGCAGACGCCCTCGATCGTGTTCGTCGACGAGATCGTCGCCATCGGCCGCAAGCGTGGAACTGGTCTCGGCGGCGGTCACGACGAGCGCGAGCAGACCCTCAACCAGCTGCTCGCGGAGATGGACGGGTTCGACACGACCGAAGGGATCGTCATCTCGGCAGATCGTGATCCCGCTGCCAACGTGACGATCATCGATGATCGGGCCGCCGCCGTCCGGCGGCCCACAGAGAGCCTCAGTCGAGCGACGGCTTGCCGTGGCGTCGACGCCACCACCGCACGAGCTGGATCGCCCCGATCGTTCCGAGCAAGACGAGGATGTCGTCGAGCGCCACGAGGTCGTCCGGTCGTCAGTGCGAGGCCTCGGGCCCGGCTGCATCGGAGTCAGCCGTGGTCCGGTGGACGGTGCGCTCGATGTCACCCACCCAGCTGGTCATTGCTCCTCCTTGTCCGGCGCGAAGCCCTGCTGTCGGAATTCTTGAAGGTTGCCCGACCGCCGCTGTCGATGTGTAGGGCCGTTGGTCCCGGGATCGATGACGGGCAGGGCGGGCCGTGTCGAACCTCGTGCAGCCGAGTGTCGAACGGGGGTGCGAGCGAGTGAGATCGCTCGAGCAGCAGGCCAAACGCCACGAACTTGTGGCTGATCGCTTCGAGCTGCTCGGCGAGCAGGAGCGCGCCAGGCAGGCCCGGGAGCTCGCGGCTGCGTGCCAGGCCGAGGCACAGCGTTTGCGCCTACTCGGGACGTCGTCGGCGTCAGGAGGAGCCTCGCTACTCGTGGTTACTCGTCGCCGGGCGGGAGGGGGATTCGCCAGTGGGCGACGGCGCCACCGCCCGGGCCGGGCAGCAGCTCGAAGCTCCCGAGGCGGGAGCGAGCTCGGGCAGCCAGGTTTTCCAGACCATGGCCTCCGCCCGTCCACGCTCCGGCCGGCCCGATGCCGTCGTCGACGACCTCCAAGGTCAGCTGCTGGTCGCGAACAGCCAGATTCACCGTGGCCCGGTTCGCCTTTGCATGACGCGCCACATTGGTGAGCGCCTCCCGCAACGCGGCTAGCACCTCGCGGGCGGTGGCGGCGCCGACCGACGCGTCGATGGCCCCTTCGAAGGTGACGGTCGGCTGGAACCCGAGCGGCCGAGCGGCGTCGGCCGCGACCGCCAGAACCCGATCGCGCAACCCCACACCGGTCGGCGTGGGCGACGAGCCGAGGCCGAAGATGGCGGTGCGGATGTGCCGCACGGTCACGTCGAGGTCGTCGACCGCCCGCTCGATGCGCTGCTGCGCCTGCTCGGGATCGGCGCGCACCAGCGGGGTGGTGGCCTGCAACGCCAGGCCCGTGGCGTAGATCCGCTGGATCACGGTGTCGTGGAGGTCACGGGCGATCCGCTCTCGGTCACTCGCCAAGGCCAAGTCCTCGACCCGTGCGTAGAGCCGGGCATGCGCGATGGCGACCGCGGCGGCGCTGGCGAGCGCGACCGCGAGCTGCTCGTCCACTTCGGTGAACTCGGCAGCCGACCGTTTGTCGGTGAGGTAGAGGTTGCCGAAGACGTCGTCGCGGAGGCGGATCGGGACGCCCAGGAAGGACGTCATCGGGGGATGATGCGGTGGGAAGCCAACGCTGTCGGGATGCGCGCCCAGATCGGCGAGGCGGATGGGCTTGCCTTCGACGACCAGCAAACCCAGGATGCCCTTGCCCTCGGGCAGGCGGCCGATCTTGGCTCGGGTGTCGTCGTCCAATCCGGTGGTGACGAACTCCGACAGCCGTGCGCGCGACTCGTCCAACACGCCGAGCGCGCCGAAACGCGCGTCGACGAGAGCCGCCGCGCTGTCGACGATCCGCTGCAACAGCCCATGGAGGTCGAGATCGGACCCAATCGACGTGATGGCGTCGATCAGTTGCTGTAAGCGGCCCGAGCCCTGATCAGACACGGCAACCAGCCTAGGAATCGCCGCTGCCCGTCAGGACGCCGCGGGCCAATCCACGATCCGGCGGCCCGAGAGGAACGTGGGCTCGATGCGCACCAACAGGTTGCGCTCACCGCCGGCGAAGGGCTCGAGCCCTGCCCGCTGGGCCGCCTCAGCCAACGCAGGATCGTTGACCAGCTCCGCGCGTCCCACGGCGAGCACACTCCAACCCGAATGATCCGCGATGCCGTAGTCGTCGACCTCGAAGGCGACGACGGCGCCAGCTACGGCCGCGGACATCTTCGAGCCTTTCCCGGTGCGGAACACGATCGCGCCGTCGATCACTCTGTAGTTCACGGGAAAGATGGCGGGCAGCGCGCCGAGGGTGATCCCCACGCGCCCCACCTCACCGGCATCCAGGAGCCGCCGGGCGGCCTCCTCGGTCAGCAGTTCGAGCCCTTCGTCGATGATCATCGTCGTCAGCCTGCGGGAGCGCCCGGCCGGCGACCAGGGCCAATGGTCACAACGCGTCACCGATCGCCACAGTGGAAACGACAGGGAGGTCACCAACGTGGTCACGTCGTCTCCGACACTGCGCTCAGCGAGGGCAGTGTCTCGACGCCGAACAGGGTTCGATCTCTTCCAGACCACCACCGGCGCGGCTGGCGTAGGAGTCGCGGTGCTCGTCGGCGCGGACGCAACCACGTGGCGGTCACGGGCACGGTGGAGCCGTTGCGGGTAGCCTCCGGCACACGAACGTGACCTCGTAGGGGGTGTCGTGGCGGACAGCAACGAAGGCAGTTCGTTCCGATGCGAACCGGGCGCCGCCCCGATCAAAGCCGTGCCCGCGACGGCGTCGCCGGACGCGATGGCGTCGTATCGGGCACGTTTGTCGCGGGGGGAAGATGTCGTCGACCCGGAGCACTGGGCCGGTGAGTTCCCGGCTGCTTACGGCATCGCGCCGCGGGTTCGCGTTGGCCGCGACAGGTGGTTCAACCTGGTGTGGTTGCTGCCGCTCGCACTGTTGGTGCTGCTCGTCGCAGTGGCGGCTGCGCAGGGGTTGCGGAACATGCCGGCGGTGCAGCGGTTCATCGAACGGTATCCGGGCACGATCGTTGCGCCGAGCAGGCAGCCGGGTGTGCCGTGGTGGGTCCAAGCGCAGCACTTCTTCAATCTGTTCCTGATGCTCTTCATCATCCGCTCGGGGGCGCAGATCCTGGCGGACCATCCCCGCCTGTATTGGACGCGGCACAGCACTCCGGGCCGAGAGTGGTTCCGATTCCAGAAGGAAGTGCCGCCCGATCCGCTGTGGACGGCGAAGCAGGACTCGGTCACGTTGCCGGCGCATCTCGGCTTGCCCGGTGTGCGGCACTCGATCGGTCTTGCGCGCTGGTGGCACCTCGGTTGCGACGTGCTGTGGCTGGCGAACGGTCTCGTGTTCTACGTCGTGTTGTTCTCGACCGGCGAGTGGCGCCGCATCGTGCCGACGACGTGGAAGGTGTTCCCCTCCGCAGCGTCGGTCGCCATCCAGTACCTGTCGCTGCGTTGGCCGACGGAGAACGGCTGGATCGCGTACAACGGACTTCAGCAGCTTGCGTACTTCACCACGGTGTTCGTCGCCGCGCCGCTGGCGTTGATCACCGGTCTCGGGATGTCTCCCGCGCTGTCGACGCGTTTCAAGGCCGTGAGCAAGCGGCTGTCGATCCAGGTCGCGCGGTCGTTGCACTTCCTCGTGTTGTGCTGGTTCGTGCTGTTCATCGTCGTGCACGTCGCGTTGGTGTTCGCGACGGGTCTGCTGCGCAACCTGAACCACATGTACGCCGGTCGAGACGATGCCAGCTGGATCGGCTGCGGCGTCTTCGCCGCGCTCACCGCGCTGTGCGTCGTCGCGTGGGTGGCAGCGACGCCGTACACGCTGCGTCACCCGCGAACTGTGCAGCGGATCGGCTTCGCCTTGGTCGGGCCGTTCCAGCGCCGCTTCGAGCACGTCGACGCCACGCCGGGCGAGTACGACGATGACGACATCTCGCCGTACTTCTGGCACAACGGCGCGTTCCCCACCACACCGGAGTATCGCCAGCTCTACGACGAGGCGTTCGCGTCGTGGCGGCTGAAGGTCCACGGTCTCGTCGAACGTCCCGTCGAGTTGAGCCTCGACGACCTGCGCGCATTGCCGCGCCACGAACAGATCACGCAGCACTTCTGCATCCAGGGGTGGTCGGGCATCGCCAAGTGGGGCGGCGTGTCGATGGCGACGATGCTCGACTTGGTCCAGCCGACGGCCGACGCCCGGTGGGCGGTGTTCTACTCGCTCGGCGACGGACCCGATGGTGGTCTGTACTACGACGCCCACCCGATCGAGCAGATGCGCTCGCCGCTCACGATGCTGGCGTACGAGATGAACGGCGAACAGCTCAGCTACGGCCACGGCGCGCCGCTGCGTCTGCGCAACGAGATCCAGCTGGGCTTCAAGCAAGTCAAGTGGCTCGCCGGCATCGAGTTCGTCGCCGACTTCGCCGACGTCGCCGGCGGATATGGCGGCTACAACGCCGACCACGAGTTCTTCGGCTACCGCCAGTCGATCTGACGAGCGGCATCCCCTGCTTGCGCCTCGGCGATACCAGCCTCCTCGCCGCCGGCCCGGGGGTCGCCTACGTCTCGGTGATCTGCACCGACAGGATCGTGACCGGCTTGAGCGGAGGGACCCCGTTCGCTCCGGGGTCGGGGTTGCCGGCCGCGTCGAGTGCCGGGATCGTGTCGCCGAAGCCAGAGGTGACCTGCCCGAACACTGAGTTATTTGGCGCGAGCGGGGAGTCCGCGAGCATCACGAAGAATTGGCTGCCGTTCGTGTTCGGCCCCGAGTTGGCCATCGCCAACACGCCCGCCTTGTATGGATCCGGGTCGGTGGGTAGCTCGTCAGCGAACGTGTATCCCGGGCCACCCGAACCGGTGCCGGAGCGGTCGCCGCACTGTGCCATGAACCCGGGGATGATGCGATGGCACGGGATCCCGTCGAAGAAGTGATAGCGGGCCAGCGTGACGAAGTTGTTCACGGTCAGCGGCGCACGGTCGGCAAACAGTTCGACCGTGAGCGCTCCTTCGGACGTGACGATCTCCGCCGTGTACGTCTTGGCCGGGTCGATGCACATCGGCGGCGCTGCCTCGAAGGTGTAGGTCTGGCGGGCCGAACCGTCAGCGGGCGGGCACGCCGCTTCGGCAGCGGCGTCCTGCACGGGTGTGGTGTCCTCGGTTCTCAGGGCGTCCGACTCGATGGTGCACCTGCTCTCCCCAACTTGTCCGAGCGTCCCGTCGGTGAACAGCTGCACGGGACACGCGCCGTACGACGCCCCGATCGTGGCCAGCAAGTACGACTCGGCCGGATCGTTCAAGGACGCGACGATGGCTTCCGCGTCGGCCTCGCTGATGCGGGGCGTGACAGAGCTGTACGAACCGTTGTCGAGGAACGATGCTCCGCTGGTGGTCACAAGGATCGGGCACACCCAGGCATCCCACGTCGACGAGCTGTGGTCGTCGACGTACCGGGAGAGATGATCGTCGTAGCACGGCTGATAGGGACTGAGGGGGCCGCGCACGGTGTTGTGCGTGTCCAACGTGACGGGGCCGCCGGTGAGCGTTCTGATGTGCGTGATCGTGACCGCGCGGAGCTCCGGCGCCGTCCGGCCGGGCAGCGTTCCCGTCGCCGCGAACGACGCCGTGCCGGTGAGGGTCTCTGCGATGCGTGCCTTGCCGGGCGGACTGTCCGAGATGTCGACCGCGCTGACGATGTCGAGCGTCGATTCGATCCAGACGTCGTACTCCCAGCCTTCGCGGTCGACGAGATGGAACTCCCACCTCGTCGGGCCCCCGACGGCCGGAGCACTGGTCACGAGGGCGCCGTCGTCATCTTCGAACTCGTCGGCCTGCGCAGTGGTCACCGGCTCACCGTCACCGGCCGGGCTCTCCGCCGCGACCTCGGTCGTCGGTGACGCCGCTCGTGGATCCTCGCCGCCGCATCCCGCCACCACTGTGACCGCCAACGTGGCCAGAAGAAATGTTTCCCGTGCCCGCATCGGGCCAGGATGCCATACCGGGCCGCGCGGGCCTGGGACCGGTCGGATCGCGGATTTCCTCTCATCAGGTTCCATGGGCGAGGAACGTTTCAGGAACGCGGACGCACGCATGCTGACGCCACACGTACCTCTCCATGGAAGGAAGGACCGCGATGGAACAGCGCCCGCTCTTCGAGCGTCTCGGTGGTCGTGACGGCGTCCGTGCCGTCGTCGAGAAGACGATCGCCAACCATCTCGCAAACCCGGTCGTGCGAACCCGGTTCGAGCACGCCCAGCAGACGCCACAGCAGCTCGTCGACCACGCGGTCGAGTTCTTCTGCACCGGTTTGACGGGCGTGGCGACCTACACCGGCCGCCCGATCGCCGACGCCCACGCCGGCATGAACATCACCGACGAGGAGTTCTGCGCGGTGCTGGACGACATCATCGAGGCGCTCGACAGCAACGGCATCGGCGAGCCGGAGCGCTCGGAGGTGATCGGGATGCTGTACGGCATGAAGCCCGACGTGGTCCGTCGGTGAGAGCCCATTCGGTGACAGGCGACGCTCCGTTGCTGTTCGACGAGTGGATGCCGGCCCTGGGCGTACGGACGGCTGGATTGGACTACGGGGGGATCATCGCCGATCTCGCGTGCGGTGACGGTGCGAGGTCGATCTCGCTCGCAAAGCGGTTCCCGCTCGCGACCGTGCGGGGTTTCGACATGGATGCCACGTCGGTCGACGCGGCGAGCCGTGCCGCGAGCGATGCCGGAGTGTCAGCACGATGCTCGTTCTCGGTGACTCGGCCGGACGAGGTTCCTGCCGCCAGCTACGATCTGCTGTGTCTGTTCGCCGGGCTCAGGGGAGTCGCGGACCCTGTCGCCGTGGCGCGTCGATGCCGGAAGGTCGTGAGGTCTGATGGCGTGGTCGTGCTCCTCGAAGCGGTCCCAGCCGAACTCGGCGTGTTCGATGTCCTCCGAGAGGCAGGTTTCGACGCCGTGGAGGTGGTGGCCACGACGGGGTCGCAGCTGGTGCTGGCGGCACGTCCCTGAGCCGGCTGGTCATCTCCGGGTGATGCAGGAGCTTCTCGGCATCGCTACATCGGGTTGCGGGGAGGTGACGGTCAGGTGAGCGAGCCCGTCGGCATCCGTCTGTTCGGGGCCTTCGAGATCCGAGTCGCGGGTCGGATCGTCACGGAGAACGATTGGCCGGGCCGCCGCTCGATGGAGCTCGCTCAGCTTCTCGCGCTCGCGCCGAACCACTCGCTCCAGCGTGACCAGGTGATCGAGGCGCTCTGGCCGCGGCTGGCGGCCGATGGGGGAGCCGCCAACCTGCGAAAGGCGGCTCATCACGCGCGTCGGCTGTTGGGAGCCGACGCGGTCGTGCTGCGATCGGGGCGGGTCTCTCTGTTTCCCGCCGCAGAGGTCGAAACCGACGTGGAGCGCTTCTGGGCTGCGGCAGCCGCCGCGCTCAACGCCGACGGAAAGGCCTGCGTGGCGGCCGCGCGGCTGGTCACCGGAGAGCTGCTGCCAGGTGCGCTCTACGAGGACTGGAGCTCCGAGGCGCGCCGCCGCGTCAGGGCGACGCTGCTGTCGCTGCTGCGGGCCGGGGGTGAATGGTCGTCGGTTCTGGAAATCGACCCGACCGACGAGCTCGCAGCGCAGGAACTGATGCGAGCGGCGCTCGCCGCCGACGCTCGCTCGGAAGCGGTGCGTTGCTTCGCGAACATCACCGATGCGCTGGCACGCGATCTGGGTGTTCGGCCCAGCCCGGTCACCGTCGCTCTCTATCAGCAGGCCATCGCCGGGCTCGAGGCACGGCACACGGAGCTGGTCGGCCGCGAGATGGAGTGCGCGACGGTCGACGCTGCCGTCGGAGGCTGGTCGGCTCGCCGACCCGCGGCGGTGGTGGTGCGCGCGACGGCCGGCATGGGGAAGACGGCGTTCTGCGAGCGCCTGGCCGCCCGACTGCGCGACCAGGGGCGCGCCGTGTGGTGGACGGACACGGGCGGCGACGACAGAGCGTTCGGGCCGTTGATCTCGCTCGTCGACGAGATCGCCCTCGACCCTCAGGAGCCGCTGGCACGCATTCCGGAGCACGCTCGAGCGGTGTTGACCTCGTTGACGCCGCTGGCGCCCTCGGCGCCGCCGGTCGATGGCCCGTTGACGCGGCACCAGGTGATGGGCGCAGTGACCTTGGCGTTGCGTGCCGCGGCGGGGGACCGGCCAATGGCCGTCATCCTCGACGACGCCCATGACGCCGACGAAGGCACGCTGGATCTCCTCCTCCTTGCGGCGTCTTCGTCCCCCGATCTCTTGGTCGTGCTGGCGTGCCGGCCCGAGGACATGAGCGAGGAGCTGCGGGCCGGACTCGCCCGGTTGGAGCGAGTCGGTCGCGTTGTCGGCATCGAGCTGCGTCCGCTCGAGCGACCTGACGCGCGCCGATTGGCTCGGCGCGTCGCGCCTGACGGAATCGACGACGAGACGATCGACCGAGTCGTCGGCCGGTCGGAGGGCAATCCGTTCGCCATCATCGAGCTGGCCTCGGCGGCCGGTCATGGCAGCACCGACCTTCCGTCGTCGACCGCGGCTGCGATCATCGCCCGCCTCGTCAAGCTCGACGCCGGTTCGATCGAGGCGTTGCAACACCTCGCCCTTCACCCTGACGATCTCGACAGCGCGTCGGTCATCGCGCTGACCGGCGTCGGCGAACGGGACGCCTTCTCGTTGCTCGACAGGGCCCTCGATGCCGGCGTCCTCGTCGTCGTCAACGGCCGATACCGATTTCGTCACGATCTCGTGCGCGAGGCGCTCGCCGCCCGTGTGCCTCCTCATCGACGGGTCGAGACCCACCGCCGAGCCGCGCAGGCGCTGGCCGCATCGGGAGCCCGGCCTGCGGTCGTCGCCTGGCATTGGCTGGCAGGCGGGAAACCGGAAGCGGCGATCGACTGCTCGCTTGCCGCAGCCGCGGAGGCGATGCATGTCGGCGCCTTTCGAGACGCACGCCGATACCTCGCCCCCGTGCTGGCCCACGACCGAAGCCACCCGACCGCGCTGCGGCTCGACGCAGAGTGCCTCGACATGCTCGGCGATCCAGCGACGCTCAGCGCCTACGACGCGGCGATCGCCTCAGCGGACCCTGACGTCGCCGATGATCTCGTCATCGCCCGCGGGTTGGCCCAGATCAAGCAAGGCGATCCCGCTGGTGGGCTCGCC
This sequence comes from uncultured Ilumatobacteraceae bacterium, assembly GCA_964529005.1. Taxonomy (GTDB): domain Bacteria; phylum Actinomycetota; class Acidimicrobiia; order Acidimicrobiales; family Ilumatobacteraceae; genus CAZGUH01. The sequence goes on along the minus strand of CAZGUH010000060.1, from coordinate 1,063 downwards.
GCGATCACCGGAGCGACACCGCGATCGTTGATGGGGCAGCTGAACCACGCCCTCGCCTACGCGGGCGCCGCGGCGCTCGGGGTGACCGATCCTGCGATCGGAACGGAGAAGGCGGCGGAGGTCCGTCGCCTGGCGCTGCAGACCGGTGACCGGGCGGCGATCGTGATCGCCGCATGGGCGCACGCTGCCGCGGCGCACGCCCGCGGTGACCTTCACGACTCGGTGCTGAGCGACCTCCGTGAGACGAAGGACCTTCCACACCTCGCGGTGCGCGTCTTCGACGGCCACCTGTGCATGACGCAGCGGTTCCTCTACGGCTCGCGGCCCTATGCAGAGGTGCTCCGATTCGCCGACGAGCTCACGGCTGAGGCGCGTCGCCTCGGAGCACTCCGCGGCGAGGCGTTCGGCGTCACCCTCCGCGCCGAGGCGATGTACCTGTCAGGACATCTCGACCAGGCTCGCCGGGACTTCGATTCCTCCCTCGCGCTCCACCGGCAGACGGGGGGAACGACGGGCGAGGCGCACGCCCTCCAACGCGTCGCCGAACTGATGCACTCCGCGGGCGACGACGCAGGCGCGCGAGCCGCCATCGATCAGGCCCTCGCGCTGACCCGCATCAGTGATATCGGCTTTCACCTGCTGGACCGGATCTACGGCTCGCGCATCACGATCAGCACCGACCCGGATGACGGGTTGGCCGCGGTCGAGGAGGCCGAAGCAGCCGTACAAGGGCCGCTCGAGACCTGCCCCGGCTGTCGCATCCACCTCGCCGTGCCCGCCGCGATCGCCGCAGCCAAAGCCGGCGATCTCCAGCGCGCCAAGGCATACGAGTCCAACGTGGACTTCCTCGCCAACGTCGTGATGAGACTGCCGGCCTGGTACGCCGCCCTCGACGAGGTACGAGCCCATGTCAAGCTCGCCGAGGGCGATGTCGACCGCGCCAGCGAGCTGTTCCACCTCGCTGCCCGGCGTTACGGGCAGGCGGGCCATCCGCTGGACCACCAGCGCTGTCACGATCTCGCTGTCAGCACACCCTGACGCCTCTCAGGCGGGAGAGTCGCCG
>CAZGUH010000059.1:16589-20377 GCA_964529005.1 uncultured Ilumatobacteraceae bacterium | reverse complement strand
CGGCAATGAGGACCCGCTTGAGCAGCATGGGTCGCGTCTGTCATTGTCCACGACGTGCGTGACATCCCTCGGACGATCTTCGATGAGGAGCACGACCAGTTCCGCAGCGCGTTCCGGGGCTGGTTGCGATCGGTGATCCTGCCGCACCACGAGCAGTGGGAGCAGGAGCAGATCACCCCTCGCGAGCTCTGGCTGGACGCCGGCCGCCACGGCTTCCTGGCGATGGCGGCGCCGGAGAGGTTCGGGGGAGGGGGCTGCGACGACTACCGGTTCAACGCCATCATCGCCGAGGAGGTCGGCCTGCACGGTGTCGGCGGGAGCGGCAACGGGTTCATCGTCCACAACGACATCGTGCTTCCGTACCTCCTCGAGTTCGCCTCGGAGGAGCAGAAGCAGCGTTGGCTGCCGGGTGTCGTCACCGGCGAGCGGATCACGGCCATCGCGATGACCGAGCCCAACGCCGGGAGCGACCTGCGCGGCATCCGCACGAGCGCGACGCGCCGTGGCGACACCTACGTCGTCGACGGGGCGAAGACCTTCATCTCGAACGGCATCAACAGCGATCTCGTCGTGGTGGTGGTGAAGACCGATCCCGACCGGGGGCATCGCGGCATGAGCCTGCTGGTCGTGGAGCGAGGGATGAAGGGGTTCGAGCGCGGGCGGAACCTCGACAAGGTGGGCTTGCACGCCCAGGACACGGCGGAGCTGTTCTTCGACTCCGTCGAGGTGCCGGCCGCGAACCTTCTCGGTGAGGAGGGCGAGGGGTTCACCTATCTCATGAGGAACCTCGCGCAGGAGCGCCTGAGCATCGCGGTCACCGCCGTCGCCGTCTGCCAAGCGGCGCTGGACTGGACGTTGGAGTACACGTCGTCACGCCGCGCTTTCGGCCAGCCGATCTCCACGTTCCAGAACAGCCGGTTCGTGCTCGCCGACCTGAGCACCGAGGTCCAGGTGGCCCAGGTGTACATCGATCGGTGCATCGAGCTCCATCTCCAGTGCCGGCTCTCCGCGGAACAGGCCGCAGCAGCGAAGATGTGGTGCACCGAGCTGCAGGTCAGAGTCGTCGACCGGTGTGTGCAGCTGCACGGCGGATACGGATACATGCGCGAGTACCCGATCGCCCGGGCGTGGGTCGACAGCCGCATCCAGACGATCCACGGGGGAACGAGCGAGATCATGAAGGAGATCGTCGGGCGCGCGATCACCGCCCGCGGTTCGTCCTGACGCGGCCGGCCGGCATCACCCCGGCCGGCGGCCAGCACGTCGAGGACGCCGCCGTCGGCGGTTCGACGCGCGGGATCTTCTGAGGCAGACTGCCCGCTCGTTCGACCGAGCGCACCATCGACGGAGGAGTGGGCACGATGACAGCTGAAGGACGGTCCGCCGTCGCCACCTCGGCCACCGCCGGGCGGACGGAGGCGAGCGGCGCGCCCCGTCGCTGGCGCAGCGCGCTGTTCATGCCGGCGAATCGCCCCGAGCTTGTCGCCAAGGCGCCGAGGGCCGCCGCCGACGTGGTCGTGCTCGATCTCGAGGACGCCGTGCCGGCCAGCGAGAAGCCCGCCGCACGGCCGCTCGCCCGGGCGGGCGCCGAGTCCCTGCTCGGCCTCGCCAACGGCCCGTCCGTGCTCGTCCGGGTGAACTCACCGTCCTCCGCGTGGTTCGCCGAGGATGTCACCGATGGTCTCGCCGCCGGTCTCGCCGCGGTGGTGGTGCCGAAGCTGGAGACGGTGGAGGAGGCCGATCGTGTCGCCGCTGCGCTGGATGCCGCGGGGTTGGGCGGCGTCGGGATCGTGGCCGGCATCGAGACCGCGCTCGGGGTCGCCGACGCTCGGCCGTTGCTCGCTCATCGGCGGGTCGTGGCCGGTTACTTCGGCGCCGAGGACTTCACCGCCGACATGGGTGGGCTGCGCCGGGAAGACAACGCCGAAGTCGCCTACGCCCGCGCCCACGTGGCGTTGGCCGCGCGCCTCGGCGGGGTGCCCGTGCTCGACATCGTCGTCGCCGCGTTCGGCGACGAGGCACGCTTCGTGCGCGAGTGCGCCGAAGCACGGGCGATGGGCTACTCGGGCAAGCTGTGCATCCACCCGGCACAGGTCAAGCTCGCCAACGAGGCGTTCACGCCGGGCCCGGAGGAGATCGATCGCGCCAGCCGCCTGCTCGCAGCGTACGAGGCGGCGATGGCAGAGGGCCGAGGGGCGATCGCCTTCGAAGGCCAGATGGTCGACGAGCCGCTGGCCGAGCGGGCGCGCGCCGTGTTGCGTGCCGCAGGGGAAAGCTGACGCGACCGCGGCAGGGCAGTCAGGACGCGCGCCGCCGGCGCGGGCGGGTCGGGTCCGCGGTGGCCGGCCGGTCCTGACCGGACATTCGTGGCGTCCGGTTCTTGCGCAGCGCCAGCCGGCCGGACGAGCGTTGGCCCGCTGGCGCGCCGTCGATGACGACGCGGATCCGGCACCCGGCCTCGACCGGGTCGTAGGCGACGAGCTCGTGCACCGCGCCGTCGGTGTGTTCGGCGAGGCCCTCGGCGATGCCCAGGTGCAGTGAGCAGACGGTGTCGCGATCGGTGAGCACGGTGGCGGAGAACGGGCACTCGTTCAGCACGACCTCGCCGCCGCGGCTCGTGCGTACGACCTCCGGAGCGAAACCTTGCCGAGCCATCGCGGCAGCGATGTCGGCGAGCACGTCGCCCGACGGCGAGGCGACCCGGAACTCGTCGGCGACCCTGCGTCCCACCTGCTGTGGCGTCTCACCGCTGCGGATGATCTCGACGAGAAGGCGGGCCAGCCGCTCGTAGGGCCCCTTGGTGCCCCACTGCCCTTCGACCGCGGGGTTGATGGCGTAGACGAGCTGCGGTCGGCCGGGCGTGCTCCGCGGGGCCTTGCTCTCGGTGATCAGCCCGGCGTCGAGCAGCTTGGCGAGGTGTTGACGGATCGCGTTGTGGTTGAACGCGAACGTGCGGTTGAGCTCGGCGACGCCGAGCGGCCGTCCCGCCGTCGCGATGTGGCGGAAGATGGCATGGCGCGTGGGGTCGCCGAGCGCACGCGCCTGCTGCTGCACGCGATTTGCCGCGGCAGCGGTCGCGATGTCGTTCGTTGCTGGATGCTGCGCACCGGTCTGACCCATCGGATTCACCTTCTCCCGATCCTACGAGGGACCGCCTACATCGACGCCACAGCGAGCAGCATCACCACGACGATGGTGAGCACGATCAGCATGGCTGCCGGCGCGGCCGGATGGCGTGGACGATCGCCTGGGACGCCGTCGTCGGGTCTCATGGCGCCGTCCGCGGGCGAAGGGCCTCGACCTCGGCGCGCAGCTGCCGCAGCTCCGCTCGGCGCGCGGTGTCGTCGCGGACGACCGCGGCGATCCCGCGCAGACCTCGATCGGGCGGGGCGGCCGGCAGCGGCGTCACGGTGAAGGCGATCGAGATGGTGTGGCCGTCGCGGTGGAGCGCGGGAACCTCCAGCAGGCGATCGCGGTACGCCGTGCGCCCGGTGGACATCGTTCGGTGGTACCCCTCCCAGTGCCGTGCACGATGCCGCGCCGGGATGATCAGGTCGAGCGAGCGCCCGACCGCGAAATAGGCGGGCCAGCCGAAGAGCCGCTCGGCGGCGTCGTTCCACAGCACGATCGTGCCGTCGGCGTCGGCGACGATCACCGCGTCGGCCAAGCGTCGCACGAGAGACGCGAGCGAGCGGTCGTCGAGCTGGCGTGCTGCGGCGTCCTCAGGATCGCCCTCGAGCGCGGCGAAGCACGGGCTCTCGCCACCCTCCTCGATCGGAGATTGGGCC
>CAZGUH010000059.1:0-16489 GCA_964529005.1 uncultured Ilumatobacteraceae bacterium | reverse complement strand
CCTCGATCGGAGATTGGGCCGCGATCGGAGATTGGGCCTCGATCGGAGATTGGGCCTCCATTCGAGAGCTGGCCTCGATCGGCGGGCGGGCGGTGTCGCGGTGATCCGTGTCGGGAGTGGTCACGTGGCGTCCCCGGCGTTTGGCTTGTTTATCTAGTAGATGCTAGAAGTTATCACGAAGCAGCCGCACGAAGGGAGACGCATGCGTCACGTGGTGGTGGGATCATGACGGCGGTCGAGGCCGATCGCGAGCTCGGCTCGGGCCTGCCGGCGCGACAGGAGTCCGAATCACCCGAAGGCGTCTTCGCCCGTCCCCTGACGGCGAGGGGATGGCGATCGTGGCTGTTCACCGTCGACCACAAGCGCATCGGCATCATGTACGGGGCGGCGTCGCTGACGTTCTTCCTCGTCGGCGGCATCGAGGCGCTGCTGATCCGCGCCCAGCTGGCCGCGCCGGAAGGCAAGGTCGTCAGCGCGGACACCTACAACCAGCTGTTCACGATGCACGCGACGACGATGATCTTCCTGTTCGCGATGCCGATGTTCGCGGGCTTGGCGAACTATCTCGTCCCGCTCCAGATCGGCGCTCGCGACGTCGCGTTCCCGCGCCTCAACGCGTTCAGCTTCTGGTGCTTCCTGGCGGGAGGTCTGTTCGTCAACTCCTCCTGGCTGCTCGGCGGAGGGGCCGACGGGGGATGGTTCATGTACGCGCCCAACTCGGGGGTCGCATTCTCACCCGGCCACGGCGTCGACTTCTGGGCGCTCGGCATCCAGATCACCGGCATCGCATCGCTCGTCGGGGCGGTCAACCTGATCGTCACCGTGCTCAACATGCGCGCCCCGGGCATGTCGATGATGAAGATGCCGATCTTCACCTGGATGCAGCTGGTGACCCAGGTGATGCTGCTGTTCGCCGTGCCGGTGCTGACGGTGGCGCTGTTCCTGCTGACGTTCCATCGCTCGTTCGGAGCGACGTTCTTCGACGTCTCGCTCGGCGCCGATCCGCTGCTGTGGCAGCACCTCTTCTGGGTCTTCGGCCACCCGGAGGTCTACATCCTGATCATGCCGACGTTCGGCATCATCAGCGAGGTGATGCCGGTCTTCTCCCGCAAGCCGCTGTTCGGCTATCCCTTCATGGTGTTCTCGGGGGTCGCGATCGGCTTCATGGGATGGGGTGTGTGGGCACACCACATGTTCGCCAGCGGCCTCGGGCCGATGAGCGTGGCCGTGTTCTCGGTGGCGACCATGGCGATCGCCGTGCCGACCGGCGTGAAGATCGTCAACTGGACGCTCACGATGTGGGGCGGAAAGCTGCGGTTCTCCGTGGCGATGATGTTCGCGATCGGCATGGTCGTCGAGTTCACGATCGGCGGCCTGTCGGGCGTGACGCACGCCGTGTCCCCCTCGGACACGCAACAGACCGACACGTACTACATCGTCGCCCACATCCACTACGTGCTCTTCGGCGGCACCGTGCTCGGCCTCTTCGCCGGCTTCTACTACTGGTGGCCGAAGGTCTTCGGGCGGCTGCTCGACGAGCGGCTGGGCAAGGTGAACTTCTGGTTGATGATCGTCGGGATGAACATGACGTTCGCGCCGATGCACATCCTCGGGCTGCAAGGCCAGCCGCGCCGGATGTACGTGACGACCGACAACCGCGCCGGAGAGGGGTTCTTCAACCTCAACTTCTGGAACACGGTCGCCTCGATCGGATCGTTCATCCTCGCCACCGGCATCTTGATGTTCATCGTCAACGTCGTCCGGACGCACACCGGCGCCCGGCGGAGGCTGCGCGCACCCGCAGACCCGTGGGATGCCCGCAGCCTGGAGTGGCTGACCACCAACCCGCCGAAGGAGCACAACTTCGACGCCATCCCCACCGTGCACACGCTCGACGAGTTCTTCCACCGCAAGTACGCCGAGGACGAGAACGGCGGCCTGCGGCGGATCGCGACCGCCGAGGAGCTTCACGACGCGCAGGAGCGCGACGCCGACGCCCACATCCACATGCCGTCGCCGTCGTACTGGCCGATCGTGCTCGCCTTCTCGCTGCCGATCATCGCCTACGGCGTCATCTACCAGCTGTGGCTGTGCGCGGCCGGGGCCGCGATCGCGATCCTGGCGATGTTCGGCTGGGCGATGGAGCCGTCGGTGGCCGGAGACGACGCCCGGTAGCGCGTGCGCCGGCCGGGTCAGGACGCCGGCCGGCGATGCATGAGCGCGGAGCGCTCGCACGTCATGACGAGCTCGTCGCGCTGATTGCGCCCGCGGTGGATGAACACGACGATGCCCGCGTCCGGGCGAGAGTTGCTGTCGCGCACCGAGAGCACCTCGGACTGGGCGCGCAGCGTGTCTCCGTGGAACACCGGCCGGGGAAAGCGGACCTTGTCCCACCCGAGGTTCGCCACCGTCGTTCCGAGCGTCGTGTCGCCGACGGACAGGCCCACGATCAGCCCGAGCGTGAACACGCTGTTGACGATGCGCTGGCCGAACTCGGTCGTCTTGCCGTACTCCTCGTCGAGGTGCAGCTGCGCGGGATTGTGGGTGAGGGCGGTGATCAGCACGTTGTCGTACTCGGTGACCGTTCGGCGGATCGCGTGGTCGAAGGTCTGACCGACGAAGAAGTCCTCGAAGTAGAGGCCGGGCATCTGCAGTTCTCCTGGCGTGGTGGACAGATCCGGAGCGAGATGTGCAAGCCAGCGTAAGCGGACGTGGCATGCATCGAATGGATCACCCGATCGAAGAATCACGGAGGTTTCAGCTTCGAGCAGACGGTGAGCGGACTCCGGTAACGTTCGCCGTGCTCTGTATGATTGCCGCACGATATGTCGAATCGCGTGCCGACGGTGGTTGAGAGATCAACGCGGGATGTCTGACGCATTGACGTTCGATCGGCTTGTGCGCACACCGGCCTACCACTCGGTCGCCGACACGATTCGCCAAAGGATCGTCTCCGGCGAGCTCGATCAGGACGCGTACCTCCCCCCAGAGCAGGACTTCGCCGATCAGCTCGGCGTGACCCGCCAGACGCTGCGTGAGGCAGTGCGCCTGCTCGAGACGTCCGGGTTGATCACACGCGGCAAGCGCCGGCGGCTGGTGATCGCCCGTCCGTCCGTCCGGGCAGTCAACGGTTCCTTGCGGGAAGCGATGATCCTGCACCGAGTGACCTATCGCGAGCTGTGGGAGCTTCACATGGCGCTCGATCCGGGAGCCGCCGCGCTCGCCGCGCAGGCGGTCGAGGACGAGGACAAGCAGCGCCTGCTGGACAACACGGCGCGCATGGCGCGGTCCATCGAGGCCGGCGAGGACCCTGGCGAGATGCACGGCGAGTTCCACTCGCTCATCTTGCGCTCGACCCGCAACCGCGCGTTCCAGCTGATCCACGACACGAACATCGACGTGCTCTACGGCGCGGCGAACGGGCTGCCGCTGGCGCGGAGGAAGTACGACGGTGTGCTGGATGCGCACCGACGCATCACTGACGCGATCATCAGTGGCGACGCAGAGGCTGCCCGTGGGTGGATGACCCACGAGCTCGAAGCCCTCCGGCGTGACTGTGAGTTGGCGGGGATCGACCTCGACCGCCCCATCACCCCTACGAGCCCGGGCGGCTGACGCCGCCAACGAGCGAACGGGACTGGGTCACGACGTCGCGCGGTCGAGCGTGACGCCGAGACGTTCGACGGCGTCGATGTACTCCTCGATCATGTCCGTCACGACGGCGCGCGCCGACCGGACCTCGTGCGCCGCGCCGACGATCTGCCCGACGAAGTACGTCACGAGTTCGCGCGCCCCGGGATTGTCACCGAGGGCCGCCCGGTCGATGCGTTCCCGAGCGGGGTTGACCAGCATCGAGTGCAGCGGCATCGGCAACGGGGCCGGTGTCGCGCTGTCCTCCCATGCCTCGGTCCACGCGCTGCGCAGCTGGCGTGCAGGCTTGCCCGTGCTGGCTCGGCTGCGGACCGTGTCGCTCGACGTGGCAGCGAGGAACTTCTGCACCACGATCGGGTTCGTCTCGGCCTCGCTCGTGGTCAGCCACACCGAGCCGGTCCAGACACCCTGAGCGCCGAGCGCGAGCGCCGCCGCGACCTGCCGCCCGCGGCCGATGCCGCCCGCCGCGAGGACCGGCAGCGGCGCCACGACGTCGACGACCTCCGGCACGAGCACCATCGTCGTGATCTCTCCGGTGTGACCGCCCGCCTCGTATCCCTGGGCGACGACGATGTCGGCGCCCGCGTCGCGTTGGCGGCGGGCGTGCTTCGCCGATCCAGCAAGCCCGGCGACGACCGCGCCACGCGCGTGCGCTCGCTCGACCAGCTCGGGCGGCGGCGGACCGAGGGCGCTGGCGACGAGCTTGATCGACGAGTGTCCGAGCGCCACGTCGAGCAGGTCGAGCGCCTCGCGGTGGGAGAGGCCCTGCGGCTCGATCACCGGGCTGTCGCCGAACGGCTCGACACCGTGGCGCACGAGCAGGTCGTCCAGGAACCTGCGGTGCGCGGCGGGGATCTGCCGGGCCAGCTCGCCCGTGTCCAACCCGCCGGTCTCGCTGCCGACGTACCTGTGCGGGATCAGCATGTCGACGCCGTACGGGCGACCGCCGACGGCGTCGTCCAACCAGCGCAGCTCGACGTCGAGCTCGTCGGCGGTGAAGCTCGTCGCACCGAGGACGCCGAAGCCGCCAGCGTTCGTCACCGCGGCGACGACGTCGCGACAGTGGCTGAACGCGACGATCGGGAAGTCGACACCGAGCATCTGGCAGATCACGTTGTTCATGGTCACGATGCGCTCTCCGATGTGGCCGAGGACGAGGACGGAGCGGACGAAGGCGGCTCGCCGAAGATCGGGACGCTCTCGTCCCCGGCGGGCGCGAACGACGCGTGCACGCGCAGGCCGACGGCGAGCCGGCCCGGTTCGACGGTCAGCCGGGCGGGGATCCACGGGCCCTCGTCGAGCTCCACCAACCCGGCGACGACGGGTGGCGGCGCGTCCGGCCCGGGGCGCCCGGCGGCGACGATCGTCCACGTGACGACGCACCCGCTGCCGCTCGCGATCTGGGGGCGCAGATCGTTGGCGTGGCACGAGACGCACGAGCGGGCGGCGCCGGGCAGCACCGTCGCGCATCGCTCGCACGCCATGACGAGCAGCCGCCCGGCGGCGGCGGCGTCGAAGAACGCCGCAGAATCGAGGTCTCGCCGGGCGGGCAGGAGCGCCGGATGACGTCCGCCGCGTTCGGTGGCGCTCACCGTGGGTGCGTTCCGAGGATCAGCGTGGCGTGGTGGTCGAGGAGGCCGCCGTTGCCGGACACCAGGACGAGATCGTGGCGGTCGACCTGGCGCTCGCCGCCGTCTCCGCGGGCTTGGATCACCGCTTCCGACAGCGGGGTCATGCCCCACATGTAGTAGCCGGACAACTCGCCCCCTCCGGTGTTGGTCGGCAGGCTGCCGCCCGGCGCGATCGCGCCGCTGGCGACGAACGGACCGCCTTCGCCCTTCTCGCAGAACCCGTAGTCCTCCAGCGTCAGCAGCACCGTGTACGTGTAGCAGTCGTACAGCTCGCAGACGTCGATCGACTCCGGCCCGATCCCGGCCATCGTGAACGCTCGGCGGCCGCTCTCCTCGGCCCCGCTGACGAGCCCGAAGTCGGAGCCCCGCTCCAGCTGCGTGCCGGGATGGCACTGCCCCCACGCCCACACGTGCACCGGAGGCGTGCGCAGGTGAGCCGCGCGCTCGGCGGTCGTGACGATGATCGCGACCGCGCCGTTCGACACCAGGCAACAGTCGAAGAGGCGCAACGGATCGGCGACCATCCGCGACTCCTGATGGTCCTCGATCGTCATCGGCGCCCGCATCTGCGCGAGCGGGTTGCCCGCCGCCCATGCGCGCGTGGACACCGCGATCGCGCCGAGCTGCTCGCTCGTCGTTCCGAAGCGCTCCATGTGCCGCCGTGCGGCGACGGCGTAGCGCGCCGTCGGGCTGCCGAGCCCCGCCGCGCCGAGCAGCGTGGCGTAGCCGCCGCCTCGACTGGCGGTCCCTGCGTAGGCCGACGACGCCGACCCGCCGTCGCGCAACGGAGCATCGCCGAACACGCAGGCGACCGTCCGAGCCCCGCCTCCCGCCACCGCCAGGCAGGCGAGCTGCACCATCGTGATCGCGGTGCTCCCGTAGGCCTGGACCGTGCTCAGCAGCGCGAGGTCGCGCATGCCGAGATCCTTGGCGAGCGACACGTCGATCCCACCCGAGACCCCGTTGCTGATCAGCAGCCCGTCGATGTCGGCGATCGAGAGCCCGGCGTCGTCTGCGGCGGACACGACGGCTTCGCGGGCGAAGTCGGCGCTCGTGCGGCCGTAGACCTTGCCCATGGCTGTCGTGCCCAGCCCCACGATCGCAGCGGAGGGAGTCACGCCGGCCATTATCGAGACCGCGCCCGCCTTGCGCTGGGGCGTCGAACCATTCCGTGGGACGGTCGCTCAGCGCAGCGGTCGCTCCATCTTCGGCAGCACGTGCGCGGCGAGGAGGTCGAGGCTCGACCAGGCGAGCTCGGGCGGCATCCCGCCCATCAGCGGGTGCACGCTGAGCGCGGTCAGCGCGCCCGACTCCACCTCTTCGAGCACCGCCTCCGGCGTCATGACCCGGCAATGGCCCGAACTCCAGAGTTCCTCGCTGTCGACCGTCGTCTGGAACAGCCAGCCTTCGGTGACGTTTGCGTCGCGTTGCCACAGCGCGTACGAGTCGCGGTCGTGGCGCACGAACTGCTCGATCTGCGCGCGCGACGTCGCGACGTCGGTGGCCACGTGGACCGTCGCGCCGCTGCGTCGTCGCGCCGGGCCGGGGTCGGGGCGGCCCAAGCGCACGACCTCGGCCCGGTACAGCTCGTAGAGATCGGCGTCGCTCGTCGAGAAGCCGTCGCCGATCGCCGCGGCGCGACGCGCGGCCGCTGCCGACGACCCGCCCATTGCGATGCGCGGCCCGCCCGGGCGCGCCGGCGTCGGCGTCACCGTGATCTCCGTGTCTCCCGCGGCGATCGGGCGGCCGGACCAGGCCGCGCGCAGGACCTCGACGGTCTCCGTCGCCCTGCGGGCGCGGTCCGACATCGAGCGGCCGAACATCGCGAACTCCTCCGGGATGTAGCCGTTGACGAGCGTGAGCTCGAGGCGGCCGTCGCCGATCAGGTCGACGACGGCCGCATCCTCGGCGAGCCGCACGGGGTGCGTGAACGAGGCGACGACGAAGGCCTCGATCGTGATGCGGCGCGTCACCGCCATGAGAGCGGCAGCGAACACCAGCGGGCTGGGGAGGTAGCCGTCGGCACGGCCGTGGTGTTCCGTGACGATGATGCGATCGAACCCGTTCGCGTCCGCCCACGCGCCCATCTCGATCGCGCTGCGGTACAGGCGTGGGACGTCCACGCCGGGTTGCGCGCGCAGATCGAAGCGCATCGACAGCTGCTCGATCATCGGACGCTCGGCGCGGCGTGCACGTTGCCGGGCCCTGTTCCCTGCGAGTCGACGAGAGCCGGACGCCGGCTCGATGCGTCGTACTGGAGACCCTTGCCCCCGTCGGCGATGATGTCGGCGCCCGTCACGAACGACGACGCGTCGGAGGCCAAGAACACGACGATGGCGCCGATCTCGTCGGGGCGGCCGACGCGCCCGAGCGGCACCAGTTCGGCGAACATCGCCCGAACCTCCGGCGGGATCGCCGGATCGTCGCCGAGGATCACGCCGGGCGACACGGCGTTGACCCGGATGCCGAACGGCGCGAGCTCGGCCGCCATGATGCGCGTCGCCTGGAGCGCGGCGGCCTTCGACGCCCCGTAGGCGAGATAGCCCGGCACCGACGGGCGGTAGGCGTCGATCGACGTGATGTTGACGATCGACCCCGCACCGGCGCGGGCGCGCATGTGGCGGGCGGCCGCCTGGCTCAGCAGGACCACGGCGCGGTAGTTGACGTTCGTGACCTCGTCCAGCGACGTCGCGTCGAGCTCGTCGAGCGACGCGCGCGGGAAGACGCCGGCGTTGTTCACCAGCGAGTCGACGCGCCCGAAGCGGTCGATGCAGGCCTGCACGACGATCTCGCCGGCGGTGGGCTCCGCGACGTCGCACACGGTGAAGTCCCGACCGCCGGGCACGTGCGCGAGCCGCTCCAGCGCGGCTCGGCCGTTCGCCGCGTCGCGCACGGTGAACAGCACGTCGGCCCCGGCGCGGCCGAGCTGCTCGACGATGCCCAGGCCGATGCCGCGCGCGCCGCCGGTGACGATCGCGACCCGGCCGCTGAGATCGAACGGGCCGCGGCCGTGCTCCACGGTCGTCACGCGATCGCGTCGGCGTAGAGCGCGGCGAGGTCGACGGCGCCCGACATGACCGCGCCGGCGAAGCCGCCGTCGACCATGAGGTTGTGCCCGTTGATGTAGGAGGCGGCGTCCGAGTTGAGGAAGAGCAGCGGGGCGGCCTGCTCGACGGGGTCTGCTCTGCGCATGATCGGGACGGTGAACAGGTCGACGACCTTCGGTCCGGTGTCGTTCTCGAACGACGTCATCATCGGCGTCGTCGTCGGTCCCGGGCTCGTGCAGTTGATGCGGATGCCGCGGCGGATCAGCTCCGCGCCGGCCAGCATCGTCCAGGCGATGACCGCATCCTTGGAGGGTCGGTAGCCGCCGGCGATGTGATCGGGATGCGCCTGGCACCATGCGAGGGCGTCGTCGTAGCCGCTGGTGCGCACGAGTTCGAGCGTCGTCTCCAAGCGGGCGGTGTGGTCGAACGCCGCGGAGGACGCGATCGAGGCGATGGCCGAGCCGCGCGGCATGCTCGGCACCACCGCCTCGGTGAACGCGCGCATGCCGATGAAGTTCACCTTCATCACGTCGATCGGATCGTTCACCGTCTGCGGCAAGCCCGCGCAGTTGAACAGCGCGTGCACCGGCGCGCCGCCCAGCGTCGACGTCGCCTGCTCGATCGACGCCGGGTCGCGCAGGTCGCAGGGCGCGAACGACGCGAGATCGGCGTCGGGCTCGCGCACGTCGAACCCGTGGACCTGTGCTCCGAGGCGCGTCAGCATCGCCGCCGTGGCGGCGCCCATCCCGGTCGCGCAGCCGGTGACGACGACCGAGCGGTCGCGGTAATCGAGGCCGAACTCGCGCATGTGGTGCGCTCCTTCCGATGTGGGGTCAAACGTGAGATCAGGACGTGCGATCAGGACGCGGCGTCAGGGCGCGCATCACATGGCATCGGTGGCCACGAGGGGGTGGTGGCAAGCGACGAACTGGTCGCTGCCGACCTCGGTGAGCGTCGGCTCCACGGTGGCGCAGACGTCGTCGGCGCGCGGGCAGCGGGTGCGGAACCGGCAGCCCGAGGGAGGCGAGAGGGGAGACGGCAGTTCGACGCCCTCGACGACCCGATCGTCCACTGGCGCCGCCGGGTCGGCGGCAGGCGACGACGTGACCAGCAGGGACGTGTACGGGTGCGCGGGCGAACCGAAGACCGTGGTGGGGTCGCCCACCTCGCAGATCTTCCCCAGGTACATCACGATCACGCGATCGCTGATGTTCTTGACCACCGCCAGGTCGTGGCTGATGAACACGAGCGTGAGCTGGAACTCGCTCTTCAGGGCGCGCAGGATGCCGAGGATCTGCGCTTGGATCGACACGTCCAGGGCGGAGACCGGCTCGTCGCAGATGATCAGCTCGGGCCGCACGATCAGCGCCCGCGCGATCGCGATGCGCTGGCATTGCCCTCCCGAGAACTGGTGGGGCCGCTTCTCCAGCGCGGAGCGGTCGAGGCCCACTGCGTCGAGCATCTGGATCATGAGCGCGTCCTGCGCCGCCCGGTCGGACGGGCCCCACACGCGCAACGGCTCGCGCAGCAGGTCGCCGATCGTGCGCCGCGGGTTCAAGGACGACACCGGGTCCTGGAAGATCATCTGGAGGCTGTGGCGCATCGACCGCATGGCCTCGCGGCCAAGCCCGGTGAGGTCGGTGCCGCGGTACACCACGCGGCCCGACGTCGGCGGCGGCAGCTGGAGGATCGCACGACCCGTCGACGACTTGCCGCACCCGGATTCGCCGACGACGCCGAGCGTCTCGCCGGCGACGACGTCGAAGCTGATGCCGCTGACGGCGTGCACGGTCCGTCCCCGGTCGCCGGGGAACTCGACGACCAGCTCGTCGACGACGAGCGTGACGTCGTCACGCTCGCGCAGATGGGCCTGCCCTGTGCCGGCCATCAGGTCCACCCCGAGCCGGCGGCGGACGAGGTGGCCACCCCGCGCGGCGGCGCGGGCGACGCGACCGCGACGGGCGCCTCGGCGGGGTACCAGCACGCCACGACGTGACCGGGCCCGGTCGGTTCGAGCGGCGGGGATTCCTCGGTGCAGCGCGGCTGCGCGGACGGGCAGCGCGCCGCGAACGCGCAGCCGACCTCCGGTTGGCCGAGCACCGGTGGGCGGCCTTCGATCGTGGCGAGCTCGCGGCCTGCCGGGTCGGACAGGTGGGGGATGGATGCGAGCAGCGCGACCGTGTAGGGATGCCGCGGCGCCGAGAACAGCTCCGGCGTCGGCGCTTGCTCGACGATGCGCCCGGCGTACATCACGGCCGTCTCGTCGGTTCGCCCGGCGACGACCCCGAGATCGTGGGTGACGAGCACCATCGACATCGCGCGCTCGCGCTGCTGACGCGTCAGGAGCCCGAGGATCTCGTGCTGCACCGTCACGTCGAGCGCGGTCGTCGGCTCGTCGGCGAGCAGCAGCCGGGCGCCGCATGCGATCGCCATCGCGATGCACACACGTTGGCGCATGCCGCCGGAGAGTTGGTGCGGGTAGCTCTCGAAGCAGCGCCGAGGCTCGGCGATGCGGACGTTCTCGAGGAGGTCGAGCCCCCGCCGCGCGGCGTCCGCCCTGTGCGCGCCGAGATGGTGGCGGATGTGCTCGGTGAGCTGGCGACCGACCTTGACGACCGGGTTCAGCGCCGAGAGCGGGTTCTGCGGCACGAGAGCGATGTCGCGGCCCCACAGCCGCCGCAGGTCGGCACGCTGCATCGTCGACAGATCCTGCCCGTCGAACACCGTCGAGCCGGAGACCGTCGCGTGCGACGGCATGTTGAGCCGCATCACCGAGCGCGTCAGCACCGACTTGCCGCAGCCCGACTCGCCGACGAGCCCGAAGGCCCGTCCGGCCTCGAGATCGAACGACACCCCGTCGACGGCACGGACGACCTGGTCGCCGAGGCGGAAGTGGACCTTCAGGTCGCGGACCGCGAGCAGGGGGTCGACCGGACCCGACTGGTGCTCGACGGCTGTGGTCCAGTGGTCATGGGAAGTGTCCATGGCGCGCCTCGACTGTAGATCGGCTGGCGAACGGCGGCGACCATGTCGATCCCGGTCAGCGGGACGTCGGCGGCTCGCGCCCGGCGCCGCCCGCGCAGAATTCGTCGTGGTCTGCCCGAGCATCGCAGAGGAGGTCGGATGACCAAGGGCGCAGCGACGGCCCTCGGTGACACCGAGGTGTACTACGACCCGTTCGACTACGAGATCGACGCCAACGTGCACGCGGTCTGGAAGCGCCTGCGCGACGAGCGGCCGCTGTACTACAACGAGCGCTACGACTTCTACGCGCTGTCGCGGTTCGAGGACGTCTACACGGCGTCGCGCAACGCGGCCGACCTGACCTCGGGCCACGGGACCGTGCTCAACTACATGCTCGAGCAGAAGGGCTTCTACAAGGGCATCCTGCTGTTCTCGGACGCGCCCGAGCACGTCTGGCTGCGCGGGCTCGTCCACCGGTTGTTCACCCCGCGCCGGATCGCCGACCTCGAGGCGCGGGTCACCGAGGTCGCCTCGCGCCTGCTCGATGCGCAGGTCGGTCGGGAGAGCTTCGACGCCGTCGACGACTTCGGTGGTGTCCTCCCCGCGGTCGTCATGTGCTCGTTGCTCGGGCTGGGGGAGGGGAGCGAGGACGCGATCCGCCGCATGTTCGACGCCGGGCACCACATCGACGAGGACGGACCGCACAGCGGGCCGGCCGTCGAAGGCGTCGCCGAAGGCGAGGACTACGAGTCGTACGGCAACCCGCAGCTGGAGCAGTTCGTCGCGCTGACCGACTTCCACGAGGCCGCCGCCCAGCGCCGTGTGGCGCCGCGCGACGACGTGCTGTCGTTCCTCCTCCACGCCGAGGTCGACGACGGGAGCGGACCGCGGCCGTTGACGACGACCGAGGTGCTGACGTGGATGAGCCATCTCGCCGGCGCCGGGGTGGAGACCGTCGCTCGGCTGCTCAGCTTCGCGGCCGTCATCCTGCACGACAACCCGGATCAGCGCGACCTGCTCGTCGCCGACCCCGGCCTGATCCCGAACGCGGTCGAGGAGCTGTTGCGCTACGAGGCGCCGTCGCCGGTCAATGGGCGGTGGGTCGAGCGCGACGTGCAGTTCTGCGGTGAGACGATCCCCGCCGGCTCGAAGCTCCTGCTGCTCAACGGCAGCGCTGGGCGCGACGAGCGCGAGTTCGTCGACCCGGACCGCTTCGACGTCTGCCGCACGATCACCCGGCATCTCGCGTTCGGCGTCGGTCCGCACTTCTGCCTGGGGGTCTCGTTGGCGCGCCTGGAGGCACGCATCGCGCTCGCGGAGCTGCTGCGGCGCTTCCCGCGGTGGGAGATCGACCCCGCCGAGCTCGTCCCGGTCCACACGAGCCACGTTCGCGGCTACTCGTCCGTCCCCCTCCACGTGGCATGAACGGACCGGCTGCTGTGCTCGACGCCGCCGCTCTCGGAAGCGAGCAGCGCATGCTGATCGGCGGCGAGCTCGTCCACGCCGCCACGGGCCGGACGTTCGTCGACCGCAACCCCGCCACCGAGGACGTGATCGGCGAGGTCGCCGACGCCGGTCCGGAGGACATGGATCGGGCGATCGCCGCGGCGCGCGCCGCCTTCGACGACGGAGGCTGGTCGGCCGACCGCGCGCTCCGCAAGCGCTGTCTGGAGCAGCTGCGTGACGCGCTCACCGCCGAGCGGGAAGCGATCCGCGCCGAGCTCGTCGCCGAGATCGGCTGCCCGCCGAAGACGCACGGGTCGCAGGTCGACGGGCCCATCGACCACGGATTCGACTTCCCGCTGGAGCTGATCGACTCGTACGCCTGGGACCGCGTCGTCCTCGATCAGCCGGGCGCCGGGCGGGCGCTCGTGGCCAAGGAGCCGGTCGGCGTCGTGGCCGCGATCACGCCGTGGAACTTCCCGTTCGAGATCGCCCTCACCAAGCTGGTCGCGACGCTCGCCACGGGATGCGCGGTGATCCTCAAGCCTGCGGCCGATTCGCCGTTCAACGCCACCCGCTTGGGACGGATCATCGCCGAGTCGACCGACATCCCGAGCGGTGTCGTCAACGTCGTCACCACGTCGGACGACACCGTCGCCGAGCGGCTCGTGGCGGACCCGCGCGTCGACGCGGTCTCGTTCACCGGCTCGACGGCGACGGGGCGGCGCATCGCCGCGATCGCGGCGGCGACGGTCAAGCGCACGTTCCTGGAGCTCGGCGGGAAGTCGGCGCACATCGTCCTCGACGACGCCGACCTCGCCGCGGTGCTGCCGATCTCCACGATGGTGTGCGTCCACGCCGGTCAGGGGTGCGCGCTGCTGACCCGCCTGCTGGTGCCGCGGTCGCGCTACGACGAATGCATCCCGATCCTCGCCGACGCGTTCGGCCGCATCGGGTACGGCGACCCGACCGACCCGGCGAACGTGATGGGCCCGCTGATCAGCGAGCGCCAGCGCGAGCGCGTGCTCGGCTACATCCGCGACGGCGTCGCGAGCGGCGCTCGGCTGCTGCTCGGGGGAGGCGTGCCCACGCACCTCCCGAAGGGGTACTACGTCGAGCCGACGGTGTTCCTCGACGTCGACAACTCGATGCGGATCGCGCAGGAGGAGATCTTCGGCCCGGTCCTGACGGTCACGCCCTACGAGGACGACGACGACGCGGTGCGCATCGCCAACGACTCGATCTACGGGTTGTCGGCAGGGATCAGCACCACGAACGCCGAGCGCGGACTCGCCGTGGCCCGCCGCGTGCGCGCCGGCGGTGTCTCGATCGGATGGAACGCCTACGGGGGGCCGGTCCCGTTCGGCGGTTACAAGCAGAGCGGCGTCGGCCGCCAGAACGGCGTCGAAGGCTTCGAGCAGTACCTGGAGACGAAGTCCCTGACGTTCTCGACGCCGGCGGCGATCGCGAGAGAGCCTTGAACGCCGCGGCCGGAGTCCCTATGGTCGGCGTGGGGAACGCCGCGACACGTCAGGGGTGGTCGCGGCGCCGAGGGGTCCCGGCAGGGAGCGCGTTGAGAGCTGCGAGCGATGGGGTCCGGCACCGCAAGGGCCGGCGGGCAATCGACGGATGGACCGCGTGACAGCGGTGGCGCAGCGTCCCGACCGCGTCGTGGCCGCGCCGCGTGCCCCGCGCGCGCACGGGCGTCGGGACGCGGCCTGGTCGATGGCCGTCGCCATCGGCGGCCGCCTGCTGCACATCGTCGTCGTCCTGTTCGTTGTCTCGCTGCTGACGTTCGTGTTGTTCAACTCGCTGCCCGGCGACGCCGCCGGCCAGCTCCTCGGTCCG
This sequence comes from uncultured Ilumatobacteraceae bacterium, assembly GCA_964529005.1. Classification (GTDB taxonomy): domain Bacteria; phylum Actinomycetota; class Acidimicrobiia; order Acidimicrobiales; family Ilumatobacteraceae; genus CAZGUH01. Next base: position 1,905 of record CAZGUH010000059.1, on the reverse strand, counting down.
CAGGCGACGCCGGACCAGCTCGCGGACCTGCGCCGGGCGATGAAGCTCGACCAGCCGCTGGTCAGCCGGTACCTGAGTTGGATGGGCGACGTGGTGCGCGGCGATCTCGGCGAGTCGATCACCGACGGCACCGACGTCTGGGACCAGATCGCCCGGCGCCTGCCGGTGAGCCTGGAGATCATGGCCGCGGCGCAGATCGTCAGCCTCGCGCTGGCCATCCCGGTCGGGATCCTTCTCGCCCGGCGGCCCGGATCGAAGACCGACCGCGCGGGCAGCGGGATCGTCATCGGGATGATGACGATCCCCAACTTCATCGTCGGCTTCCTGCTGATCTTCCTGTTCGCGCTGAAGCTCGGCTGGTTCCCCGCGACCGGGTTCAAACGGTTGAGCGAGGACGGCGTGTGGGCGAACCTCAAGACCATGGTGCTCCCGGTCGCCACGATCGCGATCGGTGAGGTCGCCGTGTACGCGCGGACGCTGCGCGCCGACCTCGTCCAGACGTTGCAGCAGGACTACGTCGACGTCGCGATCGCCAAGGGCATCCCCGAACGCCGGGTGCTGCTGTTCCACGCGCTGCGACCGTCGTCGCTGTCGTTGGTGACGCTGGCCGGCCTCAACATCGCACGCCTCGTCGGCGGCGCCGTGATCGTCGAGGCGTTGTTCGCGATCCCGGGGATCGGCCAGATGCTCGTGCTCGCGATCGGGCGGCGCGACATCACCGCGCTCCAGGGAGTCGTGCTGGTCGTCGCCGTGGCGTACGTGGTGATCAACGCCCTGGTCGACGTGTTGTACCGCATTCTCGATCCGAGGATTCGCCGTGGCGCTGGTTGACCCTGCGATCGGCCTCGACGGTGGCCAGACCGTCCCGCGGACCGTTGCCGCCGCCGCCCGCGCGTCGCGGCGCGTCCACCTGTCGGTGATCGAGTGGGCCGCCGCGATCTGGCTGACCCTGCTGATCCTCGGCGCCGTGCTGGCGCCCGTGCTGCCGCTCAAGGATCACCTCTACCAGGACTTCGCCCACCTGCGTGAAGGCCCGTCGTGGTCACACCCGTTCGGCACCGACGCGTCCGGCCGCGACCTGCTCGCCCGCGTGGTGTGGGGCGCTCGCCCGTCGCTGCTGCTCGGCCTGCTGTCGGTCGCGGTCGGCATGGTGGTGGGCGGGGCGATCGGCGTGGCCGCGGGGTTCATCCGCGGCGGCTTCGATCGCGTCGTGTCGATCGTCGTCGACGCGATGCTCTCGATCCCCGGCCTCGTGCTGCTGATGGCGATGACGACGATCTTCGGCCGCAACCTGGTGACGCTGACGTTCGGCCTCGCGCTGCTCACCCTGGCGCCGTTCATCCGCCTCGCACGGGCGCAATCGCTGACGGTGTCCGAACAGACGTTCGTGTCGGCGGCACGCGTGCTCGGGACCCGCCGGCGGCGCATCGTCGTGATCGACGTCGTCCCGAACGTCGTTCCGGCGCTCGCTGCCTACGCCGTGTTGCTGATCGGGCTCGTGATCGTCGCCGAAGGCGCGCTGAGCTTCCTCGGTGTCGGCGTCCCGCCACCGAGTCCGAGTTGGGGGGCGATGATCGCCGCCGGCCGCCCAGACCTCGAGACCGATCCGCTGATCCCGTTCGTCCCATCCGCCGTGATGTTCATCTCGGTGCTCAGCATCTACGTGGTGGGCGAGCGGCTTCAGAAGCGCTTCCAGTTCCGCGAGTCCCGCCTTTGATCCTCCCGCCTCCGCTGGCGACATCTCGCTGAGCGGTATGGGGGACAACCAGGTGGGTCGTGGTGTTCGTACGATCGGTGTGGGTTGTCTGTCGGCCTCGTCGTGGGTGTGTCGTGGGTGAGGGGGTTCGTGATGTCGGTGTCGTGGGATGCGATCGATCGGTATGTGGTGATCTCGTCGGATTGTCA
>CAZGUH010000058.1:0-21153 GCA_964529005.1 uncultured Ilumatobacteraceae bacterium | reverse complement strand
TGTTCTGCCCCTTCACCAACCCAAACACCTCATAGCCCTTGCCATGCAAGAACTCCGCCAGATGCTGACCATCCTGACCGGTGATCCCGGTGATGAACGCACGAGGCATGCGGCGATCTCTCTTCCGATCAACATCGCGACGGCGCCGCGAACGGACGGCCCAGTGTACGGCGCGCCGCACCGGCGTGTTCGATCGGATCGCCAGCGGCCACGCTCCCGACTACGCTGCCCGAGCCGCTCATGAGTGCCGAGGATGCCGTCGCCGTCGCCATCGACACCGGACCGCTGTACGGACCGCGCAGCGGCGTGGCGACCGCTGTCGATCACCTCGTGCGAGCGCTGCGCGAGCCGCCCCCTCCCGGCAGCTCGGTCGCCGCGGTCGAGGTCGTGCCGTTCGCCGTCAGCTTCCGCGCCCGGCTCGACGACGGGACGCGCCGGCTGCCGCTGCCGGCCGCCGTCGCGCACCGGCTGTGGGCGCGTGCCAACCGTCCCCGAGCGGACCGTTGGCTGCGCCCGGCCGAGGTCGTCCACGGCGCGAACTACGTCGTGCCGCCGACGCGCCTGCCGCGCGTCGTCAGCGTGTACGACTGCTGGTTCCTGCGACATGCGGACGCGGTGCACCCGGACGTGCGGCGGGCGGCGCAGGTGCTCCGGCGGGCGGTGCGCTCCGGCGCCGTCGTGCACGCGTCGTCGCACGCCACCGCCGCCGGCGTGCGCGAGCTGCTCGGCGCGCAACGGGTGCGGGTCGTCCACCTCGGCGCTCCACCGCCGCTGCCGGCGGCGGTCGATGCCGCGCCGCCGCTGCCGGGCATCGACGGCGCGCCCTACGTCCTCGCCCTCGGCACGCTCGAGAGGCGCAAGAACCTGCCGCGGCTCGTGCGGGCGTTCGACGCCGTCGCCGCCACCGTCCCTGGTGTCCGGCTGGTGCTCGCCGGAGGCGGCGACGACGACCGCCCGGCGATCGACGATGCGATCGCCGCGCTCGCGCCGCAGCACACCCGTCGCGTCGTTCTCACCGGCCGCGTCGACGACAGCGCGAAGGCGTGGCTGCTGCGCCACGCTGCGGCGCTCGCCTACCCGTCGCTCGACGAGGGTTTCGGCTTCCCGCTGCTCGAGGCGATGGCAGCGGGCGCGCCGATCGTGGCGTCGAACGCGGGATCGATCCCGGAGGTCGCCGGGGACGGCGCGCTGCTTGTCGACCCGCTCGACGTCGACGCGCTGGCCGAAGGCCTCGTCGCCGTGCTCGACGACAGCACGCTGCGGGCCCGGCTGGCCGCGGCGGCGCCGGCACGACTGGCGACGTTCACCTGGCAACGCACGGCCGACGAGATGCGGCGGCTCTACTGCGAGCTCGCCCACGAAGGGAGCGACAGCTGATGACGACCGGTCCGATCGTGGTGCTCGCCGGCGGCGTCGGCGCGGCGCGGATCCTGCGCGGCATGACCCGCGTGGTCCCGCCGCAAGAGATCACCGCGATCGTCAACACCGCCGACGACACCACGATGCACGGCTTGGCGATCTGCCCCGACCTGGACACGGTCACCTACACCCTCGCCGCGGCGATCGACCCGCAGCGCGGCTGGGGCCTCGTCGACGAGACCTGGCATGCGATGGACGCGCTGGCGCGCTACACCCCCGCCCGCCCCGACGGATCGAGCGCCGGATCGACGTGGTTCAGCCTCGGCGACCGCGACCTGGCGACGCACATGTACCGCACGGCGCGCCTGCACGAGGGCGCGACGCTCAGCGCGGTCGCGCAGGAGATCGCCGCGGCGTGGGGCGTCGACGTGCGGCTGGTGCCGATGACCGACGACCGGGTCGAGACGCGCGTGACGGTCCAGGACCCAGACGGCGTCCGCGAGGTCGCGTTCCAGGAGTACTTCGTGCAGCGCCATCACGACGTCGCGGTCACCGCGGTGCGCTTCGACGGCGCCGCGACAGCAGCGGCGAACGGCCTCGACGAGATCGCCGCCGCCCGCACGATCGTGATCGCGCCCTCCAACCCGATCGTCTCGATCGGTCCGATCCGCGCCCTCGCGGGCGTCGATGCCGCACTGGCGGCGCGCCGCGACTCGGTGGTCGCGGTGTCACCGATCGTCGGCGGCGCGGCGCTGAAGGGCCCGGCCGATCGCATGTTGCGCGAGCTCGGCCACGAGCCCTCGGTGGTCGGTGTCGCCGCGCTCTACAGCCCCGTCGCCGCGACGTTGGTCATCGATCCGGTCGACGCCCATCTGGCGGGCGCGGTGGAGGACGCCGGGATGCGGTGCCTGGTGACGCCGTCGGTGATGCGCACGCTCGACGACGCCGCCGCCTTGTCCCGCGCCACTCTCGCCGCGGCCGTGCGCTGAGCGCGCTGAGCGGCCGCGGCGCCGCTCAGTGGGCGAGCGAGCGGACGCCCGTCGCCAGATCGGTCCACGGCGCCCAGGCGAGGTGGATGCGCGCCCGCACGGGCGAGACCGCGAAGCGGCCGACGTCGCCGGCACGACGGGGGCCGAGCGCCGGTTTCGGCGCGCCGGGGCCGGCCACGACCTGCCACAGGTCGCGGATCGACGTCTGCACGCCCGTGCCGATGTTGATGACCAGCCCGTCGCCGCGGTCCAGGGCGCGTACCAGCGCGTCGACCGCGTCGTCGACGTACAGCAGGTCCCGCGTCTGACGCCCGTCGCCGTGGAACGTCGGCACGTCGCCGCGCGCGGCGGCGTCGACGAACGCGGCCACGACGCCGTCGGCGGGACGCTGGCGCGGTCCGTAGACGTTGGTCAGCGCGAGCGCGGTGTGTTCGACGGCGTGCACGTCGCGGTACACGCCGAGCAGCCCGGCGAGCGCTCGAGCGACGACGCCGACGACGCTGTGCGGCTGCCACTCGTGCCCTTCCTTCACCGGCAGGTCCCGGCTGGAGACATCGCCGTAGATCGCCACAGCAGGCAGCGCCACGACGACCTTCTGCGTGCCGTGGACGCGGGCTGCTTCGAGCACGTTGAGCAAGCTCGACAGGGCCCGGCCGGCCCCCGTGGCGACCGCCTCGCCGGGAGCGAGCAGCGCAAGATGCACGATCACGTCGGGACGGCGCAGCTGCACGACGGTGGCGAGCTCCGCCGCGACGGCGTCGAGGTGATGGAACTTGAACTCACCACCGACCGCGCGGGCCTCCGCGAGGTTGCCGAGCGAGCCGGTCGACAGGTCGTCGATCACGTCGACCGCATGGCCCTCGGCGAGCAACCTGTCCACCAGATGCGAGCCGAGGAATCCGGCCCCGCCCACGACCATGACGTTCATGCCCGCACGATCATGTCAGGCGCGTCGTCGCGACGCGACGATGGACGCACGACCGGCGCGGGCCGTCACGGTTGTGGCGCGGGCACTCGCTGGTCGTTGAGCGCGGTGTCCGCGTCGACGACTCCATCGGCTCCGATCACGCAGCGCGACAGGCGAGCGCCGGCTCCGACCCTGCCCATCACCACCGACCGCTCCACCACCGCCCCGCGCTCGACGGTGGCGCCGGGCAGCAACACCGAGGAGCGCACGACCGCTCCGGCCGCCACGTGGGCGCCCACGGACACGACCGCGCGCTCGATCGTCGCGGCCGCGTCGACGTCGGCGCCCGGAGCGACGCCCTCGGCGACGAGCCGGCGTGATCCGTCGAGCAGATCGAGGTTCGCCTGGAGGTACAGATCGGGCCGCCCGGTGTCGATCCAGTAGTCGTGGGTCGCCATGGCGTAGAGGCCGCCGCGCTCCACGATCGCCGGAAACGTCTCGCGCTCGATCGACACCATGCGGCCGAGCGGGATCATCGACAGCACCTCCGGTTCGACGACGTAGGTGCCCCCGTTGATCAGGTTCGACGGCTGGGTGCCCGGGGCCGGCTTCTCGACGAACTGCCGTACGCGTCCGGACGGCTCGGCCTCGACGACCCCGAACGCCGACGGATCCTCCACCGGCGTCAGGTGGATCGTCGCCAGCGCGCCGCTGTCGCGGTGGAACGCGGCCAGCGCCCCGACGTCGAGGTCGGTGAGGACGTCGCCGTTGGCGACGACGAACGTCTCGTCGACGCCGGCATGCTCGGCGGCGAAGCGGATCGCGCCTGCGGTGTCGAGCGGCTTCGGTTCGACCGCGTAGTGCAACGTCGCGCCGGCACAGACACCGTCGGGGAATGCTGCGAGGAACGGCTCGGGCTTGAAGCCCAACGCCAGCACGACACGGTCGATGCCGCCCAGCGCCAGGTTCTCGACCAGACGTTGGATGATCGGCACGTGGCCGACCGGCAGCATCGGCTTGGGCGTCGTGTTCGTGAGCGGGCGCAGGCGCGTGCCGAACCCTCCGACGAGCACGACGGCGTGCATCAGCCCGGCGTGGTCGAGGACGGGATGGAAGTCGTGGTCGGCGTGTCGGCAGCGGGCGCGCTGGTCGTGGAGCCCTCGGCGGCCGTGGTGGTCGTCTCGCCTTCGACCGTCGACGACGGGTTCGTGTCGGCGACGGAGGTGGACGACCCGTCGACGACCGTGGTGGAGGAGCCGTCGACGACGGTGGAGCTGGGGATCGGCGCCTGACCGGAGTCGGCGGCGCCGAGCTCGACGAGGTTGGCCGTGTGCGGCGGCTGCGGGATGTCCGCGCCGTCCGGCATGAAGGCGATGACGAACACCCCGCCGTCGTTCTCGATGCGCGCATCGCCCATGTTGGCGATCGAGCTGCGGGAGTTCGCCGTCGACGTGTACGACGGCCAATACACGACGGAGAGGTGCGCGTCCTCCCCATCGCACTTGGTCTCGCCCTCCTCGAACACCCGCTGCGACCCATCGTCGCCGCCACCGACCTGGCTGTCGGGCAGCTCGAGCTTGTCGTCGCTGAGCTTGATGTCGTAGACGTCGAGGAAGACCTTCAGCCGGGCCCGCTTGCCCGACGCACGGCCGCTGAACGAGTGCCAGTGCATGACCCCGTCGCCATGGCTGTGCACGTAGTACTTGAGGTAGGCGTCGTAGTCGCCGCCCTCGGCGGGGCTCTCGGCGGTTCCCTGGAGGTTGGGGAGCCACTCACCGCAGGCGTAGATGCCGAACGCCTCGTGCCAGTGGTCCTCGACGGTCGGCGGCGACGCGTCGGCCTCGGGCTGGCTGACCCGGCCGTACACGATCAGCGCGAGGCCGACGATGACGACCACCACGACGGAGATCGGGAACAGAGATCCGCCCTGGAACCGCACGGTGCGACCCTTGCCCTTCTGGGCGAGCTTGGCCACCTTCTTCGCAGACGATCCTGAACCCACGAGGGCGCGAGGCTACAGGTCGGGGCCCCGGTTCACGTGGTCAGCGACGGCCGCGCAGACGTTCGAACAGATGCTCGTAGGCCTCGGCGACCGCGGCCGGCGATGCCGCGCCCTCGACCCACGACCGGCCCTGAGCGCCGGCGGCGGCGAGCCGCTCCGGGTCCGCGAGCATCTCGCGCAGCGCGGCGGCGAACGCCTCGGGATCGTCGGGAGGGACCACCCGGCCGGCGCCGCTGGCGGCGACGATCCGTGGCACCTCGGTGCCGGGGTCGACGGAGGCGATCAGCGGCCTCCCTGCGGCCAGGATCGAGTACGTCTTCGACGGCACGCTGACCCGTCCCAGGCCAGCCTTCAGCGAGACGACGTGCAGATCTGCCGTGGCCAGCACCTCCCCCAGCCGCTCCCGTGGCTGATACGGGCCGAACCGCACGTTGGCCAGCCCGCTCGCCTCGGCCTCCAGCGCCGGCCGCGCCGACCCGTCACCGTTGACCAGGAACGTGACCTCCGGCATCTGCCGGGCAGCGTGCAGCATCAAGTGCAGCGACTGCGAGAAGCCGACGTTGCCGGCGTACATCACGACCGGCTCGTCCCCGATGCCGAGCTCGCTGCGCAGCGCGGTGCGGCGGTCCTGCGGCGCGACGGCCACCGTGTCGACGAAGTTCGGGATCACCTCGACCCTCCCGCGATGGCGGGCCGCGACCTTGGCCGCCACGTTGTCGCGCAGATCCTCGCTCAGCACGGTGACCGCTGCGGCCCGGTGGTAGCTGACCCGCTCCAGCCGGCGCGCGGCGGCGATCACGCGGCGGTCGGTGATCGCCCCGGTGTCGATCGCCGCGTCGGGGAAGACGTCCTGGATGTTGAACACCAGTGGCGCCCGGCGGGCGAGGCCCACGGCCCATCCGGTGAGGCCGAGCGTCAGCGGTGGCGACATCGCCAGCACGCCGTCGGCCCGGCGTGCGACGCCTCCGGCTCCGATCGCCGCCAGCCCGACGAGCGCGCTGAAGCCGGCGAAGCCCGCGGCCCGGCGTGCGATGTTGCGCTTGTCCTTGCCCGGAAACGGATGGACGCGCGTGATCGAGCCCCACGGCGTGCGCTCCCGGCGGATCGGCCGTCCGGTCCAGCCGTCCTCGATGCGGTGGGCGCGATACCACGGCAGCGCCGTGACGACGTGCAGCTCGTGGCCCCGGGCCGCCAGCTCACCGACGATGCGGCTGATCACCACCCCGGTCGGCGCCGTGTCGGGGTCGAAGTGCGGGCAGACGACGATGAGGCGCAACGAGATCTCCGTGGACGGTCAGCGGTGAGCGGCCAGCGCGACACGGTAGGCTCGCGCCAGCGCGGCGGCCGATGCACGCGCGGTGAAACGGCGCGCCCGCTCGCGCCCGGCGGCGACGAGCTCGTCGCGGCGGGCCGCGACCTCGTCGAGGGCGCCGGCCCATGCCGCCGGGTCGAGCGGGAGCACCAGGCCGGCGTCGCCGACCACCTCGGGCAGGCTGGCGCGGTCGCTGGAGATCACCGGGGTCCCGAGCGCCATCGCCTCCAGCACCGGGGCCCCGAAGCCCTCGTACTCACTCGGGAACACCAGCGCCGCGGCCATCCTCACCAACCCGTCGCGGTCCGCCGGCGAGACGCGGCCGAGGCGCACGATCCGGTCGCCGACGCCCGAGGCGGCGATCTCACCTGCGACATCGCCATCGGCGAGCCCGCTTCCTCCGGGCAGCACGAGAACCAGGTCCCGCTCGCGCCACTCGCGCGCCATCAGCCGGACGAGGAACCGGTGGTTCTTGTGCGGGTGGGTCATCGCCGGGAACACCACCACCGGTCGATCGCCGAGGCCCCAGCGCGCCCGCAGCTCGTCCTCGGGCGTCGCCTCGGCGCCGATCGCCGCCTCGATGCCGTGGGGCACGACGACGACACGGGCCGGATCGATCGCGAACGCGTCGATCACCGTCGACCGCACGAACTCGCTCGGCACGGCGATGACGGTCGCGCGCCGCGCCGAGCGCGGCACCGTGGTCGCCAGGAAGCGGCGCTTCACCGTGGAGAAGTACTGCGGGAACTGCCGATACTGGAGGTCGTGGATCGTCACGACGCTCGGCTGCGTGGCGATCGCGGGCATCGTGCCGCCGCCGTGATGCGCCAATCCCGCGCGCCGCGTCGCCCACGCCAGCCATGTCGACTCGGCGGCGACCCGCAGGGGCCGGCGGTCGCCGGCCAGCGGCATCGTCCGCATCGCGAGCGCTCCGGCGAGGTCGGGGTGCCCCGCCGCGAAGCTCGGGGCGACGTAGAGGACGAGCCGGAGGTCGGCGACGTCGGCGGGCGGCAGCTCGGTCCACCCCGCCATCTGGCGCGCCAGGTACTCCTCCGATCCGCCGACCTGGCCAGCCCGGCACCAGGTGAGGTTGACCGCGACCTCGACGGTCATCGAGCCGCCTCGCGATAGGCGGACGCGGTCAGCTCCGCGGTGCGCGCCCACGTGGCCTCGGCCGCTCGGCGCAGGCCGGCCGCGGCCAGGGTGTCGTGGCCCGCCAGCGCCTCGTCGATGCCGCGTGCGATGTCGTTGGGGTCGCTCGGGTCGACCAGCACCGCGGCCCCGCCGGACGCCTCCTCGGTCGACGTGCCGCGGCTCGTCACGACCGGCGTGGCCTGCGTCATCGCCTCCAGCACCGGCAGGCCGAAGCCTTCCCGCTCGCTCGGGTAGCAGAACGCGGCCGCGCCGGCGTACAGCCCCGGCAGGTCGCCGGGGTCGACGAAGCCCAGGAAGCGCACGTCGACGCCCGCGCACGGCGCGACGGCGGTGTCGCCCCACCCCGCGGCGCCCGCGACGACCAGCGGCAGCGGGCGGCCGAGCCGGCTGATCGCGGTGACCAGCCTGGACAGGTTCTTACGCGGCTCGACCGTGCCGACGAACAGCAGGTAGCGCTCGGGAAGGTGGTGTCGGCGCCGCACGCGCTCGACCTCGGCCGGGCCCGCGCGTTCCATCGCCACCCCCAACGGCACGTGGCGCAGCCGCTCGGCGTCGAACCCGGCGGCGAGGAAGTCGTCGACGGTCGCCTGCGACGAGCACAGCACCAGCGCCGCGCGCCGCCGGATGACCTCGAGGCTGCGCCGGAACACCGCCACGCCGCGCCGGGTGAACTGATCGGGCCGGTGCAGCCAGGCGAGGTCGTGCGCCGTCACCACCAGCGGCGCTTTCGCCGCGCAGGGGATGATGCTGGTCGCGTGGGCCACGTCGACGCGACCCGTCGCCCGCTCGACGCGCGGCCACCCCAACCGCAGCCATGCGTCGTACAGGAACGGCGCGGCGAGCGGCAGGTGGCGCACCGCGATGGGCGGCGTCCACGGGGGTGGCGCCGGGGCGCGGTGCCGCCCGGCGACGCCGACCAGCTCGATGTCTTCGCGGTGGCGCAACTCGTCGGCGACGCGCACAGCCGCGATCGCGGTGCCTCCCGGGACCCGGCCCCAACACTGCTCGACGGTGTAGGCGACGCGCAGGGTCGGCGTCGTCGCGGTCGGCACGTCCTCCATCTTGACCGGCCGAGCCGTAGCATTCCCGGCTATGTCGCAGATCTCCTCCGATCGTGTGTCTCCCCTTGCTGGCCGCACGGTCCTGGTGACAGGCGGCACAGGATTCCTCGGGCGCTGTGTCACCGCGCGCCTCACCGCTCGGGGCGCGAACGTCGTCTCGCCACGCAGCGGCGAGTACGACCTCACCCAGCCCGGCGCGGCCGCCGACATGCTCGCCGATCACCGGCCGAGCCACGTCGTGCACCTCGCCGCCCGGGTCGGCGGCATCGGCTACAACCAGGCCGAGCCGGCCCCGCTCTACCTCCAGAATCTCTTGATGGGCACGTACGTGATCGAGGCCGCCCGCCACGCCGGCGTCGACAAGACGGTGCTCGTCGGCACCGTGTGCTCATACCCGAAGATCACCCCGGTGCCGTTCCGCGAGGAATCGTTGTGGGAGGGCTACCCGGAGGAGACGAACGCTCCCTACGGCATCGCCAAGAAGGCCCTCCTGATCCACGCCGAGGTCAACGCGGCCCAGTACGGCCAACGCTTCGCGTACCTCATCCCGACCAACCTGTTCGGTCCCGGAGACAAGTTCCATCCGTCGGTCTCGCACGTCATCCCGGCGCTGATCAAGAAGTGCGTCGACGCCCGGGAGTCCGGTCTCGACAAGGTCGACGTGTGGGGCACCGGCCGGGCGAGCCGCGAGTACCTCTACGTCGACGACGCCGCGGAAGCCGTCGTCCTGGCCACCGAGCACCACGAAGGAGTCGAGCCGATCAACCTCGGCACCGACCGCGAGGTGACGATCCGCGAGACGGTCGAGACCATCGCCCGCCTGGTGGGCTTCAGCGGCGAGCTGGTGTGGGACCCGAGCCGTCCCGACGGCCAGCCGCGCCGGCGCGTCGACGCCGGACGCGCAGAGCGGCTGCTCGGCTGGCGCGCCCAGACGCCGTTCGACGAAGGCCTGGCACGCACGATCGACTGGTACCTCGCCAACCGCGAGGAAGCCGAGCGTCCTCCGGCTTGACAGAGTGCTCGCCGCGCCCGCCGGGTACGGGCTCGGCATGCCGACCTGGACCGCAGAGCCGTTCGTCCCGGCGAAGGCGACGAGCCTCGACGACCTGCGCCACGCCGCCACGGGGTGCCGCGGCTGCCCGCTGTACGAGGACACGAGCCAGACGGTGTTCGGGGAAGGGCCGACGGACGCCCCGCTGATCCTCGTCGGCGAGCAACCGGGCGACCAGGAGGACCGCAAGGGCCACCCGTTCGTCGGCCCGGCCGGCCGCGTGCTGTGGAGGTGCCTGGAACAGGCCGGGATCGCCCGCGACGAGGTGTACGTCACGAACGCCGTCAAACACTTCAAGCATGAGCGACGGGGGCAGCGGCGGCTGCACAAGAAGCCGGGAGCAGCCGAGATCGACGCCTGCCACCCGTGGCTGGATGCGGAGCTCGGCGTGGCGACCGGCCACGTCGTGGTGGCGATGGGCGCCGTCGCGTCGCGGTCGCTGCTCGGGCGCGCGACGCCGGTCGCCGCCAGCCGCGGCACGGCGTTCTCGCTCGACGACCGCACCGTGCTGGTCACGTACCACCCGTCGGCCGTGCTGCGCGCCGACGAGGCGGCCGAAGAGGTGCGCGCCGCGCTGGTATCGGACCTGCGCGCCGCTGCCGCGGCAGCTCGCACGCGCGCCTGATCCCCCACGGGCGTACGATCTGCACCGATGTCCACGGCGCCGCCCTCCGTCGACGTCGAGCGGGACCTCGAGTCCTATCGACGTGAACTCACCGGTTACTGCTACCGCATGCTCGGGTCACCGTCGGAGGCCGAGGACGCGGTCCAGGAGACGATGGTGCGGGCGTGGCGGGCGATCGACCGCTTCGAAGGCCGCTCCTCGCTGCGCTCGTGGCTCTACCGCATCGCCGGCAACGTGTGCATCGACATGCAGCGCAGCCCCCAGCGGCGGGCCCGCCCGATGGACTTCGGCCCGTCGACCGCCACCGCCGATGTGATCTCGATGCCGGCGCCGCACCCGGAGAACACGTGGGTGCAGCCGATCGCCGACGAGCGCGTGATCGACACCACCGGCGACCCGGCGGACGTGGCCGCGGCGCGGGAGTCGATCCGGCTGGCGTTCGTCGCCGCTCTGCAACACCTTCCCGCACGCCAGCGGTCGGCGTTGATCCTGTGCGACGTGCTGCGGTGGCAGGCCGCCGAAGTGGCCACGCTGCTCGACACGTCGGTGGCGTCGGTGAACAGCGCGCTCCAGCGGGCCCGGGCGACGCTCGCCGAGGTGCAGGGACAGCCGCTCGATCCGACGATCGATCCGAAGCAGCAGGAGCTGCTCGCCCGCTACGTGCGGGCGTTCGAGGCCTACGACATGGATGCGCTCGTCGACCTGCTGCGCGACGACGTCGTGCTGTCGATGCCGCCGTTCGACCTGTGGCTCGTCGGACCGGACGACTTCGTCGCCTGGCTCCAAGGCCACGGCATCGTGTGCCAGGACGGCAAGCTGCTTCCCGTGCAGGTCAACGGCACGGCCGGCTTCGGCAACTATCACAAGGTGGGCCCGGGAGTGTGGGAGCCATGGGCGATCCAAGTGATCGAAGTGCGCGACGGCAAGATCTCGGGGCACCACAACTTCCTGTACCCCGAGCTCTTCCCGGCGTTCGGGCTGCCGGCGCGCATCGAGGCCTGACCCGCGTAGCCGTGGACGCCGACACGGCCGGCAGCGTTCACAGTCCGAGAACGCCCGACACCCCCATCAGCTCGCTCAGCGCCACCAGGTCCGGATGTGTGTGGGTGAGACGGATCGCACCCCCGCAGCGCCGAGCCATCAGCGCGAAGTGGAGCAGCTGGTTGAGCACCTCGAGGTCGCAGCCCGCGTCGGGGCCGATGCGCGCGACCTCCTGCTCGCCGCCGTCGATCGTCAGCAGGACGACGGCTCGCGTCGAGCTGGGGACGTCGGTCATCGCACGTGTAGACGGAGCGCGCCGATGAATCTCACCGCAGCGCCGCGGACCCGGTGGCTCGCCTTCCGGCCGTTGCGCCACCGGAACTTCGCCCTGGTGTGGGCCGCGTCGCTGGTGTCGAACATCGGGACGTGGATGGAGACGGTCGCGGTCGGTGACCTGATCGCCGATCGCACCGGCGAAGCCGGGTGGACCGCGCTCGTCGCCGCCGCCGGGTTCCTGCCGATGGGCCTGCTGGCGCCGATCGGCGGCGCCATCGCCGACCGGGTCGATCGCCGACGCCTGCTGATCGGCGCGACCACGGCCAACATGGCGTGCGCGGCAGCGCTCACCGCGCTGTCCGCGGCCGACCGCGCCTCACCGGGCGTGATCGTCGTCGTCGTGTTCCTCGCAGGGTGCGTCAACGGCCTGACGCTGCCGGCGATGCAAGCGATGCTCCCCGACCTCGTGCCGGCGGACGAGATCCTCAGCGCGATGTCCCTCGGCCAGGCGCAGTTCAACTTCGGCCGCGTCGTCGGCCCCGCGCTCGCCGGAGTGGCGATCGCCACCGGTTCGTACACGATGGCGTTCACGATCAACACGGTGTCGTTCGCCGCCATGCTGGCCTCGCTCAGCGCGCTGCGCCTGCCGGCCCAGCCGCACCCGGCTGATGCGAGCTCGATCTGGCGGCGCATCCGCGTCGGCGCGCAGGTGGCGCGGCGCGACCCCGGCATCAACTCGGCGATCGTGACGATCTCGATCGCGGCGCTGACCGCGTCGCCGTTCATCGCGCTGATCCCGGCGATGGCACGCGTGCGCCACGACGGCGGCGAGACGCTCACGTCGGCGTTCGTCACCGCCCAGGGCGTGGGGGCGGTCGCCGGAGCGATCGTCGTGCCGGTGATCGCAGAGCGCATCGGACGGCGCCGGCTGCTGATGCTCACGCTCGGCGCGCTGCCTGCGACGCTGGTGCTGTACGGCGCCGCGCCGACCCCGCTGCTGGCGATCCTGGCGCTCATCGGTGTGGGCGCGACCTACCTGAGCATGCTCTCCGGGTTGTCGACCGTGACACAGATGCGTGCGCCGGCGGAGGCCCGGGCGCGCGTGCTGAGCCTGTACTTCGTCGCGTTGGGGACGTTGTACCCGGTCGGCGCGCTGATCCAGGGCCCGATCGCCGACCACGTCGGCCTGGGGGCCGTGACGATCGGTGGGGCGTGCATCATGGTCGCCTCACTCGCCGCGATCCGCCTCGTCCGGCCGCAACGCCTGCGCGCGCTCGACGACCTCGACGCGTTTCCCGGGCCGCTCCCGGCGGAGGCCGCGTCGGGCGCAGGCGGACGTCACCTCACGAAGTAGACGATGGCGACGATCACGCCGTAGACGACGACGAGCGCGCGCAGCTTGCCCGCCGGGATGACGTTCGCCAAACGGCCCCCCACGTTGCCGCCGATCAGCGCGCACGGCGCCATCACCGCCACCAGCGTCCACTCGATCTTGCCGGAGAACACCAAAAACGCCGCTGCGCACACGTTCACCGAGATCGACAGCAGTTGCTTGATCGCGTTGACCTTGGTCAGCGGGTGGTCGCTCAGCAGCCCGAGGACGGCCATCAGCATGATCCCGAGCCCGGCGCCGAAATAGCCGCCGTAGATCGACGCGATGCCGACCGCGCCGACCTCCACCACAGGGTGTGCCCGATGCTCACCGCGTCCGAACAGCCATCGGCGCAACGGCACCTGCACCGCGAGGAGGATGCAGGCGGCGAGGATCAGGAACGGCACGATCGAGCGGAACACCGCCTCGCTGCTCAGCACGAGCAGGATCGAGCCAGCCAACCCGCACAGCGCGCTCGTGATCAACTGTGGCTTGAGCTCCAGGCCCAAACCCTCCAGCTCCATGCGCTGCGCGTAGGCGCCGCCGACATAACCGGGGCACAACGACACCGTGTTGGTGGCATTGGCGCGCACCGACGGAACACCGACCGCTGTCATCGCGGGGAACGAGATCAGCGTGCCGCCGCCGGCGATCGCGTTCACGATGCCCGCCCCGATCGCCGATGCGCCGCACGCCGCGTGTGCCCATGCCGACACCGAGCTCATGAGACGACGGCCGACCAAGCGCGCGCGCTCGGCTCGTTGAATGACATGGACTGACACACGGCCCACGAGTGTGTCAGGGGAGAATCGTCGGGGCGAAGGCGGAGCGCGGGTGACCCGATGCGCCCGCTACGGGTTCGCCACCTCCAACAGCACGTCCGCGTGACACGGCCCGTCGAGCGGGCACCAGCACGCAAGGTCGCGCCCGGCGAGCTCACGACGGACGTCGTCGACGGTGAACCGCAGCTCACAGCGGGCCAATGCATCCCGATAGAGACTCACGCATCGCGTCCGGTCGCCGTCGATGCCGATGCGGAACGGGTTGCCCCACCGCGAGGGCCGCGCGACGACCACCACGTCGGACGGCTTGCGCCAGCCGGCGGTGCGGCGAAGCTGGACGCGCTCAGGCATCACCGCGCGGGTACGTGCGCAGTTCGACGGTCGTCCCGTCGGGATCCCGGACGTAGATCGACGTCCCCATCCCCCGCGCGCCGAACCGCGGCACGGGACCTTCGAGCACGTCGAACACTCCGGAGCCGGCGATCGCGCCCATGTCCGCGTCGTCGAGCACGAAGCAGATGTGGTCCAACCCGCCGGCGTCCGCAGGGCCCGGCACGAAGTCGATGATCGTCGCCTCGTCCACGCGCGCGGACGGGAACGGCGCCTCGCCCCGCCGCCATTCGTCGACGCGCACGCCACCCAACCCGAGCCGGCCGACGTACCAGGCGAGCGTCGCGTCGACGTCGCGGCACGCGAGCACGATGTGGTCGAGCCCGGTGACGGTCACGCTGCGGTCGTTCATCGGGTCAGCTCCAGCAGCGGCGCATACGAGTCCAGCGTGCGCAGCACCACGTCCGCCGGCGCCGATGGCGCCTGCAGCAGGCATCGACGCACCCCGGCTTCGCGGTAGGCGTCGATGATCGCCGGGTCGCCGGGCGCCGCGAAGACTCCGATCTCGATCGTCGCCGGGTCGCGTCCGGCGGCCTCGGCGGCGCGACGTAGGTCCGCGATCGGCGTGAGGACGTCCTTGCGGCCGTGGATCGGCATCCATCCGTCGCAGTATTCGATCACGTGCCGGAACGTCACCGGGCCGCCCGCGCCGCCCATCATGATCGGCGGATGCGGCGACTGCACCGGCTTCGGCCATGACCAGCTGGGTTCGAACCGGACGTACTCGCCGTCGAACGAGGCGACGTCCTCGGTCCACAGCTGCTTCATCGCCAGCACCTTCTCGCGTGCGATCGAGCGACGGCGCTTCGCATCCACGCCGTGGTCGGCCATCTCCTCGATGTTCCACCCGACCCCGATGCCGAACAGGAACCGGCCGTCGGACAGCAGGTCGAGCGACGCGACCTGCTTGGCCAGCACGATCGGATCGTGCTGGGCGACGAGGCAGACGCCGGTGCCGACCCGCAGCCGCGTCGTCGCCGTCGCAGCCGACGTCAGCGCCACGAACGGATCGAGCGTCCGCAGGTAGTAGTCGGGCAGATCCGTGCCGCCCGGCCACGGCGTCGTACGGCTGGACGGGATGTGGGTGTGCTCGGTGACCCACAACGACTCGAACCCGCGCTCTTCGAGTTCGCGGGCGAGGTGAACCGGCCGGATCGACACGTCGGTGGGGAAGAACATCGCGCCGAGATCCATGACCCTTGGTCTATCCCGCATTCGGTTCCGCTCAACGGACCTGTCACGCCCGGGCGCCTCTGCCTCCCATGACCCGCCACAGACGCAGCGCAGTCGCAGTCGCAGTCAGAGGAGGACGGGACGTGCCGACCTCGGCCGGCGACAGATGGTCGGTGGGCAGGAAGACATGATCGTCGACGTCGCGCTCGACCTCCTCGCGGCACGACAGGGATGATGCGCCGCCTGGGCGCGGCGGTGATCAGGTCACTGTCGACCCGGCGGTGAACCAGCCGGTCACGTCGAACACCATGTGGGTCGGCGCAGACGTGTGCACGGCGACGTGGCCGGCCACCGCGCCCGCGATCGTGGCGTTGGCGATGGTCTGATCGTCGTGAGCGACATTCAGGTTGGACGCCGCGCCGACATCGAGCGGTGGCGCGCCGACCTGGAGCCACCCGCCCGCCGTGGACTCCGTCGCGGTGAGGTTGCCAGCGACCGCGATCGCGTCGGCAACGAACGCGCCGGTGTCGATCGGCGTGGTGACGCCCGCGCCGATCCGCGGCGCGGGCGGAGGCTGACGGGTGTCGAGCCGCCTCTGGGGCGTCATCGGGACGAACAGCCCGGTGCTCGACGTCGGCGCCGTGCCGTCGGTGAAGTAGCCGACGACGTCGACGATGAGATCGACCTCCGTATCGCTGTAGACGTCGATCGTTCCCGCTTCACCGAGGGCGACGACGACCAAACCGGCGACCGGTCGCCCCGCGCTGGTGTTGAGGTTCGAGTACGCCGCGGCGACGGCGGGCGTCGGACCCACCTGCACGAACCCGGCGCCGCTCGGTCGATCGGCCGTGACATTGAGCACCACGGCCGACACGCCCGACGGCGGGACGCCACCCCGCCCGGCGATCGTCACCGACGCGGTGGTCCCGGCGGCCAGGCGCGTCGACCCCGTCGCCGGCGTCCATCCCAGCCCTGATCTGGTGTCGACGAGCCGGGTCGGCTCGAGCGGCACGAAGCGACCCGACGTCGACTCCTGGGCGGGCACGAAGTAGCCCGACACGTCGAGGACGAGATCGGTGGCGAAGGTCGAATGCACGGCGATCGAGCCGGTCGGAGACAGGAGGGCGAACGATGCGTTCGCCACCGTCTGGCCCGCCCTGTCGACGTTCAGCGTGGACGACGAGCCGGCCCCGGAGCTCGCCTGGGGCATCACCTGCAACCACCCTGCTCCCTGGGTGCGTGTCGCAGTGACGTTGATCATCACTGCTGTCGCCGTCGGTGGGACGTGCGCGCCCGTGATCTGCACCTCGACGGTGGCGCCGGCGGCGATGGGCACGGGTGGGGCGCCGATGCCGATGCGGGTGTCGACGACCCTGACCGGCGTCGTCGCGACGAACGCCGACGCATTTGGGATCGGCGCCTGCGACTCGACCTCCGCAGGGACGACCGACACCATCTCTCCCGTCTCGTGCGCCACGGTGAGCGGGGCGGCGAAGAGGAGCGAAGCTCCGCCGCCGGACGCGACGGTCGCGAACTCCTCGTGGGCGCCGCCCGGGTCGATGACGACCCTCTGACCCGCGGTGAACCAGTCGAAGTCACGATTACCGGGATGCGCCTCGGCGTCGAAGATCAACGGGTCGGCGATCTCGACGCGCGCCGAACCGGCCTCGACGTCGCCGACGAGCGCGGACTGCGGGGCGACGAGCAGCAGCGTGCTCTGCCCGATCGCCTCGGCGACCGCGCGCAGCTCGGGATTCGGCCCGGCAGACGCCCCGCATTGCGAGGTGTCGGCCGGAGTCCACCCCGTCGCCGGTGTCCACGAACGCAGTCCGCCGTCGCCGTCGGGCTGCAACACCTGCGCGTCCGGTGCGTTGCTGTACCGCCACGAGCACGTACCGAGCGGCCTGCCCGCGCCCGTTGCCGGGGTATCGAGCATCCAGCCTTGCGGGGTCAGGTAACGGCTGCCGCTGAGGAAGTACTGCGTGGGCGGGCTGTAGGCGATGAAGCGGGTGAAGTGCGGGACGAGCGTGCTGAACGACTTGTAGCCGCCGAGCGTGTGGATGTAGCCGACGCCGTTGGCGTCCCAGAAGCTGTACGCCGGATGGATCAGCGCCGCCCGCGGCGTCTGCCGCGGCGCGAACTCGAGCAGCGGGATGCTCGGGCCCTGGCCGTACAGGTGGGGCTGCATCAACTCTTCCTTGAACGGGAAGAGGATCTCGCCGTTGGCGCCGCGCAGCAGCACGCTGTCGGGGTGGGCGAGCTGCGTCGGGCCCTTGGCGAGCACGTCCCAGATCTTGAAGAGCGTCGTCTCGTCGTCCGCCTTGCCGCTCACATCGGTGATCGCGACCAGATCCTGATCGCTCGGCACGTAGTTCCTCGGTGGACCGCCGCCGCGGTCGCCGAGGCGCACCAGGAAGTACCCCTCGCCCCCGGCGGGATCGGCTTCGAGCGCGATCGTGCGCGTCTCGCTGACGTCGTTCAGGATCGGCCTGTCGCCCGTGAAGTTCTTCTGCCGCTCCCACACCATGTCGACGAAGCCCTTGGCGGCCCAATCCATGATGTCGGGCGCCGTGCCTGGCATTCCCTTGCCCGTCTCAGGGTTGAACCCGCTCACCTCGTACTCGCGGAAGCGCCGCCACGAGAGGATCTCGTTCCACAGCGGCGATCCCTCGGGGATGCCGTCGGCGCGCATGGCCGCTTCCACTTCGGCGATGGGCCGCTGGATCGTCTTCAGAGCCACCAGCCCGGTGTCCTTGGCGAGGTAGCCGAGGTAGTCGATGTCCCATTGTGTGACGCCCTTGACGTAGAAGGGCGGGCCTTTGGCGACGGTGCCGGCGCCGGTCTCGACGACCCGGGGGATGGTGGTCGGGTCGATGTTCGAGTGCTTCACGAGGATCTTGACGTTGTATTCGTCGGCGACCTTCTGGATGAACTCGTACGCGTCCTTCGGCTGACCCCACGCCGAGCTGGCCTTCGTCGGTCCGATCTCTTCGCCGGCGACGATCTCCTTGAGCGCTGCGGGCACCGACTTCGGGCGCGCAGCCTGGATCTCGGCATCGCTGAGGCGGACGATGGATGGCGTGCGCACGAGGTCCTTGGCGATGATGCAGGCGATCACCTGTGGGACGGCTTCACCACCGAACTCCGACAGGGTCGTCCAGAACGTGCGCCAATCGCCGCCGTAGTAGGCGGTGGTCAACGTCGTGAAGAACTGCTGCGATCCTTGGTCGACCAGGTTGTACAGCTCGACAGGGTCGGCGCCGATGCCCGACGCGATGAGCTGGCCCGTCGCTTGCGTCAACCACGCCTCGCGGTCCGCGGGCGTCGCCGCGTTCCACGCGTTGGAGAGGTATTCGACGGTGTTCACGAGGTACCACAAGCGGGCGTACGCCTGAGTGACAGGGTTGTCCCACAACGCCTGGTACGCAACGCCGGCGACGGCCAGGACCGAGCCCTTTCCAAGCCCGAAGCCGAACGCGCCGAACGCCTCGAACCAGTCCGCGGGCTGGCCCTGCGGCGCGCCGTCGTCGACGTGAACGGGAAGCCCTGTCTCGTCGGGGTACGCGGTGTGCAGCACCTGACCGGGATCGATCGGCGTCAGGGTGTCGTTCGGGCCGACCGTCGACAGCTTGGGCTCGTACCGGACCGCGCCGCGGGAGCCGAGGTTCGGAAGGGTCTGCACCCAGGCCGAGAAGAAGTAGCTCTCGCCGGGCTCGATCCGATGCTTTGCCGGGGCCGCGCACACCTTGGTCGGATCCGGCGGCGCCGTCCCCAACTCGGCCTCGACCCCGCCGCCCGCATTGCCGGTCATGATCGGCGTCAGCGGATCGACCTCGATGACGTCGGTCGTGCTCAGGTTGCGGATCTCACCCTGGACGAAGAAGTGATCACCGGAACGGACCCACGGAAGTCCGTCCGCGCACGACGTCCCGGGCGGCGCGAACTCACACGGGTTGTCCTTGTCACTGGGTGCGTAGTCGACGGTCCAGAAGGCCTTCACCTCCCCGATGTGGAGAGTGGCCGTGCCGCCGGCACGGAGAGCAGGCGCGAGGTCAGGGTTGGGTGCGCTCGGATCGGCGTACGACACCGACGCGAGCACGCGAAGGTCACCGTCGTCGCGCCCCTCGAGGGCATAGGTGACGGTGCGGATCTCGTGCCCCGCGATCGGCCCCGGTCGGATCTCAGGGTCGGGTCCGCCGACGCGGACCAGCGACACCTTCTGGAGCGGGTTGGGCCCCTGCGGCGATATGTCGAAGAAGATCGGCGACGGATCCTGCACCGGCTCCCCAGGGATCGGCGGCTGGCTCACCAAGGTGATGGGCTCGTCGATCAGGTTCTCGATCGACACCGTCGCAGCGACCGGTTTGGGCACCGGCCGGCCTTGCTCGTCGTGGTCGAGCTCGAACGAGGTGTCCGACAGCACGACGGTCACCTTGAGCAGCGCGGCCTCCGTCGCGACCGAACCCGTTTGCTCGACCTCGGCGCCCGCGGCGTCGACGCCGGCGATCGTCGAAGAGATGGTGACGGGCCCTCCGCCCGCGACCTGCACGGTGAAGTCGAACCCGGCCTCGTCACCGGGCTCGAGCGAGAACGGCGCGCCGGGCTGTGGAGTCGGCCCTCCGACGAGGACGAGCTTGCCGGAAGGTTCGAACTGCAGCGGGTCGCCGACGAACGCGAGGTCGCGGAGCGGACCGACCCCGGCGCCGCTCGCCGCGACGCGCACGTGCACCGCCACCGTGTCGCCGAGCCCCGGCCGTTCCGCGCCCAGATCCGGAAGGCTGACCTCGACGGCGAGCTCGGGCGCGGCGATGTCGACGGGCATCGAGAACGTCGCGGTCTCGAGCTCCGCATCGGTGACCGTCAGCGTGACCGTGTGACGCCCGGGTGTCTCGAACCGATGGCTCGGGTTCGGCTGCCCGCTCTCGCCGCCGTCGCTGAAGTCCCAATGCCACGAGTACGGCGCCGCGCCGCCCGTGGTCGTCGACGTGAACGACACGAGTCCCGGGTCCGTTTGCGGCGCCGGATGGCTGAACGTGAAGCTCGTCCCGAGCTCACCGTGGGACGAGAGGGGGCCCCACGACAGACCGGTGATGCACGTCTTGCCGGGGGTGACGAACAGCACCGCGCCGCCACCGGTGACGACCTCGTAGCCGGGCGGACCGAAGAACCCGTCGTCGCGCAGGTACACGAGAGTTCCGGATGGGCTCCACGTCGGCTTTCCCCACGCTTGCTCGGGGACCTCGGTGATGCCCCGGTCGGGCAGGCTCCACACCATCGACGGCAACCCGCCGCCGCTGCCGATGACGAACGGCCGGTTCTCGTCGCTGCCGTTGCGGTTCGGGTTGGCGTAGAAATTCGTGTAGGCGATCTTGGTTCCGTCAGGTGAGTAGTCGGGCTTCGTCGCGACGTATGGGTCGTGGAACGGATCGGTCGGCGGCGGCTCGAAGCCGGTCAGCTGCGTGAGCGATTGCGTGCTCAGCTCGAGGCTGTACAACACGCTGCGTTCGCTCTGGCGGACGAACGTGACGTGAGTGCCGTCGGGAGACCACGTGGGATAGCTGTCGGCCGCCACCTCGTCCGGAGCCGCCAGCTCGGGGAACGTCAGCTGCTCGTCGGGCTCGCCGTCCAGCGCCAGCGCAAAGATCGCCGTCGTGACCAAACCGCCGGCCCCAGGAATCTCCACCTCGCGCATCACGGCAATGCGCTTTCCGTCCGGCG
>CAZGUH010000057.1:0-21664 GCA_964529005.1 uncultured Ilumatobacteraceae bacterium | reverse complement strand
GGTCACCTGGCGCGCGGCCACTGCGCGGCCGACATCGCCGTTAGCACTCGACGTCGACGGTTGCTAACGGCGGGGCGGGTGGTTTACGCTTGGCACTCGCAGAGTCAGAGTGCTAACGGCTCGCTGATCCGCGCCATCGAACAGTCCCGAGTGTCACGCCAATGGAGGCCTGCACCCATGAACCTGAAGCCGCTGGATGACCGCATCGTCGTCAAGCCCAACGAGGCCGAGCAGACCACCGCGTCCGGTCTGGTGATTCCCGACACCGCGAAGGAGAAGCCGCAGCAGGGTTCCGTCCTCGCCGTGGGCCCGGGCCGTTGGAGCGACGACGAGGGCAAGCACTTCCCGCTCGACGTGAAGGTCGGTGACACCGTTCTGTACTCGAAGTACGGCGGCACCGAGGTCACCGTCGACGGCGAGGATCTGTTGATCCTGACCAGCCGCGACGTTCTCGCCATCGTGGCGAAGTGAGGATCTGAACCCGCATGGCGAAGATGCTCAAGTTCGACGACGAGGCGCGACGCGCCCTCGAGGCCGGCGTCAACAAGCTGGCCGACGCGGTCAAGGTCACGCTCGGACCGAAGGGCCGCAACGTCGTCCTCGACAAGAAGTTCGGCGCCCCCACCATCACCAACGACGGCGTGTCCATTGCGAAGGAAGTCGAGCTCGACGACCCCTTCGAGAACATGGGCGCCCAGCTGGTGAAGGAGGTCGCCACCAAGACCAACGACGTGGCCGGTGACGGCACGACGACAGCGACCGTGCTGGCGCAGGCGATGGTCAGCCTCGGCATGCGGAACGTCGCGGCCGGCGCCAACCCGCTCGGCCTGAAGCGCGGCATCGAAAAGGCCGTCGCGACGGCGGTCGAGGCGATCAAATCGCAGGCCAAGGACGTCGACGACAAGAACGACATCGCCAACGTGGCGACGATCTCGGCCGCCGATCCGGCGATCGGTGAGGTCATCGCCGAGGCGATCGACAAGGTCGGCAAGGACGGCGTGGTGACCGTCGAGGAGTCGAACACGTTCGGCACCGAGCTCGAGTTCACCGAGGGCATGCAGTTCGACAAGGGCTACCTGTCCCCGTACTTCGTCACTGACGCCGATCGTCAGGAGGCGGTGCTCGAGGAGCCGTACATCCTCATCCACCAGGCGAAGATCTCCACGGTGCAGTCGCTGCTGCCGTCGCTGGAAGGCGTGATGAAGACCGGCCGCCCGCTGCTGATCATCGCCGAGGACGTCGAGGGCGAGGCGCTCGCCACGCTCGTGGTGAACAAGATCCGCGGCACCTTCAACAGCGCTGCGGTCAAGGCCCCCGGCTTCGGTGACCGCCGCAAGGCGATGCTCCAGGACATGGCCGTGCTCACCGGCGCTCAGGTCATCAGCGAAGACGTCGGCCTGAAGCTCGAGAACGTCACGCTCGACCTGCTCGGCAAGGCCAAGCGGGTGATCATCACCAAGGACAACACGACGATCGTCGACGGGGCAGGCAGCTCCGAGGACGTCGCCGGGCGCATCAACCAGATCAAGACCGAGATCGAGAACACCGACTCGGACTGGGACCGCGAGAAGCTGCAGGAGCGCCTGGCCAAGCTGGCCGGCGGTGTTGCGGTGATCAAGGTCGGCGCCGCCACCGAGGTGGAGCTGAAGGAGAAGAAGCACCGCATCGAGGACGCCGTGTCGGCGACCCGCGCGGCCATCGAGGAGGGCGTCGTCGCCGGTGGCGGCACCGCTCTCGTCCGGGCTCGCAAGGCTGTGGCCGAGACCGTCGCGTCGCTCTCGGGCGACGAGGCGACCGGCGCGCGTTCGGTGTACGAGGCGCTCGTCGCCCCGACCCGCAACATCGCCGACAACGCCGGCCTCGAGGGTTCGGTGTACGTGCAGCAGGTGGAAGCCGCCGACGGCTCCACCGGTCTGAACGCCGCGACGGGCGAGATCACCGATCTCGTCAAGGCCGGCATCATCGACCCCGCCAAGGTGACCCGCGCTGCGTTGCAGAACGCGGCGAGCATTGCCGGCCTGGTCATCACCACCGAGTGCCTCGTGGCGGACAAGCCGGAGAAGGCGGCCGCCCACAGCCATGGCGGTGGTGGCGGCATGCCCGGTGGCATGCCCGGCATGGGGATGATGTGACGACGGACGGATTCGTTCGACGAGAAATCCCGAAATGAGGGAATAGGTCGATAGCGGCACACGTTGTCGCTATCTGGTCCCCCCAGCTGAGCGGCCCCGGGTCATCTCGGGGCCGCTCGCTCGTTTTGGATGGCGGTGCCTCTTCGGCGCCGCGTCCGGCTCGTCCCTGCCGCGCGCAAACCTGAGCCCTCACCAGGAGGCACGTCCCTGCGCCGTTGTCCGGCTGGGCGCTGGGGCTTCTAGCCTCGACGCGGTGCAGGCGTCGTCGAGCCCAGCAGAGGTGCGCAAGCGGGCGTTCTGGATGCATCAGCTCGCCGAGTATCTGCTCGGCGGGGTGCTCGTCGCCCAAGGGTTGCAGAGCCCGACGCCGATGGCGCCGGCCGTCGTCGGTGGCGTCGTGCTGGCCAACGTGGCGATCGCCCGCGGACCGCTCGGCGCGTTCCGTGTGATCGGGCGCTCGCTGCACCGCCTCCTCGACCTCGTCGTCATCGCCGTGGTGGCGGTCGCCGCGATCCAGCCCGTCGTCGAGGTCGAGCTGACCTCGCGGCTGGTCCTCGGCGGCATCGCGGCCGTGCTCGTCGTCGTGTGGCGCCAGAGCGAGTTCACCGAACGGGCTGGCCGCCCACCCGTGGCGACGGAGGGCGGGCGGGCGACCGAGATCGGCAGAATGGCCGGCCGGCTGGTCGGCGACGGCATCAGCGCTGCTCGCAGACGTCGTCAATAGCCTCGCTCGGTAGGCTCGCCGCATGGCATTCGAACAGCCGGCGCCAGACCTCAACAAGCTCCTCGGAGCCTGGGAGGAATGGGAGCGGGGAGAGCAGCAGCCCGGGCGAGTGCTCGCCAACTTGAAGACCGCCGGTTTGCCGCAGGTGCTCCGCCAGCTGATCGAGAGCGGTTGGACGCCGACCGCCTGACGCCGTCGATGCCCGGTCGCGGACGCATCCGCCGCTCGACGCCCTGGCGGCCCGGTGCGACGGCGCCCCCGTGGGCGACGACCGCAGTGCGCCGATCGGCCGACCAGGTCATCGCCGCCGTCGTCGCTGCCAACCTCGCTCGCCCGGTCGAGCCGACGTTTGCCGGGGCTCGTGTGTCCGCCGTTCTCGTGGCCGTTGCCGACGGTCCCTCAGGCGCCGAGCTGCTGCTCACGCGGCGGACCATGAACGTCAGCACGCACCAAGGCGAGGTCAGCTTTCCGGGCGGGCGTGTGGAACCCGGCGAGTCGATCATCGAGGCCGCGCTGCGCGAAGCCCACGAGGAGGTCGGTCTCGACCCCTCGGCCGTCGAGGTCGTCGGTGAGCTCGACCACCTGTCGACGCGCTTCACCGGCAACTACATCGTGCCGGTCGTCGGCAAGGTGACGGGTCCCGTCGAATTGGTGCCGTCCGCGGCGGAGGTGGCGCGCATCATGTGGGTGCCGGTGGCCGACCTCGCCGCGCCGGATGTGTTCCGCGAGGAGTGGTGGAGCATGGGCGAGGGCGAGCACCCGATCTACTTCTTCGAGCTGCCCGACGAGACCGTGTGGGGCGCGACCGGCCGGATGGTGTGTCAGCTGCTGAGCGTCACGTTCGGGGCGCCTGGGCCGAGTCCGGCGTCGGTGTGACGCCCGTGCGCCGGCGGTCGCGCCGGCGCACCGCGTACGCGATCCGCACGCCGATCGCGGCCATCCCGCCCAGCATCACGCCGAACACGAGCGTCTGGCGCCACCCGCCGCGCGCCGTGCTGCCGCACCCGGGCTTCGGCAGCGAGCTGATGCACTCGTCGAGGTCCTGCTTCTCCGGCAGGAACACGTTGTCGACGACGGTGGTCGTCGTCGCGCCGTCGTCGCCGCGGTTGTCGGAGCCAGCCAGCGCGACCGGCGCCGGAACGACGCTGGCGAAAGTCACGGCGCACGTGAGTGCCACCATCGCGCGCCGCGAGATCGACCTTCCGGGCATGGGGCCAATGCTCGCACCCTCGGCTGCCGAAGGCCATTCGGTACGATCGGAGGCTTGACCGAGCCTCACTTCGACACCGTCCTCGTCGTCGATTTCGGCGCCCAGTACGCCCAACTCATCGCCCGGCGAGTGCGCGAGCTCCAGGTGTACTCCGAGATCGTCCCGCACTCGATCAGCGCGTCCGAGATCGCCGAGCGCGCCCCGGCCGCGATCATCCTGTCCGGCGGACCGAAGAGCGTGCACGTCGAGGGCGCGCCCGCGCTCGACCCGGCGATCTACGACCTCGGAATCCCGGTCCTCGGCATCTGCTACGGCGCGCAGCTGATCGCCCAGCAACTCGGCGGTGTCGTCGGGCGTGGTTCGCGCGGCGAGTACGGGCGAGCCCGGCTTTCGGTCGACCGCTCGGTGACCTCGACGTTGCTGACAGCCGCCGTGCCCGACGACCACGACGTGTGGATGAGCCACTTCGACGCCGTGACCGTGGCGCCCGAAGGGTTCGTGGCGACAGCGTCGACCCCCGACGCGCCCGTCGCAGCGCTCGAGAGCAGCGAGCGAAGGATCTGGGGCGTGCAGTTCCACCCCGAGGTGGCCCACAGCCCTTACGGCATGGAGGTGCTGCGGCGCTTCGTGCACGACCTCGCCGGGTGCGCGCCGTCGTGGACGATGGGATCGATCATCGACACGCAGGTCGAGGCGGTGCAGGCCCAGGTCGGCGCGGCACGCGTGATCTGCGCGCTCAGCGGCGGCGTCGATTCCAGCGTCGCTGCGGCCCTCGTGCACAAGGCGATCGGCCCGCAGCTGACGTGCGTCTACGTCGACACCGGGCTGATGCGCAAGGGCGAGAGCGAGCAGGTCGTCGAGACGTTCCGGCGGCACATGGGCATCGAGCTGATCCACGTCGATGCCGGCCAGCGGTTCTTCGAACGTCTCGCCGGCGTCACCGAGCCCGAGACCAAGCGCAAGATCATCGGCGAGCTCTTCGTGCGCATCTTCGAGGAGAACACCGGCGGACTCAGCGATGCCAAGTTCCTCGTCCAGGGCACGCTGTACCCGGACGTCATCGAGAGCGGCGGCAGCGATGGCACGGCGTCGGTCATCAAGAGCCACCACAACGTCGGCGGCCTCCCCGAGGACATGACGCTCGAGCTCGTCGAGCCGCTGCGCGCGCTCTTCAAGGACGAGGTGCGCCGGCTCGGGCACGAACTCGGGCTGCCCGACGAGATCGTGTGGCGCCAGCCGTTCCCCGGACCCGGCCTCGGGGTGCGCATCATCGGCGAGGTGACCCCGGACAAGGTCGCCATGCTGCAAGAGGCCGACGCGATCGTGCGCGCCGAGATCCACGACGCAGGACTCGAGCGTGACATCTGGCAGGCCTTCGCCGTGCTGCCCGACATTCGCTCGGTCGGGGTGATGGGCGACGAGCGCACCTACGCCCACCCGGTCATCATCCGCGCCGTCACCAGCGACGACGCGATGACGGCCGATTGGGCGCGGCTGCCCTACGACCTGCTCGAACGCATGGCCAACCGCATCATCAACGAGGTCGCCGGGATCAACCGGGTGGCCTACGACATCACCTCGAAGCCGCCCGGCACCATCGAGTGGGAGTAGCGGACAGGGCCTCGCGGTCGCAACACGGCCGACGCCCGTTCGCAACCGTTTCGCAATGATCGCTACACTCCCCCGGTCATGCGCCGCCTTGCCGATCTCCGTGCTGCCGCGGCGGCGCTCACGCTGGCGGCGGCGCTCTCGGCGATGCCGGTTTCCCTGGCCGGCGCCAGCCCGGTCGACGACCAGGAACGCAAGGTCGACCAGATCGCCGATCAGCTCGAGCGCACCCAGCAGCGCTACGACGAGCTGAGCACGGAGCTGGCGACGGCGGAGGCCGCCAAGGCCGAGCTCGACGCGCAGATCGCCGACGCCGGCGCCCGCGTCGCAGAGCTGGAAGCGCAGGTCGGAGAGCTTCAGCGCCGGCTCACCGACGTGGCCGTCGATGTCTTCATGCGGGGC
Source organism: uncultured Ilumatobacteraceae bacterium (assembly GCA_964529005.1). Classification (GTDB taxonomy): domain Bacteria; phylum Actinomycetota; class Acidimicrobiia; order Acidimicrobiales; family Ilumatobacteraceae; genus CAZGUH01. The sequence continues at coordinate 15,588 of CAZGUH010000057.1, read as the reverse complement.
GGCTCCGACGGCGTCACGCCGATCTTCGGCGATTCCGCGAGCCTCACCGACGGGCTGGCGCGTGAGCATCTGACCCGCGTGGCGCTCGATCTCGGCGACGCCGACGTCGACGAGTACGACTCCGTGCTGCTCGACCTCGCCGAAGAGCGGGCGGACCTGGAGGAGAAGCAGGCCCAGGCGACGGCCTACGCCGAACAGATCGCGTCGGCCCAGAGCGAGACCGAGCGCCTGCACAACGAGTACGAGGCCGAATACACCGCAGCCCAGGCCGAACTCGGCCAGCTGCTCGAGGAGGAAGAGCAGCGGCGTGCCGAGGAGGCCTACGCGCGGATGCTCGCCGAGCAGGAGGCAGCGCGGCGGGCCGCGGCCCAGCAGCAGCCGACCGTCACCTCCGGCCCGGCGCGTGGAGGCGGGGCCGCGGGCGGCGGCGCGTCGGCGTCGTCAGGGGGGTCGGGCAACGGCTCCGGCGGTGGGGCGTCAGCCGCCTCATCTGGCGGCTCGAACGGCGGCTCGAGCGGATCGAGCGGATCGAGCGGCGCATCGTCGACCCCGCCCGCCGTCCTCCCGTCCGTTTCGAGCAATGCCAGCGTCGCGATCAACGCGGCGATGGGCCAGCTCGGCGTTCCCTACCGGTTCGCTGCGTCGCAACCCGGCGTGGCGTTCGACTGCAGTGGCCTGACCGCGTACGCCTGGGGGCGAGCCGGCGTCTCGCTGCCGCACCAGTCTGCGCAGCAGTACGCGAGCACACCGCACGTGCCGAAGGATCAGGCGCAGCCGGGCGACCTGATCTTCTACTACTCGCCGATCGGGCACGTGGCGATCTACCTCGGCGGCGGTCAGATGATCCACGCCCCGCGCACCGGCGACGTGGTCAAGATCGCGGCGGTCAACTGGGGCAAGGTCGTGGGCGTCAGCCGTCCGGGCTGACCGGCGACCGTCCCAGCGAGCGAGCGCTCGTCGCCTCTGTCAGGCGAGGACGACGACCTTGGTGCCGACCGGGGCCCAGTTCCAGACCCACACGGCATCAGGGGTGGCCTGGCGCACGCAGCCACTCGACAGGGCGCGGCCGAGTTGCGCTTCGGTCTGCACCGGGCGGCCGTTCTTCTTCGGGATTTCGTGGAACCCAATGTTGTCGCCGTCGGGACCGACGGTGAAGCGCACCATGTACCGCCAGCAGATCGACGGATCCTTGATGTTGCACGTGTAGGTGCTGCGGCTGAACACCGAGTACGTGCCGGGGTTGGGCTGGTTCATGCGGCCGGACACCAGATGGGTCTTGACGAGCGTGCCGTCGGCCTCGACCGCCCACACGCGCTGGCAGCTCTTGGAGTAGATCAGCCGCCGTCCCTCACCGCTGTTGGCCGGCAGCGATGCGCACGGGTCCGGCGGCAGCGTCGTGGTGGGCGGCGGCGGCTCGGTGGGGGTGACCTGGATCGCCGGTGTGACCCGCAGCGCGGTCTCGAACGGCGCCTCGGGCACCGCGTCGGCCGCCACGGTGGACGTCGAGGTCGATGTGGCGGTCGACGTGGTGGTCGACTCGCCCGGGTCCTGCGCGCCCGCAGGCGTCGCCGCGGCGAAGATCGTCAGCGCGGCGCCGGCGGCGAGCAGGGCGCGCCACGCACGGCGGGGAGCGTGCTGCGCCGGGGCGCCGTCAGTGTCCGAGGGGAGGTGCATGTCCGACCGCCTTCCGTCCGAAGCCGGACAGGGTACCGGCCGTGCGGCCGGCGACGCACGTCACGATGCCGCGGGCGCCGCCAGCGTGATCTCGCAGGCCAGCTCGTCGCCGGCGTCGACCACCAGGCGTTCGATCGTGGCTGCGTCGACGAGGTCGTTCTCGACGACGCGCACCGCAGAGACCACTGCCGCCGGCGCGACGACGCGCAGTTCGGTGACGGCGGCGCGCTGCGACAGCTTGGCCTCGGTCTTCGCCCGCCGGACGCGGGCCAGCAGCTCGAGCGGAGCGTCGAGCAGGTCCGGGTCGCCACCGGTGGGCAGCTCGTCGACCGTGGGCCACGGCGCGCGGTGCACGGACCCCGGCTGCCACCAGCTCCACGCCTCCTCGGTGGCGAACGGCAGGTGCGGAGCGAACAGGCGCTGCACGGTGCTCAGCGCTGCGCCGAGCGCAGCGAGCGCGCTCGCCGCGGCGGGCGCCCCGCGCGATCCGTAGGCGCGGCCCTTGACCAGCTCGACGTAGTCGTCGCAGAACCACCAGAAGAAGGCTTCGCTGCGTTCGAGCGCGCGGGCGTAGTCGAACGACTCGAACGCGGCCGTGGCATCGTCGACCACGCGCGCCAGGCGGGCCAGCATGGCGAGGTCGACGGGATCGGAGATCGCGGCCGCCGGATCGACGTCACCGAACGACAGCACGAACTTGCTGACATTGAGCAGCTTGGTGGCCAGCTTTCGCCCGACCTTCATCTGCTCCTCGCTGAAGGCGGTGTCGACGCCGGGTCGGGCGGATGCCGCCCAGTAGCGGACGGCGTCCGTGCCGTACTGGTCGAACAGGCCGGCCGGGGTGACGACGTTGCCTTTCGACTTCGACATCTTCTTGCGGTCGGGATCGAGGATCCAGCCGCTCAGCGCCGCGTTGGCCCACGGCGGTGAGCCGTGCTCGAAGTGGCTGCGCACCATCGTCGAGAACAGCCACGTGCGGATGATGTCGTGGCCCTGCGGCCGCATGTCCATCGGGAACACGCGGGCGAAGAGGTCGGGATCGGTCGCCCATCGACCGGCGATCTGTGGGGTGAGGGAGCTCGTCGCCCAGGTGTCCATCACGTCCGGGTCGCCGATGAAGCCGCCCGGCTCGCCGCGCTGGTCGGCCGTGTATCCGGGGGCGACGTCGACGCTGGGATCGACGGGCAGGTCGGCCTCGTCGGGAACGATCGGCTTGTCGTGGATCGGCTGGCCGTGCGCGTCGAGGGGATACCACACGGGGAACGGGACGCCGAAGTACCGCTGGCGGCTGATCAGCCAGTCACCGGTGAGGCCCTCGACCCAGTTGTCGTACCGGTGCCTCATGTGGCTGGGATGCCATGCGAGCTCGCCGCCGCGGCCGAGCAGCTCGGCGCGCAGGTCGGCATCGCGGCCGCCGTTGCGGATGTACCACTGGCGGCTGGTGACGATCTCGAGCGGGCGCTCGCCGCGCTCGTAGAACTTCACGGGGTGCGTGATCGGGCGGGGATCGCCCATCATCTCGCCGCTCGCCTGGAGCTGCTCGACGACGCGTCGCTGGGCCTGCTTCACGGTGGCGCCGGCGATCTGCTCGTACGCCGCGCGCCCCGATTCGCTGGTGATCCAGTCGGGCGTGGTGGTCGACATGCGACCGTCGCGGCCGACGAGGGCGCGGATCGGCAGCTGGAGCTCGCGCCACCACGTGACGTCGGTGGTGTCGCCGAACGTGCAGATCATGGCGATGCCCGTGCCCTTGTCCGGCTGGGCGAGGTGGTGGGCGACGACCGGCACCTCCACGCCGTACAGCGGCGTGCGGACCGTCGAGCCGACCAGCGCGGCGTGCCGTTCGTCGTCGGGATGGGCGACCAGCGCGACGCAGGAGGCGAGCAGCTCCGGGCGCGTCGTGTCGATGACGACGGCTTCCCCGTCGGCGCGATGGAACGTCAGCTGGTGGTACGCGCCCGGACGGTCGCGGTCCTCCAACTCGGCTTGGGCGACCGCGGTCTTGAAGTCGACGTCCCACAAGGTGGGCGCTTCCTGCGTGTAGGCCTCGCCCCGGGCCAGGTTGCGCAGGAAGGCCTGCTGGCTGGTGCGCCGGCTGCCGTCGTCGATGGTGGTGTAGAGCAACGTCCAGTCGACGCTGAGGCCGAGGCGGCGGATGACCGCTTCGAAGACCTTCTCGTCCTCGTGCGTCAGCTCGGCGCAGAGTTCGATGAAGTTCGGCCGCGAGACCGCGACGGCCTGGTGGTCCTTCGGCGGCTCGCCGCGGAACGGCGGTGTGAAGTCCGGGTCGTAGGCCACGTGCGGGTCGCAGCGCACACCGAAGTAGTTCTGCACGCGGCGTTCGGTGGCCAGACCGTTGTCGTCCCAGCCGACCGGGTAGAAGACCTGCTTGCCGCGCATGCGCTGGAAGCGGGCGATCGTGTCGGTGTGGGTGTAGCTGAACATGTGGCCCACGTGGAGCGAGCCGCTCACCGTGGGCGGGGGTGTGTCGATGGAGAACACCTGGTCGCGGGAGACCGTGCGGTCGAAACGGTACGTGCCGTCGGCCTCCCACCGCTCGGCCCAGCGCTGCTCGATGCCGTCGAGCGACGGCTTGTCCGGGATGTTCGCCATAGAACCTCCCAGGCTACGCGGCGGCGCCGCGAATCCCCTGGTCGCTCGGCGCCCGGCAGGCGACGGGGATGGGCCGGCGTCGACGGCGCGCTCTAACCTTGCGCCATGCTCCGCCTGTACGACACCGCTGCGCGCGAGGTTCGTGAGCTCGCCATGCGCGAGCCCGGCGCGGTGGGCATCTACGTCTGCGGGCCGACGGTCTACGGACCGCCGCACCTCGGGCACGGCCGCGGCAACGTCACCTACGACGTCCTGCGGCGCTACCTCACCTGGAGCGGTATCTCCGTCCGGTTGGTCTCGAACATCACCGACATCGACGATGCGATCATCGAGCGCGCGAACCGCGAGCAGCGGCCGTGGAACGACATCACCACCAAGTGCGAGGCGGTGTGGTTCGAAGCGATGTCCCGCATGGGCATCGATCGCCCCGACGACGTGCCGCACGCCACCGAGTACGTCGAGCAGATGGTGGCGATGATCAGTGAGCTCCTCGCCCGCGACGCGGCCTACGTCGTCGCCGACGGCGTCTACCTCAGCGTCGAGAGCGTGCCGGACTACGGCCTGCTCGCCCACCAACGGCTCGAGGACATGCTCGTCGGCGGCGGTGACCGCGAGGTGTTCGGCGCCGGCAACAAGCGCCATCCCGCCGACTTCGCGCTGTGGAAGTTCTCCAAACCCGGCGAGCCGGAATGGCCGAGCCCGTGGGGCGCCGGCCGGCCGGGCTGGCACAGCGAATGCGTGGTGATGAGCCTGTCCCTGCTCGGCGAGGGCTTCGACCTCCACTGCGGCGGCATGGACCTGCGCTTCCCTCATCACGAGAACGAGCGGGCGCAGGCGGTCGCGCTGGGCAAGGAATTCGCCACCCACTGGATGCATCACGCCTTCATCGTCGACGCCGAGGGCGAGAAGATGTCGAAGAGCCTCGGCAACGTCACCAACCTGCTCGACCTCCTCGACCAGTACGACCCGCGGGCGTACCGCATGCTGCTGTTGCAGTCGCACTACCGCAGCCCGGTCCGTGTCGGCCAGGAGAGCATCGACGCCGCGGTGAAGGCGCTGGCCGGCCTCGATGCGTTCGCCGCCCGCACGGCCGGTCTCCCCACCGCTGCGCCCGACGATGCCGTGCTCGATCGCTTCCGGGCGGCGATGGACGACGACCTCGACACGCCCGCGGCGACCGCCGTGCTGTTCGACACCGTTCGTCGCGCGAACGCGGCGCTCGACGCCGGCGACGCCGCGATGGCGGCGGCGCTCGTCGCGGCTGTGCAGCAGATGTGCGTCGCCTTCGGTCTCGAGTTGTCGACGGGCGGCGACGTCCCTGCCGACGTCGTCGCCCGCGCCGCCGAGCTCGACGCTGCCCGGGCCGCACGCGACTTCGCCACGGCCGACGCCATCCGCGCCGAGCTGACCGCGGCGGGATGGGTGGTCGAGACGTCCAAGGACGGCACCCGCGTCCGTCGCTGAGACGGTGCACGGGCCCGCCGCAGCGCGGCTGAGAGAATGTCCGGGCTCGTGAACACGACCGCCTCTTCCCCGACGCGCCTGGATTCCCCGGCCCTCGACCGTCTGCGCCGCCTCGAGCGCAGCCCGGTCGCTCCGCCACGCACGCCGAAGCCGATGGGGTACCAACCGGGTCTCGACGGGCTGCGGGCGATCTCCGTCGTCGCCGTGATCCTGTACCACGCCGGGTTCGACTGGATGCACGGCGGGTTCTACGGAGTCGAGGTGTTCTTCGTCGTCTCCGGCTTTCTCATCACGTCGCTCCTGATCGACGAGCGCGCCGCGAGCGGAACCGTCGCATTGCGGCAGTTCTGGCTGCGGCGCGCCCGGCGGCTGCTGCCCGCCCTGTTCGCGATGCTCGCGTTCGTCGCGCTGTGGGGCGCCCTGTTCGGCTCGGCCGAGCAGCAGACTCAGCTGCGGCGCGACTTCCCGTGGGCGATCTTCTACGTCGGCAACTGGGGTCAAGTGCTCGGGAAGGTGGCCTACTACGCGCCGAGCGACCCCCCGCTGCTGCGACACTTGTGGTCGCTCGCGGTGGAGGAGCAGTGGTACATCGTCTGGCCGCTGGTGTTCGTCGCCATGGCGGCCACGCGCTGGCGCACCGTCACCCGTGCAGCCGTGCTCGGCGGTGTGTTCGTGGCGATCTGGGCCTGGATGTGGTGGATGACGCGCGGCGGGCTCGCGGAGCCCGTGTCGTTCGCCGGCAGCGATGTCGACCGGACGAACCTGCTCTACCTGTCGACGCTCACCCGCGCCGGCGGCCTGGTGCTCGGGGCAGCGGCGGCCTACGTCTGGCGGCCGTGGCGGTACGCTGGGGCGGCGCGCCCGTTGCCGCCTCTCGAAGCGGCGGGCGCTGCGGCGGTGACGTCGCTGGTGCTCGCGTTCGGCGTCGCCGAGCTCGCGGTCCCGTACACGTTCCAATGGCTGCTGCCGATGGTGTCGATCCTGTCGCTCGTCGCCATCGCCGTCGTCGTCCATCCCGGCGCCCCGACGATGCGCGCGATCTTCGGCCAGCGATGGCTGGTCGCGGTCGGCCAGCGGAGCTACGGGTTGTACCTGTGGCACTGGCCGATCTTCGTGTTCCTCGACGCGCGCGGGGGATCGGCGCCGCGCTTCGTCGTCGCCATGGCCGTGACGGCCGCGGTGAGCGAGGCGTGCTACCGGTTCGTCGAGACCCCGATCCGCCGCGGGGCGCTCACCCGGTGGTGGGCGGCATGGCGCGTGGCGCGCGGGGTCGATCGGCAACGCCGCTCGACCCGGTTCGCTGCGTGGGCCGGCGGCTCGGCGGTCGTTCTCGTCGGGCTGACAGCCTTCTACGCGCAGGTCGACCGCTTCGATCGCGCCGCGGGTGGGGAGGACGTCGAGTTCTCCGCGCCGATCCCGACGCCGACGCAGACGACCACGGCCGCGCCCGGCACGACGGCGCAGCCGGGAGCGGTGGAGCCGGATCCGGCGTCGTCGACGACGTCGTCGTCGGTGGCGGCGCCAGCGGCCCCGGTGACCGCGCCCGTGCTACCCCGCAAGCTGGTGATCGTCGGCGACTCGCAGGCGCATTCGCTGGCGATCAACCTCCCGAACGGGATCGAGTCGACGTTCACCGTCACCGACGGGTCGGTCGAAGGGTGCGGCGTGCTCGACCAGGGCCGCGTGCGCAGTTCGCGGGCGAGCTTCAACCGCAGCTTCGCCGACTGTGCGGGGTGGGCGAGCAAGTGGGCGGACGCGGCGCGCCGCGGCGACGCCGACGTCGCGCTCGTCGTCATCGGCGCGTGGGACGTGTTCGACGTCGAGCTCGACTCGGGGGTCGTCACGTTCGGCACGCCGCAGGCGGACGAGCTGTTCCTGGCGAACTTGCAGAAGGGCATCGACGCGCTCGCCGCCGCCGGCACACACGTCGCGCTGCTCGAGATCCCGTGCATGCGACCGCAGGACGTCAAGGGCGCGGGCGTGCCCGCGCTGCCGGAGCGCGGAGACGACGCCCGGGTGGCACACCTCAACGATCTGCTGCGCGACGCGGCAGCGGCCAACGTCGCGACGACGACCTTCGTCGCCGGCCCCGCGGCGTGGTGCGGTGACGAGTCGATCGCCACCGACCTCGGCTACCGGTGGGACGGCGTGCACGTCTACAAGCCAGGCGCGAACCTCATCTACGAGACGATCGCGCCGTCGTTGCTGGCGATCCCCGTCTCCTGATGCGGCGCTCGGCGGTCGTGGCTGCGGCTCTCGCGGCCACCGTCACGAGCAGCTGTGCCGGCGGCCGCGCGACGGATGCAAGCGGCACGTCGACGGTCGCGCCCGCGGTCGCCACGACCGGCGCCTCGGCTGCTGGCGGCGCCGTCATCGTCGCCAGCCCCACCGCGCCGACGCTGACGACGATGGCGACACCCACGACGGCACCTGCGACGACACGGGTGACGGTGCGATCCGAGCCGCTGCGCGTCGTCGTGGTCGGCGATTCGGTCGCGCGCAGCTTCGTCGCCAACCTCGGCGATCACGGCGCCGACGACATCGTCTTCGTCGACGGCTCGATCGAGGGTTGCGGCATCTTCTCCGACGGAGTGATCCGCAGCAGCGACGGCAGCTACTCGCGCGACACGGCGCAGTGCGACGGATGGGCCGCTCGCTGGCAGCGCGCCGTTGCGGAGGCACGCGCCGATGTCGCATTGGTGATGGTCGGCGCGTGGGACGTGTTCGATCTCCACCGCCCGAGCGGCGTGCTCGCGTTCGCGTCGCCGGCGTTCGACGCCGAGGCACGCGCGAACCTCCAGACGGCGATCGACGGTCTCGTCGACGCCGGCGCAGCCGTGGCGCTGCTCGAGGTCGCTTGCGCCCGGCCGCACGATGTCCCGGAGCTGAACACGCCACCGTTACCCGAGCGCGGCGAGGACTGGCGGGCCGAGCACGTGAACGCGCTGTTGCGCGCCGTGGCCGATGCCAACGCCGCGACGACGCGATTCGTCGAGGGCCCGGACGCGTGGTGCGCCGATCCCGAGATCGCCACCGATCTGCGCTACCGCTGGGATGGTGTCCATCCGCTGGCGCCGGGCGCCGCCCTGATGTTCGACGCGATCGCGCCCGCGTTGCGCTCGATGCCGGTAGCCCGGCCGAGCGACCCCGCACGCGCAGTGCGGCGTCGCTCGGCCGAACCGTGGTGATCAGATCCTCGGGGTCAGAGCGCGAGGCGGGCGATCACCGCGTCGTCGTTGCCGTCGCCGTCGGGGTCGGCGCCTGCGAACCCTGCGACCAGCACCGTGCCATCCGATGCCAGCGTCGCGCCGAAGAACGCGTCGCCGGGGCCGCCGAGGTCGACCAGCGCGTGCCCGCCGTCGCCGAACGTCCCGAGCGGCGCGCCGTCGGCGTCGAGAACGGCGACCAGCGCATCGAGGTTCTCGCCGTCGAGCTTGCCGCTGCCGACCACGACGATCCGGTCGTCGGGCAGCACGACGAGGTTGCGGCCGCGATCGTCCTCACCGGCCAGGTCGATCCGCGTGACACCGTCGGTTCCGAACGTCTCGTCCCACGATCCGTCAGCGAGGAACCGGTAAGCGATCAGATCGACCTTCTCGTCCGCGTTGGCGCCGCGGCCGTAGCCGGCCAGCACGTAGGCGTCACCCTGGAAGCCGAACTGGTACGACTCGGCGACACCGGGCAGCACGGGATGGCTGGCCACGCCGCCCTCGCCGAACGTGTCGTCGAGCACGCCATCGGCCGACAGGCGGATGAGCACCGGGCTGACCACGCCGTCGTTGCGGCTGTAGCCGGTGGCGACGATCTTGCCGTCGGCCTGCACCGCGATGTTGCGGGCGTTGTCGCCGGACTCGTCGAGATCGACGCGCACGACACCGTCCTCGCCGAACGCGGGATCGAGCTCGCCGGTCGGCGTCAGACCCACGACGGCGAAGTCGAGGTCGCTGCGGTCCGCGTCCTCCGCCGGAGTCACGGCGAACACGGCGTACCCGCCCTCGCGTGCCGTGAGGCCCCAGGCGTTGTTGGTGATGAACGTCTCCGCGTCCACCGCGCGGCCGTCGGCGATGTCGACGCGGGCGATGCCGCCCTCGCCGAACGAGTCGTCGAGCGTGCCGTCCGCGGTGATGCGGATCACCGCGAAGTCCAGATCGTCGGACGCGTCGCCCTCGGCCTCAGGGTCGGTCTGGTAGGGGCTGACGACCGTGACCGAGCCGTCGTCGCCGACCACCAGGCCGCGGCCGACTTCGGCGTCGCCGTCCTCCGCGAGGTTGACGCTCACCGTGCCGCCGTCGCCGAACGCGGTGTCGATCTCGCCCGGCGCGCTGAAGCGGGTCACGGCGACGAGGTGGTCGTCACCATCGGAGGTGAAGCCCGCCGCGTAGATCGCGCCGTCCGGACCCTCTGCGACCGAGATGAACCGATCGTCGCCGGTCGCCGACAGCGGAGTGGTGTGCAGAGCGTCGAGGTTCGGGTCCGAGCCGCCGGGCGTGTCGCCCGTCCCGGGAGCGGAGCCGGCGGAGGGGGTGGACGCGGTGGAACCGTTGGTCGTCGAGCTCTCGTCGTCGTCGCTGCCGCAGCCGGCGACAGCCATGCCCGCGGCGAGGACTCCCGCCAGGATCTTCTTATTCACGCAGTGCCTTTCGAATCGGTGCGCCGGCCGATCAAGCCGGGTACGCCAGATGTGTTAGGCGGACCTTATAGATGTGGCTAGGCAGCGAGCAAGAGCGTGAACGCCCGACTGGCTCAGGCACGAGGCGCGCGCACGCGGCGCACCGTCAACACCGGCGCTCCGCCGGGCGACGCGATGAGGAAGCGGTCCCCACCGCCGGCGACCCATACGTCGGGTTCCATGCCGTCGACGATCGAGCGCACGCCGACGGCCTCGGCGGTGACGAGATCCGACGTCGGGTCGTCGAGCAGCAGGTAGCGGCGCCGGCCACGGGCACGAGCGGTCGGCACGTCGACGATCCGCGCCGGCACGACGACCCACGGGTTGCGCGCCAGGAGCCGGCGGCGACGGATCACGGAGACCGCCACGACGGCTGCCGCGACGGCCGCGATCGCGGCCGCCCCGATCAACGTCGCGCTGCGCCAACGGATGGCGCGTGCGCCGCCGTCCGGATCGACGGCGGGGCGGACGCTGTCGGGATCGCGGACGTCCACCAGCAACGGCACCGTCTGGCCCGGCCGCAGATCGGTCAGGTCGGCGCTGCCGCTGATCACGGCCGTGCGGGTGATACCGCCGGCTGCGTATCGCACGACCACGCCGGATCCGAGATCGGCCAGCCCTCCCGTCAGCGTGATCTCGACCACCTCGCCGCGCACCGGCGTGCCGGCGGGCAATGACGCAGGGTCGCGATCACGCTCGTCGAGAGCGACCGAGACCGCAGCCCCGGCAGCGCACGCCAGCGACGCCGCAGCGACGAGCGCCAACCACAGCGACCACAGCCGGACACTCCGCCGCGTGGGAGCTGCGTCGATGGCCCGCCATCCCGACCCTCGTCGTAGCTCCGGAACTGTCCGTCGGTCGGCGTGGGTCGCATGGCCACGGTGCTCGTGCTGCTCCACTCGGACGTTCAGATACCCCCCCGGTGGATCGACCACACCTGTCAGCCGTCGGCGGCCACCGCTTCGAACGCGTCGAGCACCCGGGACAGATCGACCGGGTCGGGCAGAGCGACGCGGTACGTGCCCGGCAGCCCGAACGAGGCGCAGTCGCGCACCACGATCCCGTGCGGAGCCAGGTGTTCACGCAGCTGCGGGCTGCGTACCAGAACCCAGTTCGCAGCGGTGTCGTCGACGGCGAACCCCCGATCGCGCAGCCCGTCCCGCAACGCTCCTCGCAGGGACGCGATGCGGTCGGCCCACCCGGGCAGATCGGACGCCGCCAGCAGCGGCTCGACGAGCGCGAGCGCGAGGCCGTTCACCGACCAGCGGGGCTGGCGCGCCCGCACGACGTCGGCCTGCGCGACGTCGGGCGCGATGGCGTATCCGAGGCGCAGCCCGGGGCAATTCCACAGCTTCGTCAACGAGCCCAGGCGCCATGCGTCGTCGTCGCCGCGCGTCCACGTCCCCGTGGCGATCTGGTAGAACGCCTCGTCCCACACGGCAGCTCGCTCGTCGCTCGCTGCAAGGGCGCCCAAAGGGTTCGACGGGTTCGATCGCCACCGTGGCGCGCCCGCGGCCACCTCGGGCAGGTGGCGGCGATAGAGCGAGAACTCCGGCTCGACCACCTCGGCCCGTTCGACGATCGTGGCGACGAGCGCGATCGCCTCCGCGCCGCCGTTGGTGAGCACCAGCCGGCGGGGGTCGACGTCGAGAGCGCCGGCGAGGCGCTCGGTGGCGGCGGAAGGGTCGGGATACCGGACCAGGTGGTCGAGGCGCGTCGCCGCGATCGCCCGCACGTCGGGCGCGAACGGGTTCATGCTCACCGAGAGGTCGATCATCATGCCGGGGTCCAACCCGAGCGTCTCGGCGATCCGCAGCGCGTCGCCACCGTGCGGCCCCGGCGCGGGAAGAGAGATCGGCGAGCGCGGCTCCATCGGGCCCGGAGTGTACGAGCAGGCAGTCAGTCGACGTCGGCGGCGACGCGATCGCGGCGACGTGCCGCCAGCGTCTCCGCCAGGCGACCGACGCGCTCGATGCGCTTCAGCAACCGGTCGCGGGCTCGCTCGGCGTCGCTCGACAAGCCGGTGAGCTCCTGCACCTTCCAGTGCCGCAGCACGACGGGCACGAGCACCTGCTCGTGGTGGATCCCGGCGTCGAAGATCTCGGCCGTGGCGATGAGCCGGCTGTGGCGGGCGAAGTCGACGATCCCGGTGCCGGGCATCGCGAAGTCGCGCACCACCTGCTCGATCGCGATGACGACCTGCGACGGATCGACCTCGAGCGCCGCGGTGGCGAGATCGCGGTAGTAGAGATAGTGCAGGTTCTCGTCGGCGGCGACGCGGGCCATCACCTCGTAGCCGGCCCGATCGCCGAGCAGCTTGCCCGTGTTGCGATGCGCGATGCGGGTGGCGAGCTCTTGAAGGGTGACGTACACGGTGCCGGTGATCGGGCACGACGGCTGGGGGGCCTCGCCGCGCGACACCTGGGCCATCCGTCCCCGCTCCAGCGCCACCGGATCGACCGCCCGGGTGGCGATCAGGTAATCGCGGATGACGATCGAATGGCGGCCCTCCTCCGCGGTCCATCGCCGCACCCACGCGCCGTACGCGCCCTCACGCCCGAACATCAGCTCGATGTCGCGGAAGTAGTACGGCAGGTTGTCCTCGGTGAGGAGGTTGACGAACAGGGCGCTGCGCACCGCGTCGGACAGCTCGATGCCTTCGTCGGCCGTCCATTCCCAGCCGGGTTCGAAGTCGCGGCCACGCCCGTAGGGCACGAGCTCGTGGGGGAACCACTCCTTGGCGGAGGCGAGGTGGCGTTCGAGCAGCGATTCCGCCACCGGCTCGATCTCGGCGAGGACAGCAGCAGCGGACGGCACCTCGTGAGCCTACCGACCTGTAGGTAGGTCCGAAAGTCGGGTCATCCGATCGCCGCGGTGAGGTCGTCGATCACGTCGGCGGGGTTCTCCAGCCCGACGGAGATGCGCAACAGGTTCGGGGTCACGCCGATGTCGGCCTGCAACGCCGGATCGAGCCCGGCGTGGGTGGTGGTCGCGGGATGGCACACGAGGGTGTCCGGGCCGCCGAGGGACGTGGCGACGCGGCACAGCTTGAGGCCGCCGAGCGCCGCGAGCGCCTCCTCGTCGCTTTCGCCCACCTCGATCGCCAGCATCGATCCGCCGTTGCGCATCTGCGTGCGGGCCAGCTCGTGATGCGGATGGGAGGCCAGCCCCGGATACCAGACGCGCCGCACGCGGGGATGGGCTTCCAGCGCCTCCGCGATCGTTGCTGCATTCGCCGCCGAGCGCTGCACGCGGACATCGAGGGTGCGGATGCCGCGCGTTGCGTTCCAGGCGTCGAACGGCGATGCCACCGCACCGTGGAGCGTTGCGTACGCCCAGATGGCGTCGATCAGCTCGCCCTCGCCGGCGATCACGCCCAGCGTCGCGTCGTTGTGGCCGGCGAGCGCCTTCGTGGCCGAGTGGAGGACCAGCGACACACCGTGCTCGAGCGGGCGCTGGCCGATCGGGGTGGCGAACGTGGAGTCGACCACCGTGAACGGACCGCGGATGGCGCCCAGCTCGGCGAGATCGACGAGACCCACGCGCGGGTTCGACGGCGTCTCGGCGAACACCATCATCGTGCGGCCCGGGCGCACTGCCGCGGCGAAGGCCCCCGGCTGCGTTCCGTCGACGAGGGTGACCTCGATGCCGAGCCGCGGGCAAACGGACTGGAAGAAGAACAGCGTGCCTGCGTACAGCTGGCGCTGGGAGACGATGTGGTCGCCGGTGGAGCACAGCGCCAGCACCGTCGCCGAGATCGCGCCCATGCCGCTGCCGAAGGCGAGCGCGCTCTGGGCTCCTTCCAGCGCGGCGACGGCGTTCTCGAACGCCGCCACCGTGGGGTTGCCGTACCTGCTGTAGAAGCGGCTCGGTCGGGTCGACGACGCGGCGCGGCTGGCCTCTGCCGGGTCGGCGGCGCTCCACACCGAGGTGGCCCAGATCGGCGGGACGAGCGACCCCCCTGCGGGTTCACGGCCAGCGGTTGCTGCAACGGTGTCCGGGTTCACAGCCCTTCAGCCTCGCAGGCGCGGCAGATCACCGCGCGATCGATTGGACGGGTCCGCGGCGCCGCGTCTGGGATCATGGGTGTTCCCCCCGGGCCGAGGAGCGACGTGAGCAACGACACCGAGACCGAGACAGGTTGGCTGAGCCCCGACCAGCTCGAGAGCATCAGGGCCCGCGTCCCCATCGTGTACGTCGACGCGGTGCCGGTGCGGGTGGACGACCTGGGCAACGTCGTCGCCGTGGGCCTGCTGCTCAAGCCGGCCGCCGACGGCAGCATCAGCCGTATGGTCATCAGCGGCCGGGTGCTCTTCGGCGAGCGGGTGCGCGAGGCGCTGATCCGCAACCTGGAGAAGGACCTCGGGCCGGTGGCCCTTCCCCGCTTGCCACCAGAGCCGGCGCCGTTCACCGTCGTCGAGTACTTCCCTGACCCGGATCGCAGCGGTTTCCACGACCCTCGCCATCACGCGGTGAGCTTGGCCTACGTCGTGCCGGTGGACGGCGATTGCCAGCCGACGCAACAGGCGCTCGACCTCGTCTGGCTGACCCCTGCCGAGGCGGTCAGCGAGCGGGTGCGCCGTGAGATGACCGCCGGCCAGGACCGCCTGATCCGCTTGGCCCTCGCCCACGTCGGGCAGTTGCCCTAGGTCTGACGTGCGGTGTCGCCGGCGGGCGCCACTCCCGGCAACGCGGTGACCACGCGCGAGGGGCTCGGCCGCCCGAGGATCGCGGCGAGCCAGATGCTGGTCTCGGCGACGGCGCGCCGAGGTCGATCCCGGTGTGCACCCCCGCACCCTGAAGGTGCCAGAGGAGGTCCTCCGTCGCGAGGTTGCCCGTCGCGCTGCGCGCGAACGGGCAGCCGCCGAGCCCGCCCGCTGCGCTGTCGATCACGTGCACACCGTGCCGCAACGCGGCGCTTGCGTTCGCGAGCGCCTGGCCGTAGGTGTCGTGGAAGTGCATCGCGAGACGGCCGACGGAGATGCCGCTCGCGACGTGGCGGTCGATGAGGTCGACCACGTGGCCCGGTGTGGCGACGCCGATGGTGTCGCCGATGGAGAGCTCGGTGGCGCCGAGGTCGACGAGCCGGCGGCTCACGGCGACGACGGCGTCGGGGTCGACCCGGCCTTCCCACGGATCGCCGAAGCACATCGAGACGTATGCCCGGA
>CAZGUH010000056.1:0-22537 GCA_964529005.1 uncultured Ilumatobacteraceae bacterium | reverse complement strand
TGATCCTCGCCGGCGTGTTCGAGAAGTTCCCCACCATCAAATACGTCCCCACCGAGACCGACATCGGGTGGCCGATGCGCACCGCGCTGGGACTCGACGGCTCGGTCGCGAACATGAAGTCCACGCACAACAGGACGATGGGCATGTTCAGCGGGTCGAGCATCGACGGGCTCACCATGTCGCCCAGCGAGTACGTCAAGCGCAACGTCTACTACGGGGCGAGCGGCGCCGTCGTCGGCCCGACCGGGCTCGCCCAGCGGTACGACCTGGGTGTCGATCACATCATGTGGGGGTGCGACTACCCGCACGAGGAAGGGACGACGCCGCAGACGACGCTCGCGCTGCGCTGGCTGTTCGCCGACGTGCCCGAACACGAGGTCCGCCTCATGCTCGCCGGCAACATCGCCCGCCTCTACGGCTTCGACCTCGACGCCCTCACCCCCATCGCCCAACGCATCGGACCACTCGTCTCCGAGGTGCACACGCCGTTGCGGCCCGACGAGCTCCCGACCGAGCCGACGTTCGGCGCCGCGCCGTTCCCCGGCGGCGCGCTTCTCGGGCGGTCCCGTCCGGCCGACAGCACGTTCTGAGCGGAGGTGAGCATGACGCGAGATCAGCCCAACGACGCGGTCGTGGTCGCCACGGCGAGATCCCCGATCGGCCGGGCGCACAAGGGGTCGCTGGTCGACTACCGAGCCGACGAGTTGTTGTCGGACGTGCTGGTCGCGCTGATGGGCTCGCTGCCCCAGATGCGGCCGGCGGACGTCGCCGACGTGATCTGCGGGAACGTGGCCCAGTCGGGCGAGACGGGCTTCTGCGTCGCCCGCACCGCGACCATCCTGGCGGGTTTCCCGACCAGCTTGCCGGGAACGACCGTCAACCGCTTCTGCGCGTCGGGCCTCCAGGCGGTGCGGATGGCGGCGCACGCGATCGCGGCCGGCGAAGGCGACGCGTACATCGCCTGCGGCGTCGAGAAGGCCAGCGCGCCGCCGCGCGATCCGGACGCGCCGCCTCCGCCGCGGTGGCCGACGGTGGGCCCGGGGCAGCTCAACCCCCGGCTGCTGCCGGGCACCGACCTTCCCACGCTGCTGCTGCCGATGGGCGAGACCGCCGAGATCGTCGCCCAGCGCTTCAAGGTCTCGCGCGAGGACCAGGACAGCTTTGCCAAGCTCAGCCAGGACCGCACCATCGCAGCGCAGGACGCCGGGTTCTTCACGCGGGAGATCACGCCGGTGCGCACGCCTGCGGGCGACCTCGTCAGCGACGACGACAGCCCGCGGCGCGGCACGACCCTCGAAGGATTGGCGAAGCTCCAGCCGGTGTTCCGGGCGGACGGCTCGGTCACCGCCGGCAACTCGTGCCCGATGAACGACGGCGCCGCCGCGGCGATGCTGACGAGCCGCCAGTTCGCGGCCGAACGCGGCATCCAGCCCCGAGCCCGGATCGTCGCCACCGAGGTGAGCGGGAACGACCCCGAGATCATGGGCGTGGCGCCGATCGACGCTGTGTCGCGGCTGCTCGCTCGCACCGGTCTGACGATCTCCGACATCGACCTCGTGGAGTTGAACGAAGCGTTCGCCGCCCAGGTGCTGCCCGTCGCCGACTCGCTCGGCATCGACATCGACCGGCAGCTCAACGTGCACGGCGGCGCGATCGCGCTCGGCCACCCGTTCGGCATGACAGGGGTGCGCCTGCTGGGAACGCTCGTCAACGGCCTGGAGACGGTGGACGGCACGCTCGGCATCGAGACGATGTGCGCCGCGGGCGGCATGGCGATGGCCGTTCTCGTCGAGCGCCTGTAGAACGAGCGCCGCACCAGCCGCGGCGCTCGTTCCTGCTCGACCTGCTCAGACGTCGTCGGGCCGCGTGAGGAACTCGATGACCAGCCGCTCGAACGCGGTCTTGCGCTCGACCTGTGCCCAGTGACCGCACCCCGAGAACACGTGCAGCTCGGCGTTGGGCATCCTGCGGAACGGCAGCAGGCCACCTTCGAAATGCACCATCCGGTCGTCACGGCCCCACGTGACGAGCACCTTGTGGGTGATCTTGTGCGCGATCGTCCACAGCGGCGGGTCGGGCGGGTACGAGGCGAACGTTCCGAACACCGCCTTGGCGCGTTCGATGGCGCCGGGCTTCATCGCGTTGGCGAACCTCTCGTCGATCAGCGCGTCGTCGACCACGGCGCGGTTCGCCACCATGCAGTCGACCCACGCGACCATGCCCTCCCGGGTCGGGGCGGCGAGGAACTCGCTGAGCCGCTTCCAGCCCTCGCTCGGAGACGGCGCCAGCGTGGGAACCTCGAGACCACCCGGGCCCATCATCACGACACGATCGACCCGCTCGGGATGGGCGAGCGTCAGCTCGGCCGCGACGTAGCCGCCCATCGAGTTGCCGATCAGGTGCGTCCGCTCGATCTCCAGCGAGTCGAGGAGCGTGCGCGCTGCACGCGCCGCGATCTTCGGATACGTGTCGTCGTACTCCGGTTGGCCGCTCAGCCCGAACCCCGGCATGTCCATCACGATCGTGCGGAAGTGCTCGGCGAACACGGGAAGGTTGCCCTTGAAGTTGCTCCATCCGCTCACACCGGGACCAGAGCCGTGCAGCATCAACAACGCCGGCCCCTCGCCGGCCTCGTGGTAGTGGATCGGGTAGTCACCTTCGATCACGTGGCTCGTCGCGTCGAAGTCGAGCAGAGTGGTCGTGGTCATCGTCACGGTCTCGCGGTCCTTTCTGTCACGGTCGTCGGCTCGTCGTCGGCGCGCCGCCGGTCTCGTCCCTCAGTCGACGTACTTGGCGCCGCCGCCGTCGATGCGGATGCGGACGCCGCTGATGTAGCCAGCGTCGTCGGACACGAGGAAGCGCACGACGCGCGCGACGTCGTCCGGGCGGCAGACGTGACCGAAGGGCGCGCGCCCGTCGAGGGCCGCGGCGTCCGCCGCAACGCCGCCGGTCATCGCGCGCGCGAGGCGATCACCGAGGTCGGTCACCACGAGGCCCGGCGCGACGACGTTGACGTGCACACCGGAGCTCTGGAGCTCCTTGCTGAGGGTCATCGCGAGCGCTTCCTGCGCCGCCTTCGCCATGCCGTACGGGCCGCCGCGGGCGGCGAAGGTGTCCGTCGCCACCGACGAGACCATCACGATGTCCGACCGTGGGTTCTGCACGAGGTGCGGGATGGACCCCTTGGCGACGTAGAACGAGCCGAGGGCGTGCGTGTGCACGAGCCGCGTCATCTCGTCGACATCGGTGTCGACGATCGCGTTCCCGCGGCTGGCGACGCCGCCGTTGCACACCAGGATCGAGAGCCCGCCGAGCTGCTCGGCCGCCTCGGCGACCATGCGGAACGCCTCCTCCGGCTCGGCCACCGACGCCTGCACCGCCACCGCGCGCCTGCCGATCGCCTCGATCTCGGCCACGGTCGACTTCGCTGCGTCGACATCTCGCCGATAGTTCACCGCGACGTCGCATCCGTGGCGGGCGAGCTCGATGGCGATCGCGCGGCCGATGCCGCGGCTGCCGCCGGTGACGAGCGCTGCCCGTGCGGGCGGCGGATCACTGTTCTGCATCGGTTCCAGCCTCTCCGTCGGTCAGATGAACGCGTTCGCGGGGAGTTCGGCGATCTGGCTGAGCGAGTAGGTCTCGTATGCCCCACCGCGGATCATGACCGCGTGGTTGAGACCGGTGTGGGCATCGCGCCACAGCCGCTGGAGCGGCTTGCTGCACACCAGCCCGGTGCCGCCGGAGAACCCGAACACCCGGTCGAGCGCCTCGACGGCGCGCCACGCCGAACGCACCTGGTCACGCCGGCCCTTGGCGCGCAGATCGAGCGGCACGACTTCCCCACGGGAGACGATGTCGAACATCTCGCGCACGTTCGACATCACCTGCGCGACGCTGGCGTCGATCTCCGACGCCGCCTCGCCGAGCGCGGCGAGCACGTGCGGATCGGTGGAGCCCTTCACGCCGAAGGCGTTGGTGCGGGTGCGCTGGTGGGCGAACGCCTCGGCGACCCCGGCCTTGGCGATGCCCAGCAGGCCCGCGGTGATCGCGACCGGGAAGATCGACGACCACGGCATGTGGTAGAGCGGAGCCGTCTGAGCGGACGCTCGGGACGCCTCGCCGCTCATCACGGCGGCGTTGCCGATCGTGCGGTAGTCGGGCACGAACGCGTCGCGCACGATCACGTCCTTGCTCCCGGTGCCGCGCAGCCCGACGACGTCCCACGAGTCGGGCACGATCTCGTAGTCGCTGCGCGGCAGGACGAAGTGCAGCATGTCCGCCGGGGTCGGGTCCGTGCCCTCGCGCTGCACGATGCCGCCGAGCACGATCCAATCGCAGTGGTCCGTGCCGGACGAGAAGCCCCAGCGGCCCGAGAACTGATACCCGCCGTCGACGGGGATCGCGCGGCCGTTGGGGGTGTAGGGAGATGCCACGAGGGTGTCGGGATCCTCGCCCCAGATCTCCTCCTGCACCCGCCGGTCCATCAGCGCCAGCTCCCATGGGTGCACGCCGACCACGCCGGCGACCCACCCCGTGGCGCCGCACACACCGGCCGCCATCACCGCCGAGAAGAAGTCCTCGGGATCGGCTTCGAGCCCGCCGAACTCCTTCGGCTGGAGCATGCGGAACAGGCCGGTCTCCTTCAGCCGCTTGACCGACTCGTCGGGGAGCCGGCCGAGCTGTTCCGCCAGCGGAGCATTCTCACGAAGGAACCCCGCGAGCTCCTCGACCTTGTCCAGAACCTGGTGTCTCACGATCCCCTCCGGCGGCGAACAGCATCCTGCCTCGCTCACCCGGACTCTACGCGGCTGCCCTCGCGGGCCGACCCGGGCTGTTCCGGCCAATGAGATATGGCGGCGGTGCGGACCGACGCCGTTCGGTACGGTCAACTCGTCGTCGCGCCATCGCCGCGCCATCGCTTCGGGGGTCGCTCCATGACCGTGACATCGCTCGGGTACATCCACCTCCGCTCGGCGGACCAGGCCGGCTGGCGGCGGCTCGCCGAGGACCTTCTCGGCCTGATGGAGGCGCCGGGGCGGATCGAGGGCGCCTCCCACTACCGGATGGACGGCTGGCCGGCACGGCTCGTCGTCGAACCCGCCGGCGAGCCGAGTGCGATCGTCGGCTTCGAGGTCGCCACCCCGAAAGCGCTCGACGCTCTCGTCGAGGCGGTCGACAGCCGCGGCACGAAGGTGACGCTCGGCGACGCCGACGACTGCGCTCGGCGCGCCGTCACCGCGATGGCGTCGTTCACCGATCCGGCAGGCATCGCGTTGGAGGTGTTCTACGGCCGGGCGATGGCGTCGACCCCGTTCCACAGCCCGATCGGGACCAGCTTTGTGACCGGCGGGCTCGGGATGGGGCACGTGATCGTGTCGGCGGAGGACGCCGATGCGTCGTTCGCGTTCTACACCGACGTGCTGGGGTTCCGGCCGCGCAACACGATGCGCTTCGGTGATGCGACGCTGTGGTTCCTCGGGTGCAACCCGCGCCAGCACACGCTGGGCATCATCCCGTTGCCCGGTCCGGGGCGCCTCGTCCACATGATGTTCGAGATGCCCACGCTCGACGACGTCGGCCGGGCGATCGATCGGTTGGACGGCTGCGGCATTCCCCTTCAGCAAACGCTCGGTCGCCACACGAACGACCACATGGTCTCGTTCTACGTCGTTTCCCCCGACGGCCACTCGGTGGAGATCGGCTGCATGGGCCGGCTGATCCACGAAGAGGAGCCGGTGTTCGAGATCGTCGAGGGAGCGTTCTGGGGGCACAAGATGCTCACTCCGCCGGCGAGCAGCTGAGGCCGCCGCGATCAGCTGCTCTGTGGGGGTGTCGGGTCGTAGACGTGGCGGCTCACCTCGTCGGCGTCGAGGTTCAGCGCTCGCGTCACCTTGTTGTTGCTCATGACCGCCAGCCGCAGCACCGCCTCGACGATCTCGGGGGTGCTCAACTCGGCGCGCAGGCCGGCGACGACGTCCGCGGCGGGCACGCCGGGCGTGGTCGCGAACAGGTCCGCCAGCTCGATCGCGGCGCGATGTCGTGAGTACGCAGTGGCGGCGCCGGTCTCCGACAGCGCCGCGCCGAGCTCGTCCTCGGTCGCTCCATGGCGCAGCGCGCGTGCGTCGCGCAGCCCCATGCACTGCCGGCAACCCTGGATGCGCGCGTTGCGCAGCCGGACGACCTCCGCTGTCGTGGGGTCCAGGTGATCGAGCGCGACGATCGCCCGGTAGGCAGCGATCTGCACGCGCTCGTGCGCCGGCGCGAGGCCGGCGGTCACGTACGCGCCGAACGGGTTGCGTTCGGTGAGCGGAAGCCGCGGCGCCATCGTCAGCCCACCGGTTCCAGAGCGAGCGCGTCGAGGCCGTCGTCGATGCCCATCACCATCCAAGCCCGTTGCACGGCGTCGACGGTCCACAGCGCGCAGACGAATGCGTACGTCTGCTCGACTCCGAGGTGACCGACGAGGTCGTCGACGGCCTCGTCGGAGATCGCGTTGACGTCCATGGCGTACTCCTCGGTGAAGCGGATGGCGGCACGTTCGAGGTCGGAGAAGCGGGAATCCGTGGGCCACAGCGGCAAGGCGGCGATGCGATCCTCGTCGAGGCCCGCGGCCCGGGCCCGTGGGCAGCGGGCACGTCGCTCGACGTCCGAGCCCAGCAGCGTGGCGAGGCGCAGGCGGCACAGCTCGACGAGCACCGGCGACGCCAGCCCGCACGTCTCGACGCGCATGCGCACCAGCGCGTCCCACGCCTCGGGCGCGACCGCGCGCACCGCCTGCCACGCGCCCGCGCCGGCCGCGCTCGCCCGCAGGTCGTCCAACCACAACGTCACGTCGAGCCCCCAGCCGCGGGCAGTCGAGCGGACCGGACGGCCGAGCGCCGCACCTTGCCGGCATCGTCGCGCAGCGCCGTCGACGAGCGTTCGTACGAGCGGGGCAGCTTGTACGGCGCCAGCCGCTCGGCGAGGTGGCGTGCCAGCTCCTCGTCGCTCACCGGCTCGCGCAGCTCGACCACGGCGTGGATGCGGTTGCCGTACTCGTCGTCGGGCAGCCCGATCACGCACGACGACAGGACGCTCGGATGCTCTGCGAGCGCGGCCTCGATCTCCGCCGGGTACACGTTCGCGCCGCCGACGAGGACCATGTCCGCTTCCCGGTCGGTCAGGTAGAGGTAGCCGTCGTCGTCGAAGTAGCCCATGTCGCCCAACGACTCCCACCCGCCGTCCAGGCGTTGGGGCTCCGCGCCGCGGTAGCGGTATGTCGGCGCCCGCGAACGGACCCAGATCTTGCCGACCTCCCCGGCGGGAAGCTCGACCCCGTCGGGGCCGAGGATCTTCATCTCGCCGGTGCCGACCCGCCCGACCGAACCGGGGTGCGCCAACCACTCGTCGCCGTCGATCAGGGTCGACGCCTGCGCCTCGGTGCCGGCGTAGAGCTCGAACAGCCGCTTGCCGCCGACCCAGTCGATCCACGCCCGCTTGACCGCGGGCGGGCACGGCGCGCCCAGGTGGTAGAAGACCCGGACGGTGTCGAGGCGCGCCGCGTCGCGCACCGCCTGCGGCAGGCGCAGGATCCGCTGCATCATCGTCGGCACGAGGTAGAACCACGTGACACCGTGCTCGCCGGCGAGTTCGAGGCTGGCGGCGGCGTCGAAGCGGGGCATCAGCACCACCGTCCCGCCGAGCAGCAGCGCCGTCAGCGAGAAGCCGAGCGGCGCGTTGTGGTACAGCGGGCCGGTGCACAGGAACACCTCGTCGGGCTGCATGCACAGGCGCGGCGCGCTGCGCACGACCTCCTCCAGGATCCCCGGCGTCGTCGATTCGATGATCTTCGGTCGGCCGGTGCTGCCTCCGGAGGTGGGCGCCTTCCACGACGGCGAGACCACCGGCTCGAGGGGCACGTCGGAGATCGCCTGGTCCGGCGTGAAACCGGCGGGCAGCCAGGGCCGGTCGGCGACCTCGAGGCCGACGACCAGGTCGGGGTCGGCGACTTCGACGATCGCCGCGAGCTCGGCGGCCGGCAGCCGGTGCGAGACCGGTTGCGGGATCGCGCCGACCTTCCAGCACGCGGCGACGGCCTGGTAGAAGCGGATGCTGTTGGGGAGCCCGATCGTGACCGTCGACCCAGCGCCCACGCCGAGCGCGCGGAAGTGGCGCGCGAGCCGCGTCGACGACGTGCCGAAGTCCCGCCAGCTCACCACCTCGTCGCCGCACACGATCGCCGGCTTGTCGCCGAGTTCGGCGGCGAGCCGGTCGACGCCGACGCCGAGCGGTGTGCCGGTGAACGTCATGCGCCGTCCCCGTCGAGCTCGGCCCGCAACCGTGGGACGACCATGGCGAGATGCGTGCCGAGACCCCACCCGACGTAGTGGGTCAGCTGGAGCATCGCCTCCTCCGCCTCGTCGAGCGTGAGCTCGCCGGCCTCCACCGCGCGGCGGACCTGCACACCGACGAGATGCCCCTGGCCCTGCGCGGCGAGCGCGCCGATCACGAGCAACCGCCGGTCGCGCACCGCCAGCCCCGGGCGCGCCCACACTTCGGCGAAGAGCTGGTCGACCATCGAGTCGATCCACAGGTTCTCGCCACGCGGGGTCTGGTTCTTCGCCATGTCGCCGTAGACGACGCGGTACGTCTCGGATCCGAGCGCCTGGCGCGAGCTGTCCGACATGCTTCTCCCCTTGCCAGATCGATCCCCCTGGTCGTTGGCATCGTAGGAGCCGCGGCGCTGCGGGATGCCACGTCATGTTCCGCTCAGCGGGAGCTCTCGCGCCAGGCCGGGCGCCGATTCGGCGACACTGCGCCCATGGCACGACTCTGCGAGGGACGCGTCTGCATCGTCACCGGCGCCGGTGGGGGCATCGGGCGCGAGCACGCGCTGCGACTGTCGGCGCACGGCGCCAAGGTCGTCGTCAACGACGTCGGCGTCGCCGTCGACGGCGCCGGCGCGTCGGCAGGCCCAGCGCACGCCGTCGTGGACGAGATCTGCGAGGCGGGCGGCGAGGCGGTGGCGAACACCGACGACGTCTCCGACTGGGCGGGCGCAGAGCGGCTCGTCGCGCAGGCCGTCGAGACGTTCGGCCGTCTCGACGTGCTGGTCAACAATGCCGGCATCCTGCGCGACCGGATGCTGGTCAACATGACCGAGTCCGACTGGGACTCGGTCGTCAAGGTGCACCTCAAGGGCACGTTCGCGCCGACACGCCACGCGGCCGCGCACTGGCGTGACCGCGCAAAGGCGGGCGAGGACGTCGACGCCCGGGTGATCAACACGACGTCGGTCTCCGGCATCTACGGCAACATCGGGCAGTCGAACTACGGCGCGGCGAAGATGGGCATCGCCGGATTCACGATCATCTCCTCGCTCGAGCTCGCCCGCTACGGCGTGACCGTCAACGCGATCGCTCCCGGCGCCTACACGCGCATGACCAGCGGGCTCGGAAGCTTCGCGACCGCGACGGCCGAGGAGGAAGCGGCGCAGGTCGCCCGGTGGGGCCCGCAATGGGTGGCGCCGGTCTGCGTGTGGCTGGCCTCGCCCGAATCGCGCGCCATCACCGGCCGCGTGTTCGAGATCTCCGGCGACGTGTTCGCCGTCGCCGAGGGCTGGCACCGTGGACCGACGGCGCCACCGACCCTCGACCCGGAGGCCGTCGGTCCGCTGGCGATCGATCTGGCGTCGCGGGCGCGCCCGAACGCGGCGATGAACGGCCAGGATCGCGAGTCGATGCCCTCGCTCCCCTGACGGCGGCTCAGCTGGCGCCGCCGTCCGGTGGCGCCGAGCTCGCCAGGTCGCGCAGCACGAACTTCTGGATCTTGCCGGTCGCGGTCTTGGGCAGCTCCATGAACGTGATCCGCTTCGGCGCCTTGAACCGAGCGATCCTGTCCTTGACGAACGCGATCAGCTCGTCCGGCGTCACCGCGGATCCGGGGCGGCGATCGACGTACGCCACCGGCACCTCGCCCCAGTGCTCGTCCGGCGCGGCGACCACCGCGCATTCGAGGACGTCCGGGTGGGCAGCGAGGCACTGCTCGATCTCGATCGAGGCGATGTTCTCGCCGCCGGAGATGATCACGTCCTTCGCGCGGTCGCGCAGTTCGACGTAGCCGTCGGGGTGGATGACACCGACGTCGCCGGTGCGCAACCAGCCGTCCGCGGTCGTCACCGCCTCGGTCGCCGCCTCGTCGCGGAAGTAGCCGAGCATGACGGTGTTGCCCGTGAGGATCACCTCTCCCATCGTGGCCCCGTCGGCGGCGACGTCGTCGCCGCGCTCGTCGACGACGCGCACCCGCGTGTTGACGAGGTTGGCGATGCCCTGGCGAGCGCGGATCACCGCCTGCCGCGCGGCGTCGAGGTCGTCCCACTCGGGCTGCCACTCGCACAGCACCGCCGGACCGTACGTCTCGGTGAGGCCGTACAGGTGCCGCACCGCGAAGTTCAGCGACGACATCCGCGCCAGCAACGACGGCGACGGCGGCGCCCCGCCCGTCATCACCTGGACGATGCGCGGCGCTGGCCCCTCGTCAGCCGCCGGGCTGTTGGCGATGGCGGTGAGCACCGTCGGCGCGGCGTTGAGGTGGGTGATGCCGAGCTCGCGGATCGCACGCCAGACGTCGGGCGGGTCCGGGCGGCGCAGCTCGACGTGCGTCGCGCCGCTGGCCGTCACCGCCCACGGGAAGCACCAGCCGTTGCAGTGGAACATCGGCAGCGTCCACAGGAACACCGCGCCCGGGGACAGACCGCAGTGACCGGCCATCGCCAGCGCTTGGAGGTAGGCGCCGCGGTGCGCGTACATCACGCCCTTGGGCCGCCCCGTGGTGCCGCTCGTGTAGTTGAGGGCGAGCAGGGCGAGCTCGTCGTCCACCGCACGGCTCAGCGGGTCGGCCTGGGCGAGCATCGCCTCGTACTCGTCGCCGTCGCCGCCGGCGCGAATCGTCGACAACCCGGGCGCCTCGGCGCGGATCGCGTCGGCGACGTCCTCGAACTCGGCGTCGAAGATCAGCACGCGCGCTCCGGCATGCGACACGATGTACGCCAGTTCGGAGGCGCTCAAGCGGATGTTCAGCGCATTGAGAACCGCGCCCGCCATCGGCACGCCGAAGTGCGCCTCGAGGGCGAGCCGCGTGTTCGGCG
The DNA here is from genome assembly GCA_964529005.1 of uncultured Ilumatobacteraceae bacterium. Classification (GTDB taxonomy): domain Bacteria; phylum Actinomycetota; class Acidimicrobiia; order Acidimicrobiales; family Ilumatobacteraceae; genus CAZGUH01. The sequence goes on along the minus strand of CAZGUH010000056.1, from coordinate 11,412 downwards.
CGAGCACGGACACGACGTCGCCGGGACGAACGCCGCGGGCAGCGAGGCCGCCGGCCATCCGTTCGCAGCGGCTGGCCAGCTCGGAGTAGGTCGTGGCGCCTGCCGGCCCGATCACCGCGCACCGGTCGCCGAACGCCGCTCGAGCGCGTTTGAGGAACGAGACGGGCGTCATCGGCACGACGCCGAGACGGGACGACGAGATGCTCCCCATGGCGCGAAATCTAGGTGCCCCGGCCCTGCCGCGCCCCTTTCGGCCGCGCGCGTCGCACGGGGGCGTTCCGCTGGCTGGCACGTGGGCCCGCGCCGGGGGTCGCCGGACCCTACGGTCCGGCCCATGACAGGTCGAGCACCGGACGGATGGAGCGAGCGGGTCGCGATGCTCGCCGCCAAGGACGAGATCACCGAGGCCCTTCACCGGTACTGCCGGGGGATGGATCGCATCGACAACGAGCTCGCCGCGCGCACCTGGCATGCCGATGGCACGGCGGACTACGGCGATCTCTACCGCGGGTCCGGCTCCGGGTTCGTCGAGTGGGTGAGCGCGCAGCACGCGCGCATGGCGGGTCACTCCCATCAGCTGGCGAACGTCCTCATCCGCGTCGATCTCGACGCCGGGACGGCGACGAGCGAGGCCTACGTCACGGTCGTCCTGCACGCCGATCGCGACGGCCAACTGGTCGAGATCCGTTCCTGCGGCCGCTACCTCGATCGCTGGTCACACCGCGGCGGGCGCTGGGCGATCGACGACCGGGTGTACCTCAACGACCTCGGCAGCGTCCGCGCTGTCGACCAGGCCGCGGACGTCAGCGAGCGCATCAGCAGGGACCGCCGCGATCCCTCGTACGCCTACGTCGATCCGGCGCCCTGAGGCGTCAGCGGCTGCGCGGCAAGCGGAGGCCGCGCTCGGCGATGATCGACCGCTGCACCTCGCTCGCACCGCCGTACACCGTCGCCGGTGTGACGAGGCGATGGGCCTCCTCGATCCAGCCGTCCGCCGGCGGGTCCACCGAGTCCGGCGTGAGCAGTCCGTACGGTCCGAGAAGGTCGAGCATCCGTGCGCACCCGCGCGTCTGGCTCTCGGAGGAGAAGAGCTTCGCCATCGAGCCTTCGACGGACGGAAGCTCGCCGCGGGCGACGATCGCCGCGGTCTCCATGTCGAGCAGGCGCGAGATCTCGACTTCGCAGGCGAACCGACCGAGCGCCTCGTCGACGAGCGCGTCGTGCTCGGCGAGCCACGGCAGCGCGTCGTCGTCGAGTTCGGCCAGCGCGCGCACGATGTCGTCGAGCAGGCGCATCATCTGGCCGGCGTAGCCGTGGCCGCCGCGCTCGTGGGCGAGAGCGGTCGTCATCACCCGCCAGCCGTCGTTGACCGCGCCGACGCGCCAGCGGTCGGCGACGCGCACGTTGGTGTAGTAGGTGCTGTTGGTGCGCTCGGCGATGGTGTAGAGCGGCGCGACCTCGATGCCCGGTGTGTCCGCAGGCAGCAGGAAGACGGTCAATCCCTTGTGCTTCGGGACCGTCGGGTCGGTGCGCGCGAGCAGCAGGATGAACGTCGCCGACTCCGCGTTCGTGGTGAACACCTTCTGGCCGTTGATCACCCATTCATCGCCGTCGCGGACCGCCGAGGTGCGCGCCCCGGCGACGTCGGATCCACTGTCGGGCTCGCTGAAGCCGAGTGCGATCAGGATCTCCCCGGCCAGGACGCGCGGCAGGACCTCACGGCACATCGCGTCGCCGCCGAAGTCGACGATCGCGTGCGACGCGACCATCGTCGGGTTGAGGCCCACCATCGGCGCCTTGGCGTAGTTCGCCTCTTCGAAGAAGACCGCTGATTCGAGGGCGTTGCGGCCCCCACCACCGAACTCCACCGGCCACGACAGCGCGATCAGGCCGCGGGCTGCGAGCTCGCGGTAGAAGTCCATGTCGTACTGCTCACCGGTGCGGCGGATCCGCTCCCGCACCTCGGGCGAGATCGCGCCGGAGAAGAACGCGCGCAGCTCGCCGCGGAAGTCCTCCGCCTCGGTGCTCAGATCGAAGTCCATCGTGTCAGCTCTCCTTGCTGTGGCCGTCGCGCCGCAGGCGCGCGCCGACGCGGGCGAAGTCGGCTCGTGGGTCGCCCGCGGCGGTCCCCCACGCGCGGGCGCGCTGGTGGAACAGCTGGATCTCGTACTCGAGCGCTGAGCCGTATCCGCCGTGGATGTGCACGCAGCGCGTCGTCGTCAGCATCGCCGTCTCGGCAGCGAAGGCAAAGCCCATCCGCGCGGCGAGCTCGGCCTCCTGGAAGCGGCCCTTGTCGACGAGCCAGGCCGCCTTGCGCGCCAGGTGCCGGACGCCGGCCACGGCGGACGCCGAATCCGCCAGCGGGTGAGCGACGCCCTGGAACGAGCCGATTCGCTTGCCGAAGGCCTCCCTCTGGCCGGCGTATTCGGCGGCGATCTCGAGCGAGCGGCTGGCCAGACCGACGAGGCGGCCGGCGCCGAACGCCCTCCACACGGTCGCCAGCGCCGCCGGCCAGGCGCTCGCCGCCGAGGTGGCGCGGGCGTCGCGGACGTCCCAGCGGGCCAGTCCGGCCGACCCGTGGCTCGGGCCGACGTCGCGCACGTGCGCGTCACCGCGCTCGACGAGCACCACACGGTCGCCGTCGACGCCGACGATCGCCTCGGCGACCGCGCCGTAGAGCACGAGTTGAACGGGGCACGAGCCGAGGTCCTGGAGCGCGACGCCGACGATCCGCTCGCCGCTGGCGATGCTCGCCACCGTGTCGTCGCCGAACGCTGCGCAGGCCCCCTGGAAACCACCGTCCACGCTGGTGAGCGCGCATGCGGCGGCCAGGCTCTCGACCGCGGGGACGGGCGCGAGCATCGATCCGAACAGCTCGCTGGCCAGTTCGACCTGGAGAATCGCGGCGCGCTCGCCGTCGTCGGCGAGCAGCATGCCGGGCACACCGATGCGCGCGACCTTCTTCCACAGATCGGGGTCGTGACCGAGGGGCTCGGCGGCGCGCACGGCGCTCACCGGTGATTCGGCCTCGAGCAGCCGGCGGAAGCTGTCGGCGACCTCGAGGTCGACGTCATTGGGCTGAAGGTCCAACGGTCCCTGTCCTTTCTGGCGATCGGTCCGGCTGGCCGGGGCCGTGGTGCAGCGGGAGACCCTTCGTGACGAGGTGCGTGGCGTAGAGCAGCCCCCGGCCGCTGGACGTGACGTAGGCGGTCGCCAGGTCGTCGCCGCCGAAGCACACGTTCGTCACGAACGGATCGTCGAGCGGCGCGTGGACCTGGCGGAGGATCTCTCCGTGCGGGGACACGACGGTGACCCCACCGCGCTGCATCCCGAGCGTGCCGACGCAGATGTTGCCGTCCGCGTCGACGGCGAACGAGTCCAGCGGCTGGTGCCCCGGCAGGCCGGCGACGAGCGTTCCCCCGCCGGGACGGAGGAACCCGGCCGTGCGGCCGACGACGCCGGGCGCCGTGATCGGCCAACTCCAGATCGCCTTGCTCGGGGTGAGGGCGACGTACAGCGTCGCGCCGTCGGGCGACAGTCCGATGCCGTTCGGCTCGGGCAGCGGGTACACGGCCTCGACGATGCTGCTGCCGTCGGGCAGCGCGTAGTAGACGGCCCCGAAGTTGCGGTGGCGCGCGTATCCCCGCCCGTAGTCCGTGAAGTAGAAGCCGCCTGCCGCGTCGAAGACGATGTCGTTCGGACCGAGCAGCCGGTTCGGCCCGCACGTCTCGTACAGCGTGTCGACCGCGCCGGTCCGCACGTCGACGGCTTGGATCGACCCGCCGTCGTTGCCGGCGCGAGCGCCGTCGGGTCCGATCGCGCCGTCGCGCTCGGCGAAGTTCAGGCCTCCGTTGTTGCAGACGTAGAGCCGCCCGTCCGGTCCGAACGCGGCGCCGTTCGGGCCACCCCCGCAGTCGGCGACGCGCTCGACCGTCCCGGTCGCGGGGTCGACGCGAGCGATCGCGCCGCCGGCGACCTCGGTGACGAGGATCGTGCCGTCGCTGTCGAGCACGGGTCCTTCAGGGAAGCGCAGACCGCTGGCGACGACGTCCATCACAACACCGCCACCGGGTTGACGGGGCACCCCGTCGCGCGCTGGATCGGCAGCGCGTGGCAGGTGAAGAGGAAGTCGTAGGCCCCCCGCTCGGCGCACGCGACCGCGAGGTCTTCGAACGTCGCGTTGTCGATCAGCCACAGGCCCATGCCGACCAGCGCGACCGCGTGCACCGGCAGCGACACCCCTTCGACACCGGACGGTTGCACGTCGCTGATCGCGTCCGACACGAGCACGCTGATGCCTCGCTCGTGCAGCCACGGCATCACGGAGACGTGCACTCCGGCGAGGCGCAGGCCGCCGTCGGTGGACGGGTGCTCCTCGCGGTTCGTGCGCACGAGCAGCGCGTCGCCTTCTTGCAGTTCGACCTGCTGGCGGCGGGCGCACTCCTGGAGCTCGTCGGGACCGATCGCGCTCGCCGGCTCGAGCCTGTCGACGCCGCGGTGTCGCGGGATGTCGAGCAGCACGCCGCGGGTGACGATGCCGTCGCGCGCCGCGTCGACCGCGCCGGTCTTCGCCCGTCCCCACGTCGTGACGAGCTTCGCCGGGCGGCCGTTGTACAGCTGGGCGTTCCAGAACGCGTGCGAGTGCGCGTCGATGTGCGTCGTGTCGAAGCCGTGCGCGGTGAGGCCCACCCAGTCGGCGGCGCTGCCGAAACCGCTCGCCGGGGCGCGGTCTCCGGTCGACGTCATGAAGTGCATCGGCGCTGGCGCCGAGGAATCGCGGCGCAGGTCCATGCTGCGCGCGCACGACACCGTCGTGCCGCTGCGCACCGATCCCAGCGCGGCCATGCGCGTCGCCGGGGTGATCAGGTTCAGCGTGCCGAGCTGATCGTCGTCCCCCCAACGGCCCCAGTTGCTGAGCTCGCGCACGAGGACGTCGACGTCGTCGCGCCCGAGCCGCTCGCCGCCGAGCGCCGCGCTCTTGTCGATCGCCGCGCTCATCGCTGCGACCGCGCCGCGGCGATACCCGCCCGGCGGCCGAAGAACGTCCCGTCGCCGAGGGAGCAGCCGCTGACGTATCCCCCTGCGGGCAGGCCCGACGTCGACCGCCCGGCGGCGAACAGGCCGGGGAAGATGTCGCCGTCCACCTTGCACACCTCGCCCCACGGCGTGGTGTGCAGCCCGCCGAGCGTGAAGAAGCCGTACTTGGTGCCGCCGTCACCTGACGGGTCGGTGCGGAAGTCGATCGCCCCGAACGGTGGGCGCAGCGGGCGGAGGAACTTCGGCTGCTTGTGGAAGTAGGGGTCCTTGCCCTCCTTCGCCCAGCGGTTGTAGGTCTCGATCGTGGCGACCAGCGATCCGGGCGGGAAGCCGACCTCGGCCTCGAGCTCCTCGAGCGTCTCGCACACCCACGTCGGCTGGCGGCCGAAGCGCTCGAATTCGGGCACCGACTCGAAGCCTTCCTCGTCGAGCACGAGGACGACCTGGCCGTCCTGGGCGTGCATCGCGGCGTAGCCGATCCGGCCGAAGTAGATGTCCTCGTTGATGAAGCGCTGCCCGCGCATGTTGACGAAGACGGAACGCACGAGCAGCGGCGACGGCATCGCGTAGGCGGTGGTCATGTGCATGTGGCGAACGCCGGCGCCGCGCTCCTGCGCGAGCCGGATCACGGACCCGTCGTCGCCGTCGGTGCCGAAGGCGTACTGGTTGCGCATGCGTGCGGCGTGTTGCCACACCATCGCGTCGTTGAAGGCGAAGCCGCCGCCGGCGAGCACCACGCCGCGGCGCGCGCGGAATCGCACGTCGTCACCGAACTGCACCGCGTCGATGCCGGTGGCTCGGCCGTCGGCGTCGACCGTCAGGCTGCGTGCGCGCACGTCGGTCTCGATGCGCACGCCGGCCGCGGTCGCGGCGGCCATCAGGCGTTGCATGAGGATGTAGCCGGCCCCGCGCTCGCCGATCACCTTCTGCGAGCCCGGCATCTGCGGCACGTGCCCACGCGGCGCCGGGCGGGCGATCTCGCAGAACGGATAGGCCTCCTCGCCGCCCGAGTACATCAGGCCGTCGTCTCCCGGCGGCTCCGACAGCAGGCCGTCGTAGAAGCTGGCCTTGTACTCGACGCCGCAGTCGACGAGCCAGCGGAAGTGGTCGACGCTGCCGTCGACGTAGGCGTCGATCTTGGCCAGGTCCGAGCCGGGACCGCATGCCGCGAGGAGGAACTTGTGCATCTCCTCCGGCGAGTCCTCGAAGCCGCACGCCTTCTGGAGCGGCGTCCCGCCGCCCATGTAGACGAGACCACCGGACATCGCCGAGGCGCCCCCGCCGCCAGCGCGGTCGATGACGACGACCTCGGCGCCGGCGCGGGCGGCTTCGATCGCCGCCGAGATGCCGGCGCATCCCGCGCCCACGACGAGGACGTCGGTCGTGACGCTCTGGTGCTCGCTCACCGCGGCGCCGCCCGCTGGTCGCGCTCGGACGGCATCACAGCCCGAGATCCTTCGTCAGCTTCTCGGCATCGAGCGGCTTGCCCGTGTACGTCATCGGGTCGTCGCAGGACGCGAGGTACGCGACCGCCCGCGCCGGAAGCGACATCGGGTTGGCGAGCGAGATGTCGAAGTTCAGCTCCTTGGCGATCCTCTGCGCGTTCTCGGTCGCGGTGAACCCCGGATGGATCGCCACGACGAGGACGTTCTGCTTGCGCAGCTCGTAGGCGAGCTGCGCGCACATCCCGTTGAGGCCGACCTTGGTCGCGACGTAGGCCGCGCCGACGCCGCCCTTGCCTGGCATGAACCGCTCGTCGCCCGAGTGCGGATCGAGGTCGCCGCCGTGGGCGAGCGTCGAGATGTTGATCACGCGCCCGCCCCCGCGCTCGATCATCGACGGCACCACGTCCTTCATCAGCACGAACGGCGCGGTCAGGTTCGTCGCCACCTGCGAACGCCACGCGTCGGGCGACATGTCCGTGAACGGCAGGTACATCTCCGGCCCCATCGCCGCGGCGCTGCAGACGAGGATGTCGACGGGGCGGCCGAACTCGGCGGTGACCCGGGGGACGATGCCGTCGACCTGCGCCTCGTCCGCCAGGTCGGCGGGGAACGAGCGCACGTCCGTCCCGTGGGCGGAGATCTGCTCGACCGCCTCCTCGAGGGAGCCGATCGTGTCGGGTTTCGATGTCGCCGTGCGGGCGACCAGCGCGACGTCGGCGCCGAGCGCGGCGAGCTCGTTCGCCGTCGCCCGACCGATGCCTCGGCTCGCGCCGGTCACCAACGCGAGCTTGCCCGCGAGCGGTTTGGCCGTCGTCATCGTTCGCTCCTTTTGACGAGAGGTCCCAGCAGATCGACCAGCCGATCGATCTGATCCAGTTCGGCGATCAGCGGGCAGAGGTAGAAGTCGTCGACACCTGCGGCGGCGAACGCCTCCACGGTCTCGACTGCCCGATCCGGCTTCAACGTGAAGCCGTCGAACAGCGCCTGCACCTCCGCCGGCGAGCGGAAGCTGTAGTACTCCCCGAGGTGCTCCACCGCGGGGGTGCTCGAATCGGGGCCGAGGCCGAAGAACATCCCCGCGGCGAAGTGCGGCCGGCCCTGCCGGCCTGCGCCCTCCCACGCCTCCAACGCCGCGGCGAAGATCTTCTCGTGCATCGCCAGGTCGCCGCCGAACGTCACGATGCCGTCGGCGAGATGCGCCCTGCGCGCCGCCTGCGCGGTGGTCGGGCCGATCAGCACGCGCGGACCGCCGGGCGTCACGGGGCGCGGGCCGGTCATCGGCGCGCCGGGTTGCGGCTCGGCCGCCCAGATGCGCTTCAACTCGGTGATCTGCTCCTCGAGCCGCGCCGTCCGCCCCGCGTACGGACGCCCGACGGCCTCGTAGTCGTCGCGACGGTTCCCCGCGCCGACCCCGAGCGTGAAGCGCCCGCCGGTGAGCGTGTCGAGCGACGCGATCTGCTTGGCGACGAGCGCCGTGGCGTGCAGCGGCAGGATCATCACCGTGCTCATCAGCCGGATCCGCGTCGTGACGGCGCCGGCCACCGCCATCGACATCACCATGTCGTTGCTGTGGTCGACGAGGCGATCACCGGCGGTCAGGCACGCGAAACCGGCCTCCTCGGCGCGCGTCGCCCAGGCGATCAGCGTGTCGCGGCGAATGCCCGGGAACATGCCCGGATACCCGATTCCGACGTCCATCAGTGCTCCCGCCTCGCGCGGCGGATGGATGCGGTCATGCGATGCCGACCTCCTCGGCGACGGCCTCGGCCAGCAGCCGCCGGCCGTTGTAGGCACGCGGGTCCTCGCACGACGCGAGGTGCGCCACGACCTTCGCCGGCAGGCTCATCGGGTTCGCGGAGGAGATGTCGACGTTGACCTCCTGCGCGATGCGGCGCGCGTTCTCCGTCGCGGTGAAGCCGGGATGCACGGCGACGATGACGATGCCGCGCCGGCCGAGCTCGTAGGCCGCCTGGTTCGTCAGCCCGTTGAGGGCCAGCTTCGTCGCCACGTACGCGGCTCCGACGCCCCCGTTGCCGGGAAGATACCGGTCGTCCTCCGGCGTCGGCACGAGCGGATCGCCGTGCGTCACGCTGGTGATGTTGACGATCCGCCCGCCGCCGCGCTCGAGCATCGACGGGATCACGGCCTTCATCAGCACGAACGGCACGTTGAGGTTGATCTCGACCTGGTTGCGCCACTCCTGCTTCGACATCTGGAGGAAGCCGTAGTACATGTCGGGCCCCATCGCGGCGGCGTTGTTCACCAGGATGTCGATCGGTTTGCCCATCTCCGCGGTGACGCGATCGGCGAGCCCGTCGACGTCGGACCGATCGCCGAGATCGGCGCGGAACGCCTTGACCGACGTGCCGTGACGGCCGACCGACGCGACCGCCTCGTCGAGCGTCCCGAGCGAACCGCCGCCGGCCCCCTCGGACCGGGCGACGAGCGCGATGTCGGCGCCGAGAGCCGCGAGCTCGTCCGCGATCGCGCGACCGATGCCGCGGCTCGCGCCGGTGACCAACGCCAGCTGTCCCGCCAGTGCTCCACCGTCTGCCATCGTCAGCTTCTCCTCTCGAGGGTTCCCAGGACATCCACCAGCCGCTCGATCTGATCGAGCTCGGCGATCAGGGGGCACAGGTAGAACTCGTCCACCCCGGCCTCGTCGAAGGCGGCCAACGTGTCCGCCAGGGCCGATTCGCTCAGCGTGATCCGGTCGAACATCGCGGCGAGCTCGTCGGAGACCAGATAGCTGTAGTACCAGTCGACGTACTGCCGGCTCTTCGCCGCTGCGTCGGGTCCGAGCGCGAAGTACATGCCGGCGGCGAAGTACGGGCGGCCTTCGCGGCCCGCCTCCTGCCAGGCGTCCAGAGCGGCGTCGTAGAGCACGGTGTGCGCCTCCGGATCGGGGCTGCCGTACGTGGCGAGGCCGTCGGCGAGGGCGACGCGCCGCGCGGTCTTCGGCGTGGTCGGGCCGAGCAGGATGCGCGGACCTCCGGGCGTGTGCGGGGGCGGCCCGATCGCGCCGCCGCTCCACTGCGCCTTCAGCTCGGTCAGCTGTTCCTCGAAGCGAGCGCCGCGGCGTTCGTAGGCACGCTCGGCTGCCGCGTAGTCGTCGGGACGGTTCCCGACCCCGACGCCGAGCACGAACCGCCCCTCGGTCAGCACGTCCAACGTCGCGGCCTGCTTGCCGACGATCGCCGTGTCGTGCAGCGGCAGGACCATCACCGTGCTCATCAGCCTGATCCGGCTCGTGACGGCGCCCACCATCGCCATCGAGACGAGGAAGTCGTTGCAGTCGCAGGCCAGCCGCTCGCCGGTGCTGAGGCTGGAGAAGCCGACCTCCTCGGCGCGCCGCGCCCACTGCGCGGCGAACTCCTTGCGGATCCCCGGGAACATGCCCGGATACCCGATCCCGATCTCCATCCGCGGCCTCCTACCCTCGAACCGTCTGAGCCGCGACGAACTCGGCGATGGGCGGCGCGAGGACGGCCCAGTCCGCCAGCGAATCCTCGCCAGGCCCCGCGGTCGTCGGGCGCGTCCAGAACGTTCCGGGTCCCATCGCCGTGGGCGGCTCGACGAGCTGCCCCTGGGGAAGCAGCGCCGCGAGCGCCTCGGCCGTCGCGAGCGGGTGGAAGTCGTCGTACTGCCGGAACACGAGCGCGGGGACGTCGATCGCGGCCAGCTCCTCCGGCGAGATGCCGGGGACGACCGTCTCCGGGCGCGGCAGCCACACGTCGAGCCAACCCGTCACCGCGGCGACGAACTCGTCGACGTCCATGGCCAGCGTGGCCGAGACATTGGCCGGCGATCGCATCGTGTCCGCCAGCTCGGGCATGTCGACGACGGCGCGCATGCCCCCACGGCGGGCCGCCACGACGAGCGACTGGGTGTACCGAGCACCCTGCGTCATCAAGCCGAACGGCCCTCCGATCAACCACCACAGGGCGATCGCCCGGACGCGCGCCGATCGGCGCGCGGCGAGCAGCGCGGCGCGGGCGCCGCCGCCGCCTCCGAGCACGGTCACGCCGTCCCAACCGAGGTGCTCGATCAACGCGACGATGTCGTCGGCCTCGACGTCCGATTCCGTGCGCGGCCCGAAGTGCACGGGCGACTCCCCCGAGTTGCGCCGATCGAAGATCGCCACGCGGTGCCCGCTGCCGGCCAGCTGTTCGGCCAGGGAGCGGCCGCACGCCCGCGGGTATCGCCCGCCCGGCGTGACGACGATCGGCGGGCCGTCTTCGCCGAGGACGGTGTGGCCGACGAGCGCGGCGGAGGCATCGGTCATGCCCATCGCTCGCCCCATCCCGGGCCGGCGCCGCGGGCGGCGTCCACGGTCAGAACCTCGCGTCGGCGTCGCGCGAGCGGCCCAGCAGCGCCCCGCCGGGGAACGGGCGGCCGACGAAATCCTCGTCGGGGTCCGACAGCTCCGACGGATCGACCGGGCGGGCGACGTCGGAGACGAGTGGTCCGATGCGTTGGGCGATGGGGGTGAGGGCGTCGAGGTCGAAGCCGTAGAGGCGGGCGATGTTGCCGGCGAGCATGAGGCGGACCTCGTGTTCGGGCACGTCGGCGAACAGCCAGCGCAGCGCGAGCGTCGTCTGCGGCGTGGTGCCTTCCTCGTGCGGGTAGTCGCTGCCCCACATGATGTGATCGACACCGACGTCGTAGCGCATCGCGATGACGGCGGAAGATGCGGCCGCCCCGCTCAGGCCGTAGTAGACGTTGCGCTTGACGTAGTCGCTGGGCGACATGGTGAGCCCCTCGATGCTCGACCCGCTGAACATGCCCATCGTGCGGTTCTTCACCTGCGCCTGCATGCTCCGCACCGACCGATCGAGCCCCCGGGCCGTGTTCAGCGGCCACGACAGGTCGGCTTCGGTGGGGACGTATTTGATGGTGGGGAACTTCTCGAACACGCCGGCGAGGATCA
>CAZGUH010000055.1:0-22653 GCA_964529005.1 uncultured Ilumatobacteraceae bacterium | reverse complement strand
ACACGATCATTGTTCAGCACGAGCGACGAAACAACCGACCAAGCGCGCCAATGCCGAGGCCGGCTTCGCGCGGGTCGCCGTCAGGTGAAGGCAGAACGCGCTGGACTCCAGGAGGTTCTACGCCGTCGTAGGATTGCCGAACACATCACACGACCGTCGGCCGTGCGGCTGGACCCGGGGGACAGTGGAAGGGGCGGGCAAGAATGCCTGACAAGGAGAACACGCGCAGCGTGAGCGAGAGCGAGAACCCGGTGATCGAGGCGCCGGAGCCGAAAGCGACGCGTCCGCGTGGGAATCGTGATTGGTGGCCGAACCAGTTGGATCTGTCGGTGTTGCATCAGCATTCACCGCGGGCGAATCCGTTGGGTGCGGGCTTCGACTATCGCGGCGAGTTCGCCCGTGTCGATGTGGAGGCGTTGAAGCGGGACCTGGTGGCGGTGATGACGACGTCGCAGGGTTGGTGGCCGGCCGACTACGGGCATTACGGGCCGCTGTTCATCCGGATGTCGTGGCACGCGGCGGGGACGTATCGGATCGAAGACGGGCGCGGGGGCGCGGGTGACGGCTCGCAGCGGTTCGCGCCGTTGAACAGCTGGCCGGACAACGCCAACTTGGACAAGGCGCGGCGGTTGTTGTGGCCGGTGAAGAAGAAGTACGGGCGGGCGATCTCGTGGGCGGACCTGTTGGTGTTGGCGGGCAACGTCGCCTTGGAGTCAATGGGGTTCACGACGTTCGGGTTCGGTTTCGGGCGTGAGGACATCTGGGAGCCCGAGGAGGTCTTCTGGGGCCCCGAGGACACCTGGCTGGGTGACGAGCGCTACAGCGGCGACCGCGACTTAGCCAACCCGCTCGGCGCCGTGCAGATGGGGCTGATCTACGTCAATCCCGAGGGCCCAGGCGGTCAGCCGAGCGCCCTCGCCGCGGCTCGTGACATCCGCGAGACGTTCCGGCGGATGGCGATGAACGACGAGGAGACCGTCGCCCTGATCGCGGGTGGGCACACCTTCGGCAAGACCCACGGCGCCGGCGACGCCACTCTGGTGGGTCCGGAGCCGGAGGGGGCGCCACTCGAGCAGCAGGGGCTCGGGTGGAAGAGCGCCTATGGCAGCGGGAAGGCCGGTGACGCGATCACCAGCGGGCTCGAGGGTGCGTGGACGCCGACGCCAACGACGTGGGACAACACCTTCTTCGAGACGCTGTTCCGCTTCGACTGGGACCTGGCGAAGAGCCCGGCCGGCGCGTGGCAATGGGTGCCCACCGATCCTGCGGCGGCAGAGCTCGTGCCCGACCCGCACGACCCCACGAAGCGGCATGCGCCGTTCATGATGACGACCGACCTGGCGCTGCGGATGGACCCCATCTACGAGAAGATCTCGCGGCGCTTCCTCGAGCATCCGGATGAGTTCGCGGAGGCCTTCGCCAAGGCGTGGTACAAGCTGCTGCACCGCGACATGGGCCCGGTGTCGCGGTTCCTCGGACCGTGGGTGCCCGAGGCCCAGCTGTGGCAGGACCCGGTTCCGGCGGTCGATCACCAGCTCGTCGACGACGCCGACGTCGCCGCGTTGAAGGCCACGATCCTGGCCTCGGGACTGTCGATCTCGCAGCTGGTTGCCACCGCGTGGGCGTCGGCGGCGAGCTACCGCGACACCGACAAGCGCGGCGGAGCCAACGGCGCCCGGATCCGCCTGGCGCCCCAGAACGGGTGGGAGTCGAACGAACCCGTCCAGTTGGCGACTGTGCTGGCGATGTTGGAGCGGATCCGCGACGACTTCAACAGCGCGCAGTCCGGCGCCAAGCGTGTCTCGCTCGCGGACTTGGTCGTGCTGGGTGGGTGCGCGGCTGTCGAGCAGGCCGCCAAGAGCGCCGGAGTCGACGTGACGGTTCCGTTCACCCCCGGCCGCACCGACGCGTCGCAGGATCAGACCGACGTCGAGTCCTTCGCCGTGCTCGAGCCGCGCGCCGACGGCTTCCGCAACTACCTCCGCGCCGGCCAGAAGCTCTCCCCGGAGACGCTGCTGCTCGACCGGGCCAACCTCCTGTCACTGACGGCTCCGGAGATGACAGTTCTCGTCGGCGGCATGCGCGCCCTCGACGCCAACCACAGCCACAGCCCGCACGGCGTATTGACCGACAGGCCCGGCGTGCTGACGAACGATTTCTTCGTCAACCTGCTCGATATGGCCACCGAATGGGCTCCATCAGAGTCCACGGAGCATGTCTACGAAGGACGCGACCGCGCCACCGGCGACCGCACGTGGACCGCAACCGCCGTCGACCTCGTCTTCGGCGCCCACTCCCAGCTGCGCGGCATCGCCGAGGTCTACGCCGCCGACGACGCCCACGAGGCCTTCGTCCACGACTTCGTCGCCGCCTGGACCAAGGTCATGAACCTCGACCGCTTCGACATCGCCCCACTATGATCCGCGCCGACAGCGGCGTCCTGACGCTCGGACATCCTGCGATCCGGAGAACCACCGGGCCGCAGGACGTCAGTCGACCCGTGCCTCCGGTGATGTCCTGGCCCAGTGGACGAACCCGGCGATCGCCAACAGCAGCATCACCGCCGCGCCGATGAACGCGATCGTCGACGCGAGCGCCGCCTTCGAGCCGATCTCGCTGAACCCGTACGCCGTCAACAGCACGCCCCGCAGCATCTCTCCCCGGAACGCCGTGTCTCGCTGGGCGGTGATGCGATCCAGCTCGGCCTGCGGCTCGGTGGTGTCCCGGCCCGCTTCTCGTGCAGCCGCGAGCGCCTCCCGAGCCTCGGTCTGGGGCCCACCGAGTTCGGCATAGCTGAGGCCACCCGTGGCGTTGCGCACATGCAACCCGATGTACTCGTTGGCGTAGCACTCGGCCTCCTCGCCGGAGTCAAGCAACCGATCGTCCTCGTCGCCGCCACCGAACTCAACAAGACACTCAGCCCGGGCCTCCTCCTCGGTCAACTCCGCTGCCGGGGTGAAGTGGATGGCCTGCTGCCTGAACTGGTCGCGGACGTAATCATCGGCGAAATCCGCTTCCCCCTTCAGAACCAAACCGAAGATCAGCAACAGCACGGCGATACCCAGCCCACCGATGCTGAACGCCAAATCGAGCGTGCGACGCTTCACCCCAAACCTCCTATCCATGTGCGGACTGCGTCAGACCCGACGTACTACCACAGGCCATGCGTGATCGCCCTCCGCGGCAGGATCAACACCGGCCGATGCGCTCGGACGTCCCCCCACCGGCCCACCATCAAACGTGCGAGCCGCGTGCTGGTCCCGAGTGTCGTCCTCGGATCCGGTGGTGGTGTCCGTTGCGGGCATGCCCCCGAGGCGCCGATGACGCAACCACCAGGTAGCGCGGCGAACCTGTACCAGTCGCGCTCGGGGGCGGACAGAGTCGCTCCCAACACGCGCCCGCGAGGGATGATCGACACCTGCGCACCGGGTCGACGCCGGGCTGGCACGAGATCGTCGTGGGCTCTCCCACCTCGTCGTGGTAGGTCAGGACGGCGAACACGACGAGGTACACGCCGACGAAGTCGAGGATGCGGCACACCCGCCTCGACCGGCTGGTTGCGGGATGACCATCGCCGTCGCCCCCAGGGACGCCTTCGGTGCGCCACGGCCGCGCCGGTTCATCGGTCGAAACCCGGGCAGGTCCGTCATCCGGGCGTGACACGATGGAGCGGCGGGTGCGATCTCCACGATCCTTTCTGCGACGACATCGATCCCGGTAGGGGGCGTGCGTCACCCCGGGACGAGGCGTGGCCGGCGATAGCGGGTCATTGGCCCCTGGCAACGCTCGGCGGACGCACGTGATGCTGAGAGCGCAAGCGGGTCTGGCATCCGGAGGACTGAGGAGATGACTGCACATCAGAAGGGGAGTCGCCCATCCTTCGCCACCGAGGCGTGGGCATCGTTGGCAGCCCACGGCGACGACGCGGTGCCGGTGTTCGACCCGAGCACGCTGCACGGCTTGCCACCACCGGCCCGGCGCTTCCTCGCGCGTGCGCTGCCGGACGGCGTGGCGTTGTCTTCGACGGTCGAGCTCGAGATGGAGGGGGAGATCAAGCTCGGCGGCCGCTGGCTCCGCTTCACCGCCGATCAGATCCTGCGGGCCGGTGTCGGTTTCGTGTGGGCCCCTGTCGTCGGTGGCCCGATCCTGCGCTTCATCGGCGCCGACGTGCTCACACCGCGCGACGCGCGCATGGAGTTCCGCTTCCACGGCCGAATCCCATTGGTGCGCGTGACCGGTCCCGACGTTCGCCGCAGCGCCCAGGGCCGCCTGGCCGCGGAAACGGTCGTATGGCTTCCTCAGGCGCTGACCCCGCAGAGGGGAGCCCGCTGGAGAGCCGTCGATGACGAGCGGGCGGTCCTGACGGTCAACGCAGCCGGCGAGGACGTCGACGTCGAGATCGCGGTCGACGAGAACGGACAGCTCCGTTCGCTCGGGTTGCAGCGTTGGAACGGCTCGGCCAAACCGCCCGCGTATGGCCCGTTCGGAGGATCGGTCGATTCGACCCACACCGCCCCGAACGGGGTGCGGATCGCCGGCGCCGGCACAGTCGGATGGGAGTGGCGAACCGCCCGCCAGCGCGACGGCGAGTTCTTCCGCTATCGCATCACCGCCGCGACCTTCGGTGCAGCTCTACGGAAGGGATCGCCATGACAACACCAAGCAGCATCGAGCCAGAGCTCATCGAGCGACTGGCCGGCGCGGCCGTGAAGGGCCCACCGTCGCGCAACAGACGTAGGGGCTGGGCCGGAGCACTACCTGGACCTGACGATCGAACGGTGAGGGATCGGGCCTTCCTGGCGTAGGGCTTCTTGGCAGTACCAGGCGTAGCCGATCCCGAACATGAGCCGTTGGAACGCTCCGCTGGCGTCCTCCCATGTGGTCATGCCGAGGGGGAGGACGATTGACGCGACGACGGCGATGGGGCCGAGAAGTCCGATGCCGGTCGAGCGCCGGGCGACGATGGCAGCGACGACTCCTCCCGCGAACGCGAGGCCCATTGCCGATGCCGCGATCGAGTGCAGCGTGTCCTCGGTCCGATTGAAGCTCGCTTCTGGGATCCAGGACCGTGTGGAGAACACCGCGGCGGCGATCATCAGGACGCCGAACGCGCTGTGGCATGCCGTGCCGGCGAGACCCCATCGGTGTCTGCTGATTGTGGCGAGAGCAAGCACGGCAAAGCCGAAGGTCACGAACGCGACCCTTGCCACCCATGCGCCGGCCACGCCCTGGGCGGCCGACTCGCTGGTGGTGTGTTTCACCCACGAGTACGACTCGGGCATCGCCAGCGGCGCCAGCAGTACCGCCACGGCGGAGATGACGAGTAGGCCGATGACGCCGGTCGCGGCGCGTGGACGTCGAAGGCTCATGCGTTGATGAGCGACGCCAGCGCGGCGGCGATGACGAGGCCGGGGGCGACGAAGCGGAGCGTGATCCGCAGCCCGGTGAGGGGCGCGCCCTGGAGTCGGAGTTCGTCGCCGAGCATGCGGGCGGGCATCGCCCACCCGGCGAACACCGCGAGCGCGACGCCGCCGAGGGGGAGCAGCACTTGGGAGGTGAGGTCGTCGAGCAGATCGAAGATCGTGGCGTTGGCGTAGCGGCCGACGCTGTCGAGTGGGTGGAAGTCGGCCCAGTGGTTGAACGAGAACACGGTGGCGAGGCCGGCCACGAAGCAGGCTGAGCCGGCGACGGCCGTGCCGCGGGTGCGAGACCAGCCGAGCCGGCGATCGAGCACGGCGACGACGGCTTCGAGCATCGAGATGGCCGACCCGAGCGCGGCGATGGCGAGCATGGCGAAGAACGCGGTGGCGGCCCACCGTCCGCCAGGCATGGCGTCGAACGCGAGCGGCAGCGACACGAACGCCAGGCCGGGGCCGCTGGCGGGGTCGACGTCGTTGGCGAACACCACGGGGAAGATCGCCAGACCGGCGAGCAGCGACACAGCGGTGTCACCGGCGACGGACGCCACTGCTGCGGTCTTGAGCCCGATCGACGGCGGGCTGTAGGCGGCGTAGGTGAGCAGGATCCCGAGACCGACCCCGATGGAGAAGAAGCCGAGTCCGAGCGCGTCGAGCACCCCTCGGCCGGTGAGCTGGTCCAGGTCGGGCACAAACAGGAACCGCATCGCGTCGTCGACGTCGCCGGTGCTCATCGAGTACGCGGCCAGCGCGACGAGCAGCGCGGCGAGCAACGGCATGAGGATCTTCATGCTCGTCTCGATCCCGCGCTGCACGCCGCGCACCACGACGAGCGCGACCGCCGTGAGGAAGACGGCATGGAACACCACCATCCGGGTCGGCGAGCTGAGGAGGTCGTCGAACTCGTCGTTCACCGCGGCGGCGCCCTGGGGGAGACCGTGGAGGAGGGTGTCGCCGGCATACGCCACAGCCCATCCGCCGATGACGGCGTAGAAGCTGAGGATGAGGAAGGAGGTGACGGCTCCGAAGACGCCGACGGTCCGCCACCGCGGCGACACCGATTCGCTGAGGGCGGCGACCTCGATGCTCGTGGCGGCGTCGGCGCGTCCGCGCCGGCCGATGGCGAACTCTGCCAACATCATCGGCACGACCACCAGCGCGAGGCCGGCGAGGTAGACGAGCACGAACGCCCCGCCACCATTCGCGCCGACCTCGTACGGAAACTTCCATATGCTCCCGATGCCGACCGCCGAGCCGATCGTCGCGAGCACGAACCCCGACCGGCTCTTCCACTCGCTCGGTTCGGCGTGAGCCGGCGCGATGACGTCAGGCACCGACCGATTGTCGCATCGGTGCGCGCCGCCAGAGCGTTGCGACCCGACCGGTTGGGCCCGAGCGTCGTGACACGCTCGCCTGCCGCGGCAGACTCAGGGACATGGAACTCGTGTCGCTTTCCGACGCGCCTGCGCACCGGCAGGAGCAATTCGTGGCGGTTCCCTTCCTCGACGGCGCCCTCTGCAACGCCCGGTTGATCCGGCTCTGGCCGGGACAGGCGCTGCCACCACACACCCATGAGCCATCCGAGCTGATGTTGTTCGTCACCGAGGGTGACGCGGAGCTGGACACAGAACAAGGGATGGTGCCCTTCCCGGCCGGTTCCTTGGCGTTGCTCGAGGGGAGCGAAGAGCTGCGCGTGTCGAACCGTGGCTCTGCCCCGGTGACGTTGTTGGCTTTCCTGGCTCCACCGTTTCCGCCACGCTGACAGAAGCGCAGACGGCTCGACGTCACGGGACACCGCGAGGGTGCGCTGCGAAGCGCGGATCGTGTGTGGTCCCACGTGGAGCACGCGAAGGGCGCGCAGGCTGGCCCACCGGCTCGGCCGCGTTGCTCGGGATGGAGCTAGGTGCGCCCGGGAGCGGTGGAGCTGGTGGTCGCAGAAGAGCGCCCGGCCCAGCGCGGCGGCGTCGTTGGCGGTGGTCGCCCGGCCGGTGGTCTCGTCGCCGTGGAGGCGGCGAGGGGAGAGCTCGTGGTGGAAGGCCATGCTCGGACGTGCAACGGGCGGTCTCGCAGGCCCAGCCCCGTCTCGCCCATCGGACGGCTAATGGCGCCCCCGATGTCGCGCGGCGTCCAGCGCTGCGCCGACGACGACACCGGCCCCGGCCCCGAGCGCGACGCCAAGCGCGATCGCCGAACCACCAGCGAGCACACCGACGGTCGCCCCGATCCCTGCGCCTACGGCAACACCGACGCCGGTGTACGAGATCATCCGTCGTTGGACCTGTTGATCATTCATCCCGAGCTCCTCGATTGCTGTGCGGTGATCGGCGTGCCCCTTCCGGCTCGCTAGGGCTGAGCTGCGACCGAACGTCGCTGCCGATCTTGCTCCTCCCCGAGCGTCTCGTCAGAACCCGTGCTGCGAGCGCGTAGATCACTGCTCCGACCGCCACTCCGACGATGACGTCGCGCGTGACGACGGCGACCACCGCGCCGAGTGCGCCCGCGAGCCCGAGAACGAGCCCGGTCGCCGACCGCTTCGTCAACCCAGTGGTCGTTGCCGCGCTCGGTTGTTCGACGGCGGCAGCGGTTGCCGGGGACGCGATGCGGTGGAAGGTATTGGTGCTCGGAGTGGTGGTGGCGCGTTGCCACGCCGCTCTCAGGGTGAGGGTCGGGCCGCTGTGCAGGACGCCACCGGAGTAGTCGCGGCCGCCGGCCACGACAAGGCCGGCGATCGCGGCCACGGCGACGGCGAGCAGTGGTTCCCACCACGCGGCGGCGCCCAACGCGAGCCGGTTCGGCGTCGCAAGCGGTGCGGTGGCGGGAAAGTAGGAGACCAGTTTGGCCCAGACGGTGTCGGGGCTGCCGATGGCGGCGAACGACACGAAGTAGCCGGCGACGAGGACGACGGTGACCGGCCCAGCGGCGCTTTGCGCGTCATCGGCGCGCGACGCCAGCGCGCCGAGCGCGCCGAAGACGGTGGCGTAGAGGGCGTAGTCGAGCACGAACCACACGACGATCCAGACCAGCACCGTCGCGCGGGCGGCGGGGATGTCGAGGGAGTCGACCACATTCAGCGCGACGAGCGCGATCAGCACGGTGACGGCGATCTGGCCCAGCCCGAGGAGCCCGATGCCGGCGATCTTGCCGGCCAGCAGGTTGCGGGCCGGCATGCGGGCGAGCAGCACCTCGACGACCCGGCTGGACTTCTCCTCGACCACACCGGACATCACCATCGCCCCGTAGGTGCTGATCGCCATGAACAGCAGCACGGTCATGATGAGCGCGGCAGTCGCGTCGTCGGGGCCTTCGACCTGACCGAGTTCGACGTTGGTGATCGGGACCGGGGCCATCAACGCGAGCAGGTCGTTAGGGTCGATGCCGGCTTCGGCTGCTCGCTCGTCGCACGGCGACGAGTTGGATGGCGCCGGCGACGACGGCCTGGAGCTGCTCGTCGGCGTGGTCACGCCATTCGAGCCGTTCGGCGTCGACGGCGAGCACGTCGATGTCCCCGGCACGCACCGCTTGCTGGCTGGCGGCGAGCGTGTCGTAGCCGTGGACGATCACTTCGATGTCGAGCGCAGCGGCGTGGGTCTCGATGGCGCCGGGCAATCCGTCAGGGACGGCGCCAGCGAGCCCGACATCTTTGGGTCGTCGCCGCCGCTGAGCATGGAAGGTAGGACGATGACGGCGACGACGATCATCAGCATCAGCGAGGCCTGGAAGGCACGTGAGCGGCTGCGCTCGCGCAGCTCACGTCGCGCCACCAGCCACGTCTGGCGCGCGCCGCTCACGACGCCACCGCCTGAGCGAACAGCTCCGACAACGTCGGCGGCTCATATGCGAACGAGATGATCTCAGACGCCTGACGAGCGACCGCCACCACCACCTCGAGATCGGTGTCGCCGTCGACGCGCAGGCGGACTCTCCTGGTTTGGCCTCGATCACGCTGACAGCGCGCACGCTCGACCAGTTCGGCTCGGAGCCCCGATAGCGGATGGTCACGAACCGCTGCGGCACGGCGGACCGCAGTCCGTCCAGGTCACCGGCGACAACCACCCGACCGTGGTCGATGATGATGACGACGTCGTCGCAAAGGTCCTCCACGAGGTCGAGCTGGTGGCTCGAGAACAACACCGTCGCGCCCCCGGCAGCAACATCGTCGAGCAACTCGGACATGCTGGCGACAGCGATCGGATCGAGCCCGGCGAACGGCTCGTCGAGCACGAGCAGGTCCGGCTTGTTGACCAACGCCGCGATCAGCTGGACGCGCTGCTGGTTCCCGTGCGACAGCGCGTCCAGCCGGTCATCCTCCCGCCCCGTGAGACCGAACCGCTCGAGCCACATCTCCACGTTCCGCGTCGCTGGTCGTCCAACACACAGCTCTCCGAGATAGACGAGCTGATCACGCACCCGCATCCGCGGGTACAGACCCCGCTCCTCGAGCATGTACCCGAACCGCGTCCTCTCGGCGGGACCGATCGGAGCCCCCCGCCACCACACGGCGCCGGCGTCCAAACCCACGAGGCCGAACACGGCCCGCATCGCCGTCGTCTTCCCCGCGCCGTTCGGGCCCGGGAACCCGGTCAGCCGTCCCGGCTGCGCCACGAACGAGCACGCGTCCAGCGCATGCAGCGCACCGAACTGCTTGCTCGTGGCGTCGAACTCGAGCACAACACACCTCCGCGTCACGGCCTGCTCAGCCGTCGCGCCCGGACCGTAGAGGCGAACGACCCGACCAGTCAGCGAGAGTCAGCAACGACACGTCGGGACCTTCCGAGGACCGCAGCGACGCTGGGGCCTACCGCGGCCGCTTGCCCACCTTTGCCACGAGCCACCGCCACGCGTTGACGAGGATGCCGATCCCGTGCATGACGGCGTTGCCTGTGTCGTCTGGACCGACCGGGTAGTCCATGGCCGGATCTGCGTTCCAGCCGGACCGTTTCCGACGGGATCGTTCTTCGCGGTCCTTCACATCAGCGCGCCTGGTGACCCGACGACGGCCGGGGAAGGGTGCCTCGGGTGTGGTCGGCGACGCGGGCGTGATCGCGCCTGGTCGACATCAGATGCACGTCGGCGGGTCGTCTGCCCACGTGATGCCGCGGCTGCAGATCGTCTGGCGGCTGGCGGAGGTGACGACCCATGTGCCTGGTTGGTCGGGATTCATGATGATCGCGAGATCGTAGCCAGGGGTGGAATCGTCGCCGCTGGCCTCGAGGAGGCGGACTTCCATGACGAGCGCCACGGCGTCGGGGGCTTCTGAGGAAAGCCCGATCAGGCTTGCGGTCTGCACGGTGGCGGAGATGCCTTGGGCGATGAGGCGTGTCCGCAGTCCGTGGATCACGTGGGTGGCCGCGTCGTGGGCCGACTGGGCGGCGAACGGTTCCGGGAACTGTGAGATCACCTCGGTGGTGACGTCGATGGGCGGGAGGCGGCCGGGCAGCGCTGGCGCCATCGGTGGCGACGGCGGTGGTGGGAGGGTGGCGACGATCGGGGTGCCAGTGAAGTAGCCGGTGAGATCGACGATGAGCTCAGTGGTCACGCTGAGGAAGAACCCGATGGTCGCGGTCGAGTTCACGCTCACCGTCAAGTTAGCGACCGTTTCCCGCGCTCTCCAGTTCAGCGACGAGGTGGGCGGGATGAACGTGCGCGCAGGGAACGCGGTGAGGTACCCGGCGGAGGTGGCGTCGGTGACGGTCGTGTTGAGCACCAACGCGCTCGCGTTGGATCGGATCGTGCCGATCAGCGCGGCGGCGTCGAGGCTGTCGGCCGACAACTCGCGCACGTGGTCCCCGATCGCAGGCCACGGCGCCGGGCGCGTGTCGAACATGCGCGTCGGCGTCACCGCGACGAACAGGCCGTCGTCCCCAGATGGTGCGGTGGGTCCGGTGAACCACCCGAACACGTCCACGATCACATGCGTCGTCGACGAGGCGAACACGTCGAGACCCAATGGGGACACGGGGACGATCGTGGTCGCGGCGCGATCCTGCCCCGCGGCGTCGGTGTTGACCGTCGAAGTTCCCGGCTGGGCGCCGCCGGCCGGGAACGCGGTCAGGTGCCCGCCTTCGTTCACGCTGGTCGCGGTCACGTTCACCACCAAGGCGATCGCATCAGCCGGCACGTCGTCGGGCAGCGGGATCCGCACGGTCGCACCTGCGGCGAGGGGTGCCCCAGATGCGCGGGTGTCGAATCGGCGAAGTGCGCCAAGCGGCTCGAACCGTCCCGCGCTCGCTACCCCCGTCACCGAGTCGACCGGCACGAACGCGCCGGTTACGTCGACGATGACGTCGGCCCGGTCGAGAGATCCGAAGACATACACGTCGACCGCCCCGCTCGCGCCGAGTTGCACGATCGCGCTGTTGGCACGTGTCTGACCCGCGGCCCAATTGAGAACGGACGTCTCCGGACGCGCGGTCCCGCTCGGCCACACCGTCGCGTACCCGCTCACCTGTGTTCCTGTGACCGTGACCGTCACCGCCGCCGCCGTCGCCTCGATGGGCACCCCGGCCCGTCCAGCGATCTGCACCCGAATGGTGTCGCCGTCGAGCTCCGTACAGGTGCAATCGGACAGACGAGTGTCCGCAAGACGGGCGGGCGCGATCACCTCGAACCGAGCCGCGCCAGGCGGCGCTGCGGCCGCACGACCCCACGACGTCGACACCGACGTCGCCACGACGCAGGCCGCAAGCAACGCAGCAGCGACCACGAGCCGCCGAGCACGAGCCAAGCGATCGCCTCCGGCGCACCCGACGACGGTCACCGCGGCATTCAAACCGCATCCGACATAGCTGGTGGTTCGCTCCACACCGCTAGAAGCTAGCTGTGCTCCATCGAGCGGTAGGGCCCCCCCGCCACCATTAGAACCCTCGGCCTCGCCGTTACGAACGTGACGAGGCCGAGGGTTCTTCGCGTCTGCCCTGATCTCGCCAGCGTCCGGGACATGACGAGCGCAGACGAATGGTCGTGGACCGCGAGCCCGTGGTCCCAGGAGGCCCTGGCGGCCGGGGGAGTCGTTGCCGACGTGGGAACGGTCGCCGAGAGATGGGTGGTCGCCGCCTACGACGAGCTCCGCCGCGCCGGGCCCGACCGTGCCGACCAGGTGCGTCGGATCCTCGCGGGCTATGTCCTGCCGTGGTTTGTCCCGTTGACGACCACGGTCGGCGACATCACCTACACGATGGCGCACGAGTGGCTGCTCGCGCTCGTCCGTCGACGACCGAGCGACGCCGACCGCCCCGAGCGACGCCCGCGACGGACCGTCAGCTCGAAGGCGAGGCGCGCGCTGTCGCTCCGGCAAGCTGCCGAGGCCTCTGGACTCAGCTTGGCGACCGCCCGACGACGCTGGCGCGACGGCGAACTCTCCGGCGCATATCGCGACGCACGCGGATACATCCGCGTGCCCGAACCGGCGGTAGCCGCCCTGCAGAACGCCCCGAAGCGCCGCCAGAGCGGGCTCGCACAGTCGGTCGTCGCCGACGCGTTGTGGGTGCTCCGCAGCGTCATCGCGTTCGCCCGGGTCAACGGTCTCGTACCACCTGGCTTCGACCCGACCGAGGGCTTGATGGCCCCGAAACCCGACGCAGCCGTCGCCCACACGCCACCACCCACGGCACCGCAGCGGCCGCTGAGCTTCCCCGAGTGCGCCCGGATCGCCGCGCATCTCCACCCCGTGCATCAGCTCGTCCTGTGGCTCCAGCGAGTGATGGGACTGCGGATCTCCGAAGCGTTCGGCCTACTCGTCAACGACGTGATCGATCTCGGCGACATCGGGCTGCTCGACGTGCATGCCCAAGGAGGCCGCCACTTCAAGATCCGCGACGATCACGGTCGCGTTGTCGCGGTCTCGCACAAGGAGGCCATGAAGACCAGAGCGTCACTCCGGACCCTCGTTGTTCCCCCCAGCGTTGATGGAGCTGCTGCGTGTTGTGGTCGACGCGTTCCATCGATCCCGATACGGGCGAGGTTGACAAGCGGGCTCGCCTCGTGCCCGGCCTCCGAGTCGACGACGAGTTCGGGCAGCTGGCCTTCTGGCACGCCTTCAGGCAGGCAACCGTCGCCGAAGGACTCGGCAGCCGGGACCTCGGCTTCCGGGTCTCGCCGCATCTCCTCCGCAAGAGCGTCGCCACCGATCTCGCCTGGCAGCCGAAGATCGAAGGCACGGTGCGCCGCCGCTTCATGGGACACCGCGCCTCCAACGACGTCTACGGACGTATCTACACGCTCGACCATCCAGAGCTCGCACCGCTCAAAGAGGTCGCCCGTTTCCTCGATGAACTCATTCGAAGCTCGGTCGGAGCCCTGCTCGTCCCCACGGCTCGCCGCGTCCACTGGGCGCGCTCGACCCGGACCTTCGGTCATGCCGCCGCGGTGGAAGCGACTCTTGTCGCGGCGGGTTGGATCATCGACCCCGGCGACCTTGATGACCCGTTGTGCGACAGCCAGCGGGTCGCGTCGGAGCTCGGCATCGCGCCGACCACCGCCCGGCGGTGGATTCGTGACGGAACCCTGACCTGCGTGATCGTCCAACACGCGAGTCGGCCGCCGACGCGCCTGGCGCGCCTCAGCGACGTCTGGGCGCTACGCGACCGGCTCGCCGACCGGATCCTCCTTCTGCCGGACCTGGCAGCAGAGCTCGGCGTCCGCTACCACGAGCTGTACCGCATGTCCCGCCGAATGGGCATGGAGCTCGAACAGCATCCGACCAGCCGCCAGTTCGAGGTGCCACTCGAGGACGCTGAACGCTTGCGCGTCGAGCACGGACGAGTTCGGGCGCTGCACGAGCGTTCGATGAAGGTCGCGGCCGTGGCCCGGCAGATGGGTCTCGCGGTGAGCACCGTCACGCTGATGGCCAAACGCGGCGAACTCGACATCGACCCCGAGACCGACAGCAGCGGCGCCCGATTTGTCACTCGCGCCTCGGTCGACAAGCATCGCATCGCGCAGCTCGACAACGCGTCAGGACCAACGCCCAAGCAGGCCGCCGTACCGCTCGCCGACGTCATCCGGTTCACCGGCCGCAGCCGCACCGAACTCCTCGACCTCGTCCGAGCCGGCATCCTCGAAGAAGCACCCGCCAGCCGGGGCCCCTGCCAACTCACCGCCAAGAGCCTGCGCACCTGGATGACCACCAGCGCCTGATCCTCCCTCGACACTCGACACATCGAACCGAAGGCGGCGATACCTCAGATCCGAAGTCCAGCTGCTGCTTCAGTGCACTCTCGGAGTTGGTTGGAACGATGTCAGCAGCGAGATGCAGGTCGAGCCGGTTCGGTCGATGTGAGCCGCGGCTGTGAACCTCGAACCTCCGGCGTCCAAGGAGATTTCCCGCCATGAGTCACGCCGGTTCGGCAGGTTGTCGAAGACCTCATTGGTCTCGGGAGTGGCCTGGAGGCCGCCGGCGTACTCCCGAGGCACGGCTGCTTGGCCGATGACGAGCCAACGGCTCGGGCCCCGTTGCCAACGGAGGAGTACACATTTTCGGTTGCTCACCTCCGCAAGACGGACGGCCGCCGCCGAGAGCGATACGTCTGCCTCGTGAGCAATCAATCGCAGGAGGCTGAGGTTGTAGCGCTCACGGTGCGCATACTTGGTGATCCACGAGCGCGGCATCAGAATCGAAGCAGCGATCCAGTCGCAAAGCTTCTCGATGTCATCGCCTT
The DNA here is from genome assembly GCA_964529005.1 of uncultured Ilumatobacteraceae bacterium. Taxonomy (GTDB): domain Bacteria; phylum Actinomycetota; class Acidimicrobiia; order Acidimicrobiales; family Ilumatobacteraceae; genus CAZGUH01. The sequence goes on along the minus strand of CAZGUH010000055.1, from coordinate 7,580 downwards.
CGAGCTGATGCGTTCGCCGGGCGACTGTCTCGTCTCGAGCGATGAGGATGTGGCCGATCTCGTGCGCGAGTGTGAACCGGCTCCGCTGAGGTATCCGGTCATCCCGCAGTTCGATCCGCGGCACGCCCCCCGTCCATGTGGTCCGGCCGTCTTCGACCATCGACGTGCGGACGATCTCGCTCACGCCGAGCGCGCGGGCGAACTGCTCGAGGTCGACCGGAACGCCCCCTCCCATCGCCCCCACCGCACTTGCCAGCCGCTCGGCCAGACCGCGCTCAAGAGGTCGATCAGCCACGAGCGAAGTCGACCCAATCGATAGGTTCGTTGAACGAAAGGCGGCGGGTTCCGCCCTTCGCTAGCTCAACCGTTGCGCGTTGCAGCAGCTCGACAGCACGGCGGCCATCCCACGCTTCTAGTTCGGACGCTGTCGCCAAGGCCGACAACGCTCGCGGCGCGAGCGTTGGAAAGGCACCTCCCGGCGCGACGGCCGTCGATGGCAGCGACATGGCGTTTGTGAGCGCATGAAGCTCATCCGCGCTGGACTCGGCAAGAGCTCCGGGCGCACTCAGGATTTCGTGGACGCGGCGCGGACTGAGATGTGCGATTGCTGCGATCTCACGCTGCTGCGCCGGTTCAAGGCGGTCGAAGCCGCTTCGAAGCCGCAGTAGGGTCGGCGTCCATAGTCGTTGGCGCGTCGCTCGCATTCGTCGGTGCGCTTCCAGCTGAGCTTTGCGCTTCATGAAGTAGGTGGTCCATATGTCCCGGAGGTCGTTCGGGAACCGCCACGTCGCTACCTCGACGTCACCGGTCGACCCGACAACGAGTCGCGACATCGACCGTCCCTCCCGTAGCAACAGCAGGACAGGGGTCCGCAGCCTTTCCGCCCACGCGAGTTCCTTCCCGGCACCCCAGGATGCGAAGTCGCCGATCGCAATGACGACGTCGGACTCCGTCACGCTAGCGAAGTCCTTCGCGTGGACTTCCTCCGCGGAGAGCGCACCATGGTCCTTCGGGTGCGTGTGAAGTACGGGCTGATGGACCATCACGCCAGCGTCTCCGCAGAAGTTGCCGATGAGTCCACTGACGAGCTCGACGATCGTGATCTGATCCTCGTTGAGCGACGTCAGCCCGCTGGCCAGGTAGGCGCTCACCGGATCCTCAGCCGGTGCGTCGAACTGGAGCTGCTCGGGCTCAGTCATTTGGTGTCGGCTCCAGGCGTGCAGCGATCCAGGTCATGAGGACGTCGAGCGTGACGGTACCAGCGGCGGCTCCCGCGATCATCTTGTACGCCTCCTCGGGCGGGGACAGATCGAGGTCGCTGCCATTCAGATTGAGAAACTGAAGGGTGGCAAGCAGGGCGACTCGCTTATTTCCATCGATGAAGGCGTGGTTCCGAGCAATACCGAACAGAAGCGTTGCCGCCTTCGCCTCGACCGTCACGTAGAACTCCTCGCCGGCGAACGTTGCCTGCGGTCGTGATACCGCTGAGTCCGCCAGTCCGAGATCGGTCACGCGGATAAGGACGTCGACCTCGAGCCCGAGAATCTCACTGGCGATCGCAAGAAGATCGTCGAGCTCGAGGTACTTCACGTCAGCCGTCCGCCAGCATGCTCAACAGCTGCGCGTGACGCTCCATGTTCCGCTTCAAGAGCTTCTGGAAGTTCGGGTCGGCCTTACGTCGATCTACGTGCTCGCTGATGGCGGCTCGGATGACCTCGGTAACGGTCGTGCCTTCGACCTCGGCGACCGCCTGGACGCTGTCGGCCAACGTCTCATCCATGCGCAGGGTCATGTTCTTCATCTCGGCCACGGCTACCTCCTGGGTCGGATTGTACCGTCAGCCTAGGCGTCTAGGGCTCTGGGTTGCAAGGTGGAAAGGTATCAAGGTATCGTGCCACCGTCGGTCGGAGCCCCGGCAGTCGCTCCGAGGCGCGGCGAGGAGGAGAAGTCATGGCAGGCAAGCGAGGACGCAGTTCGATCACGGGTCGCTTCGTGAAGCAGTCGACGGTGCAGCGGCATCCGAAGACCACGACCAACGAGAGCGTCGGCAAGCGCAGCACCAAGAAGAAGTAAGGCCCAGGCCGGGCTCGGCCGCAGAACCAGCCCAGGTTCAACCGTCGTGTCGAAGCGGCGCGATCACGATGAAAGAACGGAGAGCTCAGTGGCTCATCTCAAGCAACAGTTCAAGGACGCCCTGAGCTCGATCGAGCCCGGCGACGACAAGGAGCACGCCCCGGAGGCGCACCGTCAGGTACGGGCGGCGCTGGAGGCTGACACCACGTTGGCGGAGTACGGGATCGACCCGATCCTGATCGGCTCGTACAAGCGGAACGTCTCGATCAAGCGAGTCAAGGATGTCGACGTGTTCGGCAGGCTCACGAGCGTGCCGGATGGCGTGACGTCCACCGATCTTCTCGATCGGTTCTTCAAGGTGCTCCACGCCGCGTTCGGCGAGGATGACGACGGCCACCGCCGGACGAAGCGGCAGGATCGGAGCTTGCAGGTGTCCTTTCCTGAGTTCGACCTGTACGTCGACGCCGTCCCGGCTCGTCCGTACAGCGACGGTGAGACCTGGGAGATCCCGCAGCGCGGCGACGGCGACAAGTGGGTGCGCACCAACCCCGAGGCGCTGACGTCCTTGTCCAGCGCCATGAACGCAGACCACGACGGCTTCTACGTGCCGATGGTGAAGCTCCTGCGGCAGACCCGCCGTGCACTGCTCGGCAAGGCCAAGCCCGGCGGGTTCTTCATCGAGGCCGCCGCCTACGAGGCGTTCAGGTCGGGTCTGGTCACCGGCAGCGATCAGGCCGAGTACTACGTCTCCACCCTGAAGGCGATCAGCAACATCATCGACAACTTCGTCAGCTGGGGAACCGGGGTTCCAGACCCGACGTTGACCGGCGAGACCATCCAAGTGCGCGCCACGGATGAAGAGCTCGAGCAGATGCGAGACAAGTTCGCCGACGCTGCCACGACAGCGGCCGACGCACTCGACGAGACCGACGAGGGCAAGGCCGCCCTCGTGTTCCGTTCGCTGCTTGGCAAGAACGGTGACGGCGAGATCGTCTTCCCGATGCCTCCTGGTTTCAACGAGGATGGGACCAAGCGCGCCTCCGTCGTCATCGCTGGCGAACGTAGTGTGCCCGCAGGCAAGCGGACGTTTGGGTGAGCCGAGCAGACTTCGACGACTACGTCGCCTACACGAAGCTGCACTTCGAGGAGGGGCTGCTCCGTGCTGGCTTCGCCACGCTCGGCGAAGGATGGCAAGGTCCGATCCCAAGGGACACCGCCAGCGCTGACGTCATCATCACCTTGCCGTCGATGTTTCCGTTCAAGCCTCCCCGGGTGGTGCCTTCGGAGCTGGACGCCGTCCCCTGGTCGTGGCATCGCGAACTTGACGGAGCGCTTTGCCTCGTCGCCGAAGACGACCACGACGCCCTCTGGTGGACCGACGCGACGGCATTCGTCACGCATGTCGCGTCCTGGTTCGAGAACGCGGATCGCGGCTGGCCGAACGATCGACCTGATCTCGACTTGGACCGCTACTTCGAGCCCTCCGCGGAAGACTCATCGCTCTATCTTTACAGCGACCTCGACGCGTTGACCGACTGCTTCGTCCGGTTCGTTCCCGCTTCCAACAACGTGATGGTCCTCGCCGGCCGAGGAACCCGACCTCAGAAGATCGTGAAGCGGCACCGTCGCGACACCTACGGCTACGTTGCCCAACTCGGGACCGTGAACGTTCCACCGCGATCGTGGAACGACATCGGCGCCTTGATCTCTCCGACCGTGGATCTTGACAGGAGGATCCGGGAGCACGCAGTCGACATCGTGGTGCTGCGCTACGACCGCGGTGACCGTAACGGGACCGTTGTACTCGAAGCGTGGCCCACCACCGCAGGCGGGATCGCGGTCCGACGCCTACGATCTGGCGCCGACACCGAAGCGGCACGATCAGCCCGCTCGGGCCCCGACAGCTCCACCCTTCGCGGTCGGCGAGTCGCGATCGTCGGGATCGGAGCAATTGGCTCATTCATCGCGGACATGCTTGTTCGAGCAGGCGTTACCGATCTGACGCTCATCGACGGCGACATCGTGATGCCCGGCAACCTCGTGCGTCACTGGGTCGGCCCCGAGGCGGTGGGCAAGAACAAGGCGAAAGCCGTCGAAGACCTCCTCACTCAGGTGCATCGCCGCTACCTCAACGTCGAGGCACGAGACACGAACCTCGCCGACGCAGACCAAGCGTTCGCTGACATCAAATCCCATGATCTGGTCATCAACGCAACCGCAGACTTCGCGGTCACATCGCTGCTCCACCGAGCAGCCGCAGCCCTTGACACGAACATGATCTCGGCCGCGATCCAAGACGATGGCGACACCTTCCGCATCGACGTGCTCCCGCCCCTTGACGGCTGCGCATCGCTGCCCTCCTCGGCTCGCGGAGCGCAAGGGGCAGGCTCGGTCGCGTATGAGGCTGGATGCGGCAGCCCGGTCTCACCAACACCACCGCACACGGTGATCGAGGCTGCGGCGGCCGCCGTGCGACACGCGGTCGGGCTCCTCGTCGGTCGACCTGTGCATCCCGCCGGTGAAGTTCGTCATCTTGTCGAGCGCACCATCGAGTCGACATGAGCTCCCAGCCACGTCGGGTGTATCTGTCTCCCGCCGCTCGGACGGCAATCGCAACGGAAGCGAATCAAGCGTTGCCGAACGAGACCGGCGGTGTTCTCGTCGGCTATCGACAAGGCGACGATCTGGTCGTCAGCGACGCGGTAGCGATCAGCTCGGCGAAGGCCACACCCTCCAGGTACGTGCGGGACGACGTCGAAGCCAACAGCTGGCTCGCCACATACCTCGCCAACCGCGAACCGACCGACCCGGTCGGCTACATCGGCGAATGGCACTCCCACCCCCTCCCCAGCGCCCCGAGCAACATCGACCTTCGTTCAATCCGTGCCACAGCCAAGACGACCTCCGGTCCCATCGCCCTCATCGTGTACTCACCCTTCGACGACCAGTTCATTGCCACCACAGCCACTCGCAGCCGCCTTGGCCGCATCGTCACCGATACCGCACCCGTGCAACATCCCACCCGTTCAGTCTCCGACCACCTGCCCGCTCGCGCCGTCAACGGCGACGGTCCGATTTCATCTCATACCGCCAATCCGATGGCACCAGGCGTGCCCGCGACCTCGAGTCCCTCCTGCGCGCCTCGGGTTTGGTGGTCTGGCGTGATCGCAGCGACTTGCGCGCGGGCACGACGACCGACCGCCTCGAGCAAGCACTCACCGCGGGCCTATCTGGGGCTGTTCTCGTCGTCACGCCCGACATCGCCAACAGCACCATCGTGAGAGAGCGAGAACTACCGCGTCTGCTGAAGCTCGACGACGATCCCGCGTTCAGTCTCTGCATCGCCAACGACATCCCCTCCGCTCAAGACGACAAGCGGCCCGACTATGCCGCCCCCGACCAGCTGCTCGGACTCACCCCGAGTAGAACCCTCGCCGACAAGAAGCAAAGCAACACACGAACGAACGCCGGACGCCTCGAGATCCTCCGCGACCTTCTGTTGCATCGCATCGAGCAACGACGAACACACATCGCGACGAACGGCGGCATGCTCACGATCGCTACCCAGACGCGACCGGCCCCATCGGCCCTAGATGCAGGAGCGGCTGACCTTCACATCCGGATCAACCCGCCAACCCACGGTCGACTGCCGAACCGGCAAGGACTGCGGGCCCTCCAAGCGACCCTTCCGTTCACCAGCGACGCCGTCGCCGCATCGGGTGCCACCGCACTCCGGATCACCGGCGGAATGCATCTCTCGGTGGCGTTCGCCCTCGGCGCTGCCCTTCCCACAACCAAGTTCGGTCGAGTCGAGGTCGTCGACCTCGGCGGCGAGACATGGACCTCCCAAGAGTCCGGACCACCGATACATGAGATCGACACCACCGACATCGACGGGATCTTTGACGAACAGACCGACGGCCGGTCGCGCGTCGCCGTCTTCGTCACGCTCACCGAACACGCTGACGTCAGCGCCTTCCGCCGTCTCATCGATGAACGTCCCCACTACTTCACTTCGGCCGTGTGCGTCTCACTGAAGAGCAACAGACGCATCCACCACGACGCAGCCGCGAGCCTCAGCACCGCCGTCGCCAACGAGATCCGACGCCTCGCCGCCACGACTGGCCGAGCCGAGGTCCATCTCGCCTACCACGGGCCCGCCGCCCTCGCCCTCCTCATCGGACGGCAACTCAACACCTTGCGCACTGTCATCTACGAATGGAACGACCCAGAAGCTTCAGGCCCGGAGTACGAACCCACCATCACCCTCCGGCCCGGCACCAGCACCGGGCCGGTCACGAAGGTGCACTCCACAACCCAGCGGGCGTCCGACCGCTGAGGACGCAGAGTCCATTCGCTCGCCGCCCCGATCCGGCGTCTCACAACGCAGACCCAGGCCGAACGGCCGAGAGGTAACCTGACACATGTCCGACATCGCGACATTCGTCGACAACCGAATGACATGGTTGACCGAGGCCGTGATTCCCCCGCCACCATCTGAACCGTCGGCCTGGTCGTTACAAACGTGACGACGAGGCCGGCGGTTCTTCGCGTCTGCCCTGGTCTCGTCAGCTTCTGGGCCATGACGAGTGCAGACGGATGGTCGTGGACCGCGAGCCCGTGGTCCCAGGAGGGCCTGGCGGCCCGGGGAGTGGTCGGCGACGTGGCGACGGTCGCCGAGAGATGGGTGGTCGCCGCCTACGACGACCTCCGCCGCGCCGGGCCCGACCGTGCCGAGCAGGTACCCGGATCCTCGCTGGCTATGTCCTGCCCTGGTTCGTCCCGCGTACGACCACGGTCGGCGACGTCACGTACCCCATGGCGCACGAGTGGTTGCTCGCGCTCGTCGCTCGACGACCGGGCCCCCCGGCGGCCGCGAACGACGTCCGCGGCTGGATGTCAGTTCGAGGGCGGGTCGTGAGCGGTCGCTTCAGGAAGCTGCCGAGGCGGCCGGGGTCAGCTTGGCGACCGCTCGACGGCGCTGGCGCGGCGAGCTCCTCGGTGCGTACCGAGATGCGCAAGGACACGTTCGCGTGCCCGAGTCGGCAGTAGCCGCTCTCCAGAACAACCGAAAATTCCGGCAGAGGTTCGATCCGACCGAGGGCTTGTCGGCCCCGAAACCCGACGCATCCGTCGCCCACACACCACCGCCGACGGGACCACAACGACCGCTGAGCTTCCCGGAGTGCGTCCGGATCGCCGCGCATCTCCACCCCGTGCATCAGCTCGTGCTGTGGCTCCAGCGAGTGATGGGGCTACGGATCTCCGAAGCGTTCGGCCTCCGCGTCGACGACGTGATCGACCTCGGCGACATCGGGCTGCTCGAGGTGCATGCCCAAGGAGGCCGCTCCTTCAAGATCCGCGACGATCACGGTCGCGTTGTTGAGGTCTCGCATAAGGAGGCCATGAAGACCAGAGCGTCGCTCTGGACCCTCGTCGTTCCCCCGGCGTTGATGGAGCTGCTGCGTGTTGTGGTCGACGCGTTCCATATCGATCCCGACACGGGC
>CAZGUH010000054.1:17354-22958 GCA_964529005.1 uncultured Ilumatobacteraceae bacterium | reverse complement strand
CGAAGAGAGCGATCGCCCGCGGGAAGAGGGCGTGGTTCTCCTTGTGGATGTGCAGGTGGGTGTCGAACTCCAGCGCAGCGAGCCGTTCGTACAACGACCGGTAGCTGGCACAGGCATCCTCGGGCACGCGGTAGCCGCCGCTCGCTCGGCGCAGATCAGCGAGGATCGTGCCGGTCGTCTCGTGCTCGAGCGTCATCACCCGGATCGGGTTCTCGATCGACCCGAAGGGGAAGGAGCGGTGGCCCAGGGCGAGCGCGTGGATCGCGGGGAACAGGATCCGCTCCTCCTTCGCCAGGTGCGGTTCGAAGTCGGCTCGCAGCGCCGCCACGAGGCGCCGCACGTCGTGCAGCTCGGAGTGCCGCTCTGCGTGCACACCGGCGACCTTCTCGGCCAGCGCGTCGAGCAGCGGCAGCTCCTCGTGCAGATATCGGTGGTGCGCCTCGACGATGTGGTCGGCGAGCGCCGGCGCGTCCAAGCCGGACCAGGCGTCGCCGCCGGCGCCATCGGCGCCGACCCCGGCGTCGGCCAGGGTGGCGATCACGTCCTGCGGGTCGACGCCCGCCGCCTGGCACGCGTCGGCGAGCGTGCGATCGCCGCGGCAGCAGAAGTCCAGGCCGAACGACTCGAGAACCCCAGCCGCGCCGGGGTTGTCCATCACCACCGCTCCGAGCGTCGCCGATGGGTCGATCGCCGGGTCCAACGTGGAGTCCGTCATGCCGTCTCCCTTCTCGATGGCACTATTTCACCATCAACTGCTAGAAAAACAAAGGGGTGATCTGGTCCGCCCCGCGCGCGGCCGTTGTGACACGACTGTGACAATCGGGCCACCAATCCGCGATGCGCCGGAACGATGATCGCGGGCATGCGCGCCGCATTCGTCTGTGTCGTCGCCACCGCGATCGTCGCCGTGACGTTGACGACCGCGTGGCCGTCGTTCGAACATCGCCTGTAGGCGGAGGCGATCGCGTGGCCAATGAGATCGACAACGGCGAGATCGCCCGACGAATCGCTCGACTGGAGAGCGAGATGCGCCGCAGCGATCCCGACCTTGTGGCGCGGTTCCGGGCGATGCCGCGCGACGGCGTGGGAGTCCCGGCGATCCTGGTGCTGCTCGTCGTGGCGTGCGCGACGTTGTGTCTGGGCCTCGCGCGGGCATCGGTCCTGCTGTGGCTGCTGGGCGTCGGCGCGCTGACAGCGGCGTTCATCGCCGAGGCGACGCGATCCGACCACCAGTAGCCGCGGATCCGGTCGGCGGTCCGGCGCTCAGGCGACGCGGCGGCGTCGCAGGATCGCGCCGCACCGGGCGGCGACGATCGCGGCGCTCGTGCGGTCGTCGACGCAGTCGGTCGCGCCGGCGTCGATCCAGGCGCTCGTGGAACGGGACGGGTTGTTCGCCGCCTCGATGATCAGCGTCGGCGGGTCGTGGCGCCGGCGGACCTCCGCCAGCAGGTCGCCGGCGCTCATCCCGGACAGGCGTGTGTCGACGACGAGGCAATCGACCGCGTGCCGCATGAGGATGCCGAGCGCCTCCTCGGCCGATGCGCTCGACAGCACGCGGACGTTCGCTGCACGCAGCAGGCCGGTCAGCTCGGCAGGCGCCGGAACGCCGACGAGCAGGGTGGTGCGCTCGACGCCGTTCGCCGTGAACCCGGGATGCGCAGGCACCGGGCCAGTGTGACGGCCGTTCGTCACGTCGCGGGCAGCGTGGCGTCACAGCTTCGCGACGATCGATCCGGCCTCGGCCGGCCCGCCGGCAAGCGCAGGGTGAACTCGGCGCCTCCGTCGCGCGCGTTGCCGGCCGACACGTCGCCTCCCTGCGCCCGCGCCTGCTCGCGCGCGATCGCCAGTCCCAGTCCTGAACCACCCGAGGCGCGGGACGCGTCGCCGCGCACGAAGCGGTCGAACACTCGCTCGCGCAACTCGTCGTCGATCCCGCGCCCGTTGTCGCGGACGCGGATCAGGACATCGCCTGCGGCGCGCTCGGCCACGATCGACACCGTCCCGCCGCCGTGCGTCACCGCGTTGCCGACGAGGTTGCCGAGCGCTCGGCGGAAGCGTGGCCGCTCGGCATGGACTTCCAGCCCTGGGGGCACGTCGACGCTGATCCGCGCGTCGGGCGGCAGCGACAGCGACTCGAGGGTCGCGTGGACCGCCGTGGCGAGATCGAGGTCCTCGGCGTCGATCACGTCGGTTCCGGCGTCGAGGCGGGCGAGCTCGAGCAGCTCCAGCACGAGCTCCTTGAGGCGCTCGCTGTCGTTGATGATGATCTCCACCGCGCGGCGGGTGTCGGCGGGAAGCGTCTCCAGCTGCTCGCGCAGCAGCGACGCCATCGCGGTCATCCCGGTGAGCGGTGTGCGCAGGTCGTGGGCGACGTTCGCGGTGAACTGGCGCTCGCGATCGGCGGCGCGGTTGAGCTCGTCGATCTTCGTCTGGAGCGCGTCGGCCATCGTGTTGAACGAGCGGGCCCAGTGGCTGAACTCGTCGTCACCGCGCGTGCGGATGCGGGTGTCGAGCTTGCCGTCGGCCATCGCGTTGGCGGCGACGGCTGCTTCGCGCACCGGCCGCAACGTCCGCCGGGCGACGAGGTGGCCGACCGCCAGCGAGACGACCACGATCGCGGTCCACCCGCCGAGCAGCACGCGACGCAGCTCGACGAGGCCGTCGTGCAGCTGGTCGAGCGAGAAGAAGAACGCGTAGTGCTCCTCGTTCGGCCCCAACCCGGCGACGACGAGGTAGTCGCGCGCCGCGACCCGCAGCGTCGTGGTGCGCAGCCGATCGCCGATGTCGTCGTAGATCTCGGCGGGCACGTGCGCCGCGGTGATGACGTTCGACGAGGAGTAGCTGGCATCGCCGTCGACGGCCACGGCGTCACTGCCCGTGCGGGTCTCGTAGACGCGCAGGATGCGCTCGAAGCTGTCCGAGTCGAGCGTTCGCGGCGCCAGTGCGAGCGCGACGCGCACCTCGTCGCGGCTGGTCTGCTCGAAGTTGCGGTGGCGGTACTCGCGCGTCAGCGCATACGTCACGATCGCCAGCGTGCCCGTGGTGATCGCCGCGGTCAGGACGAACGCCGCGGTCAGGCGGCGGCGGAAGCGGTGCGGCGCCCGCACGTCGGCCACGTCGTCCGCCACGCCGTCAGCCCCGCTCGAACCGGTACCCGATCGATCGGACCGTCGCGATGTACTCGCCGCCGGACGTCGGCTCGCCCAACTTGCTGCGCAGCCGGCGCATCGCCATGTCGACGAGCCGAGAATCGCCGAGGTAGTTGTAGCCCCACACGCGCTCGAGGAGCACCTCCCGGGTCATCACCTGACCGGCGTGGCGGGCGAGCGTGACGAGCAGGCGGAACTCCGTCGCGGTGAGCGGAATCTCGACGCCGTCGCGGCTGACGCGAAAGGCCGGCTCGTCGATCTCCAGGTCGCGCACCGTGCGACGCGACGGCTCGGTCTCGACCGCTCGCCGGACCGCGGCGCGGGCGCGCGCTGCGAGCTCAGCGGCCTCGAACGGCTTGGTGACGTAGTCGTCGGCGCCGAGCTCGAGCCCCGCGACGACGTCCGCGGTGTCAGCGCGGGCTGTGACCATCACGATCGGGATGCCGCTGCGGGCGCGGATCTCGCGGCACACGTCGAAGCCGCTCATGCCGGGCAGCATGAGGTCGAGGATGACGAGATCGAAGAGACCCTCGTCGAGCCGGCCGATGCCGCTGCCGCCGTCCTCCACTGCCTCGACACCGAACCCGGCACGCCCGAGCACCATCGAGATCGCCTCGCGCACCGACTCGTCGTCTTCGATCACCAAGGCACGCGGGTTCATCGATCGCTCTTCCTCCGGTGGTCGTCATCGACACGTTCACGCCGGTCCGCGGTCGAGCGCACCGAGGAAGCGCTCCGCCCAGGCGGCGGAGTCGTTGCGCGCAACCGAGCGCCGAAGCGAGCCCCATCGGCGCCGATCGTGATCGGGACGGTTGACGGCATCGTCGATCGCTGACTTCAGATCATCGACATCGAACGGGTTCACCATAACCGCACGGCGCAGCTCGTGAGCGGCCCCTGCGAACTCCGACAGCACGAGCGTGCCCGGGCGATCGCCGCGCGCTGCGACGTATTCCTTGGCGACCAGGTTCATCCCATCGCGAAACGGCGTCACGAGCATGACGTCCGCGGCCTGGTAGAGCGCGACGAGCTCCTCGAAGCACTGCGACTGGTGGAGGTACTTGACCGCCGTGCCGTCGAGCCGGCCGAAGTCACCGTTGATCGCGCCGACCAGCCGCTCGACCTCATCGCGGATCTCGCGATATCCGGGCACGTCGTCGCGCGACGGCTCGGCGATCTGCACGAGCACCACCTTGGACGGATCGATCCGTCCCTCCTCCAGGAGCTCGCGGTATGCGCGCAGGCGCACCCCGATGCCTTTGGTGTAGTCGAGCCGGTCCACCCCCAGCAGCATCACCGACGGATCGCCCAGCTCGCTGCGGATCTGGCGCACGCGTTGCACCGTCGCGGGTTGGCGGGCGACGTCTTCGACCCGGCCCACGTCGATGCCGACTGGGAACGTGCCGATGCGGACACGGCGGCCGCCCAGCACGACGGCGTCGCCGTCGATGCGAGCGCCGAGCAACCGGCGAGCGACGAGACGGAAGTTCTGCGCGCCGACCTCGGTCTGGAACCCGGCGACGTCGGACCCGAGGATGCCGGCGGTGATCTCGTCGCGCCAGGGCAGGCGCAGGAACAGCTCCTGCGCGGGGAACGGGATGTGCAGGTAGAAGCCGATCGCCAGATCGTCCCGGCGGGCACGGAGCATCGCCGGGACGAGCTGCAGCTGGTAGTCGTGGATCCACACCGTGGCCCCGGGTGGGGCGACCTGCGCGGCCGCGTCCGCGAAGCGCTCGTTGACCCGCCTGTAGGTGTCCCAGTACTGGCGGTCGAACAGCGGCACGACGATCGCGTCGTGGTAGAGCGGCCACAGCGTGCTGTTGGCGAAGCCGTTGTAGAAGCCCGCCAGCTCGTCGTCGTCGAGGTCGACGGCGTGCAGATCGACGTGCCCCTCCGAGCCCGGCGGCTCCACCGGCGTCGCCGCGCCCGACCAGCCGACCCACGTAGACGGCCGCCCCCGGATCGCGGGCGCGAGCGCTGCGACGAGCCCTCCGGGGCTCGGCTGCCACTGGGCGGCGCCCTCAGGCGCGTCCATCCACCGCACCGGCAGCCGGTTGGCAACGATCACGAGGCGGTCGTTGCGGTCGGGCTCCATCACGGACCCATCCTTCCCAACGTGCACGTCACCGGCGGTGCGCCAATGTCACAGTCCTGTCACGATCGGGCCGGCAGGTGGTTCGCAGACCGGGCGCGCATGACCCACGACGATGACACACGAGATGGGTACCCGGTGGGCGCAGCGGCCAAGCTTGCACCTGGTCGCGTTCAGGACGGCTCTGCGGACCGTGATCCATCTCGGCACCGCGATCGTGATCGCGACGTGCGCTGTCCTGGCGGTCGGCGGACCGGGCTCGGTCGGAGCCGAGCGCCGCGGCGGGGACGGGATGGCGCGGTCCGCCTGGCGGCTCACAACGCCGGGGAGGACCTCGCCCTGGCTCGCCGCGCGGCGCGCAGC
>CAZGUH010000054.1:0-17254 GCA_964529005.1 uncultured Ilumatobacteraceae bacterium | reverse complement strand
GCCGTGTGGCGCGAGACTGCCGGCGTGACCGAGAGGTGATCGTGGTCGCGCGCTCTGCGGAGACGTTGCGCGCGGTGCACGCCGAGCTGCCCTGGGTCACCACCGTGCTCAGCCTGAAGGAGGTCTCGGCCGTCGCATGGCTGCGCGATGGCGCGCGCGCCGCCGCCATGGATCGAGGGGCTCAGCCTCGCCCGGCTCGCCGCCACGACGGACGTCCTCAGGCGGGCAGCGGCCGCGGAGCTGGTGACGATCGTGTGGCGGCCCCGGCGCGGTCGCGCGCTGGGTAGGCGATCGCGTTCGGGGGTACGTGAGGGCTTGTCCGTCGGACCGGACGCCTTTGGAGGTCACGCGATGGCCGGACTCGCAGTCATCACCGAAGCCTGCATCGGGGTGAAGGATCGCAGCTGCGTGAACGTCTGCCCGGTGCAGTGCATCTACGAGTACGACGCATCGTCGAACACGCTGTTCTCCGAGGACGAAGCCGGCGCCGGCGTCGAGAACACGCACACCCCGGACCCGGACGCGGTGGCGATCTTCGGCGACACCCTTCTGTATGTCAACCTCGACGAATGCACGTCGTGCACCGCGTGCTACCAGCCCGACGTCTGCCCGGTGGGCGCGATCTATCCCGACGACCACCTTCCCGATGGCTCGGCGAACGTCAAGTACAACGCGGCGGACCCGAACAAGGGCCACGACCACACGTTCTTCATGCAGCTCAGCCGCGACGTCTTCGCCGATTAGCGGTCGCGATCGCCGGTGACCGAGCCGGGCGAGACGAGCGCTGCGGCAGGGCGCACCTCGATGCTCGTCGGGACGTCGCCGAGCACGGCCACCGCGGCCGCGTAGCCGTCGCCGAGGGCCACGTCGGTGATCCGGGCGGCGAGGGCACGGCCCGCGTAGCTCACCAGCAGCGCTCCCGCCTGATGCGGACCCAGCACCACGTCGGTCAGCGGCACGCGCAACCCGTCGGCGGTCGCCTTCAGCACCGCCTCCTTGCGGCACCATACTGTGAGCAGATCCACGCAGGTCGCCGGCTCGCTGGGGCTGACGATCTCCTCGGCCGGCAGATCCCGCCCGCCCGATCGGTGCTCGACGTCGATGCCCACCGGCGCCATCCGGGTGAGCGCGACGGCGACGAGCGCGGCGGAATGGGCGACCGAGATGTGGACCCCTGCGACGCCGACGGCTCGTGGCCGTCCGTGCTGGCGGCCACAGCTCTGGCAGCGTCGATCGATCCGGATCGAAGCGGCCGTGGCCCCGATCTCGTGCGCGACGGCGTGCTTGGCCAGCGCGGCGCCCACGACGAAGCGCGTCCGATCGGCGGGCTGGCGGAACGCGCCGGCGCGAGCGACCTCGTCGGGGTCGAGGAAGGCCGCATGTTCCAGGTCGCGGGTCGCCGGGTCGTCGAGATCGGCGACCCAGACGCGAACGGGGGTGGCGCGCATCGTTCCGCTCTCGGTCTGGCCGGCGATGCCGGTCGTCGGCGCCGACGGTAGTCGCGGCTCGTCGCAGCGGCGAGCTCGCCGTTACGGTGCGAACCATGTCAGAGGAAGCGACAGGGCGCCAGCGGCGCGGGCGGCGCATCGCGATGTCGACGAGCGAGCTCGACGAGTTCCTCGCCGCGGAGCCGCTGTGCCGCGTGGCCACGATCGGCTCCACCGGGTTTCCGCACGTCAGCCCGCTGTGGTTCGCATGGGACGGGAGTTCGCTGTGGCTCTCGTCGATCGTGAAGAGCCAGCGCTGGACGAACCTCAGCCGCGATCCGCGGGTGAACGTCATCGTCGACGCCGGTCACGACTACGGCGAGCTGCGCGGCGTCCAACTCACCGGGACCGTGTCGGTCGTCGGAGAGGTGCCGCGCACCGGCGAGCCGTGCCCCGAGCTCGACGAGGTCGAGCGGATCTACGCCCGCAAGTACACCTCGCGCGATGAACTCGCCCACGACGGGCGGCACGCGTGGATGCGGCTCACCCCGCACAAGATCGTGAGCTGGGACTTCCGCAAGCTGGGCGGCTGACCGCCCGCTCGCTCCGCCGGTCAGGCCGGCACGTAGAGCGCGACGACGTCGGGCACCGGGCCGGCCACGTCGGGATCGGGGCACGGCGCCTCCGGCGCCTGGCCCGGCTCGCGCGGCGCCGGGCACGGCTGTCCGCCGAGGAACGCGATCTTGCGGCTGATGTAGTCGGCGACGCCGAACGCTCCGGTCCTGCTGAGGTGGATGTCGTCGTCCGAGTACCAACCCTGCGTCGGCGCGCTGTAGGCGAACCAGTCGGCGATCACGACATCGGGAAACGCGCCGCTGGCGACCTTCTCGCGCATGATCTGGTTCATGTTGACCAGGGACTCGTTGGCCTGCCGCTCGTCGGGAAGGCGGTAGTCGACGCCCTCTGGATACGTGAGCCACACGACGCGTTTCGCGCCCTTCGCCCGGGCTGACGCGACGACCTGGTCGAAGCTGTCGGCGAACGTCGTGTACCACTCGTCGTAGCCCGCCATGATCACGACGACGTCGACCGCTCCCTCGACGCTGTCGATGACGGTCACGGAATTGGTCGGCGGATCGTCGCCGCACGACGGCTGTCCGAGCGCGCGGCACGAGGCCGCCTCGTACACCGGATCCATCCCGCCCAGCGCGACAAGGGCGCCGTACTCGCCGACCGCGAGGAGCGTCGAGTCGCCGACCAGGAGCACCCGGGGCGGGGCGGGCAGCAGCGTCGTGGGCGGGGCGGTGGCGCCCGGCGGTGGGGGCGCGGTGGTCGACTCGGCCGGCGCGGGCGCGCTCGTCGTGGGCGGTGACGTCGTCGGCGATGGCACCGACGGTTCCGCCGCGCCGGCCGCGACCCGCGTCGCGGCGGTGTCGACGGCACGCTCGCTGCCATGGCCGCCGTCGCCGTCGTCGTCGGAGCCGCATGCGATGAGGATCGCTGCGGCGATCGCCACCGCGGCCACACGGGGGAGCCTCATGCAGCGGGTCGTTGCCTTCCGCCCGGTCGGCCAAACACGGTCGCCGCGTGTTTGACGAAAGCTGGCCGTTGGGCATGGGTCGGCGGCGGTCCTTCGCGTGCCGCGCCCGTCGGTCGGTCAGCCGTCGGCGAGCGCGAGCAGCTTCGTGGTCGTCGTCCAGCTGCGGATCGTCATCCGCTGGTACTCGCGGCGGGCGGTCACGCGCGACAGCCGGCTGGCGCTCAGCCGCTCGCTGAGCCGCGCGAAGTAGACCACGCCGCGGCCGGGCCAAGCCTGGTCGACGCCCTCGCGCAGGTCGAGCGCCTTCATCGCCTCACGTGCGCTGAGCGGCGACTTGAGGAAGATGACGTCGGAGTGGAACGTGTCCGGCCGGGCGCCGAAGCCGGCGGGCGCCGACGTGACGATCGAGCGCAGCTGGGCGTGCGAGCGGACGACGACCACCAGGCGGGTCGCGAAGCGCGCCTCGAGGGCTTCCTCGATCCTGTCCTCGAGCGTCGCAGCCGGTTCGGCGGTCCTGAACAGCACGTTGCCGGACTGGATGTACGTGCGCACGTCGTCGAGACCGCTCTCTTCGAAGGCGGCGCGCAGCGCGGTCATCGGGACGAGGTTGCGCCCTCCGACGTTGATGCCGCGCAGCAGCGCGACGTATCGCTGCCGATCCACGAGCGCCAGCGTAGGCAGCTCAGCGCATCACGGGCGGAGACCCCTTTGGGCGTACAATCGCCGCCCTATGACGTCCGCCCAGCTCGTGGACATGCTGACCCAGCTCGGCGTGATGCTCTTCGCAGGTGTGGCCCTCGGCTTCGTGATGCGCAAGCTGAAGCAGCCGTCGGTCGTCGGTGAGATGGCGGCCGGCATCGTCATCGGCGTCACCATCCTCGGTTCGCTCGCGCCGGACGTCTACGACTGGCTGTTCGACAAGGGCGATCTCGTCGACAGCACGCGCAACGACTTCATCAAGATCGGGATGCTGTTCTTCCTGTACGTCGCGGGATCAGAGGTCGATCTCACCGACGTCAAGACGCTCGGCCGTCGCAGCTTGATCATCGGGCTCGTCGGAACGTTGCTGCCGATCAGCATCGGCATCGGCGTGGTCTACATCACGCCGATGTCGATGTGGGGCGAATCGGTGGGCATCGGCCGTTTGCCGTTCGCTGCGTTCATCGGCATGAACCTGTCGAACTCGGCGAACCCCGTCCTTGCCCGCATCCTGCTCGACCTGGGGATGATGCGCAGCCGCATCGCCACGGTGATGATGACCGCGACCGTGGTCGACGACCTCGTCAATTGGACGCTGTACGCGATCATCCTCGGATCGGTCACAGCAGGCGGTGAGGCGAGCAGCGACCGCGGCCTCGCCATCGACCTCCTGCTGGTGGGGCTGCTGTTCGTCGTCGTGCTGGGCGGAGTGCGCTGGCTGGCGCCGCGCATCGTCGAGCTCGCCCGCCGCCACCTCGCCTGGCCGAACGGGTACGTCGCGGTCGTCGCGCTCGTGGTGATCGCGGTGTCGGCGGCCAGCGAGGCGATCGGCGTGCAGGCGTTCCTCGGAGCGTTCCTCGCCGGGGTGGCGTTCAGCGGTGTGGCGTCGGGCGTCGGCGCGACCGGTCACAAGTCGCTCACCCACGTCGCGGTCGGCTTCCTCGCCCCGCTCTACTTCGTGTCGATGGCGCTGCGCACCGACTTCATCGACTCCTTCGATCCGATGCTCGTGTTCACCGTCATCGCCGTCGCGCTGGGCGCGAAGCTCATCTCGGTGGTCCTCGGCGTGCGCGCCGCGGGGCTGCCGATCGGGCGGGAGGCGTGGGCGATGGCGTGGGGGCTCAACGCGCGCGGGGCGACGGGCATCATCCTCGCCGCCACCGGTCTGCAAGCGGGCATCATCGACGAGGAGGTGTTCGTCGCGCTGGTCGTGATGGCCATCGTCACCTCGATCCTCGCCGGGCCGATGATGGTGCGGGCGCTCGGGCCGCTGCGCGCGGAGATGACGGCCGCCGAGGAGGCGGGGCTCGCCGACGAGGGCCCGACGCCTGCCATGGCGTACGCGGCGCGCATGGTCGATCGCGACCTCACCGAAGCGGAGCGTTCCGACCTCGAGTCGTCGATCTTCTACCGCGTCGTCGTCGCCATCGACGACCCCGCGACCGCGCGGCCGCTCGTCGAGGTGGCGACCGAGCTGGCGGCATCGGAGCAGCCGGCGGAGGTCGTGCTGGTCGCGTTCAAGAAGCAGGCCGAGATCGAGAGCAAGGCGATGAACCGCGTGCTCGACGCCATCGCCTCCGAGCTGGACTCGCTGCGCGACCTCGAGCGCATCGTCCAAGCCCGCGGGCTGTCGGTCGTCTCGCAGTCGCAGCGCAGCACCGATCTCGCGTCCGACATCGCCGAGCGCGCCCGCGACCTCGGCGCCCACGCCCTGGTCGTCGGCGACCGCCGCGACGATCCCGCGTGGGTCGCGATCGTTGACCGGCTGATCGCCGACAGCCCCGCGGACATCTTCGTCGTCGTCGCGCCGAAGCCGCGGCTCGACGCGCCGGTGCGCACTGGGGGGCCGGTCGTCGAAGCCGGGACGGGGCTGCCCGGCGAGGCCAGCTTCGAAGCCGCGGTGCGCTTCGCGCTGGCGGGCTCGGCCGGGCCGATCGTCGTCGGCGCCGGGCCGGCCGCACGGGCGGGGGAGCGCTACCGGCCGGTGTTGGACCGCCTGGCACGCTTGCACCGTCCGGGCGTGACGGTCGAGGCGGGCCTCGACACGATCGAGGGGGCGGCCGCGGCGAAGGACGCTCCGCTGATCGTGCGGGCGTTCTCGGCGCCCGAAGGCCTGCAACCGATCGAGCGCGCCCGACCTGACGCCGAGCGCTTCGGGGTGCCGCTCGTGCTCGTCGCACCTGATCCGCACCGGGAAGAGCGTTCCAGCCTCGGCGTGTTGCTCGACGCGGCCGAGGCCGCGGCGCCCGTGACCGTCGAATAGGCCGGCCGACCGCGGCTCGGGTCCGCGCGATCCGGGTACGCGTCGCGTCGTGTCCAACGTCGCAGCAGGCAGATGGGAAGAACGGCACCGAGAGCGCAGCCGCCAGCGTGGCCGCGACGCGACCGTTCCGACGGAGATCCCCAAGCGCGGGTGGAAGGACGTGCTCGTGCGCACCCGGCGCGAGACGAAGGCCGATCACGCCCCGCTGCTCGCGGCCGGCGTCGCGTTCTACGGCCTCCTGGCGATGGTCCCCGCGCTGGTCGCGCTGATCACGATCTACGGCGTCGTCGCCGACCCCGACGACATCACCCGCCAGGTCGGTGACGCGCTCGCCGCCGCGCCGTCGGAGGTGCGTGATCTCGTCGAGTCCCAACTCCGCTCGATCCAGGATTCGTCGGGGCGGACGTCGATGATCGCCATCGTCGCCGGTCTCGCGGTCGCCCTGTGGTCGGCGTCGAGCGGGATGTCGCACCTCATCGAGGCCGTCAACGTCGCCTACGACGAGGAGGAGACCCGCGGCTTCCTGCGCAGGCGGGCGCTGTCGCTGGCGATGACGCTCGGGGCGATCGTGTTCGTGGTGGTGTCCTTCGTCGTCATCGCGCTGCTGCCGTCCATCGTCGCCAGCACCGGGCTGGGGGACGCGGGACGCCTCGTCATCGGCGTGGTGCGCTGGGTCGTGCTGCTGGCCGCGGTGCTGGTCGCGATCGCCGTGCTGTACCGCTACGCGCCCGACAGGCAAGAGCCGCGCTGGGCGTGGGCGACGCCGGGTTCGATCCTCGCCGCGGTGATCTGGCTCGCTGGCTCCGCGCTGTTCTCGGTGTATGCCGCGAACTTCGGCAAGTACAACGAGACCTACGGATCGCTGGGTGTCGTGGTCGTGGTGATGCTCTGGCTGTTCATCGGCGCCCTCGGTGTGATCCTCGGCGCAGAGCTCAACGCGGAGCTCGAACGGCAGACCGTGCACGACACGACCACGGACGAGCCACGGCCGCTCGGCGCCCGTGAGGCGCACGCTGCCGACACCGTCGGCGAGGCGACCGACACGGCAGCGGAGTCGTCGAGATCTCCGTGGCCGCCGCCGGATGGTGACCGCCGCGAGCAGCCGTCCTCACGGCCCTGAGCGGTCGCAGCTGGGGCACGGTCAGAAGCAGGTCGGACAGGGTCAGATCCTGCCGCCTGCCTCGGTGAGGTCGATGACCGAGTCGTCCCCGCCGTACTCGTTGGGCACGTAGCGGTCCGCGGCCCAGTCGTTCTCCCACCGTTCGCCGTCGAGCAGGTAGCGGTAGCGGTAGCTGCGCCCCGGGGCGAGCGCGATGTCGGTGACGAACACGTCGCCGTCGCGCTCCATCGCGTTGGCCGTCGTCGACCAATCGTTGAACTCGCCGACGACGCACACGCTGTCGGCGATCACGGCGTGCGGCAGCCGGAACGTGACCGTCACCGTTTCAGCGCCCTGCGGATCCGGCGCTGCGCCCGGCGAGCCCGGCGCGGCGGCGCCGGCGGGTTCTTGCGGCTCAGGACGAGCTGCACGTGGTGTCCGCTGGCGGCCCTCGCGCGGCGCCGGCGCCTTCTGCGTGTCACGTGTCTTCACGCTCACCTCCTACCCCGGCGGCGCCGGGGGTCATTCCGCGCAGCTGCCGCCGGGCGATCTTTCCGGTCGCGTTGCGGGGCAGCTCGGCCAGCGTGATCCAGGTGCTCGGCGTCTTGAAGCCTGCGAGGCGCTCGCGCACGTAGGCCCGCAGCTCCTCGCGGTCGACGCCACGAGCCGGGTCGGCGGGGACGACGAACGCCGCGACCGACTCGCCCAGCCGCTGATCAGGGATGCCGACGACGGCGGCTTCGCGCACCGACGGGTGCGACGCGATCACGTGTTCGACCTCCAGCGGATGCACGTTCTCGCCGCCGCGGATGATCATGTCGCTGCGGCGGCCCGAGAGGTACAGATATCCCTCGCCGTCGAAGCGCCCGAGGTCGCCGGTGTGCAGCCAGCCGTCGTCGTCGTGGCGGAACACGTGCGGCGCCCGGGCGAGCACCTCGCCGACGCCGTCGGGACCTGCGTCGACGCGCACGTCGGCGCCGTCGACCGGCCGGCCGACGGAGGCGAGCAGCTCGTCGCGGCCCTCGCTGACGGCGCGCCGATGGTCGTGCGGTGTGAGGGCTGTGATCGGGCTTCCTTCTGTCTGGCCGAACATGTTGATCAGGTCGACACCCGGCAGCAGGTCGATGACGCGGCGCACCGTGTCGGGGTGGATCGGCGACGCGC
This sequence comes from uncultured Ilumatobacteraceae bacterium, assembly GCA_964529005.1. GTDB lineage: Bacteria > Actinomycetota > Acidimicrobiia > Acidimicrobiales > Ilumatobacteraceae > CAZGUH01. The sequence goes on along the minus strand of CAZGUH010000054.1, from coordinate 9,062 downwards.
CGTACTGGAGCACTCGCAGCGACGGCACGCGGAGATCGCCCGAGGCCAGCAGCATCTCGATCACCGTCGGGACGCACAGCAGGTGGGTGACCCCGGCGGCGGCGATCGCGCGCCAGGCATCCCAGCTGAAACGTGGCACCGGCAGCACCGTGGCGCCGGCGGCCAGCGCGACCGACAGGTTGCCGAGGCCGGCGATGTGATGCAGGGGCGACATCGTGGCGTACACGGCGCCCGGGCCGATCCCGGTCAGGCCGGCGACGATCCGCACCCGGTGGGCGAGCGGACCGTGGCGGTAGGGCACCGCCTTCGGTGCTCCCGTCGTGCCGCTGGTGTGCAGAACGAAGGCGACCGAGTCCGGCGGACGGTCGAGATCGAGCGCGCTTGCGGCGGCGTCGTCGAGGTCGACGCTGTCGTCGAGCGGCGCCAGCACGTCGACCGCGACGCCCGCGCGAGCGGCGACCTCGCGGGCGATGTGCTCCCATTCGGGATCGGTGAACAGCTCGCCGGCCCCGAGCGCGCTGATGCACGCGGCCAGCTCCGCCGGCGTCAGCCGTGGCGAGAGCGGCGCGAACGGGCGATCGGTCGTGCTCGCGCCGACGATGCGGGCAAGCGCGTCGGGCGACGACTCCATCAGCGCCGGCGCCGGGCCTCCGGGTCCGAGTCGGCGCTGATGCTCGGCTGCGGCGGCTGCACGGGCGAGGAAGCGGCGGCCGCTCCACGACGCGGCGCTGTCGAAGCTGCGGACAGCGATCTCGTCGCGGTCGCGCCACCGCGCCAGCAGCGCGGACCACGACGTCGCAGCGGCCATCACGTCACCATGGTCGCATGGGCTGGCGGCGGAAGACGGCCTCAGTACCCGCGCAAGCCCATCGATCGGGCGACGCCGTTGCGCTGGACCTGGCTCGTGCCACCGGAGATCGGCGCGACGATCGACTCCCGGTAGCGGAAGCTCATCACGCTCTCGGTCGCGAAGCCGTGCCCGGCGCAGATCTGCATGCCCAGGCGCGCGGCGGCGACGTAGGTCTCCGATCCCTTGAGCTTCGCCATCGCGCCGGCGCGCGACGAGTCCTTCCCGGTCGCGCACAGCCACGCCGCCCGGTACGACAGCAGGCGAGCGGCGTCGACCTCGGTCTGCATGTCGGCGAGCGCATGGGTCAGCGCCTGGAACTCGCCGATCGGGCGGCCGAACGCGTGGCGCTGCTTGGCGTACTCGAGGGCCTCGTCGACCGTCGCCTGCGCGACGCCGACGTAGCTGCCGCTCATCAGCACCCGCTCGACGTCGATGCCCGACAGCATCACCTCCCAGCCGCGGTTGACGTCGCCGACGAGGTTCTCCTTCGGCACCTCGACGTTGTCGAGGTAGACCTCGTAGGTGCCGAGGATGTGGCGCGCGAGGGTTCCGATCTTGCGCAGCTCGACCCCCGGGGATTCCGGGTCGATCAACAGCACCGACAGGCCGCGATGCTTCGGGCCGTCGGTGTCCGTGCGGACGTAGCACAGGATCTGCGTCCCCGGGAGACCGGCGCCCGTGCACCACATCTTCTGGCCGTTGACGATCCACCGGTCGCCGTCGTCGACCGCGGTCGTGCGCAGCGCCGCGGCGTCGGAGCCGGCGTCCGGCTCCGACAGCCCGATGGCGAGGCGCCGGCGCCCGGCCATCAGCTCGGGGAACAGCTCCGAGCGCATCTGGTCGGTGCCCCACTTGTCGATGCACAGCCCGGCGATCAGCGTGACGATGTAGCACTGGGCGACGTCGAGGCTCGCCCGCCCGAGCTCTTCGGCGAGCAGCACGCATTCGAGTACGTTGGCGCGCCCCGTTCCGGCGCGGTCGCCGGCGAACGGCAGGTCGAACCACCCCAGCTCGGAGAAGCCGTCGAACAGCTCCGGCGGGTAGTGGTGCGCCTCGTCCCACTCCTTGGCCTTCTCGGGCGGGCAGACCTTGTCGACGAAGCGGCGTGCGGTCTCCTTGAGCAGCTCCTGCTCGGGGCTGAATGCGAAGTCCATGGAGTCGGTTCCTTCAGATGCCGGTTATTCATATAACCTATTTGACGTTCAAACCCGGCCGCAACACCCGTTCGCCAGGGTCGCCGAACGCCGAGCCGGACACCGACGGAGGATCGCCCCGATGACGACCGAGAGCAGCAACATCCCCTTCCTCGTGAAGGGCAAGACCTGGGAGGAGATGGAGGTCGGCAAGCCGGCGCGGACCGCGTCGCGCACGATCACCGAGACCGACCTGGTCAACTTCATCACGCTGTTCGGCTTCAACGAGCCGTTGTTCTGGGACGCCGGGCACGCGGTGACGGCGGGGTACGAGGGCCGGCTCGTGCCGGGCGCGCTCACGTATTGCATGGCCGAGGGGCTCGTGCTCCAGACCCACCTGCTGCACGGCACCGGCATGGCGTTCGTGCACATGGAGCTCGACGTGAAGCGGCCCGTGTTCGTCGGCGACACGATCTACGCGGTCGTCGAGACGACCGAAGCGCGCCCGGCGAGCACCGGCAACCGCGGCGTCGTCACCGCGACGGTGTCGGTGCGCAACCAGCGCGACGAGGAGGTGCTGGTCTTCCACCCGGTTCGCATCATCCGCGGCAAGGGCGGCTGACGCGCACACGCGCGTCAGGGCCGCGGTTCGCGCGGCAGACCGAGGACGGCCTCGCCGAGGATCGTCCGCTGCACCTCGCTGGTGCCGGCGTAGATCGTTCCGGCGGTCGCGTTGTAGAACGTCCCCAGCCACGATCCGCTGCTCGCCGGCGCGCCCGGATCGTCGGTGCGATACGCGCGCAGCGGCACACGGCCGTCCATCATCAGGGCATCGGCCCCGAGGACGTCGAGTGCGACGTCCGTGACCGCCTTGTGGTACTCGCTCCAGTACAGCTTGGCGATCGACGCTTCCGGTCCGAGCGTCCCGTCGCCGCGCAGCACGCCGGTGATGATGCGGCCGCCGAGGTAGCGCATGATCTCGCAGCGGATGTGCAGCTGGGCGAGGCGGTCGCGCACGGTGGGATCGAGCGATCCGCCACCGGCCCGCTCCTGCGCCATCGCCACGAGGCGATCGAGCTCGGCGCGGAACAGGACGGGGTTCGTCGCCGCTTCCTCGCCCCGTTCCAGCCCGAGCAGCGTCTGCGTCACCTCCCACCCGCGGTTCACCTCACCGACGACGTTGCCAGCCACGGTGGTCGCGCCGTCGAAGAACACCTCGTTGAACTCACTCTCGCCGGACAGCGCGCGGATCGGCCGGACGTTGACGCCGGGCTGGTCCATCGGCACGAGCAGGAACGTGATGCCGCGGTTCTTGTGCGCGGTGGGATCGGTGCGCGCGAGGACGAAGATCCAGTTCGCCTCGCGCGCCCGCGACGTCCAGATCTTCTGCCCGTCGATCACCCAATGGTCGCCGTCGAGCCGGGCGCGGGTGGACAGGCCGGCGAGGTCGCTGCCGGCGTCGGGCTCGGAGAACCCCTGGCACCACCGGTCCTCGCCGGAGAGGATGCGGGGGAGGAACCGCCGGCGCTGTTCCTCGGTGCCCCACCGCAGCAACGTGTTGCCGAGCATCTTGATGCTGAACGTGTCGTTGTAGCCCATCAGCGGCACGCCGGCGCGGGCGAACTCCTCGGCCAGCACGATCTGCTCGATCTTGCTGAGGCCGCGACCGCCGTACTCCTTCGGCCACGAGACCCCCAGCATGCCGTTGTCGTAGAGGGTCTTGCGCCAGCTGGTGACGAACGCGTCGGCTTCGTCGCGATCCGCGATCGCTCCGAGCCCTCGCCACCCCTCCGGCAGGTGCGCGCGCAAGAACGCCCGCACCTCGGCGCGGTACGCCTCGGCCGGCAGCCGTGGATCCATCGGCGTCACGCCTGCCGGATCGGGCGAAACACCGGAAGGTTGATCTCCGGTGTGAGCTCGTTGAACGCCACCTCGACGCGCATGTCGATGTGGACGTCGGCGGGGTCGCACTCGACGATGCTCGAGAACATCGAGTAGCCCTCGTCGACGTCGACGATCGCGAACACGCTCGGCAGCGGGAAGTTCGCCGACGGCTCGCGGTGCAGCACCGAGTAGGAGTAGACGGCGCCCCTGCCCGCACTGGGCTTCCAGCCGAGGTTGGTCGACATGCACGACGGGCATGCCGGCTCAGGCGGAAAGATCACGGCGTCGCAGTCCGCGCAGGACTGGTAGGTGAGCTTCTCCGCGCGGCAGGCCTCCCAGTAGGGCATCGACAGCGCGGTCGGCTCCGGGACGGGCCGCCGGGTGCCAGGGGGGTCGTAGACGGTCATGCCTGGTCCTCGCTCATCGTGTTCTCATCCCTTGCCAAGGATCATCGTCTCGACGTGCCACGCCGCCGGGACGGAGTTCGTGCACACGGCCACCTCGGCGCCGTCGACCTGTCGCGGACCGCACGCGCCGCGCAGCTGCCGCACGCCTTCGATCACCTTCCACAGCAGCTGCGTGGCGGATGCCCAGCCGTGCGACAGCAACCCGCCGTCGGTGTTGGTCGGGATGCGGCCGCCCAGGCCGAGGGCGCCGCCTTCGACGAACGGCCCGCCCTCGCCGAGGCCGCACAGGCCGAGCATCTCCAGTGCAGTGACGACCTCGAACGACGTGGCGTCGTAGACCGACAGCACGTCGATGTCGGTCGGCTTCAGCCCGGCGCGCTCCATCGCCACCTGATGGCGGGCGCCGCACATGCCGAGCACCTCGGCGTTGCGCGCCGGGTCGGCATGTGTGCCGCGCAGCATCGCCATCGCCCCGCCGAGGATGTACACAGGGTCGCGTCGAAGCCGCCGCGCCCGCTCGCCGCTGGTCAGCACGATCGCAGCGCCGCCCTGGCCGGCGACGCTGCAGTCGAGCAGATGCAGCGGTTCTGCGACCCACCGCGAGCGCAGCACGTCGTCGACCGTGTACGGCCCGCGGCCGAACATCGTCGCCTCGGGGTTGACGTGCCCGAAGTTGCGGATCGTCGCCGACACCTCGGCGATCTGCTCGATCGTCGTGCCGTAGTCGTGCATGTGCCGCCGTGCGTTGAGCGCCGAGCGGTGCGGCATGCCGGCGCCGCCGTAGGGATGGTTGAACTCGTGCAGGGCGCGCTCGGCTTCGATGTGCCCCGAGTCGCCCTTGCCGGTGCTGTGGATCGCGATCATGCGGTCGGCGCCGCGGAAGTTCGGGCCGCCGGCGAGCGCGTGGGCGACGACGACGGTCTCACAGAGACCCGCTTGGATCGCCGCGGCCGCGTGCAGCACGGCGCGGATCCCGAACGCGTCGAACCCGCTGTCGATCGTCCAGTTCAGCTCGACGCCGAGCGTGCGCGCCCAGTTGGTCGATCCGCTCTGCGCCGAGCCACCGGGGCCGGGCCAGTGGAGCACCGCGCCGTTGATCTCGTCGCGGGTCATCCCGGCGTCGGCGAGCGCCATCTGGACGGCTTTGATCTGGAGTCCGACGGTCGTGTCGTCGGGAAGGTGGAACGCCGCAGCGGGCACGGCCACACCGACGATGGCGACGGGATCATCGTGGAGCACGGTCATCCTCCTCGTGTCGGGCCCGGCGGCGTCGTGGCCGACGGGAACACCGGCGTGCGGCGTTCCTTGACGGCCGCCACGCCTTCGCGGGCGTCGGGGTGGAACAGCGAGAGCAGCTCGAGCGCCGTCGAGTGCTCGAAGATCGGCGCCGCCTGGCGATACCAGCCGTTGAGGGATCGCTTCGTCCAGCGGACGGCGAGCTGCGGGCCGCGGGCGAGATGCGCGGCGATCTCGAGCGCCCGGGGGAGCACCTCGGCGGGCGGCAGCGCCATCGTCACCAGCCCGATGCGCTCGGCCTCGTCGCCGTCCATCGTGAAGCCCGTCATCAGGTAGTACTTCGCCTTGGCCATGCTGCACAGCAGCGGCCAGATCAGCGCCGCGTGATCGCCGGCGGCAAGGCCCCCGAGCACGTGGCCGTCGGTGATCGTGGCCTCGGTGGAGATGATCGAGATGTCGGCCGTCAGCGCGACCGCGAGGCCGCTCGCCGCGGCGAACCCGTTGATCGCCGACACCACCGGCTTGTCGAGCGAGAGGATGTTGGCGACGAGGTCGTGCATGCCGCGCATCTCGCGCTCGACGACGCTGATGTCACCGCTCGCCGCGACCACGTCGTTGAGGTCGCCGCCCGGGCAGAACGTGCGCCCTGCGCCGGTGATCACGGCCGCCCGTGTCGCCGCGTCGGCGCCGACGTCGCGCCACACCCGCGTCAGCTCGTCGAGCATCGCCGCGTTGGCCGCGTTGGCGACGTCCTGACGGTCGATCGTGACGAGCAGGACCCCGTCGCGCGGGCGCTCGAAGCGCAGGTACTCGTACCCGCGGTACTCACCGTTCTGCGACACCATCGCCGGCCGTCTCCTCTCCCTCCGGGCCCGCTCGGGTCTCGCTCACGAGCTGCTTGCGGAGCTCTGCCTTGGCGACCTTGCCGAGCGTGGCCCGCGGCAGGTCGTCGACGAAGCGGACCTCGGTGGGCACCTTGAACGCGGCGAGCTGCTCGGCGCACGCTGCGAGGATCACCGCGTCGAGGCCCGCGCCGGCGTCGGCCGCTCCGTCGGTGACGACGAACGCCACCGGTGTCTCGTCGAGCATCGCGTGCGGGCGCCCGACGATCGCGACCTCGCGCACACCGGGCACGGTGGCGATCACACGCTCGACCTCCGACGCGGCGACGTTCTCCCCGCCGACCTTGAGCATGTCCTTGGCCCGGTCGGCGAACCGGATGTGGCCGTCGTCGAGCACGGTGACGCGATCGCCGGTGACGAAGTATCCGTCGTCGTCGTAGCTGTCCTCGGTCGTCTTCTCGTCGTGGAGGTAGCCGGCGAACAGCGACAGGCCGGGCAGGCCGCGGATCAGCAGGTTGCCCGTCTCGCCCGGCGCGGCCTCGGCGCCGGCGTCGTCGACGACGCGGATCTCGTACTCGCTCGCAGGGCGGCCGCACGTCATCGGTGTGTTGGGGTGCAACGCGTCGCCGACGATGCCGTGCGTGATGGTCTCGGTCATGCCCCACCATCCGAGCGAGCGCACGCGGAAGTGGGCGTCGGTCGGCGCGTCGCAGAAGCCGTTGCCCCACATCCGGTAGCGGTGGTCGTCGGGCACCGGCTGATCGCGCAGCGCCTTGATCGCGAACGCGACGATCGAGGTCCACGTCGCCTTGTTGCGCACCGACACGTCCCAGAAGCGGCTGGCGGAGAACCGCGGTTGCAGCACGACCGTGGCGCCGGCCCAGAGCGAGGCGAGCACCGAGTACGACGCCGCGTTGCAGTGGAACAGGGGCAGATAGGTGAGGTGGACGTCGTCGTCGCGCAGGCCCTCGTGCGCCGCGTTGACCTTCGCTCCCCACAGCGCGTTGGCGTGCGTCCAGACGACGCCCTTGGGGCGCGACGTCGTGCCCGACGTGTACTGCACGCCGACGGGCAGGGCGGCGTCGGGCCGGCGGCCGGTGAATCCGGCCGGGTCGGCGGCGAGCGCCGAGAAGCTGTCGGCGGGGGAGACGGGATGCGCAGGGGCAGCGCCGTTGTCGGTGTCGGTGACGGCGATCCACTTCGCTCCTGCGACACCCTTGGCGACGACGTCGACGAGCGCTGGCTGGGTGATCGCCGCGACCGCCCCACAGTGGCCGGCGAAGTACTCCAACTCGCTCGCGCTCGAGCGCGCGTTCGTCGTCACAGCCATCGCCCCGACCCGGGCGCAGGCGTACCACGCGACGAGGAACTCGGGGCAGTTGTCCAGGTGGATGATGACGCTCTCGCCCGTCCTGACGCCCCGAGCGGCGAGCCCCGCTGCGACCGCGCGGGTGCGGTGGGCGAACTCGGCGTAGCTCAACACGGCGCGCTGGCCGTCGAACGGCTCCCACACCAGGAACGGCTTGTCGCCCCAGCGCGCGGCTTGCACGTCGACGAGCCACGGGACGTCGAGCCCCGTGAAGACGTGGGTGCGATCGAGGCGGGGTCTCATCTCGCCGGGGCCTCGACCGCGCGGGAGGGGGGCCAGGCGCTCGGGTCGACGATGTGCGGCGGCCGCTCGCCCTGGAGGGCGGCGATCAGGTTGCGGGCGACCGCCAGCGACAGGTTGCGGCTGGCATCGTCGCTGCTGCCGGCGACGTGCGGCGAGAGCAGGACGTTGGGGAACTTCGTCAGCGGGTGGTCGGCCGGGGCGGGCTCGCTCTCGAACACGTCGACCGCAGCGCCGTAGAGGCGTCCGTCCTCCAGCGCCCGCACGAGCGCAGCCTCGTCGACGACCCCGCCGCGCGAGGCGTTGACCAGGATCGCCCCCTGGCGCATCTGGGCGAACTCGTCGGTGGAGATCAGGTGGCGGGTGCTGGGCAGCAACGGCACGTGGACCGAGACGATGTCGGCCTCGGCGAGCAGGTCGGCCAGCGTGCGACGCTCGACGCCCAGCTGGGCGCAGCGCTCGTCGCTGACGACGGGGTCGTAGCCCAGGACCCGCATGTCGAAGCCGGCCTTGGCCCGGCGGGCGACGTCGCCGCCGATGTGCCCGAGGCCGACGACGCCGAGCGTCTTGCCGCAGACCTGGCGTCCCTGGAACTTCGTCTTCGGCTCCCACGGCTCGCCGGCGCGCACCGCGGCGTCGTGCTCGCGCATGCGCTTGGACATGACGATCATCGCGCCGAGCGCGTATTCGACGATCGGCGTCGCCGCGACCCCGGGGTTGTGCAGGACGGGGATGCCGCGCTCGGCCGCTGCGCCGACGTCGAAGCAGTCGGCGCCGGACCCGGTGGCGCTGACGACCCGGACCGTCGGCATCGCGTCGAACATCGGCCCGTCGACGCGCAGCGGCGTGCGGCCGATGATCGCGGCCGCGCCCTGGCTCTCGCGCACCACGGTGTCCGGATCGAGAGCCGACAGCGTGTGCACGTCGGCGAAGGAGCGCAGCAGCTCGTCCCCGTCGGCGTGCAGCATCGGAAACGCCTGTGTCACCAGCGGCCGGGTCACCTCGCCTGTCCTCCCTCGACGATCTGGCGTGGACGGGCGTCCACGAATAACTAGATGATTCAACTACGATAGCCGACTCTGGCGAGGGCGGGCGAGACGT
>CAZGUH010000053.1:0-23363 GCA_964529005.1 uncultured Ilumatobacteraceae bacterium | reverse complement strand
CGGGAAAAACCAGCCGCGACGTGGAACCGCGGCGGCATCTGCGGACGTCGGAGTGGGCATGAGCAACGTGATGTCTCGCAGGGTGTCCTTCGCGCTCGGCGCGTGCGTGGCGGGCCTGATGTCGGTCGCAGCCTGCGGCGACAGCGGACCGTCGATCAGCGACAGCGATACGGCCGTCACCGCGTCGCCGTCGTTGCCGCCGATCAAGGCTGCGGGCGTGCCGCCGTCGGTGAGCGCCCGCAGCTCGGCCACGCCGGAAAGCGCGGACGCCTCGGTCGCGGCCGACGACGCGATGCTGCGGATCGCCTGGATCCACTACACGATCACCGGCGAGCTGCCGGCTTTGCCCGGCGTCGCGACCGCGTGGCGCATCGACGCCGGCGCGGTCGACCCGGCGCGCATGGAGACCATCGCCCGGGCGTTCGGCATCACCGACGCGCTGGTCGAGGTGCCCGCCACCGAAGGCGGCGGCTGGCGAGCCGGCCCCACCGACGGCACGGCGCCGTCGATCACGTTCCCGTCGTCACCGACGCTCGATTGGTACTACAGCCCGGCATGGGCGGCCGGTCCTGAGGCGCCGGCCTGTGTCGAGGTGATGAGCGATCCAGAAGCGCCGGCCGACGCGGTGTCGATCGAGCCGCTTCCGGTGGACGGCGAGGGCGGCGGCGACAGCGCGGTCCACTGCCCGCCGCCGACGCCGCCCGAGAACGTGCCGACCGCCGAGCAGGCCCTCGCACGAGCCGGAGAACTGCTCGAGGCCGCCGGCTTCGACCTGGCCGCGTTCGAGCTCCAGGTCGACGGCGACGAGTGGGGCCGCTACGTCACCGCGTTCCCGTTGCTGGACGGGCTCCGCTCGCCGCTCGCCACCTCGCTCGGCTTCGGCGGCGACGGCGCGGTCACCTGGGCCGGAGGTTCCTTGGCGACGCCGACGGCCGTGGGGGAGTATCCGCTGATCAGCGTCGCCGACGGCGTCGAGCGGCTGAACGCGCAGGAGATGTGGTGGCGGGGTGACGTCCTCGCCGTCGACGGTGATGCCACCGCCGCAGCGGAGAGCGGCGCCGCCGTCGAGCCCGCGGCCGAGCCCGCCGTGGAGGCCGTCCCGCCCGAGACTGCCCCGTCCGACAGCGGTACGGCCGACACCCCCGTGACCGACGCGCCGGACACCGTCGCGCCTGACACCGTCGCGGGCGACACCACGCCGGCCGATCCGGCCGACGTCGACGTCGACCGGCCGGTCGAGCCGATCGATCCCGGGGATGCCGAGCCGATCGAGGTGTCGATCACCGGTGTGCGGCAGGATCTGACGGTCGTCTGGGACGTGGACAACACGGTGTGGCTGCTGCCGGCCTACACCTACACGAACGCCGACGGCATCGTCGCCACGGTCGCCGCGGTCACCGAGGACTACCTGGTCTATCCCGAGGCGCCCGTCGACGACACCGTCGTCGATCCCCAGCCGGTGCCCGGCGAGTCGACGCCCGCCAGCGGTGCGGCGGAGGCCCCCGACGTCATCGGGCTCACCGAGGAGGAGGCCGCCCGCCTGGCGGCCGGGTCCGGATGGACCCTGCGGGTCGTGTCGATCGACGGCGAGGACCTCGCCGTGACCGCCGACCTGCGCTCCGACCGCATCAACGTCGCGCTCGAGGGCGGAGTGGTCGTCAGCGTCACCGTCGGCTGACGGGAGGGTCGATAGCGTCGACACGGTGGCCCGCACGACGGACACCGTGTCGACCGGCCGCGTCGCCGGCGCACGGCGTGCAGTGGCGGCGCTGTTCCTGCTGAACGCCGTCACCTATGCCAACGTCGTTCCCCGCTTGCCGGCGATCAAGGACGATCTCGGCCTGTCCAACACCGCGCTCGGCGTGGCGGTCGCGGCGATGCCGGTCGGCGCCCTGCTGTCGGGCCCGGTCGCGGCATGGCTGATCGACCGGGTTGGCAGCGGGCGTCTCGCCGTCGCGTGCGGGGTCGGCTTTGCCGCCACCCTGCCGTGCTTCGCGCTCGCTCCGGGGTGGGGAGCGCTCGCCGCGACGTTCTGCGTGCTGGGCGTGCTCGACTCGTGGATGGACGTGTCGACCAATGCGCATGCGTTGCGGGTCCAGCGCCTTGTCGGGCGGTCGATCATCAATGGGTTGCACGGCTTGTGGAGCGTCGGCGCGGTCGTCGGGGGCGTGGCCGGCGCGGTGGCCGCGGGCGCCGGCGTCGGCCTCGGCACGCACCTCGGCGTCGCCGCCGCGATCGTCGGATGCGTGGCGATCGCCGTCGACCGCTACCTTCTTCCCGGCCACGACGACGCCGATCGTGGCGAGCCGCGTGCCCACGCAGCGCCGACCGCTGCGCGCTCGCCGCGCCGGCTGGCGCTGGCGCTCGTCGGTGCCTTGGTGGTGCTGAGCGCGGTGATCGAGGACGCGCCACAGTCCTGGGGCGCCGTCCTGCTGCGCACGGAGGCCGGCGCGTCGCCTGCGGTGGCCGGGATGGGGTACGTCGCCTTCCAGAGCGCGATGACCGCTGGACGCTTCGTCGCCGACCGTGTGGTCGATCGGGTCGGAGCCGTCGCAGTGGCGCGCGCCGGGGCCGTGGTGATCGCGGTGGGGATGGGCGCCGGCCTGGCGATCGGGACCACCGCGTCGATCGTCGCCGGATTCGCCTGCGCCGGCGTCGGCGCCGCACCGCTCTTCCCGCTCGCCTTCCACGCGGCGGGAAACATGCCGGACGTCCCCACCGGATACGGCGTCACGGTCGTCGCCTGGATGGGACGGCTCGGCTTCCTCGTCGCCGCGCCGCTCGCCGGATCGCTCGGCGACCTCGTCAACTTGCGTGTCGCGCTCGTGATCGTGCCCGTCGCCGCGGTGGCCATCGCGGCGCTCGCCGGAGCGCTCGAGCGCAGCCGCCCTGTGCCGGAGAGCGCGTGACCCGCAAACTCACGGGCACTCCGACACGGGGCGCAGTGCTACCAGCGGTGGCTACCAGATGAAGACGCTGCTGATCCGGTTGTCCCAGCCGGGCAGCATCGACGACGCCTGCGCGCCGGCCGAGGTGTTGCCCGGGTACTGACCGGTGCCGATGCCGTCGTAGAACCACGAGCCGCAGGCGCCGACCTTGTAGCTGCTGACGATGTTGCTGAAGCCGTAGGTGCCGAGGTTGATGACGAGGCCCTGTGTGTCGAGGGCGAGCAGCAGCCCGCCGTACGACGTGTTCGAGTAGAGCCGCAACGTGCTGGAGCACGTCATCATCAGCGACATCTCGCCGCCGTCGCCCTCGTCTTCGGGATAGGCCTCGTCGAGCTCGGCCTGGGTGCGGAAGCAGACGACGCCGGATTCGTCGACGTGGCAGGCAGTGGCCTCTCCCCAGCCTTCGCTGAGGTCGATCCATTCACCTTCGAAATAGGCCAGCACCGGCTCGTCGTCAGCGGACGCGCCGGACGCTCCCAGCGGAGCGCCGACGAACGCGGCAGAGACGATGACGCCGATCGCAGCGCTGGCCGCATGGCGGAAACGGATGTTCAATGTGCCCCCTCTGTTGTCGGGACGCGTGCTCGCGCCCGTGTGGTGGTGGTGCTCTGCCGGATCGTCCGGCAGATCTCCTACGACGCCGACTCCGAGGTCGACGCCTCCGCCGTCGATGGTTTGGCTGTGGCGGGTGACGGAATCGGATCCGTCGGCACGAGCCGGACGGTCCGGGTCTCCGCGTCGACCGCCACCCGAGCGCACGCCTGGCTGTCGCGTTCCGGCGGGATCACCTCGATGGTCCAGCCGTCGACACCCAGATCGTCGATCGTCCGTTGCGCTTCCGCCGCTGCGTCCTCACTGCTGACGCAGTCCGGGTATGTCGCCGCGATCAGCCGGTCCTGGAGTTCGACGACCGCCTGCCCGTCGTCGTCGAGGCGAACCTCGGCGGTCACCATGCCCAGCCGCTGGCACAGCTCAGGGTCGCTGCTCGGGAACACGTTGACGCCGAGGCCCGGGCCGGTGCAGGCGATGAGCGCGGGGGCCTCGGCGCGTGGAGCCGACGGCTCGTCCGGGTTCGGCAGCCGTCCCTCCCGCCACGCCTCCGTGCAGCGGGCGATCGGATCGTCGGCGCTGGGTTCCAGGGCCAGCGCGGCACCCGGGAACCGCTCGTCCGCGTGGCAGCTGACGAGAGCGGCCGGCTCCGATGGCTGATCGCGGGTCACGACGTAGGCGGCAGCAGCGCTGGTCGTGCCGAGGATCGCTGCGCCGGCGATGATCAGCCCGCCGCGCCTGCGGCTTCGACGACGGCGCTGCTCGTTCAGTTCTCGCACGACGTCGGGCGACGCCGCGCGAGCACCCGTCATGACCGACTCGATGAACGCATCGAGGTCGTACGTACGCGCCGGAACGTCCTCGACAGAGGGGAACGGGTTGGCGGCGCGGATCAGCTCGATGATGTCCTCGTCGTGCTCGTTCATTGCGCCGCCTCTCCTCGCTGCAATTGGCGTGCGCGTTGGTACGCGCGGGAGATGCGTTTGCGGGCGGCCTGTGGGCTGCACCCGAGCATGACAGCCACCTCGTCGGTGGTCATCTCGTCCCACAGCACCGCCAGCAGGACGGTGCGGTCGTCGTCGTTCAGCTGGGCGAGGATGCGCTCGACCAGGTCACGGGCCTCGATCGAGCCGAAGGTGTCGCGCAGCTGGCGTTCGTGCTCGGGACGGCTGCGGTCGGTCGCGTAGCGCTCGGTGGTGCGCGACCGCCGACCGGCGGCGCGCAGCTCGTGCGACCGCATGCGGATCGCCACGCCGCACAGCCACGCCAGCTCGCTCGAGGGCGGAACGCTCGTGGTGATGTGGTCGAACCGGTGCCACGCCACCATGAACACGTCCTGCGCGATGTCGTCGGGGTTCGCGATTCCCGCCACCCGCCGGCTGACGAAGGCGCGCAGCGCCGGTTCGTGCTTGCGCACGAAGTTCGGGAAGTGCTCGGCACGGACGTCGTGTCGGGGGGAGTCGGCGGGGGTCATGGGTGAGTGCCTGGCGTCGATCGAGAAACCGGGTGCCCCGTAATGCCCGCGCGCCGCAGATGTGTGACTTCTCGATTTTCCCGGTCACACATCCGGTCGTACCGGGCATCAACCCCCCGTACGCCGATGGTCACGCTCCGGCTCCCCCCATTTCCAAGCCGGACGTGACCACGGAGAGTGTCAAGCACAGCTTGCCACACAACGTGTCACAGAAGGCCAGACCCTGGCGAAGAATTCGCGATCGCGGCGGATCCTCGCAGCTGGCCGGCGCCCCCCATCCGCGCCGGCCAGCTGCCCGGCACGAGGCGACCACTCAGTGCGTCGGCGTGGTGACGGCCAGCGGGAGCGGTGTTGCATGGCGCTCGTCGAGCCAACGCCTGACCTCGGCCGGCGGCAGCGGGGGCGAGATCAAGTGCCCCTGCGCCTGATGGCACCGCATGGCCCGCAGCAACGTGAGCTGGTCGGCCGTCTCTACGCCCTCGGCGACGACCCGGAGGCCGAGCGCGGTGCCCAGACCGACCACCGCGGCGACGACGGCCTTGTCTTCCGCGTGCTCGACCATCCCGGCGACGAAGGTGCGGTCGACCTTCATCGCCGACAACGGATACCTGCGCACGTGGGTCAGCGAGGAGTATCCGGTGCCGAAGTCGTCGAGGCTCAGCGCGGCCCCCATCGCCCGCAGTTCGTGCAGCGTGGTCTCCGGCGACGCCCCGCCGGGCGCGGCGCGGCGCGCCAGCGTGGCGCGCTCGGTGATCTCGATGATCAGCCGCTCGGGTGTCAGGCCGAACTCGGTCAGGCGCTCGAAGACGCGATGGCACAGATCCGGCTCGGCGAGCTGCCCGACCGACAGGTTCACGCTCAGCCGCACGTTGGACGCCGACGGGCCCAGCGACGCGAGGGTGCGGCAGGCCGACGTGAGCACGCAATCCCCCAACACGACGTCGAGGCCGGCATCCTCGGCGAGGTCGATGAACGCTGCTGGTGGCAGCAAGCCGAGCTCGGGGTGCTCCCACCGTGCCAGGGCCTCCAACGCCACCGTCGCGCCCGATTCGATGTCGATGATCGGTTGCAGGTGCGCGATGACCTGGCCTTCGCGCATCCCGGTGGCCAGGTCGTCGGCGAGCCGGCGGCGCTGCTCGGCGGTGCGCCTGCGCTCGGCGATCGGCCGGGGAGCGACGCCCCGCCGCACCGTCTTGGCGTCGTACATGCTGATGTCGGCGTCGGCGAGCAGCCCGGCGACCGTCGACGTCTGGTCGGCGACCGCGATCCCGACGCTGGCGCCGATCCGCACCGGCCCGGCGCGCAGCTCGAACGGCTGGGCGAGGCATTCTTCGATCCGTGACGCCATGCGTGTGGCGACGGCGCGGCTGCTGACGCCGGGCGCGACGACCACGAACTCGTCGCCGCCGACGCGCGCGACGAGGTCGCCGGGACGGGTGGCCAACCCGAGTCGGCGGCCCACGGACCGCAGCAGCTCGTCGCCGGCTTCGTGGCCGAGGAGGTCGTTGACCGGCTTGAAGCGATCGAGGTCGACGTAGACGACCGTCACCGGCCGCTTCTTGGCGACCAGCTTCTCCATCGTCTCGAGCAGCAGCGCCCGGTTGGCGAGGCCGGTGAGGGCGTCGTGGCGGGCCAGGTGCTCGAGCTCTCGGCGGGCGACGTACAGCTCGCTGACGTCATGACCGGTGACGACCATTCCGGCGACGACCGGGTCGTTCAGCAGGTTGACGATCTCGAAGCGCACCGGGCGGGCGTCCGCCGTGGGGTCGACGTGGCGCATCGGCACCTCGACCGACACGGGCATTCCGGTGAGCGTCGAATGCGCCAGCGCAGCGCGCAGCTTCTCGTCGCCGTCCTCGGCGGTGAACGAGGCCAGCGAGCGGCCGACGATCACCGACGGATCGTGACCGAGCAGCCTCGTGAACGCGGCGTTGACGCTGGTGACGACGCCGCCGCCGTCGAGCAGGAGCGTGATCGACGCCGCGTTCTGCACGACGTGCTGGAAACGGGCGAGATCGCCGCCCGCGACCTCCCACATCCGGCGCTGGGTGATGTCGCGGGCCACACAGACGACGCCGGCCACGCCGTGCACCGTCTGGCGGTCGGCGCCGATGAGCTCGAACCACCGCCAGCCGCCCTCGACGTCGGCGATGCGCAACTCGATCGGGGTGCCGGAGTGCTTGCCCTGCACCGCGCTCATCGAGGAGATGACCACCGCCATGTCGTCGGGGTGCACGAAGTCGAGAGCGTTGCGCCCCTGCCAATGGTTCGGATCCCAGCCGAGCAGATCGCGGCACGCCGAGTTGACGTAGAGGAAGTGGGCGTCTGCGTCCAGCACGAGCACGAGGTCGGGCAGCGTCGCGACCAGGGATTCGAAGTTCGGTCGCTGGGTGCCAGCGCGCTCGGCCTGCATCACACGTGCATCGGCGCCCGAATCTCGGCCCTATAGCGCTACTGCGTCGAGACACCGTCAAGCCCGACCATGCTTCCGGCCCGTCAATGTGCGCGCCCGCGGCTTGGCGGCCTGCTCGTAACCTCGCCTCATGACCGCCTCCGACACCGCCGCGCCGCGGCCGAACGATCCGCTCGGTGAGTCCGCCGACCCGGCCGACCTGGCCGCAGCCGGCGTCGAATGGGATCTCGAGACCTTGCTCGACGGGTCCTCGCTCGACGAGCTCCTCGACGCCGCCGACGCAATCGCCGCCCAACTCGCAGCCTCCGGCCGGGGCCGCATCGCGTCGATGTCGGCCGCCGAGCTGGGCGCGTTCCACGCCCGCTACGCGGAGCTGCTCGATCGGCTCGGCCGGGCGGAGAGCTACGCCTCGCTGCGCTTCGCCGGTGACACCAGCGACCCCGCCAACGGCGCCCGCCTGGCCAAGGTGCAAGAGCGCGCCACCGCGATCTCCACCCAGCTGCTGTTCATCGAGCTCGAGTGGGCAGACGCTGACGACGACCACGTCGACGCGGTGCTGAGCGACCCCGGCCCCGCGCTCGATCCGGTGCGCCACCACCTGCGATCGGCGCGGCGGTGGAAGCCGCATCTGCTGACCGAACCCGAGGAGCGCATCGTCACGGAGAAGTCCGTGGTGGGCGCCGCCGCCTGGGCGCGCCTGTTCGACGAACTGACGTCCGCGATCGAGCTGGAGATGACCGATCCCGCCGATCCCTCCGCCGGCGCGCGCACGGTGCCCCTCGAGCAGGGTCTCGCCCAGCTCCAGCACCCCGAGCGCGCGGTGCGCGCCGCTGCGCACGCCGCGGTGACGGCCGGGCTGCAGCCGGGCCTGCGGACGCGCGCGTACATCTTCAACACGTTGCTCAACGACCGATCGATCGACGACCGCCTGCGCCGCTACCCGTCGTGGATCAGCAGCCGCAACCTCGCCAACGAGGCGAGCGACGAGAGCGTCCAGGCGCTGATCTCGGCCGTCGTCGCCCGCTACGACATCCCGCACCGGTGGTACGCGCTGAAGGCGCGGATCTTGGGGCTCGATCGCATCGCCGACTACGACCGGATGGCCTCGATCGCCACCAGCGAGTCGTCGATCGGCTGGTCCGCCGCTACCGAGATCGTGCTCGACGCCTACTCGTCGTTCAGCGGTGAGCTCGCCGGCATCGTGCAGCGCTTCCTGCGCGAGGGCTGGATCGACGCGGCGACACGGCCGGGCAAGCGCCCCGGGGCGTTCTGCGCCTACACGGTCCCGGGCCATCACCCCTATGTGCTGCTCAACTGGACGGCGCGCACGCGCGACGTCGCCACGCTGGCGCACGAGCTGGGCCACGGGGTCCACGCCTACCTGTCGCGAGACCAGGGGGTGTTCCAGATGGGCACGCCGCTGACGCTCGCCGAGACGGCGTCGGTCTTCGGTGAAACCGTCACAAGCACGCGCTTGCTCGGCATGCTCGACGACCCCAACGCCCGGCTGGCCCTGCTCGCGTCGACGCTGGAGGATTCGATCGCGACCGTGTTCCGGCAGGTGGCGATGAACCGCTTCGAAGACGCCGTGCACACCGCCCGGCGTTCCGAAGGCGAGCTCGCCGTCGACCGCTTCAACGAGCTGTGGGCGCAGACCCAGACCGACGTGCTCGGCCCCGCCGTCGAGGTCACCGAGGGCTACCGCACGTGGTGGAGCTACATCCCGCACTTCATGCACACGCCGGGCTACGTCTACGCCTACGCGTACGGGCAGCTGCTCGCCCTCAGCGTCTACGCCCGCTACGAGGAGGCGGGTGATGCGTTCGTGCCGCGGTACCTCGACCTGCTGCGTGCCGGCGGGTCGATGAGCCCGCAGGAGCTGGGCCGGATGGTCGACTGCGATCTCGACGACCCCGCGTTCTGGGACGCGGGGCTCGACATCGTGGCGGGGCAGCTGGCCGCCGCGGAGCAGGCGGCGAGCGCCGCGGGCCGGCTCTGACGGAGCGGTCGTGGCGCCAGTATCCGATGGAGGATCCACCACTCGCGAGCGGAGATGTGTTAAGGCGGGTTCAACCTTCGGCCTGCTCTTGCCGATAGCTTCGTCGTGCATTTCGTCCGCCGTCTGACGGCCTGTGCAATCGCCGTCGCAGCGACATCGGGAGTGCTCGCGGTGGCGCCGATCGGACCTGGTGGGTCCGGCGGTGTGGCGCTCGCACACGGCGGCGACGACCAGGCCGTGGCGCCGGCGGACGATCTCGAGCAGATGTGGTCGAGCGGGTGGATGTACGCCAGCGACGACGTCGGTCCGGTCGGCGGGTTCGGATCGGGCGACCTCGGTGTGACACAGGGCATCGGGCTGCCGCAGGCGGCCGGTGATCCGTGGACCTTGCCGTCGATGCCGCCGAAGTGCACCGAGACGCAGAAGAACAGCGGCAACGTCGCCGGCTGCCTGCTCGACGGACCCACGGGGCTGCCCGAGGCAGTCGGTTGGCCGACCCCGCCGTTCCCCGAACCCGTCGACGGGCCGGCGCTCCCGTGGGAGGAGCTCGCCAAGGGCGCGAGCGGACCGGTGGTCGCGGACGTGCAGCAGGCGCTGGTGGACAACGGCGCGACCCTCGTCGTCGACGGTGAGTTCGGCTCGTTGACCGAGGCCGCCGTGCGCGACTTCCAGACGGCGCGCGGCCTGCCGGTGACCGGCCGGGTCGACCAGGCGACCGCCGACGCGCTCGGTGTCCAGAACCACGAGCCGGGCGCGTTCCCGCCACCGGGGTGGACGTGGCTCGGCTGGGGATACAACGGCTCGCCTGCGCTGGCCGGGTGGGAAAGCCTGCTGACGCACAACACGAGCCCGATCACCGGCGTGACCGGCACGGGCACGATCCGCGCCGGCGCCATCCGCACGATGCCCGAGATCCTCCCGTTGTACGAGGGCTTCCTGCGGGAGGTCATGGCGGCCGGCTACCAGATCCGCGAAGCGGGCAGCTACGTGTTCCGCTGCACATCCAACGCCGGCAAGCCGTGCAACGGGCTCGGACGCTCGTCGCTGTCGAACCACGCCTACGGCCTCGCCCTGGATCTCAACACCGTGGCCAACCCCGAGCGGACCTACAGCGGCGCGGGCGGGGCCACGGCCTGTTCGACCCCGATGGCGACCGACATCCCGCAGTGGGTCGTCCAGGTCGCCGAGCGCTGGGGCCTGTACTGGGGCGGCTACGGCTGGAGCGGCGGCGGATGCGCCACGCCGCAGCAGAGCAAGACCAGCGTGCTGCGCGATCCGATGCACTTCGAGTTCCGCGGCACGCCCGACCAGGCGCGCGCGATCGCCGCCCGCAACACCACCGGTCCCCGGTTCTGCGCCGACGCGGCGCTCAACACGGGGAAGACGACGGTGCTGTGCACCCCCGGGACGATGCCCGCCGGCGGATGGCGGCTCCAGGTCGAGACCGGCGCTCCCGCCGGCGCGACCGCGGCGCTGGTCAACATCACCGCCAACGAAGCCACCGGCGAGGGTTACCTGACCGCCGAGTCCTGCGGCGCCGTCTCGGGCGGCATCCGGCAGTGGTCGAACGGCAACTTCGCCAAGGGCGAGACGACCGCCAACGTCGCCATGGTCCCGGTCGACACCGCCGGGCGGTTCTGCATCTACATCTCGACGGCGACCCACGTGATCGTCGACGTGCAGGGATTCCTGCTCCCGCCGGACAAGGCGGGCTCGAAGGGCCGCCTGTTCACGATGGCCGGCCCACAGCGCATCGCCGACACGCGCACCCTGGGCTATTGCACCCCTGCGGGCGCGTGCACGAAGGCGGCGCCGGTGCCGCCGGGGACGCACACGATGCTGCGGCCTCCGGCGATGGTGGCGGGGGCGCGACCGCCGTGCTCGCCAACCTGACGGTCACGGGGGCGCAGGCCACCGGATACCTGACCGCCGATGCATGCGGCGCGCTGAGCCCAGGCGAGCAGACGCGCTCGAACGTGAACTTCGTCGCCGGCCAGACCGTCGCCAACCTGGGGATGGTCCCGATCGACAACGCCGACCCGGCATCGTTCTGCACCTACACCAGCGCCTCGACCCACAGCATCGTCGACGTCCTCGGCGTGTTCGCCCCGGCGAGCGCGGGCGGGTGGTCGTACACGTCGCTGCCGCAGAAGCGGCTCGCCGACACCCGCCTCTGCTACACCGAGCCCGGCGGGCAGAAGGCGTGCGGCGTGCGTCGCAGCGCGGGGTCGATCACGCGGATCCAGGGTCCCGCAGGGGCGTCGGCCGCCGTGGTCAACCTGACTCTCGCCGAGGCGTCGGCGACGGGCTACGCCACCGCTGGCCCGTGCTCGACGATGCAGCCCGGCATGCAGCCCTACAGCAACATCAACGTCGTGCCCAACGACACCGCGGCGAACCTCGCCGTCGTGCAGCTCGACAGCAACGGCCAGTTCTGCGTGTACACGTCGGTGGCGACCCAGCTGATCGTCGACATCCAGGGGTCGTTCGCGAGCGGCGCGGGCCAGCAGTTCGTGTCCGTGACCCCGGTCCGCAAGCTCGACACCCGCGCCGGCGGCGTCGACGGCCCCTGACGCCGGGGCAGGGCGCGCCGACGCTGTCAGCTCAGGACGGGATTGGCGGCGACGGTGGTGTCCAGGCGGGCGAGCAGGTCGCCGTCGTGGTCGTCGCCCGGATTGTCCGTCGTCAACAGCGTGTCGCCCATGAAGATGCTGTTCGCGCCGACGTGGAAGCACAGCGCCTGGAGCTCGTCGCTCATCTGCGTGCGTCCTGCCGACAGGCGCACGACCGAGCCCGGCATGACGAGGCGGGCCGCCGCGATCGTGCGCACCAGCTCCAACGGGTCGACGGGGTCGAGGCCGTGCAACGGCGTGCCTTCGACCTGGTTCAAGATGTTGACCGGCACGCTCTCGGGGTGAGGTGACATCTGTGCCAGCTGCGCGATCATCGCCGCCCGGTCGCGGCGGCCCTCCCCGAGGCCGAGGATGCCGCCGCAGCAGACCTTGATCTGCGCTGCGCGCACGTTGGCCAGCGTGTCGAGCCGGTCGGCGTAGGTGCGGGTCGTGATGACGTTGCCGTAGAACTCCGGCGAGGTGTCGAGGTTGTGGTTGTAGTAGTCGAGGCCCGCCTCGGCGAGCCGCTCGGCCTGATCGGGGCTCAGCATGCCGAGCGTCGCGCACGTCTCGAGGCCCAGCGCGGCGACGGCCGTTACGGCCTCGGCCACTTGGCCGACCTGGCGGTCGTTGGGCGAGCGCCACGCGGCGCCCATGCAGAAGCGCGTCGCCCCGGCGTCCTTCGCCTTCTGCGCCGCGGCCACGATGGCGTCGGTCGACATCAGCCGCTGCGGCTCGAGACCCGTGTCGTAGCGGGCCGACTGCGGGCAGTAGGAGCAATCCTCTGGGCACGCGCCGGTCTTGATCGACAGCAGCATCGCGCCCTCCACGACGTGCGGATCGAAGTGGGCGCGGTGGGCGTGATGCGCGTCGGCGACGAGATCGTGGAACGGCCGCTCGAGGACGGCGAGGACCTGATCGGTGGTCCAGTCGTGGCGGATCGGAGCAGAGCTGCCCGCGGTGGACGTCGCATCGCGCATGCGACACCTTCCACCCTCGGCCCGCTCGCGGTCAAACCGTCGCCGAGGCGTCGGACTCGCACGGAGCCGCGTCGGGCTGCCAGGGTACGAGGGTGGCTGAGCACGAGTGCCAGAGTTGGGTAGAGCGCGACGCCGCGGTCGTCTGGCACGGCTTCACCCAGATGTCGTGCTATGCCGACAACGCACCGGTGATCGTCGAGCGCGCCGAGGGTCGCGAGCTGATCGACGTCGACGGCAAGCGCTATCTCGACGCGATCTCCTCGTTGTGGTTGAACACGCTCGGCCACCGGGTGCCCGAGCTCGATGCCGCGCTGATCGACCAAGTCGGGCGCGTCGCGCATACGACGATGCTGGGCAACGGCAGCCGCACGGTCATCGAGTTCACCGAGGCGTTGGCGCGGCGGGTGCCGGTCGATTCGCCGCACGTCCTGTACGCGTCGGACGGCGCCGCGGCCGTGGAGCAGGCGATCAAGATCGCGTTCCAGTTCTGGACGAACCAGGGCGATCCCGGCCGCACGCGTTACCTGGCATTCGGCGGCGCGTATCACGGCGACACGATCGGGAGCCTGTCGATCGGCAGCGGCGGCTTCGGCGCCGACGTCTTCGAGCCGCTGCGCTTCCCGGTTCTGCGGGCGCCCGGCTTCGACGATCCAGCGTGCTTCTCGGTCGCTGCCTCGATGATCGCCGAGCACGCCGGCGAGCTGGCGGCGGTGGTCGTCGAGCCGCTCGTGCAGGGCGCCTCGGGCATGGCCCACGCGCCCGCGGAGCGCTTCGCCGAACTCGCCGATGCCTGCCGATCGGCGGACGTGTTGCTGATCTGCGACGAGGTCGCCACCGGCTTCGGTCGCACCGGAACGATGTTCGCCAGCGAGCAGTGCGGCCTGCGCCCGGACCTGATGACGCTCGGCAAGGGCATCACCGGCGGGTACCTGCCGATGTCGGCGACGGTCGCCAGCGGGCGGGTGTTCGACGCGTTCCTCGGCCCCGATCTCTCGGAACGGACGCTGTACCACGGCCACTCGTACGGCGGGAACGCGCTCGCCGCCGCGGTGGCGCTGCGCCACCTCCAGCTGTTCGACGAGTGGGAGGTGCTCGCCAACGTTCGCGCGCGCTCGGCGGAGATGGGCGCGTTGTTGAACCAGCGGATCGCGCCGCGCTCCTGCGTCACCGACATCCGCCTCGTCGGCCTGCTGTGCGCGGTCGACATCGACACCACAGGCGGGCGCGACGACGACGCTTTGCGGCCGCGCCGCGTCGCCGCCGCGATGACCCGCCGCGGCGTCCTCGCCCGCTCGCTCGGCGCGAGCGTGATCCTCGTTCCGCCGCTGACGACGACCGCCGACGAGATCGTGCGCATCATCGACACGCTGGCGGCAGCGATCGACGACGTCTGTTCCGACCCGCGGGGCGCTCCGTGACCGCGACCGCACGGGAGACGCAGGCGTGAGCTGGGCGTCATGGGCGGAAGATCAGCTCGACGCCGTGCGCGCCGCTGGCCGGTGGCGCTTCTTGCGCCCGTTCGACGCTTGGGGTCCTGCCGGAGCGCTCGCCGGCACGGACGTCGTCTCGTTCGCCTCCAACGACTACCTCGGCCTCACGACCCATCCCGCTGTCGTCGCCGCGGCGCACGGCGCGATCGACCGGTGGGGCACCGGCAGCACCGCGTCGCGGCTGATCGTCGGCTCGCGGCCGATCCACCACGAGTTGGAGGACGAGCTCGCAGCGTGGAAGCGCACCGAGCGCGCGCTGCTGTTCCCGACCGGCTTCGCCGCGAACATCGGGACGCTCAGCGTGCTCGGCGGCCCGGATGTCACGATCTTCAGCGACGAGCTGAACCACGCGTCGATCATCGACGGCTGCCGGCTGAGCCGCGCGCCGATCGCCGTCTACCACCACAACGACGTCGACCACCTGGCGTCGCTGCTGGCCGCGTCGCCACGCGACCGCCGCCGGATCGTCGTCACCGACACCGTGTTCTCGATGGACGGCGACATCGCCCGGCTCGACGAGCTGTGCGCACTGTGCGCCGCCGACGGCGCGCTGTTGGTCTTGGACGAGGCGCACGCCGTCCTCGGCCCCCACGACGTTCCCACCGTCGACGGGCTCGAGGTGCTGCGCGTCGGAACGTTGTCGAAGACGCTCGGCGCGCTCGGCGGCTTCGTCGCCGGCCCAGCAGCAATGATCGACCTGCTGATCAACCGATCCCGGCCGTTCATCTTCACCACCGCGCCGTCGCCGGGCGACACCGCGGCGGCGCTCGCCGCCGTGCGGGTCGTGCGCAGCGCCGAAGGCGACGAGCTGCGCGGGCGCCTGCGGGCCAACATCGACCGCATCGCGCCGGGGCATCCGTCGCCGGTGGTCCCGGTGGTGCTCGGCGAGGAGGAGGCGGCGCTCGCTGCGGCCGCGCTGCTGCTGGAACGGGGGGCCTTCGTGCCGGCGATCCGGCCGCCGACCGTGCCGCCCGGCACATCGCGCCTGCGCGTCGCGCTGTCGGCTGCGCACACCGACGACCAGCTCGATCTGCTGGCGCGCTGCTTGGACGAGATCAGAGCGAGCTGACGTGGCGCGCCCCCGCCTGCTGCTGGCGATCGCGGGCACGGCCACCGACGTCGGCAAGACGTGGGTCGCCCATCGTCTGCTCGCCGCCGCGCGCGCCAGCGGTCTGTCCGTCGCCGCGCGCAAGCCGGTGCAGTCGTTCGACCCCGCCGACGGTTCGCCCACCGATGCCGAGGTGCTGGCCGCTGCCACGGGCGAGACACCCTCGGCGGTCTGCCCGACGGATCGCTGGTACCCGGTCCCGCTGGCGCCGCCGATGGCGGTCGAGCGGCTCGCGCCCGAGCGCTCGCCGCTGCTGCTGAACGACCTCCTCGGCGGGTGCGCGTGGCCGTCGCCCGCGCTCGACCTCGGGCTCGTCGAGACCGTCGGAGGCGTGCGATCGCCCGTCGCCCACGATGCGGACAGCGCGCAGCTGGTCGCCGCCCTGGGCCCCGACGCCGTCGCCCTCGTCGCCGATGCGGGCCTCGGGACGATCAACGCGGTGCGGCTGTCGGTGGCCGCGCTGGCGTCGGAGACCGACGCCGCGGTGCACGTCCTGCTCAACCGCTTCGACGCCACCGAGCCTATGCACAACGAGAACCTCGCCTGGTTGCGTGAGCACGACGGCATCGATGCGATCGCAGTGACGGGCGACTGGCCGGCTCGGCTGCTGGCACGCGTCCGGCCGGCGGGGGATCGGCCGGCGAACTGAGGGAGCCTCCGATTGTCCCCGATTTCCGGGTGGTCCCTACCATGATGCCGATGTCCACGAGCACCGACCCTGCGACAGGCGACCTCGTGCTGGCCGGCGAGTTCCCGCCGGTCACGCGCGATCAGTGGATCGAACAGGTCGGGAAGGTATTGCTCAAGGGCGGCGCGCCGACCCCCGCCGAGATCGATGCGGCGATCCAGCGCAAGCTCGTCTCCACCACCGACGAGGGCATCGCCGTCCAACCGCTCTACACCGCCGCTGACGTCGAGTCGTTGCCGGCTCCGTCGACGTCGTCGGCGGGAGCCGCGCCCGGGGTGGCGCCGTACGTGCGCGGTGGCCGCTCGACGCCGGGCAGCTGGGACGTTCGCCAGCGCATCCTCGCCGGCCCTGCCGCCAGCGCGGCGGTGATCACCGAGCTCGAGCGCGGCGCGACGTCGATCCTCGTCGACCTCACCCGCGCCGACGCGGGGTCGGACCTGCCGGCGATCCTCGACGCGACGCTCAGCGGGGTCTACCTCGACCTGGTCGGGATTGCGCTCGATGCGGGGGCGCGCTGGCGCGCGGCGGCCGAGGCGCTGGTCGGCTTGTGGGCGCGTCGCAACGTCGCGGCGGGATCGGCGTCGGGAGTGCTCGGGGCCGACCCGATCGGCGCCTACGCGGCGAGCGGCGGCACGACCCCGGTCGCCGACGATCTGGCGGCCGCATCGAGCCTCGCGGCCCGCATGGCAGCGGACTTCCCGCATGTGCGGACGATCGTGGTCGACGGCGCTCGGCTGCACGACGCCGGGGCCTCCGACGCCGACGAGCTCGCCGGCGCGACGGCGATGGGCATCGAGTACGTGCGTGCCCTCACCGCCGCCGGTGTCGGGATCGATGCGGCGTTCCGCCAACTCGAGGTCCGCCTCGCCGCCACCGCCGATCAGTTCTCGACGATCGCCAAGTTCCGCGCGGCGCGGGTGCTGTGGGCGCGCGTGGCGAGCGTCGCCGGGGCGACCGCCGAGTCCGGGCGGCAGGTGCAGCACGCGGTCAGCTCGGCCGCGATGTGGACCACCTACGACCCGTGGGTCAACTTGCTGCGCGGCACGACGGCCGCCTTTGCCGCCGGTGTGGGCGGCGCCGACGCGGTGACCATCGCTCCGTTCGACGACCTTCTGGTCGAAGGCGGCTCGGTGCTCGGCCGGCGATTGGCGCGCAACACGCAGGTGTTGCTCGTCGACGAATCGAACGTCGCTCGCGTCGCCGACGCCGCCGGTGGATCGTGGTACGTCGAGCGGTTGACCAGCGAGCTCGCTGCCGCAGCGTGGACGAGGCTCCAGGAGATCGAACGCGCGGGAGGCTTCGTCGCAGCGCTCGACAGCGGCGAGATCTCGGCGCGCATCGCCGCCACACGCTCGGCGCGCGACCGGGCGATCGCCCGCCGCTCACGCCCGCTCACCGGCCTGTCGGAGTTCCCCAACATCGACGAGCCACCGCCGCCGCCCGCCCCCTCCGGTTCGACAAGGTCTGGCGATGGCGCCACGCGGTTTCCGCGGCTCGCACCGGCGCGGTATGCCGCTCCGTTCGAGCACCAGCGACGCCGCGCCGACGCCGCGGCGCAGCGGCCCACCGTGTTCCTCGCCACCCTCGGTGCGATCGCGGTCCACACGGCTCGGGCGACGTTCGCCAAGAACCTCTTCGAGGTCGGGGGCATCCGCGCCGTCACAGCGCCGGAGCCCGCTCTCACGGAGACGTCCACCGTCGCGGATGCGTTCCGCGCGAGCGGGGCGCGCATCGCCTGCATCTGTTCGAGCGACGCGGTCTACGCCGAGAGCGCTGCGGCGACGGCCGAGGCGCTGCGTGCCGCGGGGGCCGAGCGCGTGTACCTCGCCGGCCAACCCGGCGACAACGAACCCGCGTGGCGTGCCGCCGGCGTCGACGAGTTCGTCTTCGTCGGCTGCGACGTGCTCGACGTCGTGACCCGAGCTCTCGATCTGCTCGTCGGCTCTGCTGACGCGACGGAGGTGGCGCAATGATCCCGAACTTCGCCGACATCCCGCTCGACGACAGCACGGCGGCGCGCCCGGCGGCGTCACGCGGCGCCGACGGCCCGGTGTGGGAGACCCCCGAGGGCATCGGGGTCAAGCCGCTCTACGGCGTCGACGACCTCGCCGGCCTCGATTTCCTCGAGACCTACCCGGGCTTGGCCCCGTTCCTGCGCGGCCCCTATCCGACGATGTACGTCAACCAACCGTGGACGATCCGCCAGTACGCGGGCTTCTCGACGGCCGAGGACTCGAACGCCTTTTATCGCCGCAACCTCGCCGCCGGGCAGAAGGGTCTGTCGGTGGCGTTCGACCTGGCGACGCACCGCGGCTACGACAGCGACCATCCCCGCGTCGTCGGCGACGTCGGCATGGCCGGCGTGGCCATCGACTCGATCCTCGACATGCGCCAGCTGTTCGACGGCATCCCGCTCGGCGAGATGAGCGTGTCGATGACGATGAACGGCGCGGTGCTGCCCGTGCTGGCGTTGTACATCCTCGCTGCCGAGGAGCAGGGCGTGAAGCCGGCTCAGCTCGCGGGCACGATCCAGAACGACGTGCTCAAAGAGTTCATGGTCCGCAACACGTACATCTACCCGCCGGGTCCGTCGATGCGGATCATCTCCGACATCTTCGCCTTCACCTCGCAGGAGATGCCGAAGTTCAACTCGATCTCGATCTCCGGTTACCACATGCAGGAAGCGGGAGCGACGGCCGACCTCGAGTTGGCGTACACGCTCGCCGACGGCGTCGAGTACGTGCGCGCGGGTCTCGGCGCCGGACTCGACATCGACCGCTTCGCGCCCCGGCTGTCGTTCTTCTGGGCGATCGGCATGAACTTCTTCATGGAGGTCGCCAAGCTGCGCGCCGCCCGGCTGTTGTGGGCCAAGCTGATCAAGCAGTTCGACCCGAAGAGCGACAAGTCGCTGTCGCTGCGGACGCACAGCCAGACGTCGGGGTGGTCGCTCACCGCGCAGGACGTCTACAACAACGTGATGCGGACCGCGATCGAGGCGATGGCCGCGACGCAGGGCCACACCCAGTCGCTGCACACGAACGCGCTCGACGAGGCCCTCGCGCTGCCGTCGGACTTCAGCGCCCGCATCGCCCGCAACACGCAGCTGTTCCTCCAGCAGGAGTCGGGAACGTGCCGCGTCATCGACCCGTGGGGCGGCAGCTACTACGTCGAACGGCTGACGTACGACCTTGCCCGCAAGGCGTGGGCCCACATCGCCGAGGTCGAGGCCGCCGGCGGCATGACCCGCGCGATCGAAGAAGGCTTGCCGAAGCTGCGCATCGAGGAGGCGGCCGCCCGCACGCAGGCGCGCATCGATTCCGCGCGCCAGCCGGTCGTCGGCGTCAACAAGTACCGCCTCGATCCGCTGGTCGACGGCGAGGAGCAGATCGACGTGCTCAAGGTCGACAACTCGGCGGTGCGCGCTGCCCAGTTGGCCAAGCTGCAACGGCTGCGCGCGGAGCGGGACGAGGCGGCATGCCAGGCGGCACTCGATCGGCTGACCGCCGCGGCGCAGGCTGCGCAGGACGGCGCCCGCGGCCCTGGCCTCGACCAGAACCTGTTGAAGCTGTCGGTCGACGCCGCTCGCGCGCACGCATCGGTGGGGGAGATCAGCGCCGCGCTCGAGAAGGTGTACGGCCGCCACACGGCCGTGGTCCGTACGATCTCCGGTGTGTACCGGAGCGAGATCGGCAACGACGAGAACAGCCTGGTCGACAAGGTCCGGGCGCGCACCGACGAGTTCGCCGAGCGCTACGGGCGCCGGCCGCGCGTGCTCGTGGCCAAGATGGGCCAGGACGGCCACGACCGCGGGCAGAAGATCATCGCCACCGCGTTCGCCGACCTGGGTTTCGACGTCGACGTCGGACCGCTGTTCCAGACGCCCGAGGAAGTCGCACAGCAGGCGGTCGAAGCCGACGTGCACATCATCGGCGCGTCGTCGCTCGCAGCCGGCCACCTCACCTTGGTGCCGGCGCTGCGCGAAGCGCTGGTGGCGCACGGGCGCGACGACATCCTCATCGTCGCCGGGGGCGTCATCCCGCCGCAGGATTTCGACGCGTTGCGCGCAGCCGGCGCGGCGGCGATCTTCCCGCCGGGCACCGTGATCAGCGAGGCCGCGGCCGACCTGCTCGACCAGCTCGAGCGGCGCCTCGGAGCCCCGCACTGAGCGCCGGCCGGTCGCCGGTGCCCACACGCCAGATCGACCTCGACGCCTACACCGAGGGCGTCCTCGCTGGCAACCGCAGCTACCTCGGTCGAGCGATCACGCTCGTCGAGAGCACGCGCCCGGATCACCAGGAGCTGGCGCAGGACTTGCTCGCCCGGCTGTTGCCGCACGCCGGCGCGTCGCACCGGCTCGGGATCACCGGCGTGCCCGGGGTCGGCAAGTCGACGTTCATCGACGCGCTGGGGATCACGCTCGTGGAGGAGGGGCGCCGCGTCGCGGTGCTGGCGGTCGACCCGAGCTCGACGCGCACGGGGGGAAGCATCCTCGGCGACAAGACCCGCATGGCCGCGCTGTCGGCGTCGGCATCGGCGTTCATCCGTCCCTCGCCGTCGGCGGGCACCCTGGGCGGCGTGGCCCGCTCGACGCGAGAGTCGATCGTCGTCGTCGAGGCGGCCGGCTACGACGTGGTGCTCGTCGAGACCGTCGGCGTCGGCCAGTCCGAGACCGCGGTCGCCAACATGGTCGACACGTTCTGCGTGCTGATGCTGGCCCGCACGGGCGATTCGCTCCAGGGCATCAAGAAGGGCGTGCTCGAGCTCGCCGACGTGCTGGCGGTGAACAAGGCCGACGGAGCCTACGAGCGCGAGGCCGCGGCCGCGGCGCGGGAGCTGGCCGACGCGCTGCACCTGATGGAGCCGGTCGATCCGGCGTGGATCCCGCCGGTCGTGACGTGCAGCGCGCTCGAGCGCCGTGGGCTCGACCGCTTCTGGGAGCAGGTCCAGGCACACCGGGCGACGCTCGAGCGCACAGGGGGCTTCATCGCGAAGCGTCAGCGACAGCAGGTGCAGTGGATGTGGGCGATGATCGAGCAGCACGTGCTCGCCCGCTTCCGGTCCGATCCGCACGTGCGCGCGCAGGTCGGCGCGATCGAGGATGCCGTTCGAGCCGGGACGATGACGCCGACCCGGGCCGCGCAGACGTTGCTCGGGTAGCTACCGCTCGTCGACGATCAGCGGCCCCTTCGCGATCGGCCGCGCCGGAGGTGTGTAGCCCAGCCACCGCAAGCCCGCCGCGACCATCGGGCCCATCCCGATGACGAACACGACGGTGCCGGCGCCGAGCGCGCCTCCGATGACAGCGCCGATCAGAAAGGGTGTGCCGTCGGCGATCCACCGAGCGACGACCAGCGGCACGCCGTGCCTGGCGAGCCCGAGCATCATCACTTCGCTCGGTCCTGGCCCCATGTCCGTGGTGATCACGAGACAGATGGCGAGCGCGACGACCAGCAGCCCGGCGGCGTACAGGACGATGCGCGGCGCCATCGCCTCGGGTTCGGGAGCGAGTGCGAGCGCCGGTTGAAGCAGGGCAGAGATGACCACCGCGCCCGCCACGCTCGCCCATCCCGGGGGCGATCCGAGGGCGGCGCCGAGGGCGAAGAACAGACAGCAGTCGATCAGGTAGGCGAGGCCGAGCGGGATGCCGATCGACTCGTTGACGCCGGTGTTCAACACGTCGAACGGCGCGACACCGATGTCGGCGCGCACCATGCACGTCACCCCGACCGCCAGCATCGGCATCGCCACCCCCAAGCGACGCAGCCGCACGCGTGTGGGCAAAGGGTGTGCGATCCGCCCTGCGGCTCGACCGCTCACGTGAGTCGTTCGACGGCGTCGGCCAACGCGTCGACCTCGGCGTCGGTGTTGTAGTAGTGCGGCGACGCCCGCACGAGGTCGGACAATCCACGAGCTGGCAGATCGAACTGCGCGCTCGTGACAGCGGTGACCGAGGTGTTGATGCGGTGCTCTGTGCGCAGGCGTGCGGACACCTCGGCCGCCGGGATTCCCCGGATGGAGAACGTCACGATCGCCGCCCGGCGGGCTCCCTTGTCGTGCACCGTGACGCGCTCGATGGCGCTCAGGCGCTGGCGCAGCCGCTCGGCGAGCGCCAACGCCCGCGCGCTGATCGCCTCGATGCCGATCGCCTGCGCGTCGTCGACCGCTGCGCCGAGCCCGAGTCGCAGCGCGGGACTGGATTCCCACTCCTCGTACCGCCGCCCGTCGGGCTGGAGCTCGTACGTGGTCGGTGAGGTCCACGTGGCGGCGTGCATGTCGATCACGGGCGGGCGCAGCTCGTCGCGCCGGCCGGATCGCACGTACAGGAAGCCGGTGCCACGCGGGCCCCGCAGGAACTTGCGCCCAGCAGCCGAGAGGATGTCGCAGCCGATGCGGTCGACGTCGAGCGGCAGCTGTCCGACCGACTGGCAGGCGTCGAGCAGGTACCACGCGCCCGCGTCCCGGGCGAGCCGGCCGACGTCCTCGGCGGGGTTGATCAGCCCGCTTCCGGTGGGGACGTGGGTGAGGGCGATCAGGCGCACGTCGCCGTCGAGCTTGCGTTCGAGTTCGGCGACGTCGATCTGCCCCGTCTCGTCGTCGTCGACGACGTCGATCACGACGCCGGTCGTCTCCGCGAGCCGCAACATCATGAGGGCGTTGCTCGCGTACTCGGCGCGGCCGGTGAGGATGCGGTCGCCGCGCCGGAACGGGATGCCGGAGAAGGCGGTCACCCATGCTCGCGTGGCGCTGCCGAACAGCGAGATCTCCGAGGGTTCGCAACCGAGCAGCCCGGCCAGCGAGTGGTACACCTGGTCGAGCGCGGGTCGCGCCTGCGCTTCGGCTTCGTAGGCGCCGATGCTGGCCTCGCGCTGGAGGTGGCCGACGACGGTGTCCACGACGACGTGCGGCGGCAGCGCGGCGCCGGCGTTGTTGAGGTGCGTCACGTGCTCGCAGCCGGGTGTGCGGGCACGCACGGAGTCGAGGTCGATCGTCCCGATCATCGTCCTGACGTTACGAGCGGCTATCGTGCATCCCTCGGTGCCGGCCCATGGGCCAGCTCCTGGCGACGTGGCCGAGTGGCTTAGGCAAGGGCCTGCAAAGCCCT